>JBHJHI010000001.1:0-57492 GCA_050330995.1 Paracoccaceae bacterium
GCGCGGCTCCTCCGCCGCCGGGCGGGTGGCCCCCCTGCGCCCCCCCGCCGGGTCCGCGCCGCCGGGGGCGCCCCCCCCCGCGTACTGTGGGCGTGCCCGCCGCCGCGCGCGGGGGGCGCGCGGGCGCCGGCCGGCTCGACACGGCGCTCGACCGGCTCGGCGGCGGGCTCGACCGGCTGCTCGCCTGGGCGGTCGCGCGGCGCGGCCGGGCGGTGGCCCTGGTCGCCCTCGTGGCGGGGCTCGCCGTGCTGCCCGGCCTGTTCGCGCTGCCGGTGACCGCCCGCGACGAGGCGCGCTTCGTGCAGGCGACAAAGCAGATGATGGAGACGGGCGACCTCGTCGACATCCGCTTCCAGGACCGCCCGCGCTGGAAGAAGCCGATCGGGATCTACTGGCTCCAGGCCGCGGCCGCGCTGCCGTTCGGCGCCGAGCGCGCGGGCGTCTGGGCCTATCGTCTGCCCTCGGCGCTGGCGGTGGTGCTGGCCGCGCTCGCGACCGTCTGGGCCGCGCGCCCGCTGGTCTCCGCGCGAGCGGCGGTGCTGGCGGGGCTCGCTCTGCCGCTCGCCGTGCTGGTCGCGGTCGAGGCCACCATCGCCAAGACCGACGCGAGCCTGATGCTGACGGCGGTGGTCGCCTTCGGCGCGCTGGCGCGTGCGCTCACGGGGCAGGCGGGGCGATGGGACTGGCTCTGGTTCTGGCTCGCGATCGCGGCGGCGGTGCTGCTCAAGGGGCCGATCGTGCCGCTGGTGGCCCTGCTGGCGACGGGCGCCTTCTGGGCGCTCTCGGGCCGGCGCCCGGCGCTCGCGACGCTGCGCCCGCTCCCCGGCCTCGCGCTCGCGGGCGTGCTGGTCGCGCCCTGGCTGGTGGCCATCACGATCGAGAGCGACGGCGCCTTCTTCGCCGAGTCGATCGGGCAGGACCTCCTCGGCAAGGTCGCCGAGGGGCAGGAGAAGCACTGGGGGCCGCCCGGGCTCTACGCGGCGATCGTCTGGGGCACCTTCTGGCCGCTCGCGAGCCTGTTGCCGGGGGCCCTGGCCTTCGCCTGGGCGCGCAGGCGCGAGACGGCGGTGATGATCGCGTGCGCCTGGGTCGTGCCGTTCTGGCTGGTGCTGGAAGCGGTCCCGACCAAGCTGCCCCACTATGTCCTGCCGCTCTACCCCGCGCTCGCGATCCTGGTCGCGGCCTATGTCGAGGACGGCGTGCCCCCGGTGCGGCGCTGGCTGGCGTGGACCATGGCGGTGCTGGCCGCCCTGCCGGGGGTCGCGCTCGGGCTCGCCGCTCTCGCGCTGCCGCTCGTGCTGGAGGGCCGGGTGCTCTGGCCGGCCGCGCTCCTCGGTCTCGCGGGCGCCGCGCTGGCGTTGCTCGCCGCGCGTGCCGCGCTCGACGGGCGGCTTCGCGCGCAGGCGGCGGCGGGCGGGCTCGCCTCGGCGGCGATCCTCTGGAGCGCGCTCCAGTTCGGGCTGCCCGCGCTCGACACTCCCTTCGCGACGCCGCGGCTGATGGCGCTGGTCGAGCGCGCGCGGCCCTGTGGGGCGGGTCCGCTCGTCAGTCTGGGCTATCGCGAGCCCTCGCTCGTGTTCCGCGCCGGCATCGACACCCGCCTCGCGGACGCGGAGGAGACCGCCGGGCGGTTGATCGAGCGCCCCGGCACCCTCGCGCTGGTCGAGAACGCGCGGCGCGACGATCTCGACGCGGCGCTCGCGCGACGCTCGGGCGGCTCCCCCCCGGCGCTGCGCGCGCTCGGCGAGGCGCGTTACTTCAACTACAACCGCGGCCGGTTCGAGACGGCGAGCCTCCTCGTGCGCGATCTGCAGCGCTTCGACGCCTGCACGCCGCCTCGGGGTTGAGCCCCGCGCGCCACGCTTCACCTCGCCGCGATGGCCGGCCCCTTCCGTGGCCGGCGGGCCACGCCTATACCCGCTCCACGGGAGGCCGAGATGACCGAGACGCCGCGCATCGCCGTGATCGCGCCCATGCTGAACGAGGTCGACGCCGTCGCGACCCTCGCGCGCGAGATCGGCGAGGCCTGCGCGCCGTTCGCGCCGTTCGAGGTGATCTTCGTCGACGACGGCTCGACCGACGGCACGGCCGAGGCGATCCTCGCCGCTCAGGACACGCACCCCTGGCTGCGTCTCGTGCGCCACGCCCGGCCCTGCGGCCAGTCGGCGGCGGTGCTCTCGGGGGTCAGGGCGGCGCGGGCGCCGATCTGCTGCACGCTCGACGGCGACGGGCAGAACCCGCCCGAGGAGATCCCGAAGCTGGTGGCGCCGCTGGTCAACGGCCCCGACGCGCTCGGCCTCGTCGCCGGCCAGCGGGTCGACCGGCTGGACCGCGCCTCGCGCAAGCTCGCCTCGCGCGCGGCCAACACCATCCGCGCCAAGCTGCTCGCCGACGCGACGCGCGACACTGGCTGCGGCCTCAAGGCCTTCCGGCGCGATCTCTACCTCGCGCTGCCGTTCTTCGACCACCAGCACCGCTATCTGCCAGCCCTCGTCAAGCGCGAGGGCTACCGCGTCGACCTCGTCGACGTGAGCCACCGCGCCCGCGGGGCGGGGCGATCGAAGTACACCAACCTCGGCCGCGCGGCGGTGGGCGTCACCGACCTGTTCGGCGTCTGGTGGCTGATCCGCCGCCGCCGGCTGGCCGAGCTGCTGCCGATCGAGACCCGGGATCGCGAGAGCCGCGACGAGGACGAGGACGCGCCGGAGACGACCGAGACCACGCCGGAGGCCGCGCGCCGCGCGGCGGAGTGAGCCGCGCCTTGGGCACGGAGACGGGCGGCACGCTCGGCGCGGTGATGGCCTTCCTCGGCGTCGAGACGGTCGGCGAGCTGGTCTGGATTGGCGTCGGGCTCTGCGGTCAGGCCCTGTTCATGCTGCGCTTCGTGGTTCAGTGGATCGCCTCGGAACGCGCGCGCGCCTCGGTGATGCCGGTGTCGTTCTGGTGGATCTCGATCGGCGGCGCCGGCGTGCTGCTCGCCTACGCGATTCACCGCGCCGACCCCGTGTTCATCCTCGGCCAGTCGCTCGGCTTCCTCGTCTACGGGCGAAACCTGTGGCTTATCCATGCCGCGGAAAGTGGTTCCGAAAAATAGTCAAGTAAAACGTGATCCGACCGGGGAGCGCATCGTTGAGAACCGATGCGATGATGCGGTAGGATTCGCCTGCCGTGGGCGTCGCGGCTGCTTGGAAGCGAGGAGCCGATGGCGCCGGGGATGAGCCACCCTTCGTCCGCGAACCCGTTGCCGACGGTCCTCGGCGATCCGACCGAGCACACTTTCGGCGGCGTCAGGCTCGCCGTCGCGATCTCGGACCCGAACCTCGACGACAACCCGCTCGTCTGGGTCAACGACGCCTTCTGCAAGATCACCGGCTACACGCGCGAGGACGCGCTCGGGCGCAACTGCCGCTTCCTGCAGGGGCCCGACACCGATCCGAAGACGGTCGAGACCCTCGCCTCGGCGATCGCCGCGCGTGAGGAGATCGCCGTCGATATCATGAACTACCGCGCCGACGGCACGCCCTTCCTGAACCGGCTGCTGATCACCGCCGTCGGCGACGACGAGGACGCCTCGCGCTACTTCGTCGGCTTCCAGTACCCCTACGACAACCCGATGGTCGACGAGGCGGTCCAGGCGCTCGACGCGCGGCTGCGCGAGTTGCAGCACCGCGTCAAGAACCATCTCGCGCTGATCGTGGCGATGATCCGCAACCACGCCCGCCGGCTGGAGCCGCGCGAGGCCGCGCACACGCTGGCCGTGCGCGTCGAGACGCTGGCGCTGCTCTACGAGCACCTGAACGATCAGACTGTGCTCGACCGGCGCGAGCGCGTGCTGCTCGGCGCCTATCTCACGCGGGTCTGCGGCGCGATGCAGGCGCTCTCCGACAACATCGCGGTGCGCGTGACCAACACCATCGACGACGTGCGTAGCGACGCCAAGGCCGCCGCCAACATCGGGCTGATCCTGTCGGAACTGGTCACCAACGCGCTGCGCCACGCCTTCGCCGAAGGCGAGCCCGGCGAGGTGCGAATCGACGTCGGCCGCGAGAACGCCTGGGTGCGCATCGTCGTCAGCGACGACGGCCACGGCCTCGGCGACAGCGGCTGGCCCCATGGCGGCGGGCTCGGCGGCAGCATCGTGCGCAACCTCGTCGACCACGCCGGCGGCAGCCTCGACGTGGCGAGCGGATCCGCAGGCACCACGATCCGCCTGCGCTTCCCCGCCGACTGAGGCCCTCGCGGCGCCGTCCCTCAGCCCCGTCCGGTCTTCGCCTGCAGCGCGTCGATGCGCTTGGAGGCCTCGGCTTTCGAGATCGTGTCGTCGAAGGGCTCGCCCGCCTCCTCGCAGAGCGTCTTCAAATAGGAGGCCTGCGCGCCGGTCATCGCCTCGCCGCCGGTGGTCCAGGCGTCGGGGTCCTTCTCCGCGTTCGAGACCGGCTCGGTCTTCGGATCGGGGGTGCGGTCGTCGGACATCGGGCATCTCCCATGCAGATGTTCGCTTGATGTTCGTCTCAGTCTGTCAACGCGGCCGGCCCCCGGTGTTTCCACCGCGGGCCGGCACTAGGCTTCGGCTTTCGGGAAAGACGAACGCTCCGACGCGGCGCTCGGGACCGACGAGCGATCCGGCGCTCAGAGGCGTCGAGCGATCCGGCGCTCGAAGGCGGCGAGCACGCGCCGCGCCCGCGCCGCGCCGAGCGAGAGCGTCACGAGGCCCCAGAGCGCCGAGCGGCCCTCGACCCCGTCGCGCCACAGCTCCGCCGCCGCGCGCCGGCAGACGGCGCCCTCGCTCCAGGCGCGGTCGCAGGGCGCCTCGGCCGCCCAGTCGATCAGCGCTTCGAGCGAGGGCAGCGGCATCGCCGCGTCGCGCGCGGTCGAGAGCAGGAGCGCGCAGGCCTCCGCTGCGTCGAGGCGGGGGTCGGGAGGGTCGCCCGCGGGCACCGCGCCGCGGTCGCTTCCCGCGTCCGGCGCGCGCCGGCGCGGGCGCAGGGGGTCGTGTCACATCGGCGGGGCTCCTCTCAGGGTCGCTCTCGCAGCATATCCGATCGTTTTACTCAGGCAAGCGTGATTCTTGAGCGTTTCGCTCGGGGAGCGGTCGATGGCGGCACGCCTCGCTCCCCTCGCGCACGCTGCGGCGTGTCTTGTCTCCCGCGTGCGACGGCACGCCCTGTCCCCTGCGTGCGACGGCACGCCTTGTCCCCCGCGCGCGAATGCCGTATCCCTCAAGTCCCGTGGTCAATGTTGCGGCGCCGGGCAGCGCGCCTACAATATCTGCGGGGGCAGCGAGACATGGCGCGATACATCTTCATCACGGGCGGCGTGGTCTCGTCGCTGGGCAAGGGGCTGTGCGCGGCCGCCCTCGGCGCCCTGTTGCAGGCGCGCGGCTACACGGTGCGATTGCGCAAGCTCGACCCCTATCTGAACGTCGATCCCGGCACGATGTCGCCGTTCGAGCACGGCGAGGTGTTCGTCACCGACGACGGCGCCGAGACCGATCTCGACCTCGGCCACTACGAGCGTTTCACCGGTGTCGCGGCGCGACGCACCGACAGCGTGTCCTCGGGCCGGATATACCAGTCGGTGCTGGAGAAGGAGCGCCGCGGCGACTACCTCGGCAAGACCATCCAGGTGATCCCCCACGTCACCGACGAGATCAAGGCGTGGCTCGCCATCGGCGAGGACGAGGTCGACTTCATGCTCTGCGAGATCGGCGGCACGGTGGGCGACATCGAGGGGCTGCCGTTCTTCGAGGCGATCCGCCAGTTCGCGCAAGGTAGGCCGCGCGGCCAGGCGATCTTCGTCCACCTGACGCTCTTGCCCTGGCTCGCCGCCTCGGGCGAGCTGAAGACCAAGCCCACGCAGCACTCGGTCAAGGAACTGCGCTCGATCGGCATCGCGCCGGACGTGCTGGTCTGCCGCACCGAGGCGCCGATCCCCGAGCGCGAGCGCGCCAAGATCGCGCTGTTCTGCAACGTCCGTCCCGAGGCGGTGATCCCGGCCGAGAACTTCGCCTCGATCTACGAGGCGCCGCTCGCCTATCACAAGGTCGGGCTCGACCAGGCGGTGCTCGACGCCTTCGCGATCCATCCCGCGCCGCGTCCGAAACTCGAGATGTGGGCGCAGGTGGTCGAGGCGATCCACAACCCCGACGGCGAGGTGCGCGTGGCCGTGGTCGGCAAGTACACCGCGCTGGAGGACGCCTACAAGTCGATCGCCGAGGCGTTGACCCACGGCGGCATCGCCAACCGCGTCAAGGTCCATGCCCAGTGGCTCGACGCCGAGGTGTTCGAGCGCGACGACCCCGCGCCGTATCTTGAAGGGTTTAACGGCATCGTCGTGCCCGGCGGCTTCGGCGAGCGCGGCACCGAGGGCATGGTGCGCGCGGCCGAGTTCGCGCGCACCCGCGACGTGCCCTACCTCGGCATCTGCCTCGGCATGCAGATGGCCGTGGTCGAGGCGGCGCGCAACCTCGCGGGCCTCGCCGGCGCCGGATCGGCGGAGTTCGACCACGAGGCCGGGCGCGACGACGACGCGCGCCGCTTCGAGCCGGTGATCTTCCACCTCGCCGAGTGGCTGAAGGGCAACCGCACCGTCACCCGCACCCGCGAGGACGCCAAGGGCGGCACCATGCGCCTCGGCGCCTACGACGCGCGCCTCGCCTCGGGCAGCCGGGTGTCCGACATCTACGGCGACACCGCGATCTCCGAGCGCCATCGCCACCGCTACGAGGTCGACATCCGCTATCGCGAGGCGCTGGAGGACTGCGGGCTCCACTTCTCGGGCATGTCGCCCGACGGGCGGCTGCCCGAGATCGTGGAGATCGAGGACCACCCCTGGTTCGTCGGCGTGCAGTTCCACCCGGAACTCAAGTCGAAGCCGTTCGCGCCCCACCCGCTGTTCGCCGACTTCGTGCGCGCGGCGCTGGCGCAGAGCCGGCTGGTCTGAACCCGGGCGGCGTCGCGTCCCCCGCGCGCCCGAAAACCGCCGCAAACCTCGGCCATCCCGCGCCTGCCAGGTCGCGCGGGGGAGCGCATGACGATTCTGCGCGTCTTCCGGTGGTACCGGATTGTCGTCGTCTTCAGTATGATCGGGGTGCTCTCGATCATCCGCCACTCGCCCGAGATGATCCTCGGCGAGGGCGACGGCGCGCTGATCGACGTCTACAACGGCGCCAGCACCGGCGATCCGATCACCGACGCACTCGCGGCGGTGGTCTCGCGCCCGCCCGCGGCGATGAGCTTCAAGTACGTGCCCGGCCTCGTGCCGGAGGAGCCGCCCTACCGCTTCTGGCGCACGCTCTCGATCGCCACCGGCACGTATCCGGTCTACGACTACATCCGCCGCCCGAACGCGCCGCGCTCGGAGGCCGAGCGCGACCGCCGGCTCGCCGCCTTCGTCGCGCTGCATCGCGACGCGCTGCCGATCCCGGTGCGTCCGGGGATCGCGGTGATCGGCGTGTCGAGCGACGACGGGATCGCCCGCTTCGACCTGCGCTTCGACGTCGCCCGCGAGGAGGTCGCCGCCCAGTCTTTCCAGTCGCTGCGCCGGGAGCTGGTGGTGCGCTTCTGCCTGACGGACGCGCTCGACACGCTGTTCGTTCTGCGGTCGGTCGCGCACCTCACCCTGTTCGACCGCGACGGCCACAAGCTCTACCGCTTCGACATCGACCCCGACACGCATTGCTGAGCGGGCGGGACGGGGCGCCCCGAGGGCGGTGAACCCGAGACGCCGGAGGGCGCTAGTTGCGCTCCAGCGCCCGCTCGCGCAGCACCGTCATCGACACCACGTCGAGCGCCCGGCGGTGCGTTGAGACGAGCGAGACCCGCGGTGCGACGCCGGCCTCGTAGGCCTCTAGGAAGCGGTGCGCGCACAGACACCAGCGGTCGCCGTCCTTGAGGCCCGGAAAGCCGAACTCCGGCCGCGGCGTCATCAGGTCGTTGCCGCGCGAGGCCGAGTAGTCGAGGAAGGCCGTGGTCACCACCGCGCAGACGGTGTGGCTGCCGCGGTCGAGCGGCCCGGTGTCGCAGCAGCCGTTGCGGAAGAAGCCGGTCATCGGCGCGGTCGAGCAGCTCTCCAGCCGCTCGCCGAGCACGTTGACGGACGCCTCCGCCCTCTCTCGTTCCTCGTTCATCGCATCCCCGATCGGTTCCGGTCGCCGCGGCCGGTCCCGGCCGCGCGGCTTGTCGCCCCGCTTCGCGCCCGTCATACCCTCGGGTTCAGAGAGGCGGACGACGTCCGTCCCGGATAACGAGAGCGCCATGACCCTGTTCCGTCGCCCGACCGCGATCCTGCTCGCGCTCGCGGGTCTCGTGCTCGCCGCTCCGGCCGCGCGAGCCGCCGACGCCGCGGTGATCGACACCCGCGTCGACCTCGCGCTCAGCCGGCTGTTCGTCGAGCGCCCCGGCACGGCCGAGCTGGCCGAGCGCGCCGTGGGCATTCTCGTGATCCCGCGGATCGTCAAGGGCGGCTTCATCCTCGGCGGGCGCTACGGCGAGGGCGCGCTCCGGCTCGGCGTCGGCCCGGACGCGCCGCTCGGGCGCACGGTCGCCTACTACGCCCTCGGCGGCGCCTCGGTCGGGCTTCAGGTCGGCGTGCAGGAGAGCAGCCAGGCGCTGTTCTTCCTCGACCGCGGTACGCTGGAGCGCTTCCGCCGCTCGAACGGCTGGACCGCCGGGGTGGACGCAGAGGTGACGCTGCTCGACCGCGGCGCGAGCCTCGGCACGTCGAGCCGCGTCGCCGAGCAGCCGGTGATCGCCTTCGTCTTCGGCCAGGACGGGCTCCTGGCGGGGGCGAGCGTCGAGGGGGCGAAGTATAGCCGGATCAAGCGGTAGCGGGCGCCCGCGGTCGGTGGCCACGGTCCCGCACGGGGGACCATGGCCCCGCGCTCAAGGCCCCTCGACCCTGACCTCCCCGCCGTCCGCCACCACCACCCAAGCCTGTCGTCCAGAGCCGTCGTCGATCTTGCCGAACTCGACCGACATGCGCTCGCGGGCGCCGTCGCGCAGGTCGACCTCGAAGCGGTATTCCTCGCCGAAGGACAGGGTCGGCAGCTTCGCGACCAGGCGGTCCTCGCGGTGGAGCGAGGGCGCCAGGATCGAGGCGCCGAAGTTGCGCACGGCGAGATAGGTGACGAGGACGCCGCGGCGGCCCTGGTGACAGGACAGCACCTCCAGCTCCAGGATCGGCAGGCTGGAGCGGTCGACCTGCTCGATCTGATAGCGGCGATAGGCGAGGTCGTACTTGATCTGCGCCTGCTGGGCCTGGACGGTCTTCGAGAACTCGCGGCTCTGCTGGCGCAGCGCGATCGTGGAATTGCGCAGCTCCCGTCCCTGCTGGAAGAAGCCGAGGATCAGCCAGAAGGTCGCGAGCGGTCCGAGCACGCCGGCCATGAAGTCGCCGACCTCGTTCGGCGTCATGTAGTAGAACTCGGGATTGCGGATCACGAAGTAGCGCAGGACGAAGATCAGGTAGACCACCGAGATGGTGATGCCGACGCCGGAGTAGCTGACGAACCAGCGCAGGAAGCCGCCGATCCCGCGCGCGAGCCGCATCGCCTAGCGGATCGCCGCGATCGGCCCCTCGGGCGAGCCCTCGACGAACTGGCGCAGATGCGGCTCCTCGGCACTGTCGATCTCGGCCACCGGTCCCTCCCAATGCACGACGCCGCCGTGCAGCATGGCGACGCGGTCGGCGATCTTGCGCACCGACGTCATGTCGTGGGTGATAGTGAGCGCGGTCGCGCCGAGTTCCACCACCAGCTCGCGGATCAGGTCGTTGATCACCTGCGACATGATCGGGTCGAGCCCGGTGGTGGGCTCGTCGAAGAAGATCACCTCGGGGTTCGTGGCGATCGCGCGGGCGAGGCCGACGCGCTTCTGCATGCCGCCCGACAGCTCGGCCGGGTAGTTGTCCGCCGTCGCGGGATCGAGCCCGACGCGCCTGAGCTTCTCGGCCGCCAGATCGCGCGCGTCCGATCTCGACAACGCGTCGCGGCCGTGGCGGCGGCGGAAGGCGATGTTCTCCCAGACCGTGAGGCTGTCGAAGAGGGCCCCGCCCTGGAACAGCATGCCGAAGCGGTCGAGCAGGCGCTCGCGCGCGCTGCCCTTCGCGCGGGTGACGTCCTCGCCCTCGAACAGCACCCGGCCGTGGTCGGGGACGACGAGGCCGAGGACGCACTTGATCGCCACCGACTTGCCGGTGCCCGAGCCGCCGATAATCACCATCGACTGTCCCTCGGCCACGGCGAGGTTCACGCCGCGCAGCACGTGCTTCGACCCGAAGGACTTGTGCACGTCCTCGAGCGCGATCTTGGGGGTATCGGTCACGAGAAGAACAGGTCCGTCATGATGAAGTTGGTGGCCAGGATCAGCACCGAGGCCTGCACCACCGCCACGCGCGTGGCTTGGCCCACGCCCTGCGCGCCGCGGCCCGAGTAGTAGCCCTGGAAGCAGCCGATCAGCGCCACGACGAAGCCGAACACCGCCGCCTTGATGAGACCGGAGGTCACGTCCATGAACGTGAGGAAGTCCCAGGTGGTCTGCAGGAACACCGCCGGCTCGAAGCCGAGGCGGTGGACCCCGATCAGGAAGGCGCCCCAGATGCCGATGGCGTCGCCGACCAGCACCAGGACCGGCAGCGTGATCGTGGCCGCGAGCAGGCGCGGCGCCACCAGATACTTCATCGGGTTGGTCGACAGCGTCGTCAGCGCGTCGATCTGCTCGGTCACGCGCATGGTGCCGATCTCGGCGGCGATCGAGGCCGAGACGCGGCCCGCGACCATGAGGCCCGCGAGCACCGGCCCCAGCTCGCGCGTCATGCCGATGGCGACGATCGAGGGCACCACCGTCTCGGCGCCGAAGCGGGTGCCGCCGGCGTAGATCTGCAGCGCCAGCGCCGCGCCGGTGAACAGCGTCGTGAGCCCCACCACCGGCAGGCTGTCGTAGCCGATGCGCAGGATCTGGCGGCCGAACTCGGACGGGTAGAACGGCGGCGTCACCACGTGGCGCAGCCCGGAGGCGAGGAAGATCGAGAGCGATCCCGCTCCGGCGAACAGCGCCATGACGGCACCGCCGATCGCGGCGAGGAAGGACTGGACGGCGGAGAGCAAGCGGCGGACCCTTCTCGGCTGAGCGGCCCGTATACGCGCGGGGGCGGCGCGAGGGAAGGCGGGCCGCTCCCGCCCGGTCGTCGTGCCCCGGCCGGGCGGGACCCGACGACCGGGCCTATCCCCGCCCCGACGCGCGCGGGCTCAGCCGCCCGAATAACTGCGCTGATACCGCCCGCCGAGCGCGACCAGCAGCTCGTAGCCGATCGTGCCCGCCGCCTCGGCGACGGTGTCGAGGGGGGCGTCGGGGCCGATGATCTCGACGCTCGCGCCTTCCACCGCCTCCGCGCAGTGGGTGACGTCGAGGCAGACGAGGTCCATCGACACCCGCCCCGCATAGGGCAGGCGCTGGCCCGCGAGCGAGGCGCGGGCGCGGTTCGAGGTGGCGCGGATCAGCCCGTCGGCGTAGCCGAGCGAGACGGTCGCGACGCGCGCGGGCGTGCGCGGCGACCAGGTGGCGCCGTAGCCGACCGCCTCGCCCGGCCGCACCTCGCGGATCTGGATGATCGGCGCGGTCAGCGTTACCACCGGCTCGGCCGCCTCGAAGGGGAAGCCGCCGTAGAGGCCGATGCCCGGCCGCGTCTCGTCGTGGTGGAAGCCTTCGCCCAGCAGGATGCCGCCCGTGGCGGCGAGCGATCGGCGGCGGTCGAGCCCGTCGGTCATGGTCGCGAAGGCCGCACGCTGCGCCGCGTTCTGCCCGTGGGTCGGCTCGTCGGCGCAGGCGAGGTGGCTCATCACCATCACCGCCGTGTCGGGGAGCGGCCCGAGGGCGGCGAATTCGGCGCGCTCCAGCCCGAGGCGGTTCATGCCGCTGTCGACCTGCACGGCCGCGAGGCCGGCCGGGCCGTGCTGGAACCAGTCGTTGCCCTGGCGCAGGCTGTTGAGCACCGGGCGCAGGGAGGCCCGCTCGAAGTGGTGGCGGTCGCCGGGGACGTAGCCCGAGAGCACGTAGATCACCGCCTCGTCGCCGAGGATCTCGCGCAGGCGCGCGCCCTCGAAGGGCATGGCGACGTAGAAGGTGCGCGCCCCCGCACGCAACAGCACCGGCGCGACCATGGCTTGCCCGAGCCCGTAGGCGTCGGCCTTGACCACGGCGGCCGTCTCGACCGAAGGCGCCGAGAGCGCGTCGAGCGCGCGCCAGTTGGCCGCGATCGCGTCCAGATCGACGTGCAGGCGGGGTTCGAGGCTCTGGTCGCCGCTCACGTGCATCGCGTCGTCTCGCTCGGCTGCCCGGCGTCCGTCGGCGGATCGCCTTCCCTTATCAGGCGCCGGCGACCGTGCGAGCGCTCGCGCGTTGGCGCGGTGCGCCTGGGCACGGGGCCGCGGGCGCGGATCGGGAAGGAGAGCTGCGATGGCCAGCGGTTCCATCAAGGACGAGGCGAGCGTCGGTGTCGAGACCGAGGGCGAGATCGTGCTCGTCAACGTGTTCACGCCGAAGGACGGCCAAGTCGACGCCTTCGTCGAGGCCCAGACGGCCGAGTACGAGCGGCTGAGAGGCAGCGTTCCCGGCTGGCGGGGCAACACGCTCTATCGCTCGCTCGACGGCACGACGGCGGTCAACGTGGCGCGCTTCGCCTCGCAGGCCGACTACCGCGCCTGGCGCGACAGCGACGTCTTCGCCGGTCACATGGAGCGCATCGCGCCGCTGGTCGAGACCGCCGCGCCGGGCCTCTACCGCGAGGTCTACGACGCCGCGCCGGAGGCTGGCGACTGACGCCAGGGAGAGGCGGGGCGCGCGCGTCACGTGAAGTCGGCCGCGACCGGCGCGCTGTCCGCCCGCTCGGCGAAATAGCTGTCGCGCTCGCGCGCCGGGTCGGCGAAGCGGGTGAAGCTGTCCTCGAACATCAGCTCGGCCGTGCCGATCGGGCCGTGGCGCTGCTTGCCGATGATCACCTCGGCGCGGCCGTGCAGGCGCTCGGCCCTGATCTGCCAGTCGGCGAAGCGGGGGTCGTCCTCCGGCGGCTTGGCGCGGTCGTGGTAGTAGGCCTCGCGGAAGACGAACATCACCACGTCGGCGTCCTGCTCGATCGAGCCCGATTCGCGGAGATCGGCGAGCTGGGGGCGCTTGTCCTCGCGCTCCTCGACCTTTCGCGAGAGCTGGGAGAGGGCCATCACGGGGATGTCCAGCTCCTTGGCGATCGCCTTCAACCCCTGGGTGATCTCAGAGACCTCCTGCACGCGGCCGTTGTCCTTGCCCGAGGCGGGACGCACGAGCTGGAGGTAGTCCACCACCAGCATGTCGAGCCCGACCTGGCGCTTGAGGCGGCGCGCGCGGGCGGCCAGCGTCGAGATCGGCAGCGCGGGCGTGTCGTCGATGTGGAGCGGCAGCGTCTCCAGATCGCGCGCGACGTCGACGAAGCGGTGGAACTCGGCCTCCGACAGATCGCCCTGGAGCAGCAGGTGCGACTTGATCCGCGCCTCGGCGGCGAGGACGCGGTTGGCGAGCTGCTCGGACGACATCTCGAGCGAGAAGAAGCCGACGACGCCACCCTGCGGCTCGCCGGCTTCGGGGCGGGCGCGGCGGTCCTTCAGGCGCTGGCGCGCGACCGCGAAGGCGATGTTGGTCGCGAGCGCCGTCTTGCCCATCGAGGGGCGGCCGGCGAGGATGATGAGGGCGGACTTGCGAAAGCCCCCGAGCCGCGGGTCGAGGGTGTCGAGCCCGGAGGAGAGGCCCGCGAGCCCGCCGCCGCGCTTCTTGGCGAGCGCCGCGATCTTCACCGCGTCGGTGGCCGCGTTCAGGAACGGCGCGAAGCCGCCCTCGATCTTGCCGGTCTCGGCGAGGGTGTAGAGCGCCTGCTCGGCGGCGCCGATCTGCTCGGTCGGCGAATCGTCGGGCTCGAAGCGGCCGGCGCGCCACTGGATCTCGTCCCCGAGCGCCACGAGGTCGCGGCGCATGGCGAGTTCGCGGATGGTCTCGGCGTAGTCGCGCGCGGCGCGCAGCGAGACGACATGGGCGGCGAGGCCGACGAGATAGGCCGGTCCGCCGAGGGCGGCGAGCCCCTCGTCCTCGGCGACGTAGGCCTTGAGCGTCACCGGGGTGGCGAGCGCGTTCTTGCGGATGAGCTGGCGGCAGAGCGCGAAGACGCGGCCGTGCACGGGGGCGTAGAAGTGCTCGGGCGTGACGACGGTCTCGACCTGGGCGAAGACGTCGTTCGAGACCAGGATCGCGCCGAGCAGCGCCTGCTCGGCCTCGATGTTGTGGGGTTGGACCCGGGACGCCTCCAGACCCGGCTCGGCTCCGTCCGCCATGCACTGCCTCTGTTCGCCGATGCGCGGCGTCGGGGCTCCGAGGGGGCGGAGCGACGGCGCCTGGGAACGACCCTAGCGCCGCACTCGCGGCGGGGCGAGCGGGGGGCGCTCTTTTCCCCGTCATCCCCAGGGGGGCTGTGGAGGACTGTGGACAACCGGCCTCGCTCAGCCGAGGCAGCCTCGCGGCCCGAGCGCCGAGGCCAGCGCCTCGCCGGCGCCGGCCGCGCCGAAACGGCGCGTCGGGCGCCCGGCTACCGAGACGGCGAGCGCCCGGCCGGCCGCGACGGCGCCGAGCACGTCCGCGAGCGCGGTGTCCGACGACGCCGTGCCGCGCCAATTCTCGTCGCGTGTCGCGAGACGCACGCGCGCCTCCCGTGCCCCGGCGGCGAGGGCGGCCTCGACATCGCCCGAGGGGGCGGCGGCGGCGGGACGGTAGCGGAGCAGGAGCCGCGCGTCGGGGTCGCAGGCGACGCCGAGGCTCGCGCTCCCGTCCGAGATCGCCGCCTCGATGACCCCGCCGCCGAGGCGGGTGGTCCAGAGCCCGGTCGGCAGGCTCTCGGGCGTGCCACGAGGCAGGGCGGCGGTATCGTCCGGCAGCGCGACGTCCGGCGGGGCGGCGTCGCAGGCGGCGAGGAAGGCGAGCGCGGCCAGGAGGGCGCGGTACGGCGTAGCGTGGCGTCGGGGCGTCTTCGTCACGGGTCTTCCCCTTCGCGAGGCGGTCGGCCGCACGGCAGGATGCGCCAGAGCGTGGCGGGGACAAGGTGGCGCGAGGCCCGTGGCTCGTGCGAAAAGGGCCGCCGACGGTGTCGGCGGCCCCTCGTCGAGGTCTTTGCTCGGGCCGGGATCAGTCCCGCGGGTCGTCGCCGAGGCCGCCGCGGTCGCCCGGCGAGCGGTCGCGCGGGTCCTGGCTGTCGTCGGCGGCCGCGCCGATCTCGTCGAACAGCTCGGCGATCTCGTCCTCGGCCGCCTGCTCCTCCTCGGCGCGAAGCTCCGCGATCGACTTGCCCGAGGCCTGTATCTCGGCCTCCTCCTGAGTGCGGGCAACATTGGCGGTGACCGAGGCGATCACCTCGGGGTGCAGGATCACCGAGACCGGATGCAGCCCCAGCTCCTTGATCGGGCGGTCGAGGCGCACCTGAGCGCGGTTCACGTCGAAGCCCTCGGCCTGCGCGGCGTCGGCGATGTCGCGCGGCGTGACAGAGCCGTAGAGCGCGCCGCCCTCGGCCGCCGCGCGGATCACCACGAACTGCTTGCCGTCGAGGCGGGCCGCCTCGCCCTCGGCGTCGCGGCGGCGCTCGGCGTTCTGCGCCTCGCGATGCGCGCGCTCGGCCTCGAAGCGGGCGACGTTGGCCTTGGTCGCGCGCAGCGCCTTGCCTTGGGGCAGGAGGAAGTTGCGCGCGTAGCCGTCGCGCACGGTCACCACCTCGCCCATCTGGCCGAGCTTCTCGACGCGCTCCAGGAGGATGATCTGTGCCATGTCCCCCGCTCCTTACTGCACGCTGTAGGGCAGGAGCGCGAGGAAGCGGGCGCGCTTGATCGCGCGCGCGAGCTCGCGCTGCTTCTTGGACGAGACGGCGGTGATGCGCGAGGGCACGATCTTGCCGCGCTCGGAGACGTAGCGCTGCAGGAGCTTCACGTCCTTGTAGTCGATGGTGGGCGCGTTGTCGCCGGAGAACGGGCAGGTCTTGCGCCGGCGGAAGAAGGGGCTGCGGGCCATGATCTACCTTTCAGCGGTCGTCGCGCGGGCGGTCTTCGCGGGGCGGGCGGTCGTCGCGGTCGCGGCGCGGCGGGCGGTCGTCGCGGTCGCGGCCGCCGCGGTCGCCCCTGTCGCGGTCGCGCCCGCCCCGGCGGTCGTCGCGGCTCGACTTGGCGGTCAGCACGGCCGACTGGCCTTCCTCGTGCTTCTCGACCTTGACGGTCAGCACGCGCATCACGTCGTCGTGCAGCCGCATCAGCCGCTCCATCTCGTGGACGGCGGCGGGCGGCGCGTCGGTGCGCATGTAGCCGTAGTGGCCCTTGCGGTTCTTGTTGATCTTGTAGCTGAGCGTCCTCAGCCCCCAGTACTCCTGATAGGCGACGCTGCCGCCCTGGTCCTTCAGGATCTGGGAGAAGTGCTCGATCAGCCCCTCGGCCTGCGCGTTCGACAGGTCCTGGCGGGCGATGAAGGTATGCTCGTAGAGCGGCATCGCGGCCGGCTCTCCTCTCACATCGCGCTTCCTGGCTCCGGGGGCTGGCCTCCCGAGCCCGGAGCGGAGCGGCGCGGTCTTCCACGTCCTCGGGAGAGCGCGCCGGCTAGCCGATCGCGAGCCCGCGCGCAAGGGCTTATCGGCCGCGCCTCGCTTGACTCGCGCGCGGGCAGGGGCGAGAGGCGCCGACGAAGGCCGCGAGAGGCACAAGCGGCCGCGGGGCCGCGGGACGCCACCAGCGGCCGAAGAGCCGCGAGACGCCAACGGAGGAGCGCTGTGACGAGGGCATTCATCTTCCCCGGCCAGGGGGCGCAGGCCGTCGGCATGGGCCGTGCGCTCGCCGAGGCCTATCCGGCGGCGGCCGAGGTGTTCGAGGCGGTCGACGACGCGCTCGGCGAGCGGCTGTCGGCGGTGATCTGGGAGGGCCCCGAGGACCGGCTGACGCTGACCGCCAACGCCCAGCCCGCCCTGATGGCGACCTCGCTCGCCGCCGTGGCCGCGCTCGCGACCGAAGGGGTGCGCGTCGCCGACGCCGCCTTCGTGGCCGGCCACTCGCTCGGCGAGTACTCCGCGCTCGCGGCGGCCGGCGCGCTCGACGTCGGCGCGGCGGCGCGGCTGCTGCGCCGGCGCGGCGAGGCGATGCAGACCGCCGTTCCGGTGGGCGAGGGCGCGATGGCCGCGATCCTCGGGCTCGACCTCGGCCGGGTCCGCGACCTCGCCGCCCTCGCGGCCGAAGGGGAGGTCTGCGAGGCGGCCAACGACAACGACCCCGCGCAGGTGGTGGTCTCGGGCCACCGCGCCGCGATCGAGCGGGCGGTGGCGCTCGCCGCCGAGCGCGGCGCCAAGCGCGCGGTGATGCTGCCGGTGTCCGCGCCCTTCCATTGCGCGCTGATGCGGCCCGCGGCCGAGGCGATGGCCGAGGCGCTGGCGGACGCGCGGATCGAGACGCCCGCCGTGCCGCTCGTGGCCAATGTCGCCGCGCACGCGGTGAGCGATCCCGAGACGATCCGGCGCCTTCTCGTCGAGCAGGTGACGGCCGCCGTGCGCTGGCGCGAGAGCGTCGCCTGGATGGCCGGCGAAGGCGTCGACGAGACGGTCGAGGCGGGGGCGGGCAAGGCGCTCTCGGGCATGGTGCGCCGGATCGAGCGCAAGGTCGCGACGCTCCAGGTCGCCACGCCCGAGGACGTGCGCAAGCTCGCGGAGGCGGCGGCGGCATGAGCGCGATGTTCGATCTTACGGGCCGCGTCGCCCTCGTCACCGGCGCCTCGGGCGGCATCGGAAGCGCGATCGCCAAGGCGTTGCACGCGCAGGGCGCCACGGTCGCGCTCTCGGGCACGCGCGAAGGTCCGCTCGCCGCGCTCGTCGAGGAACTGGGCGGGCGCGCGCACGCCGTACCCTGCGATCTCGCCGACCGCGAGGCGGTCGACGGCCTCGTCAAGCGCGCAGAGGAGGCCGCCGGGCCGCTCGACATCCTGGTCAACAACGCCGGCATCACTCGCGACCAGCTGTTCCTGCGGCTCTCGGAAGAGGACTGGGCGCGCGTGATGGAGGTGAACCTGACGGCGGCCTATCGGCTGTCCAAGCAGGCGATCCGTGGCATGATGAAGCGCCGGCACGGGCGGATCGTGCAGATCACCTCGATCGTGGGCCACACCGGCAATCCGGGGCAGGGCAACTACGCCGCCGCCAAGGCGGGCCTCGCCGCGATGTCGAAGAGCCTCGCCGCCGAGGTCGCGCCCCGCGGCGTCACCGTCAACTGCGTCGCGCCCGGCTTCATCGAGACGGCGATGACGGACAAGCTCGACGAGAAGAGCCGCGAGCGCCTGCTCGACGCGATCCCGGCCGGGCGGATGGGCGCGGGCGAGGACGTGGCCGGCGCCGTGGTCTACCTCGCCTCCGGCGCAGGCTCCTACGTCACGGGGCAGACGATCCACGTCAACGGCGGGATGGCGATGATCTGATCGCCCCTGCCGTGCCGCGGGGGCGCCTCGGTGCGCCGCCGAACGCGCGACGCGGCGACCGCGGGCGGAGGCGAAACCGATCCACGACCCCGCGCCGGCGGTGATTGCGCGGCCCTCGGGAGGATGATAAGGAGCGCCGACCCGCGAGGGCGGCGCTCGGCGAGACTGTTCAAGTCCCGGCGTCGGGACCGCAAGGATCGAGGCCGGGCAGCGGCCGGGACATCAGGCAAACGAGGAACCGCAATGAGCGATATCGCCGATCGCGTGAGGAAGATCGTCGTCGAGCACCTGGGCGTCGAAGAGGAGAAGGTGGTCGACAGCGCCAGCTTCATCGACGATCTCGGCGCCGACAGCCTCGACACCGTCGAGCTGGTGATGGCCTTCGAGGAGGAGTTCGGGATCGAGATCCCCGACGACGCGGCCGAATCGATCCAGACCTTCGGCGACGCGGTCAAGTTCATCAGCGAGAAGGCGAACGCCTGACACGGCCCGCGAGGGCGTGAGGCGAAGCCGCGCCTCGAGGGCATCAAGGGCGGAAGCCGCGCCCCGAGGGCGCGAGGCGAAGCGGGACGGGAGAGCGCGATGCGCCGCGTGGTGGTGACGGGCCTCGGCATGGTGACGCCGCTGGCCTGCGGGGTCGAGGCGACCTGGGCACGCCTGCTCGACGGCCGCTCGGGCGCGGGCGAGATCCGCTACTTCGACGCGAGCCACCTGCCGACCCGCATCGCCTGCGAGATCCCGCTCGGCGACGGCAGCGACGGCACCTTCGACCCGGACGCCTGGGTGCCGGCCAAGGATCGGCGCAAGGTGGACCGCTTCATCACCTACGCCCTCACCGCCGCCGAACAGGCGGTGACCGACGCCGGCTGGAAGCCGGAGGACGAGGAGGCGCGCGAGCGCACCGGCGTGCTGATCGGCTCCGGCATCGGCGGCATCGAGTTCATCGCCCAGACCGCGGTGACCCTGAAGGAAAAGGGTCCGCGCCGCGTCAGCCCGTTCTTCATTCCCGGCGCGCTGATCAACCTCTGCTCGGGGCAGGTCAGCATCAAGTACGGCTTCAAGGGGCCGAACCACGCGGTGGTGACCGCCTGCTCGACCGGCGCGCACGCGATCGGCGACGCCGCGCGGCTGATCGCGCTCGACGACGCCGACGTGATGGTCGCGGGCGGCTCGGAGAGCCCGGTCTGCGAGATTTCGGTCGTCGGCTTCTCGGCCTGCAAGGCGCTGTCGACGCGCTACAACGACACGCCAGAGCGCGCGTCGAGACCCTACGACAAGGGCCGCGACGGCTTCGTCATGGGCGAGGGCGCGGGCGTCGTGGTGCTGGAGGAGCGCGAGCACGCGCTGGCGCGCGGCGCCACCATCTACGCCGAGGTGCTCGGCTACGGGCTGTCGGGCGACGCCTACCACATCACCGCGCCGGCCGAGGACGGCGACGGCGGCTACCGCGCGATGAAGGCAGCGCTCCGCAATGCCGGGCTGGCGCCGGAGGCGATCGACTACGTCAACGCGCACGGTACCTCGACGCCGCTCGGCGACGAGATCGAGCTGGGCGCGGTCGGACGGCTGCTCGGCGACCATGCGGGTCGCGTGACCATGTCGTCGACCAAGTCCTCGATCGGCCACCTGCTCGGCGCCGCCGGCGCGGTCGAGGCGATCTTCTGCGCGCTCAGCATCCGTGACCAAGTGGCGCCGCCGACGATCAATCTCGACGACCCCTCGGTCGAGACCGCGATCGACCTCGCGCCGCACGAGAAGCGCGAGCGGCGCATCGACGTGGCGCTTTCCAACAGCTTCGGCTTCGGCGGCACCAACGCCTCGCTGATCCTCGGCCACCCCGACCGGGACTGAGCCGGCGGCGACGGCGTCTTCCGGCGCGGACGTCGCAAAATCGACAAGCCGGCGTGCCAGACCCGATCGGGTCCGAGGGTGCTCCGGAGCGGCGGGGAGGGGGCTTCGTGCGATTGCGCAACATCGCCGCCAACGTCTTGACCCTTCTAGTCGCGGGCGCGGTGGTGCTCGCGGTGGTCGTGGTCGGCGCGCGCCATCAGGTGGCCGATCCCGGTCCGCTGGCGGCCGAGACGGTGGTCGAGATCCCGCGCGGCACCGGGCTCGCGGAGGCGACCGCGATCCTCGAGGAGGCCGGCGCGATCGACAACCCGCTCTTGTTCCGCCTCGCCGCGCGCTACGCGGGGGCGGACCGGCGGCTGAAGGCGGGGGAGTACCGCCTCGACCCCGGCGTCTCGATCGAGACGCTGCTCGCCACGCTGACCTCGGGGCGCGCGATCAGCTACCGCGTCACCGTCGCCGAGGGGCTGACGAGCTACGAGGTGGTCGAGATCCTGCGCGACAGCGACGTGCTGGAGGGCGAGATCGAGACGCTCCCGGCCGAGGGCAGCCTCGCGCCCGACACCTATTTCGTGAGCCGCGGCGACACCCGCGCGGCGGTGATCGAGCGGATGCAGGCGGCGCAGGCCGAAATCCTGGAGACCGCCTGGCGCGATCGCGACGCGGGGCTGCCGCTCGACACGTCGGAGGAGGCGCTGATCCTGGCCTCGATCGTCGAGAAGGAGACGGGCCTCGGCGAGGAGCGACCGCAGGTGGCGAGCGTCTTCGTCAACCGCCTGCGGCGCGGCATGCGGCTGCAATCCGATCCGACCGTGATCTACGGCATCACCGAGGGGCGCGAGACGCTCGGGCGCGGGCTGCGCCGCTCGGAGCTGAACGAGCGCACGCCCTACAACACCTACGCGATCGACGGGCTGCCCCCGACCCCGATCGCCAACCCCGGCCAGGCGGCGATCGAGGCGGTGACCAACCCGGCATCCACGCCCTACTACTACTTCGTCGCCGACGGCAGCGGCGGGCACGCCTTCGCCGAGACGCTGGCCGAGCACAACGCCAACGTCGCCGAATGGCGGCGCATCGAGCGACAGCGAAGAGCCGACGGGCAGTAGGCCCGCGCGCTCGCGCAACGCCTTTCCGCGACGCTTGACCGGCCGAACGCTCGGCGGCATACCTCCGGTCATCCTACGAGAAGTGGGTTCGGGAGGCGGGCGCGAGCGCTCGCCTTTTTGCGTTCGGGGCGCGCGGGCTCGAAGGCTCGCGCGCCCCGGTGCGTCTCGGCCGCAGGGGCCGGAGGGGAAGGGCGAACCGGCGGGTTCGCCCTTTCGCGTTCCTGCGCCTCGGCGGGAGCGGCGCGGAAGGCGCCGGCGCAGGCACCGAAGGAAGAACAAGAAGACGGGTGCTCACGACATGACGACACGAACGGCCTGCGGCGCGAGCTGCGCCGAGCAGGCGCTCGAGCGGGCGGAGGCGCTGTTCGCGAGCCTCTGCGCCGACCTCGACCGCGAGCGCGCACGCCTCGACGGCGTCGTGGACGCCGAGGCGCCGCGCGCCCTCGCCGCCATGGCGCGCGAGACGCACAGGGCGCTCCTGGCGGTGCTCGATTTCGAGGCGCGGGTGATGCGCGAACGCGACGGAGCCGACGCGGCGCCGGGAACCATCGATCTGGAGGCCGCCCGTGACGAGATCGAAGGCCGCCTGGCTCGCCTCGCGGCCAGCGAGCGAGCGCCGGCGCTTCCTGGAGGGGCTCTCGGCGAACGCGCTGGCGGCGCTGCCGTGGCTGTGGGAACTCTGGGCGCATCCGCTGCACCAGCGCCCGCCTGAAGGCGACTGGCGCGTCTGGGTCGTGATGGGCGGGCGCGGCGCGGGCAAGACGCGGGCGGGGGCCGAATGGGTGCGCGCGCGGGTCGAGGGGGCGACGCCGCTCGCGGGCGGGTCTTGTCGGCGGGTGTGCCTCGTCGGCGAGACGCTCGATCAGGCTCGCGCGGTGATGGTCGAGGGCGAGAGCGGGATGCTGGCGGTGAGCCCGCCCGACCGCCGGCCCGTGTTCAAGGCCGACCGGGGGCTCCTGATCTGGCCGAACGGGGCGGAGGCACGGCTGGCCTCGGCCGCCAACCCCGAGGCGCTGCGCGGGCCGCAGTTCGACGCGGCTTGGTCGGACGAGCTGGCCAAGTGGCGCCGCTGCCGCGAGGCTTGGGAGATGCTGCAGTTCTGCCTGCGCCTCGGCGACGACCCGCGCCAGATCGTGACCACGACGCCGCGCGACAACGACGTGCTGCGCGAGCTTCTGGCCGATCCGGCCACCGCGGTCACGCGAGCGGGGACGTCGGCCAACTGCGCCAACCTCGCCCCCGGCTTCGTCGAGGCGCTTGAGGCGCGTCACGCCGGCACGATGCTCGGGCGCCAGGAGCTGGACGGCGAGCTGGTCGAGGCGGTCGAGGGCGCGCTCTGGCGTCCCTCGCTGATCGAGGCGGCCCGTGCCGAGGCGGCGCCGGCGCTCGACCGGGTGGTGGTCGCGGTCGACCCGCCGGTGACGGCCGGCCGCGCGGCCGACGAATGCGGGATCGTGGTGGCGGGCCTCGCCGAGGCGGCCCGTCCGGCCGAGCGGCAGGTCTACGTGCTCGCCGACGAGAGCGTCGCCGGGCTCGGCCCCGAAGGCTGGGCGCGCGCGGTGGCAGCGGCCTACGAGCGCTGGCGCGCCGACCGGGTGGTGGCTGAGGTCAACCAGGGCGGCGATCTGGTGGAGAGCGTGCTGCGTCAGGTGGCGCCCGACCTGCCCTACCGCGCGGTGCGCGCGACGCGCGGCAAGCGCGCCCGCGCCGAGCCGGTGGCCGCGCTCTACGAGCAGGGGCGGGTGTTCCACGTCGGCCGCCTCGACGCGCTGGAAGCGCAGATGTGCCGCTACGCGGGGAGCGGGGCGGGCGGCGGCCCGAGCCCGGATCGCCTCGACGCCCTGGTCTGGGCGGTGACGGCGCTCGTGCAGGGCACCGAGGGCGCACCGAGAGTTCGCCGGCTCTAGCCGGCCGGAGCCTCACGGACACGCCGGCACGGGCCGGCTCAAGGAGACAGGACGATGCTCGACTGGAGACGGGCGTGGCCGCTGGCCGCGCGCGAGCGAAAGGCGTCGGCCCGCGGCCGGGTCGTGGACCAGGCCAGGGGACCAGCGATCGTGTTCGAGCCGCCGGGACGCGCGGTGTTCTCGTCGCGCGACACGGCCTCGCTCGCGAGGAACGGCTACGCCGCCAACCCGGTCGGCTTCCGCGCGGTGCGGATGCTGGCCGAGGCCGCCGCGGCGATCCCGCTGCATCTGGTCGAGGAGGGGCGGCGCGTCACCGAGCACCCGCTCGGCGCCCGCCTCGCGCGGCCGAACCCGGCGCAGGACGGGCGGGGCTTTCTGGAGACGATCTACGGCTATCTGCTGATCGCGGGCAACGCCTACATCGAGGGCGTGGCGGGCACGGCCGATCTCTGGCCGGCCGAGTTGCACGCGCTGCGCCCCGACCGGATGCAGGTGGTGCCGGGGCCGGACGGCTGGCCGGTCGCCTACGACTACCGGGTGGGGGGACGGGCGCACCGCTTCGACAACGCCGCCGACTGGCGCCCGGTCCTGCATCTCCGCGCCTTCCATCCGCTCGACGACCACTACGGCATGAGCGCGCTGGAGCCGGCGGCGGCCGCGCTCGACGTGCATAACGCCTGCGGGACCTGGGCCAAGGCGCTTTTGGACAACGCCGCACGGCCCTCGGGGGCGATCGTGTTCGGGGCGTCCGACGGGCGGACCATGAGCGAGGCGCAGTACCGCCGCCTGCAGGCCGAGCTGGAAGACAACCATCAGGGCGCAGCCAACGCCGGGCGGCCGATGCTGCTGGAGGGCGGGCTCGACTGGAAGCCGATGAGCCATTCGCCGAAGGACATGGATTTCCTCGCGACCAAGCACGCGGCCGCGCGCGAGATCGCCCTCGCCGTCGGCGTGCCGCCGATGCTGCTCGGCCTGCCGGGCGACAACACCTATGCGAACTACGCCGAGGCCAACCGCGCCTTCTACCGCCACTCGGTGCTGCCGATGGTACGCCGCGTGACGGCCGCGCTCGCCGACTGGCTGTCGCAGAACGCCGGAGAGGCGGTGGCGCTGGAGCCCGACCTCGACCAGGTGCCGGCGCTCTCCGAGGAGCGCGAGGCGCTCTGGCGCCGCGTCGGCGAGGCCGACTTCCTGAGCGTGGCCGAGAAGCGCGCCATGCTCGGCCTCGGCGCGGAGGAGGCGTCGTGAGCGCGCCGCTCCGGGGAGGCGCGCTCGCCCCGATGGTCGCGAGCGCGGGACGGGTGCGCGGCTACGCCTCGCGCTTCGGCGCGGTCGATCGCGGCGGCGACGTGGTGGTGCCGGGCGCCTTCGCCCGCTCGCTCGCGCATCTCGCCGAGACGGGGCGGCGGGTCGCCTTCCTCTGGCAGCACGACCCGGCGCGGCCGATCGGCGTCTGGGACCGCGTAGTCGAGGACGACACCGGGCTTCTCTGCGAGGGCCGGCTGCTCGACGGCGTCGAGGCCGGGCGCGAGGCGACGGCGCTGATGGCCGCCGGCGCGCTCGACGGGCTCTCGATCGGCTACCGCGTCGTGCGCGCCGAGAAGGGGCCTCGCGGCCAGGGCCGGCGGCTCCTGGAGATCGATCTGTGGGAGGTCTCGCTCGTGACCTTCCCGATGCTGTCGACCGCCCGGGCGGGGCTGGTCGAGGCGAGCCCCCCGGGCGGGGGGCGCGAGACGCGTGCGGCGCTCGCCGCGGCGCTGGCCGGCGCGCTCGGCGACAGGGCGCGCACCGAGGAGGCGGGGTCCTGACGGGCCCCGCCTTCGCAGTTTCAACACCCAAGCGAACGGGAACAGCGATGAGCGATCATCTGGACGACGGGCCGATCATGGCCGAGGGCTTCGGCGAAGACGCCGCGCCCGAGGCGGCCTCCATGGAGGCCCCCGAGGAGGCCCCCGAGGAGGCCAAGGCCGCCGCGGCCGCCTTCCTCGACGGCTTCGAGGGCTTCAAGCGCGACGTCGTCGAGCGCCTAGGCGCCATCGGCGCGCGCGTCGACCGCCTCGACGCCAGGGCCGGCGCCGCGCGGCGCCCGGCGCTGAGCGCCAAGGCCGGCGCCGGGCCCGCCGAGCGCGCGGCCTTCGGCGCCTTCCTGCGCGGCCACGCCGACGGCGCGCCCGCGCGCAAGGGTCTCACCGCCGGCGACGCGACGAGCGGGGGCTTCCTGCTCGATCGCGAGCTGGCCGTCGCGCTCGACCGCGGTCGTGGTATGGCCGGGGGCATGCGCTCGATCTGCCGCGTCACGCCGGTCGAGGCCGGCAGCTACGAGGTGCTAGTCGACAAGACCGACCTCGAAGCGGGCTGGATCGCCGAGACCGGGCCGGTCGGCGAGACCGCCCCGCCCGCCTTCGACAAGATCACCATCGCGCTGCACGAGCTGTCGGCGAGCCCGCAGGCCTCGAACCGCCTGCTCGACGACGCCGCCTTCGACCTCGAGGGCTGGCTCGCCGAGCGCATCGGCGAGCGCTTCCGCCGCGCCGAGAGCGCGGCCTTCGTGTCCGGCGACGGCGTGGACCGGCCGAAGGGCTTCCTGCACGGCTTCCAGGTGCCCCGGAGCGGCTGGAACTGGGGCGTGCTCGGCTACGTGGCGACCGGCGCCGCCGGCGGCTTCGACCTGAACGACCCGGCCGATGCGCTGATCGAGCTGGTCTACACGCTCGGTGCCGAGTACCGCGCGGGCGCGGCCTTCGTGATGAACTCGAAGACCGCCGGCGACGTGCGCAAGATGAAGGACAACCAGGGGCGCTTCCTCTGGAGCGAGAGCCTGACCGAGGCGGCGCCCGCGCGGCTGCTCGGCTATCCGGTGGTGATCGTCGAGGACATGCCCGACATCGCCCAGGACGCGATGGCGATCGCCTTCGGCGATTTCATGCAGGGCTACACCGTCGTCGAGCGGCCCGAGGTGCGCATCCTGCGCGATCCCTACTCGGCCAGGCCCAACGTGAGCTTCTACGCGACCAAGCGCGTCGGGGGCGCGGTCACGGACTGGCGCGCGATCAAGCTGCTGAAGTTCGCCGCCTCCTGATCCCGACCGGCCCCGGCGTGCGGGTGCCGGGGTTTCTTCTTCGTCGCGCCGCCTCCTTCGCGGGGGCGGCGCGCTGCATTCAGGGGGGACGCGATGATCCTGAGCGAGACGGGCGAGCGGCCCGTCGCGACGCCTTCGGCCGGGCGCTTCGCGGCGCATCTGCGCTTGGCCGAGGGGTTCGGGGACGAGGCGGCCGAAGCCGACGCGGCTTCGGCCTATCTGGAGAGCGCCGTCGCCGCGATCGAACGGTGCATCGGCTGTCCGCTGGTGGCGCGGCGTTTTTCGCTGAGCCTCTCGCGCCTCGACCGCGACGGGGGCCTGCGCCTGCCGCTCGGCCCGGTCGCGGCGATCGAGACGGCGGCGGTCGAAGGGCCTTCGGGCACGCGCGCGCTCGATCCGGGCATCTGGGCGGTCGAGGCCGAGACGCACCGGCCGCGGGTGTCGCGCGCGGGCGGGCCGCTCGCGGCGCTCGCGCCCGGCGAGCGGCTGCGGCTGGTCTTCGAGGCGGGTCTCGCGCCCGACTGGGACCGCGTGCCGGCCGATCTCGCCGAGGCCGTGCTGCTGCTCGCCGCCGAGTTCCACGAGCGCCGCGACGCCGAGGCGGTGTGGCCGGCGGCGGTCGCGGCCCTCGTGGCGCCCTGGACGCCGGTGCGGCTGTGAGGCGGGTCGCGGCGCCGCGCCTGACCCGGCGGCTGACGCTCGAAGCGCCGACAGCCCTCGCCGACGGCGGCGGGGGCGCGGGGGCGGGCTGGGTCGCGCTCGGCACGCTCTGGGCCGAGCTGAAGCCGTCGTCGGGACGCGAGGGCGTGCTTGCCGAGCGGGCCGTCGCCACGGTGACGCACCGCGTGGCGGTCAGGCACGCGCCAGAGGCCTCGCCCCGCCGTCCGCGCCCGGAGCAGCGGCTGCGCCTCGGCTCGCGCGTGTTCGACGTGCTCGCCGTCGCCGAGCATCCGCGGTCCGGATACCTCACGGTCTGGGCGCGCGAGGGGGTGGTGTCGTGACCTACGCGCTGGCCTGGCCGCTGCAGAAGGCGATCTACGAGCGGCTGCTCACCGACCCCGCCGTGGCCGCGATCGCCGGAGGGCGCGTGTTCGACGCGGCGCCGGCCTGGTCCGGCCCGGCCGAGGCCGAGGGGCCTTACGCGGTGCTCGGCGAGGAGAGCGTGCGCGACTGGTCGAGCGTGGAAGCCGGCGGCGCGGCGCATGTCCTGACCGTCTCCGTCTTCGGCACCGAGCGTGGCTTCGCGCAGGCGAAGCGGCTGGCCGGTACGATCTCGGAGGCGCTGACGGCGGGCGATCTGGTGCCCGAGCGCGGACGAGTGGCGAGCGTGGCCTTCCTCGACGCGCGGGCGCGGCGCGAGGCGCGCGGGCGGTTGCGCCGCATCGACCTGCGCTTTCGCGCGCGCGTCGAGGACGACGCCTGACGGCCGCGGGCCGTCGGGTTTTCAGGGACAAGCGAGAAGGGACGAGCGATGGCGGCCCAGCGGGGCAAGGATCTGCTCATCAAGCTCGACGCGACCGGATCGGGCGCGTTCGAGACCGTGGCCGGGCTCAGGGCCACGCGGCTGTCGTTCGACGCGGCGACGGTCGATGCCACCAGCGCCGAGAGCGCGGGACGCTGGCGCGAGCTGCTGGCGGGCGCGGGCGTGCGCAGCGCGCAGGTATCGGGCTCGGGCATCTTCCGCGACGCGGCGAGCGATGCGGCGCTGCGCGAGGCCTTCTTCGAAGGCCGCGCGCCGACGCTGCGGCTGGTGATCCCGGACTTCGGCACCGTGACCGGGCCGTTCCAGATCACGAGCCTCGAATACGCGGGCGACCACGACGGCGAGGCAACCTTCGAGGTGGCGCTCGCTTCGGCCGGCGCCCTCGCCTTCGAGGCGCTGTGATGGCGGGCGTGGCGACGAGGGGGGCCAACCCGGCGCGCGGCGAGGCCTCGATCGTGATCGACGGGGTCGAGCGCCGGCTTTGCCTGACGCTCGGCGCGCTGGCCGCTCTGGAAGCGCGGCTCGACGCGGGCGGGCTCGTCGGCCTCGCCGAGCGCTTCGAGGGCGGGCGAGTGAGCGCGGCCGACCTCGCCGCGCTGATCGCGGCCGGGCTCGACGGCGCGGGCGAGCCGATCGGCGAGGCGGCGGTGCTCGCCGGCGAGATCGAGGGCGGTGCGGCCGGCGCGATGCGCGCGGGGCTGGCGCTGCTCGCGCGGAGCTTCGGCCAGTCGTGAGCGGCGTCGATTGGGACGCGCTCATGCGTGCGGGGCTCGGGGCGCTGCGTCTCGCGCCGGAGGCGTTCTGGTCGATGACGCCGAAGGAGCTGGCGCGGGCGCTCGAAGGCGCTGGTCTCGCCGGATCGCCCGGCCGCGCGCCAGCGCGTGACGCGCTCGACGCGATGATGGCCCGCTATCCCGACGTCGGGACCGGGTCGCAGGGGAGATCCGATGCAGGACGATGACTTGGACGCGGCGCTCTCGCGCGGTCTTGACGGCGCGCGCGGCGACGCGGCCGGCCTGGCCGCCGAGATGGCTGAGGCGACGCGGGCGATGCGCGCCATGGACGAGGAGGCCAAGCGCCTGTCGCGCTCGCTCGGCACCTCGCTCGGGCGCGCCTTCAAGAGCGCGGCCTTCGGCGGCAAGGGCCTCGGCGACGCGATGCGCTCCCTCGTGAGCGACGTCTCGGGCCGTGCGCTCGACGCGGCGCTGCACCCGATCGAGCGCGGCATCGGCGACGCGATCGGCGGGGCTTTCAGTGGGCTGCTCGGCTTCGCCAAGGGCGGCGCCTTCTCGGCCGGGCGGGTGCGCGCCTTCGCGAAGGGCGGCGTGGTCGACGGCCCGACGCTGTTCCCGATGCGCGGCGCCACCGGGCTCATGGGTGAGGCGGGGCCGGAAGCGATCATGCCGCTCACCCGTGGTGCGGACGGCCGGCTCGGCGTGCGCGCCGAAGGGGGCGCCGGACGCGCGCCGAGCGTGACCGTCAACGTGTCCACGCCCGACGTCGCCGGGTTCCGCCGCTCGCGCGGCCAGATCGCCGCGGCGATCGCGCGGGCGAGCGCGCAGGGTCAGCGGCGGCTCTGAGGAGAGGGACGATGGGCTTTCATTCGGTCAGGTTCCCGGCCGCGATCGGGCTCGGTGCCTCGGGCGGCGTCGAGCGGCGCACCGAGATCGTGCGGCTGGCCAACGGTTTCGAGGAGCGCAACGCCGTCTGGGCGACGGGGCGGCGGCGCTACGACGCGGGGCTCGGCGTGCGCTCGCTCGACGATCTGCACGCGGTCGTCGCCTTCTTCGAGGCGCGCCGCGGCATGCTGCACGCGTTTCGCTGGAAGGACTGGCTCGACCACAAGTCCTGCGCACCCTCGCGTGCGCCGTCGCCCAGCGACCAGCTCCTCGGTCACGGCGATGGCGAGACACGGGTGTTCGGGCTGCGCAAGGCCTACGGCGACACGGCCGGCACGACCTGGCGGCCGATCGTGAAGCCGGTCGCGGGGACGGTCGCGGTGGCCGTGGACGGCATGGTCGCGAGCGCCGCAGTCGATCACGAGACCGGCACGGTGATGCTCGACGCGGCCCCGCCCGAGGGCGCGGCAGTGACGGCGGGCTTCGAGTTCGACGTGCCCGTGCGCTTCGACGCGGACGCGCTCGACGTCAACCTCGCCGCCTTCGAGGCGGGCGAGGCGCCCTCGATCCCGCTCATCGAGGTCCGGGTCTGATGCGCCGGCTCGGGGAGGCGCTGGAAGCGCGGCTCGCGAGCGGAGTCACGACGCTCTGCCGCTGCTGGCGGATCGAGCGGCGCGACGGCGTGGTGCTGGGCTTCACCGACCACGACCGCGACCTCGCCTTCGAGGGCGTCGTGCATCGCGCGGGCTCGGGGCTGACGGCCGGCGCGTCCGAGGTCGCGACCGGGCTAGGGCTCGACACGCAGACGGTGTCCGGGGCGCTCACGAGCGGCGCGATCCGCGAGGAGGACGTGGCGCTCGGCCGCTACGACGGGGCGGTGGTTCGCCAGTATCTGGTCGACTGGACCGACGTCGCGGTGCGCGCGCCGACCGGCGTCGGCCGGATCGGCGAGGTGCGCCGGCGCGGGGCGAGCTTCGAGGCGGAGGTGGTGGGCCTCGCCGAGGCGCTGAACCGTCCGTTCGGGCGGGCGCTCCTGAAGACCTGCGACCGCCGGCTCGGCGACGGGGCGTGCGGTGTCGATCTGGACGACCCGCGATGGCGGGGCGCGGGGACGGTGGTCGCGGTCGCGGGCGCCGCGCGGCTGACAGTGGATGGGCTCTCGCACGCCTCGGGGCTGTTCGCGCTCGGTCGGCTGGTCTGGACCGTAGGCGCCAATACGGGCGTCGAGCAGGTCGTGCGCCGCCACGAGCGCTACGACGCCGCGGCGATCGTGGAGACGACGCTGGCGGCGCCACGGCCGGTGGTGGCGGGCGACGCCTTCCGCGTCACCGCCGGCTGCGACAAGCGCGCCGAGACCTGTCGCGGGCGCTTCGCCAACCTCGCCAACTTCCGCGGCTTCCCGCACCTGCCGGGCGACGACTTCGCCGCCGGCTACCCGACCGACGGAGGGCGCCATGACGGCGGCTCCCTGTTCCGTTGAGCGCGGTCTCGCGGTGGTCGCCGCCGCGAAAGGCTGGATCGGCACGCCCTATCGCCATCAGGCGAGCTGCCGGGGCGCGGGGGCGGACTGCCTCGGCCTCGTGCGCGGCGTCTGGCGCGAGGTGATGGGGGCCGAGCCCGAGGGAGTGCCGGCCTATTCGCCCGACTGGGCCGAGGCGGGCGGGCGCGAGCGGCTGATGGCGGCTTGCGCGCGCTGGCTGCGGCCGGTGTCGCCCGGCGAGGCGCGGCCGGGCGACGTGGCTCTGTTCCGCATGCGCGAGCGGGGCGTGGCCAAGCACCTCGCGATCCTGAGCGAGGGCGACGCGCGGCGCGGCCGGATCGTCCACGCCTACTCGGGTCACGACGTCTGCGAGACGGCGCTGACGCCGGCCTGGGCGCGCCGTCTTGCAGGCGTCTTTCGCTTTCCGGAGGGGGACTGATGGCGACGCTCGTTCTCTCGGCCGCCGGCTCGGCGGCGGGCGGCGCGCTCGGCGGGCCGCTGTTCGGCCTCGGCGCGGCGACGCTCGGGCGCGCGGCCGGGGCGGTCGCGGGCGGCGTGCTCGATCAGGCGTTCATGGGGCAGGGCGCGCGGGCGGGCGAGGTCGGCCGCGCGAGCGCGCTACGCCTCCAGACCGCGACCGAGGGCGCGGCCCTGCCGATCGTCTACGGTCGGATGCGCGTCGCCGGCACCGTGATCTGGTCGACGCGCTTTCTGGAGAGCGTGCGCGAGAGCCGGCAGGGCGGCAAGGCTACGGGTGGCGCACGGGTGCGTGAGTACGCCTATTCGATCAGCCTCGCGGTCGCGCTCTGCGAGGGGCCGGTCGAGCGGATCGGGCGGGTCTGGGCCGACGGCGCGCTGCTCGACACCGCGGGCCTGACCGTCCGGCTGCACCGCGGCGACGAGGCGCAGGCGTCCGACCCGAAGATCGAGGCGGTCGAAGGCGCGGGCAACGCGCCGTGCTATCGCGGTACCGCCTATCTCGTGTTCGAGGATCTGCCGCTCGGCCCCTTCGGCAACCGCATCCCGCAGATCAACGTCGAGGTGGTGCGCAGCGCCCGCCAGCCGGGCGTGGCGCTCGATCCGGTCGAGGCCGGTCCGAGGCTCTCGGAGGCGATCCGGGCCGTGGCGCTGTCGCCGGGGACCGGGGAGTTCGCGCTCTCGACCGTGCCGCGGCGGCATCTGTTCGAGGGCGGCGCGACCGTAGCGGCGAACGTCAACAACCCCGAGCGGCGCCCCGACATCGAAGTGGCGCTCGACCGGCTCGGCGAGGAGCTGCCGAACGTCGAGGCAGTCTCGCTGATCGTCTCGTGGTTCGGCGACGACCTGCGCTGCGGGCGCTGCCGGGTCGAGCCGAGGATCGAGGAACGGGGGCGGCGGAGCCTGCCGGCCGACTGGCGCGCGGCCGGGCTCACGACCGACACCGCCCGCCTCGTCGGCCGCGATGCGGCGGGGCGGCCGGTCTACGGCGGCAGCCCGTCCGACGCCTCGGTGATCGAGGCGATCCGGGCGCTCGGCGCACGCGGCTACCGGGTGCTGGTCTACCCGTTCCTGCTGATGGACATCCCCGTCGGCAACGGCCTGCCCGATCCTTACGGACGCGCGGAGCAGCCGGCCCATCCCTGGCGCGGGCGGATCACGCTCGACACGGCGCCGGGGCGGGAAGGCTCGGCCGATCTGACATCTGCTGCGGCGGACGAGGTCGCGGCCTTCTTCGGCACGGCCCGCGCGAGCGAGTTCGATACGGGCGGCGACGAGCCGGTGTTCCACGGCGATCCGGGCGATCTCGGCTGGCGGCGCTTCGTGCTGCACCTCGCGGCGCTCGCGCGGAGCGCGGGCGGGGTCGACGCGATCTGCGTCGGCACCGAGTTCCGCGGCCTGACGCAGATCCGCTCCGGGCGGACCGACTATCCGGCCGTGGCCGCGTTCCGTGATCTCGCCGCCGAGGTACGGGCGTTGCTGCCGGAGACGAAGATCTCCTACGCGGCCGACTGGAGCGAGTACTTCGGGCACGCACCGGGCGACGGCAGCGGCGACCGGATCTTTCACCTCGATCCGCTCTGGGCCGACGGGAACATCGATTTCGTCGGGATCGACGATTACATGTCGGCGGCGGACTGGCGCCACGAGCCGGGGCATGCGGATCAGCGCGCCGGCGCGGCGTCGGTCTATTCGCTGGCCTATCTGCGCTCGAACATCGCGGGCGGCGAGAACTTCGACTGGTACTACGCGAGCGAGGACGACCGCGCCGCGCAGGTGCGCACGCCGATCGGGGACGCCTACGGCGAGCCCTGGGTCTGGCGGCCGAAGGACATCGCCGGCTGGTGGTCGAACCCGCACCACGACCGGGTGGGCGGCGTGCGCGCGAGCCAGCCGACGCCTTGGGTGCCGGGCATGAAGCCGGTCTGGCTGACCGAGACTGGCTGCCCGGCGGTCGATCTCGGCGCCAACCGCCCCAACCTGTTCGTCGATCCGAAAAGCTCCGAGAACGGGCTGCCGTTCGGCTCGGCCGGGGCGCGCGACGACGAGATGCAGCGCCGCTTCCTCCAGGCCAAGATCGGCTACTGGCGCGAGGCCGAGCACAACCCGGTGTCAAAGGTCTACGGCGGGCCGATGATGCCGCCCGAGGGCGTGTTCGTCTGGACCTGGGACGCGCGGCCCTGGCCAGACTTCCCGAACCGGCTCGGCACCTGGTCCGACGGGGTCAACCACCGGCTCGGGCACTGGATCACCGGACGGATCGCCGCGAACGGCTTGGCCGAGGTGGTGGCCGCGATCTGCACGCGAGCGGGCTTCACCGACTACGACGTCTCGGCGCTGCACGGCGCGGTGCACGGCTACGTGCTGGATCGCGCCATGACCGCGCGCGAGGCGTTGCAGGCGCTGATGACGGTCTACGGCTTCGACGGGGTCGAAGCGGACGGGCGCGTCGTGTTCCGCATGCGCCGCGGGCTCGCTGACGCCGTGCTCGATCCCGGCGCCCTCGTCGAGGGCGAGGCGCCCGGCGAGGCGGTCGAGATCGTGCGGGCCTCGGCCGGCGAGCGGCCGGCGGCGCTGCGCCTCGCCTACGTCGACGCCGAGGGCGATTTCCGCCCGGCCGCGGCCGAGGCGGTCTCGGCGTCGGCGCACGGCCACGGGGTCGAGGAGACGGCGGTGACCCTCGCCATGCCCGCCTCGATGGCGCAGGGAACGGTCGAGCGCTGGGCGGCCGAGCGGCAGGCGCACGAGACGACCGCGACGCTGGCGCTGCCGCCCTCACGCCTCGCGATCGAGCCGGGCGACGTGATCGCGCTCGACGGCGAGGCCGGGCTCTGGCGGGTCGACCGCGCCGAGCGCGGCACGGCGTCGAGCCTGACGCTGACGGCGGTGGACCCGCTGGTGCACCGCCCGGTGCCGGCGCCCGAGCGCTTCGAGCCTGCGCCGATCGCGCCCTTGCCGGGGCCGCTGGACGTGGTGGCGATGGACCTGCCGCTCGCCGACGGGGGCGCGGACGACCACCGCCCGCGTCTCGCGGTGGCGGCCGACCCCTGGCCGGGCGGCGTCGACGTCTGGGAGATCGCCGACGAGGGCGCGGTCTGGCTCGCGGCGAGCCGGGTGCCGGCGACGATCGGACGGCTCGCCTCGGCGCTGCCGGCGGGCCGCGGCGAGGTCTGGCAGCGGGCCTCGGTCGAGGTGGCGCTCTCGGACGCGACGCTCGCGAGCGCCACCGAGGCCGCGGTGCTCGCCGGTGCCAACCGCCTCGCGGTCGAGCACGACGGGGTCTGGGAGGTGCTGGCCTTCCGCGAGGCGGTGCTGATCGGCGTGAACCGCTACCGGCTGTCGGGGCTGCTCAGAGGACGACGCGGGACCGAGTGGCTGGCGGCGCGCACGACGCCCGCGGGGGGGCGCGTGGTCGCGCTCGACCGGGGCGTGACGACGCTGCCGTTCGGGATCGAGGACCTCGGCCGGTCGCGGCGGCTGCGCGTCGTGCCGATCGGGCACAGGGTCGACCACCCGGAGGCGGTCGAGGTCGAGACCGTGGTGGCCGGTGCGGGGCTCAGGCCTTTCGCGCCGGCGCGTCTGCGCGCCCGGATCGAAGGCGGCGACGCGGTGCTGCGCTGGGTCAGACGCACGCGCGTCGGCGGCGATCTCTGGGTCGGGCGCGACGTGCCGCTCGGCGAGGAGGCCGAGGCCTACGAGGTGCGGGTGCTGAAGGACGGCAGGATAGCGCGCGCGGTCGAGGTGGATCGGCCGCTCTGGCGCTACGGCGCGGCCGAGCGCGCGATGGACGGGACGACGGGCGGCTTCACGGCGGAGATCGCGCAGATCTCGGCCGTCGCGGGGCCGGGGACGAGGGGAGTGATCGATGTCGAGGGATGAGACCGCAGCGCTCGGGCTGCCGCTTCTGGCCGCGGGCCAGGCGCAGAAGCACGTCACCGTGAACGAGGCGCTGACGCGGCTCGACGCGGTGGCGGCCGGGCGGGTCGCGGGCGTCGGCGCGGATACGCCGCCCGTCGCGGCGGTCGAGGGCGAGGCGCACGTGGTGGGGACGGCGCCTTCGGGCGACTGGTCGGGCCGGGCGGGCGCGCTCGCCTATCGCGTGGGCGGGGGCTGGGACTTCGTCGCCCCCTGGGCCGGGGCCGGCGTTCACGATGTCGCGAGCGGGGGGCGCGTCGTCTTCGACGGCGTCGACTGGGTCGAAGGCCGGATCGCCGGCTCTGCGTCCGGGGCGGCGACCGCCATGCGCGTGGTCGAGATCGAGCACGCGGTCGAGGCGGGCGCCGTCTCGGACACGGCGACGCTGATCCCGGAGGGCGCGCTGGCGATCGGCGTCACGGGCCGCGTGGTCGAGGCGATCGGGGGCGTCTCCGGCTGGCGGCTCGGCATCGAGGGCGCCGAGGAGCGCTACGGCGCCGGGCTCGGCACCGCGGCCGGCGCCTACGCCCGCGGGCTCACGTCGGCGCCGCTGGTCTACTGGCAGCCGACGGCGCTGCGGCTCACGCCCGAGGAGGGCGCCTTCACGAGCGGTCGGGTGCTGCTCGCCGTCCACCTCATTGAAATCCGACCCCCGCGCGTTCCATCTATGCCCTGACGAGCGACAACGACGACCGGCAACCAGGGAGCGGGCGCCATGGTGGACGTGTGGGACAGCGCCGGGCTGCGCAGCGTCGATCCGATCTGGGAGCGCATCAGGCGCGAGGCCGAGGCGCTCGCGGCGAACGAGCCCCTGATGGGCAGCATGGCGCATTCGGCCGTGCTGCACCACGACGGCTTCGAGGCCGCGCTCGCCTATCGCATCGCCTCCAAGCTCGCGACCGACGAGATGTCGCCGATGCTCGTGCGCGAGCTGGCCGAGGAGGCCATGGCGACGGACCCCTCGATCGGCGCGGCGGCGCGCGCCGACCTCTCGGCGGTGCACGAGCGCGACCCGGCCTGCGAGCGCATGGTCCAGCCGCTGTTGTACTTCAAGGGCTGGCTCGCGGTGCAGTGCTACCGCGTGGCGCACCGGCTCTGGATGTCCGGCCGGCGCGACATGGCGCTCTACGTCCAGATGCGCGTCTCTGAGATGTTCTCGATCGACATCCATCCCGCCGCGCGGATCGGGCGCGGGATCATGATCGACCACGGCCATTCGATCGTGATCGGCGAGACGGCGGTGGTGGGCGACGACGTCTCGATGCTGCACGGCGTCACGCTCGGCGGCACCGGCAAGGAGGGGGGCGACCGCCATCCCAAGATCGGCTCGGGCGTGCTGATCGGGGCGGGGGCCTCCATCCTCGGCAACATCCGCGTCGGCGACTGCTCGCGCGTGGCCGCCGGCAGCGTGGTGCTGCGCGAGGTGCCGCCCAACACCACGGTGGCGGGCGTGCCGGCCAAGAAGGTCGGCGAGGCCGGCTGCGCGCGGCCGAGCCATTCGATGGACCATCGCGTGCTCAGCACCGACGACATCGTCCCCGACTGCTGAGGCGGGCGTGACGGCCAAGGACAAGGGCCCGCGCCCCGGCGCGTCGGGGCGTGGCCAGCGGCGGCTGCACGAGCGGGTGAAGACGGCCAAGGGTCGCAAGCTGTCCTCGACGCTTTGGATCCAGCGCCAGATCAACGACCCCTACGTCGCGCGCGCCAAGGCCGAGGGCTACCGCGGCCGCGCGGCCTACAAGCTGATCGAGATCGACGACCGCTTCCGCTTCCTGACGCCCGGCGCGGTAGTGGTCGATCTCGGCTGCGCGCCGGGCGCCTGGGCGCAGGTCGCCGTGCAGCGGACGAACGCCGACGGCGCACGACCGGGCCGCTCGCGCGGGCGGGTGGTCGGCATCGATCTCCAGGAGGTCGAGCCGATGGCGGGCGCGACCTTCGAGCGGATGGATTTTCTGGACGAGGGCGCCGACGACCACGTCGCCGGGCTTCTGGACGGCGCGGCGGACGTGGTGCTCTCGGATATGGCCGCGGCCGCCACGGGCCACCGCGCGACCGACCACCTGCGCATCGTGGCGCTTGCCGAAGCCGCGGCCGATTTCGCCGTCCGTGTCCTGCGCCCGGGCGGAGCCTTCGCCGCCAAGGTGCTGCACGGCGGCGCGGAGGCGGGGATGCTGTCCGCGCTCAAGCGCGACTTCGCCCGCGTCGGCCATATGAAGCCGCCGGCGAGCCGCAAGGACAGCGCCGAGATCTACGTGGTGGCGACCGGCTTTCGCGGCGGACAGGACGGGGCGGATTGAGTCCGCCTTTCTTCGTTCGCCCCGGCGTGAGATAGAGCGCCACCGACGGCCGCGAGGAAGGGACCCCCATGGAGATCCGCGAGGCGCTCACCTTCGACGACGTGCTCCTGGTGCCGGGCGCCTCCGAGGTGGTGCCGGCGAGCGCCGACCTGCGCACGCGCGTCACCCGCGAGATCGAGCTGAACATCCCGCTCCTGTCCTCGGCGATGGACACCGTGACCGAGGGCGCCATGGCGATCGCCATGGCGCAGGCCGGCGGGCTCGGCGTGATCCACCGCAACCTCTCGGTCGAGGAACAGGCGGCCGAGGTCAGGCGGGTCAAGCGTTTCGAGTCCGGGGTGGTATACGAGCCGGTGACGTTGCGCCCCGACCAGACGCTCGGCGACGCGCAGGCGCTCCAGGCGCGCTACAACATCACCGGCTTCCCCGTAGTCGAGACGAACGGCCGCCTCGTCGGCATCCTCACCAACCGCGACATGCGCTTCGCCGAGGACTCCGCGACGCCGGTCTCGCGGCTCATGACGGCGGAGAACCTCGCCGTGGTGCGCGAGCCGGTCGATCTGGAGGAGGCCAAGCGCGTGCTCCAGACGCGGCGCATCGAGAAGCTCATCGTGGTCGACGAGAGCGGGCGCTGCACCGGGCTCCTGACGGTCAAGGACATCCAGAAGGCGGTGCTGAACCCCTTCGCCTGCAAGGACCAGCTCGGGCGGCTGCGCGTGGCGGCGGCGACCACGGTCGGCGACGCGGGCTTCGAGCGCTCCGAGGCGCTGATCGACGCGGGCGTCGATCTGGTGGTGATCGACACCGCGCACGGTCACTCGCGTCAGGTGCTGGAGGCGGTGGATCGGGTGAAGCGACGCTCGAACTCGGTGCAGGTGCTCGCCGGCAACGTCGCTACCGCCGAGGCGACCGAGGCGCTGATCGACGCGGGCGCGGACGGGGTCAAGGTCGGCATCGGGCCGGGCTCGATCTGCACGACGCGCGTGGTCGCGGGCGTCGGCGTGCCCCAGCTCACCGCGCTGATGGACTGCGCGGGCGCGGCGCGCGCGAGCAACACGCCGGTGATCGCCGACGGGGGCATCAAGTACTCGGGCGATCTCGCCAAGGCGATCGCCGCGGGCGCGCACTGCGCGATGGTCGGCTCGATGCTCGCAGGCACCGACGAGGCGCCGGGCGAGGTGTTCCTATTCCAGGGACGCAGCTACAAGGCCTATCGCGGCATGGGCTCGGTCGGAGCCATGGCGCGCGGCTCGGCCGATCGTTACTTCCAGAAGGACATCGCCGACACCCAGAAGCTGGTGCCCGAGGGGATCGAGGGGCAGGTACCCTACAAGGGCCCGGCCGGCGCCGTGCTCCACCAGATGGCCGGCGGCCTGCGCGCGGCGATGGGCTACACCGGTCACCCGACCATCGAGACGATGCGCGCCTCGTGCCGGTTCGTGCGCATCAGCGGCGCGGGGTTGAAGGAGAGCCACGTCCACGACGTGCAGATCGTGCGGGAGAGCCCGAACTACAGGACGGATTGAGGCCGGGTCGGTCCGCGGGTCGTGTCGAGGCGATGGGGGTGGGGGGCGAACGGGAACTGGACGGTGCCTCGGTGATAGTTGGACTGCGTCCCTCCGGCTGAACGACTGCGCGCGATGGAACGGACCTCAGGGTTCGGGCTCCCGACAAGGCGTGCGACTCTCCACTCGACCTTTGCCCGATCAGTCGAGTGAGGTGACAAGGAACCCGGCGCAGAGATCGGGAGCTGGTCGGCTAGCTCCTGCGCCGCCGCCGATCTGTCCTGCTTTGCCATTCGAGGCACGGTCCTTCTCTCGTTCCCGGTCATAGGGTACGCGAGGCCGGGACCGTCGCGCTCAGATCGGACTCGCGTAGGTCGGTGTTAGGTGTCGGGGTGTCCGGCCTAGGTGCCTGCGCGGCCATCGCCGACGCGATCCTCGACCGCACCGGCATCGACGTCCTCTTCACGGAACGCGTCAGCGAGCGCGCCGGCGGGCCTGAGCCGCTCGTCCGGCTCTCCACGGTCCGTCAGCGCGTGATGCCGGGGGGCGTGTCGGCAGGATCGGCACGCCCGGGGGCATCGACGACATCCTGCGCCGTTCCGAGGAGACGACGGTTCGCGTCGACATCGACCAGCCCGGCATCGCGCCGCAGTGCGGCTTCGCCTCGACCGGGGAGGGCGATGATCCGGACACCGAGCGCCGCGCCGGAAGCGTGCGCTGATGGTCGAGTGTGTCCCCCGGCGGCGCAGGCGTCCGGCGCCGACGGGCCGAGACCGATGGTGGCCGTGTCCCGTTCGCAGCCTTCGCCAAGGTGCTGTCCGACCCGGCTGGATCGGGTCATGCGCTCCAGACTGCTGAAAGCGTGCGTTTTCACGACACCCGAGCGTCGCGCTCAGGCCGGGAAACGTTGCGGCGAAGGCGGCGACCTCGCCTGTCCCGGCGCCCGGGGCGGACGTGATCCGCCCCGAAGGCCCGATGACGACAGATCCTCGTTCGCGATCGTCTCGCCATTCGCCCCCGATCGCCGTGGAGCGGATGTTCGGGGCCCGCTCGCGGACCGCCGCGTCGGACGGGGCTACCCGACCATAGGCCCTCGCGCAGAGCCGCGCGGCGGGACGATCTCGTAGCCCCGCTCTTCCGGCTCGTCGTCGACCAGCTCGGCCGGGAACCCCTCGGCGCGGACGTCGAGGCCGGTCGCCTCCTCCAGGCGCTCGACGATGCGGTCGGACTGCGCGCGCGCGCCGTAGCGGCGCTGGCCGTCGGCCATGATCTCGATGACCAGCGGCGACAGTTCGAGCGGCACGCCGTGCGCCTCGGCGAGACCCTGGAACAGGCCGAGATCCTTCTGCACGAGGTCCATTGTGAAGTTCACGTCGCGCGAGCCGGAGAGGATCACCTGGCTCTCGGTCTCGTGCACGAAGGAGGTGCCCGAGCTGATGCGGATCGCCTCGTAGGTGGTGGCGAGGTCGAGCCCGGCTGCGCGCATGGTCGCGAGCGCCTCGCAGACCGAGAGCAGGTTGGCGGTGGCGAGGTAGTTCGTCATCACCTTGAGCTTCGAGGCGGTGCCGAGCGGGCCGGTGTGCAGGATGCGTCGCCCGAGGCGTTCGAGCAGCGGCATGACGTGCTCGATCGCCGCGCGCTTGCCGCCCGCGAAGATCGAGATGTTGCCGGTGGCCGCGCGGTGGCAGCCGCCCGAGACCGGGCACTCGACAGCGAGCCCCCCGCGCTCGGCCACCGCCGCGCCGAGGCGCGCGACCGCCTCGGCGTCGGTGGTCGACATCTCCATCCAGGTCTTGCCGGGCGTCACCTCGGGCAGCATCGCCTGGACCACTGTCTCGCAGGCCGCCGGGCTCGGCAGGCAGGTGATCACCACCTCGGAGGCGCGCATCATGGCGGCCGGGTCGCCCCCGTCGACCGCGCCGTGGGCGGCGAAATCGGCGACGCGTTCGGCGTCGAGGTCGTGCACGGCGAGATCGACGCCGCCGCGCAAGAGGCTGCCGGCGAGCTTGGCGCCGACGCTGCCCAGTCCGATGAACCCGACCTTCATGCCTGCGCCTCTCCGGGGCACGCGCGACGCGGGGGTCGCGTCCCCGTCCGCGCCCGCCCGGTCCCGCCGCGACGACCGCGGCAGGCGTGGAGGCGGCGCGCGGCCGCGTCCGGATCAGGCGGAGCGGCCTCCGGCGGCGTCCGACAGCACGCGGTAGGTGGAGCGCACGGCGCCGCGGTCGGTGTAGCAGCCGCGGAGGTGTCGCTCGCCGCTCTCGGCGACGAAGGCCTCGCGCCCGTGCACGACGCGGTGATTGTCGAACACCACGCACTCGCCCGCGTTCAGGCGGAAGCGGCAGGTGAAGCGGTCCTCGCGCAGCATCGAAAGGAAGCGCGCGAGCGCGGGGTAGAAGTCGTCGAGCAGCGCCTGTGGCAGGTCCATCGGGTCCTGAAGATGCTGCGAGACGGTCACCCCCTCGACCGCGCCGCGATGGTCCAGCTCGATTACCCGCTGGTGGGCGCGGAAGTCGTGGCCGTCATGGCGATACGAGAACGGGACGTCGTGCGTCGCCAGCAGCGCGAAGGCCGCTGGGTCTTCCCCGCGCAGCGCTTCGGCCACGGCGACGCCGTCGATGAACAGGCTCCGCCCGCCCTCGACGGAGTTCCGCCGGCAGTGCAGGAACTGCACGCCGGGCGCGTGCTCCTCGCTCGGCAGGTCGGTGTGCGGCTCCAGCGCCTTGGCGGTGAAGGCGAGGTTGGTCGGCGCGATCGAGAGGCGGACGTCGAAGTAGCCGCCTTCGGCCGAGGGGACGACCGGGCCGAGGCGGTGGACGAGGCGCGTCAGGCTCTCGTCGCTGTCCTCCATGCCGGTGACGATCGCGATGCCGTCCTCGATCAGCGCGCAGGCGAGCCGGGCGAGGGCATTGTCGTCGCGCTCGACCGACGTCTGCGCCACGCGCAGGAAGGCCGCGTCCGCGCCCCAGGGCTTCCGCGCGATCGCCGCCGGATCGGGCGCGGCCCTGCCGGCGGCGAAGCGCTCCAGCGTCGCGAGCGGTATCCGCGAGACGTGCGCCTCGTTCGCCCAGTCGATCGCGAGCGTCCCGCCCTCGATACGGGCCTCGCCCGGGCGCGGCGGCGCTTGCAGCGCCACGAGATCGAAGGTGCGCTCGCGCGTCTCGGGGTCCATCGCCGTCGGACAGGCGTCGCGCAGCCAGTAGTAGTTGAAATACGCCTCGCCCCCGGAGAGGCGGAGCCGGAGCCCGCGTTCTCCGAGGGAGACGTCGGGCAGGGTGGTGTCGAGGACGGTCTCGGCCGTCCTCGCATGGTCGATGGCAGGGACAGGCTCTGACGTCCCCGCACTGTTGGCGTCGGTCACGGCGCGCCTCCTCAGTTCGCGTAAGGGTCGCCTTCGGCGTCGAGGATCGCGCGGATCTCGGCGAGGTGGCGGTCGGCCTGACCGGGATAGTCCTCGATCGCGGCCGCGACCTTCTCGGCGACGGCGTCGTCGAGGACGCGCAGCGCCCGTCCGGTCTGGAGCGCGCGTACGTAGGTCTCGGCGGCGCGCTCGAAATAGTAGAGGCGGTTGAAGGTCTCGGCCACGGTGTCGCCGATCACCAGAACGCCGTGGTTGCCCATCACCATGACCTTGCGGCGCGGATCGGTCAGGAGGGCCGCGCAGCGCTCGCCCTCGTCCTCGAAGGCGAGCCCGCCGTAGCCCTCGTCGATCACGACGCGGTCGTGGAAGATCGCGGTGTTCTGGTCGATCGCCGGCAGGCGGCTGTCGGCGAGGCTCGCGAGCACGGTCGAGAACGTCGGGTGGGCGTGCATCACGCAGCGCGCGTGGCCGCAGCGGCGGTGGATCGCGCCGTGCAGGCCCCAGGCGGTCGGATCGGGCGCGCCGGGGCGCGAGAGCGTGTCGGGATCGTTCGCGTCGATCTCGATCAGGTCCGAGGCGCGCACGCGCGCGAAGTGGATCTGGTCCGGGTTCATCAGGAAGCGCGTGCCGTCCGCGCTCACCGCGAGGCTGAAGTGGTTGGCCACCGCCTCGTTCATGCCGAGCCGCGCGGTCCATCGGAAGGCGGCGGCGAGGTCGGCGCGGGCCTCGGCCCCGGCGCGGGCGCCCGGTCGGTTCTCGTCGAGCATCCTCGTCCCTCCCTGCGGGCACCGCGGACCCGTGGCTGCCATGCGGTGCATGGCCGTCGCACGGCTCGCGGCCACCGCGCGCACCGGCGCGAGCCTCGACCAAGCGCGCGCGCTCGGCAAGGGGCGGGTGCGTCGGTTCGGGCCATCCGCGCGACAGCCGGCACGGGCGGCCCTCAGCGCCCCGCGCGCCAGTCGCGCGGGCTCGTCCCGTGCGCGCGGCGAAAGGCGCGCGCGAGCGCGGCCGGGCTCGCCCAGCCGCAGCGAAGCGCGATCTCGGCGACGCCGAGGCGGGTGGTCTCGAGCAGGCGGCGCACCTCGGCGAGGCGCAGCCGGCGGTAGGCGGCCTCGGGCGTCACGGCGAGGCGGGCGGCGAAGGCGGCCTCCAGCGCGCGCTGGCCGAGGCCGACGCCCGCGGCTACCTCGGCGATCGGGAGCGGGCGCTCCAGGTTGCGCCGCATCAGCGCGACGGCGTGGTCGACGCGCGCCTCGCCGCTCTGCGCGAGCGGAGCCGGTGGCGGACGGGTGCCGTGCAGGAACAGCGCCGCCACCTCCAGGCGCAGGCCCGCGCCGTGGTGGGCCTGGATCAGGCGCAGCACCAGATCGAAGGCCGCGCTCGCGCCGGCGCAGGTGATGCGCGCGCCGTCGAACACGCACGGTGCGTCCACCGCCTCGACGGCCGGGAAGGTCTCGGCGAAGGCCGCCGCCTCGTCCCAGTGGATCGTTGCCCGCCGCCCGTCGAGCAGTCCCGCGCCCGCGAGCAGCCAGGCGCCGGTGTCGAGCCCGACGAGCGCGCCGTAGCGCGTCGCCGCAGCGCGCAGCGCGCGGCGCGTCGCGGGGCTGTCGTGCGCGCGGTGGTCGTAGCTCGGCGCGACGAACAGGTAGTCGCCCCCGCCCGCCGCCGCGCCGAGAGGCGCCGCCGGCGTCACCGGCAGCGCGCTCGACGAGGCGACGGGGCGGCCGTCCGGCGTCAGGAAGCGCCAAGCGTAGAGATCGCGGCCTGCGAGCGTGTTGGCCGCGCGCAACGGCTCGACCGCGCCCGCGAGGCAGTGGTTCGAGAAGCGCTCGAACAGCAGCACGTCGACCCGGCGCGGGACGTCGGGCCGCGGCACCGTCGCCGGGTTTGGCTGCGAACGCTGCATGATCCGATCCAAGGCTGCATCGTGCGCGCGGTCAAGCGAGGGCACGCTGGTCCCGGACGGCGAGCGCGCGCAGCGCCCGCGGACGACGAGGGACCCGGCCATGGACTTCGGCCTCAGCGACGAGCAGGCGATGATCGTCTCGACCGTGCGCCGCTTCGTCGAGACCGAAATCTATCCGCACGAGGCCGCGGTCGAGCGTTCGGGCCGCGTCGAACCCGCGCTGGCGGAGATCATCAAGCGAAAGACGATCGAACTCGGTTTCTATGCCTGCAACTTTCCCGAGGCGGTCGGCGGCGCGGGCCTCTCGCACCTGGACTTTGCCCTAGTCGAGCGCGAGCTCGGTCGCGGCTCGATGGCGCTCACCCACTTCTTCGGCCGCCCGCAGAACATCCTGATGGCCTGCGAGGGCGCGCAGCGCGAGCGCTATCTCATGCCGGCGGTACGCGGCGAGCGCATGGACGCGCGCGCGATGACCGAGCCGGACGCGGGCTCGGACGTGCGCTCGATGCGCTGCCACGCGGTGCGCTCGGGGGGCGACTGGGTGTTGAACGGCACCAAGCACTTCATCTCTGGCGCCGAGCACGCCGACTTCTTCATCGTCTTCGTCGCCACCGGCGAGGACCACACCCCTAAGGGGCCGAAGAAGCGCATCACCTGTTTTCTCGTGGACCGCGGCCATCCGGGCTTCGAGGTGCGGCCGGGCTACAACTCGGTCAGCCATCGCGGCTACGCCAACGCGGTCCTGGTGTTCGACGACTGCCGACTGCCGGGCGAGCAGGTGCTGGGCCAGGTCGACGCCGGCTTCGCGGTGATGAACGAGTGGCTCTACGCGACGCGCCTCACGGTCGCGGCGATGAGCGTCGGGCGCGCGCGGCGCTGCTTCGACCACGCGGTGGCGCACGCGGCCGAGCGCCGCCAGTTCGGCCAGCCGATCGCGAAGTTCCAGGGCGTGAGCTTCCAGGTCGCCGACATGATCACCGAGATCGACGCGGCCGACTGGCTGACGCTCGCGGCCGCTTGGCGGCTCGACCAAGGGTTGCCGGCCAACCGCGAGATCGCCTCGGCCAAGCTCCACGCCACCGAGACGCTGGCGCGGGTCACCGACGCGACGCTCCAGATCCACGGCGGCATGGGACTGATGGACGACCTGCCGATCGAGCGCTTCTGGCGCGATGCCCGCGTCGAGCGCATCTGGGACGGCACCTCCGAGATCCAGCGCCACATCATCGGGCGCGAGATCTTCCGCCCGCTCGGGGCCTGAGGGACGTGCAGTCGCTCTCGCGCCTGTTGCGCCCGCGCTCGATCGCCGTCGTCGGCGGCGGCGCCTGGGGGGCCAACGTGATCCGCGAGTGCCGCCGGATCGGCTACGAGGGCGCGCTCCGGGCAGTGCATCCGAGCCGTCCGGAGATCGAGGGCGTGGCGGCTTGCCGCGATGTCGCCGCGCTGCCCGAGGCGCCGGACGCGGCCTACGTGGCCGTCAACGGCGCGGCCAGCGTCGAGGTGGTGCGCGCGCTCGCCGCGCGCGGCGCGGGCGGCGCGGTCTGCTTCGCCTCGGGCTTCGCCGAGGCCGAGGCCGAGATCGAGGGATCGGACGGGTTGCAGGCGGCGCTCGTCGCCGCCGCGGGCGACATGCGCCTTCTCGGCCCGAACTGCTACGGCGTCCTCAACCTGCTCGACCGCGTCGCGCTGTGGCCCGACCGCCACGGCGCGCGATCCGTCGAGACGGGGGTCGCCGTCGTCACGCAATCCTCCAACATCGCGATCAACCTGACCATGCAGCGCCGCGGCCTGCCGCTCGCCTGCGTGGTCACCGCCGGCAACCAGGCGCAGACCGGCCTCGCCGAGATCGGCGTGGCGCTCTTGGAGGAGCCGCGCGTCACCGCGCTCGGCCTGCACGTCGAGGGGCTGGGCGAGGCCGCCCGCTTCGAGGCGCTGGCGGACGCGGCGCGGCGCACGGGCAAGCCGGTGGTCGCGCTCAAGTCCGGGCGCTCCGCGCGGGGTCGGGCGGCCGGCCTCACCCATACCGCCTCGCTCATGGGCAGCGACGCCGGGGCCGACGCGCTGCTCGACCGCTTACGGATCGCCCGCGTCGGCTCGCTCTCCGTGCTCCTGGAGATGCTGAAGCTCCTGCACCACGTCGGGCCGCTGCCCTCCATTCGGATCGCCTCGATGTCGTGCTCGGGCGGCGAGGCGGGGCTGATGGCGGACGCGGGCGAGGCGGCGGGGCTCGACTTCCCGGCGCCCGAGCCCCGCCAGCGCGCGCGCTTGCGCGCCGTGCTCGGCCCGCGCGTCGCGCTCGCCAACCCGCTCGATTATCACACCTACGTCTGGGGCGACCGCGCGGCCATGGCCGAGACCTTTGCGGCCATGCTCGACGGCGACGTCGCGATGGGCTGCCTCGTGCTCGACTTCCCGCGCGAGGACGTCGGCACGCCGCCCGAATGGGAGGCCGCCCTCGACGCCGCCGCCGAGGCGCGTGCGCGGGAGGGCAAGCCGCTCGCGGTGGTCTCCACGCTGGCCGACACCATGCCGGAGACGCGCGCGAGAGAGATCGCCGGGCGCGGGCTCGGGGCGCTCTCGGGCCTCGACGACGCGCTCGCCGCCATCGCCGCCGCCGCGCGCCTCGGCGCGGGACGGCCCGCCGTCGAGCCGGTGCTGGCGCCGCGCCCGCCGCGCCGGCCGCTCGCCACGCCGAGCGAGGCGGAGGGCAAGGCGCTCGTCGCCGCGCACGGGCTCGGCGTCCCCGACGGCCGGCGGGCGCGCTGTCCCGAGAGCGCCGCCCGAGTCGCGCGGGCGATCGGCTTTCCGGTCGCGCTCAAGGGCGAGGGCGCGGCGCACAAGACCGAAGCCGGCGCGGTCGCGCTCGGCCTCGCGAGCCCCGAGGCGGTGGCCCGCGCGGCCGCGGCGATGACGGCGCCCGGCTTTCTGGTCGAGCGCATGGTCGAGGGCGTGATCGCCGAGCTGTGCCTCGGCGTCGTGCTCGACCCGCCGCACGGCTACGCGCTGACGCTGGCGTCGGGGGGCACCCGCGCCGAGATCCACGCCGATCGCGTCACGTTGCTGGTGCCCTCGATGCGCGAGGCGGTGCGCGACGCCCTCGGCCGGCTGCGCCTCGCGCCGGTGCTCGCGGGCTGGCGCGGCGCGCCCCCGGTCGCGACCGAGGCGATCGTCGACGCCGTCATGGCGCTGCAGGCCTTCGTCGTCGCCGAGCACGGCCGCCTCGACGAGGTCGAGATCAACCCGCTTCTCTGCACCGCCGGCGAGGCGGTCGCGGCCGACGTCCTGATCCGCCTGGGAGAGCGCGCATGAGCGAGCCCGTCCGAACCGAACGCCGGGACCGTGTGCTGGAGGTCACGCTGGACCGCCCGAAGGCCAACGCCATCGACCTCGCCACTAGTCGGCTGATGGGCGAGGCGTTCCTGGCCTTCCGCGACGATCCCGACCTGCGCGTCGCGATCCTGACGGGGGCGGGGAGCAAGTTCTTCTGTCCCGGCTGGGACCTGAAGGCGGCGGCGACAGGCGACGCGGTCGACGGCGACTACGGCGTCGGCGGTTTCGGCGGGCTCCAGGAGCTGCGCGGGCTCGACAAGCCGGTGATCGCCGCCGTGAACGGCATCGCCTGCGGCGGTGGGCTGGAGCTGATGCTCTCGGCCGACCTGATCCTGGCCGCCGACCACGCGAGCTTCGCGCTGCCCGAGATCCGCTCCGGCACCGTCGCCGACGCCGCCTCGATCAGGCTGCCGAAGCGCATCCCCTACCATGTCGCCATGGAGATGCTGCTGACGGGTCGCTGGATGGACGCCGAGGAGGCCGTGCGCTGGGGCCTCGTCAACCGCGTGGTGGCGGCCGCCGATTTGATGGCCGAGGCGCGCGCTCTCGCCGACCAACTCGCGGCCGGCCCGCCGCTGGTGTTCGCCGCGATCAAGGAGATCGTGCGCGAGGCCGAGGCCATGCGCTTCCAGGACGCCATGAACCGCGTGACCAAGAGCCAGTTCGCGACCGTCGAGCGGCTCTACCGCTCCGAGGACCAGCAGGAGGGCGCGCGCGCCTTCGCGGAGAAGCGCGATCCGGTCTGGAAGGGCCGCTAAAGCGTTTTCCAGCCCGAGCGGAACGCTCGGTCGTCGCGAAAACGCGCAGAAACCGACGCTCCGGAGGGAGGGAGCCCATGCCGCTCGCGATGAACCGCGAGGTCTTCGTCACCTGCGCCGTCACCGGCGCGGGCGAGACCCAGGACAGGAGCCCGCACGTGCCGCGAAGCCCCGCCGCGATCGCCGAGAGCGCGATCGAGGCGGCGCGCGCGGGGGCGGCGATCGTGCACTGCCACGTCCGCGAACCCGAGACTGGCCGACCCTCGCGCGACGTCGCGCTCTACCGCGAGGTGACCGAGCGTATCCGCGACGCGGAGGTGGACGTCGTACTCAACCTCACCGCCGGCATGGGCGGCGATCTCTCGTTCGGCTCGGTCGAGGCGCCGCTACCGCTCGACGAGGGGGCGACGGACATGATCGGCGCCGCCGAGCGCGTCGCGCCCATCGCCGAGTGCCTGCCCGAGATCTGTACCCTCGACTGCGGCACCATGAACTTCGCCGCCGGCAATTACGTCATGACCAACACGCCGGCGATGCTGCGGGCGATGGGTCGCGCCATGACCGACCTCGGCGTGCTGCCCGAGATCGAGGCGTTCGACACCGGCCATCTCTGGTTCGCCAAGCAGTTGGTCGAGGAGGGCGCGCTGGCCTCGCCGGCGCTGGTGCAGCTCTGCATGGGCGTGCCGTGGGGCGCGCCGAACGATCTGCGCACGTTTCTCGCGATGGTCGACGCGGTTCCAGAGACGTGGTCCTGGTCGGCCTTCTCGCTCGGGCGCGACCAGATGGCCTACGTCGCCGCCGCCGTGCTGGCGGGCGGCCACGTGCGCGTCGGCCTCGAAGACAACCTCTACCTCGACCGGGGCGTGCTCGCGACCAACGCGCAGCTCGTCGATCGCGCGGTCGGCATCGTCGAGCGCCTAGGCGCGCGGGTGATCGGCCCGGACGCGGTGCGCGAACGGCTCGGGCTGACCAGGCGGGCGCCGCGATGACGCCCGGCCGCGCCGCGATCGTCGGCGGCGGCGTCATCGGCGGCGGCTGGGCGGCGCGCTTCCTCCTGAACGGCTGGGACGTCGCGGTCCACGACCCCGACCCGCAGGCCGAGCGCAGGATCGCCGCCCGGCGCGACGCCGCGCGCCGCGGCCTGCCGGCGCTCTACGACACCGCGCTGCCGGCCGAGGGCCGGCTCTCGTACCACGACACCCTCGCGAGCGCGGTCGCGGGCGCCGACTGGGTGCAGGAGAGCGTGCCCGAGCGGCTCGACCTCAAGCACGCCGTGCTCGCCGCCATCGCCGAGGCGGCGCCGCGCGAGGCGATCGTCGCCTCCTCCACCTCGGGCTTCACGCCGACGGCGCTGACCGCGGCCGGCGCGCGGGCGATCGTCGCCCACCCCTTCAACCCGGTCTACCTCCTGCCGCTGGTCGAGCTGGTCGGCGATCCCGATATCTGCGCGCGCGCGGGCGCGATCCTGGGCGCGCTCGGCATGCACCCGCTGACGGTGCGCCGCGAGATCGACGCCCATGTCGCCGATCGCCTGCTGGAGGCGGTCTGGCGCGAGAGTCTCTGGCTGGTCGCCGACGGCGTCGCCACCACCGCCGAGATCGACGACGCGATCCGGATGGGCTTCGGGCTCAGGTGGGCGCAGATGGGGCTGTTCGAGACCTACCGCATCGCCGGCGGCGAAGGCGGCATGGCGCATTTCCTCGACCAGTTCGGCCCGGCGCTCGCCTGGCCCTGGACCAAGCTCACCGACGTGCCCGCGTTCACGCCCGAGCTGGTTGCGCTGATCGCCGGGCAGTCGGACGCGCAATCGGGCGCGCGCTCGATCCGCGATCTGGAGCGGCGGCGCGACGACAACCTCGTGGCCATGCTGCGCGCGCTGAAGCGCGAGGGCGACGCCGCGGGCGCGGTGATCGCCGCGCACGAGGCGCGGCTCGCCTCGCCCCCCGGCGAGGCGGCGGACGGCGCGGTCGAGACCGTGCGCCGCCGGGTGCCCGCGAGCTGGACCGACGGCGACGGCCGCATGGACGAGACGCATTGCCTGGAGATCGCCGCGCAGGCGAGCGAGCGGCTGATGGTCCTCGCCTGGGCGGATGCGGCCCGCTCGACGGCGGGGCGCCCGTTCTCCACGGCCGAGGTCCATCTCCGCCTTCAGGGCGAGGCGAGGGCCGGCGAGACGCTCCGCGTGACCACCCGGGTGCTCGGCGCCGAGGGATCGCGCACGCATCTGTTCCACCGCCTTCTCTGCGCCGGACGTCCATTGGCGAGCGTGGAGGCCATGCTCGTCCATGTCGATCCCGCGACGCGCCGGAGCCGCCCGCCGCCACCGGCGGTGGCCGAGGGGCTCGCGCGCCTGAGGCGAGCGCACGCGCGGCTCGACCCGCCGGCGGAGGCGGGCCGTCGCATCGAAGCGCCCGGCCCGGATCCCGAAGGGGCCGCGTCATCGCCGCTCGCCTGACCACGCTCCCGGAGCGTCCCCGCAGACGAGCCCGGCTCGACGGACGCCGTCCGGTCCCTCGACGCCGGTCCGAGCCCCCGGGGCCGACCGACGCCTTGTGCGGCCGTCGCCCTCCGAACCGGCCTCTCGTGCGCCCCGAGGACGTTCGGGTCACGGCGCGGCCTGTACGGGCCAGAGCCCGACGACGTCGAAGGAAGGGGATGGTGCCCGGGGGCGAGCCGAAGAAGGCTCGCAGAATCAAGGACTAAAGACAGGGTGGGACGCGAGTGGCGGACACCTGTTTTCCCTGTTTTTCGGCGGGTCCGTCCCGTCGACCGACGCCGATCCGCCCCCTGGAACGGGAAACGCCGCCGAGGCTGGCACCCTCGACGGCGTTGAAGACCAGCGCACAGGAAATGACGCTGTCGAAGGATATGCCACTTCGAAGGGCGACGGCAATCCTTCTCTCACCCTGGGCGACCTCGCGGACGCGTCGATCTGGGTAGCGTGGCGCGAGGCGAAGGACAGCGGCGGCCGGGTGCGCAAGATGCCGCTCGATCCCGCGACGCGGCGCGCGGCGAAGGCGGACGATCCGAGCACCTGGGGCACGCGAGAGGCTGCCCGGAGGCGCGCGGACGGGCTCGGTGCGGGCAAGGGCGTCGGGATCGGCGTGCAGCTAGGCGCCATGCCCGGCCTCGACGGCTGGCGGCTCTGCGGCGTCGATCTGGATGGCTGCCGCGATCCCGAGACGGGCGCGCTCGCTCCCTGGGCGTCCGAGGTGGTCGAGCGCTTCGCGAGCTACGCGGAGACCTCGCCGAGCGGCACGGGTACGCACGTCCTCTTCCTCGCGCGCGACGCGGACTTCGCGGCGATGCGCGACGCGGGGCTCGTCACGGATCGCGGCGGCGCGGAGTTTTCACGCGGCGACCATGTGGAAATCGCGCTGTTCATGGGCAGCCGGTATTTCACCGTGACGGGCGATCCGCTCGGCGAGGAGTCCACCCTTCGCCCCGTCTCTCTGGGCGCTCTGGAATGGCTCACTTCCGAGCACGGGCCGTCATTCAAGAGGGGCACGAAGGCCGCGAGCCAAGCGCCCAGAGGGGGCGACGAGTCCGGCTCCGGCCTCGCCTTCAAGTGGCTCTGCGACCGCTTTCGGGACGGTGCGAGCGAAGAGGCTGCCCGCGCCGCGATCGAGGCGGACGACGGGTCGGCCGGCGAGTGGTGGTCGCGCGTGGACGATCGCCAACGCGCCCGCGCCATCGCCAACGCTCGCCTGCGCGCCGAGCGTGAGGGCGCTAAGGTGGTCGCGCTGTTCGGCGATCCCGACGACGTGGACGCGGAGATCGAGCGGCTGACGGAAAGCGGCGGCGGCCCGATCGACGCCATGAACCGCAAGCACGCCGTCGTCGCCCTGCCGAGCCGGACTGCGGTCGCGACGTTCCACAGCGACCGCGTGGAGTTCATGGCGCCGCGTGACCTCTCGGCGCTCTATCGCAACCAGCGACTCGGCGAACGGCCGCTCGGCGATGCCTGGCTGGAGCATCTGCGGCGGCGGACCTACCCGAACGGGATCGTCTTCGATCCGTCGGGGCGCGAGCACTCCGGGCGGCTCAACCTCTGGCGTGGTTGGGCGCTTTCCCCAGACCCGTCCGCGGACTGTGGCTTGATCCTCGCGCACATCCGCGACGTTCTCTGCGACCGCAACGCCGAGCACTTCCGCTACGTGGTCGGCTGGCTCGCCCATCTCGTGCAGAAGCCGGCGGAGAAGCCGGGCGTCGCGCTCGTGCTGAAGGGCGGCAAGGGCGCGGGCAAGGACACGCTCGCCGTGGTCCTGTCGCGGATCATCGGCCGCGGGCACGTCGCCCATATCGACCAGCCAGAGCGGCTGACGCAGAAGTTCAACGGGCACTTCGCGACCGCGATCCTGGGCCATGTCGAGGAAGCGTTCTGGTCGGGCGCGCGGGACCGCAAAGGCATCCTGCAAGCCCTCATCACGTCGCGGACGACGACGCTGGAGCGCAAGGGCGTCGATCCGATCACGGTCGACTCGTTCGTCCGCCTCCTGATGACGACCAACGAGGAATGGGCCGTGCCCGCGTCGGCGGACGAACGGCGCTACGCGGTGTTCGACGTGCCCGCCGCGCGGATTGGCGATCGGGGCTACTTCGACGCGCTCTATCGCCAGATCGACGGCGACGGACCAGCCGGCTTCCTCGCCTACCTCCTGGGCGTCGACCTTTCCGGCTTCGAGCCGCGCGACGTGCCGCAGACCGGGGCGCTTCTCGATCAGAAGCTAGCGAGCCTGACGAACGTTGAGCGCTGGTGGTTCGAAGCGCTCTGGGACGCGCGGCTGCCCGACGGCGGCGGCATGGGCGCGGGCTTCGGCGACGATGCCTCCTGGGCGACGACATCGCAGGAGATCGAGCGCACGGCGCTTCGGGCGGACTACGAACACTGGCTCGCGAAGCAGCGGCATCAGGGCTCGGCGGCGGGCGTGCGCGAGTTCGGAAAGCGGCTGAAGGCGCTCTGTCCAGAGATCGAGGACGTCCGGCCTTGGCGGAAGGAGGGGCCACGGCCGAAGGGCTACCGGCTGCCGATCCTGTCACGCTGCCGCGATCTGTTCGCCGAGGCGATGGGGGGCGATGCCGCCCAGGTGTGGGGAGGGGACCAGTCCCATCAGTCCCGTGAGGTCCACGAATGAGCCGTTACACGGGACTGAAATTCTCCTTGTGTTCTCAGTGCTTTATGGCTGGCAGTCCCGTCAGTCCCATGAGTCCCGTGAGAATCGCAATCCCTATAGGGCTGGAAGTAAGGGTGCAGAGGCAGACGAAGGGCAGCCGTGAAGGCGAGTCGGGAGCGTATAGGAATTTCACGTACGGGACTGACGGGACTCACGGGACTGGACCTCGTAACCGTCTGAAAGCGCGAGGGAAAACGCAGTCCCGTGTAGGCGTGAAGCCTCGGGACTGCGGCAGCGTCTACGGGACTGCCGGCACTCGCGCGCCTTTGGGTGGTGCGAGCCGACGCGAACCACCCCTCCACCCCCTCCGGGCGACCTCGTGGCGGGTCCTTCCGGACGATCCCGGATCGGGGGGCCGCGGAGCCCCGACATTCCGCCCTCTAGACCGATTTCAGATTCACCAACCCGTCTATGTGGATTGCGGAGGCAGCCATGGCGGCCGATCCTGACGATCTGATCGCCGAGCTATGCGGCGAGGTGGCCCCTCCTCCCTCCTCCCTGGGCGAAGACTCCCTCGTCTCGGCGGAGACGCTGGCTGACTGGCTCGGGCTCACGCCGAACCGCGTCCACGCTCTCGCGCGCGAGGGGGCGCTACCGCGCGGCGATCGTAAGCGCTTTCCACTGAAGGCGAGTGTGCAATCCTACGCCGCATTCGTCCGCGAGAACCCGCGCGGGCGTCCCGTCGCCAACGCGAGCCTCGCCGCGGAGAAGGAGCGGCTGACCCGCGCCCAGGCCGATCGCGCGGAGCTACAGGCGGCGAAGGCGCGCGGCGAGCTTGTCCCCGTGGCCGAAGTGGAAACCGCCTGGGCCTCGATTCTGCGCGACCTGCGCGCGGGAATGCTCGCGATCCCGGTCCGGGTGCAACAGCGGCTCGGACACCTGACCACAACCGACGTTGCCGCGATCGACCGCGAGGTCCGCGACGCTCTGGAGGAAGCCAGCCATGGCGCACGCTGAGACGATCGAGGGCATCCGGAGCCGCGCGCTGGCAGCCCTGAAGCCCCCGCCGCGCCTCTCGCTGTCCGAATGGATGGAAGCCCACATGCGGCTGCCGGAGGGCGTCTCCGCCCTCCCTGGGCGCGTTACCCTCTGGCCCTACCAGCGCGGCATCGCGGATGCGATCAGCGACCCGGCGATCGAGCGGGTGACGCTGGTCAAGCCGGTCCGCGTCGGCTTCACGACGCTGCTGTCCGGCGCGCTCGCGAGCTACGTGGCGAACGAGCCTTCGCCGATCCTGGCGCTTCTGCCGACCGAGGCGGACGCGCGCGACTACGTGGTCTCGGACCTGGAGCCGATCTTCGAGGCGACGCCGAGCCTTCGCGGACTCATCTCGGACGACGCTGACGAGTCCGGGCGCTCGACGCTGTTGTCGCGGCGCTTTCCCGGCGGCTCGCTGAAGGTGGTCGCAGCGAAGAGCCCCCGGAACCTGCGGCGCCACAACGTCCGCGTCCTTCTGATCGACGAAGCCGACGCTATGGAACCCGGCGCAGAGGGCTCGCCGGTCACCCTCGCCGAGCGGCGCACGCTGTCGTTCGCGAACCGCAAGATCATCCTGGGCAGCACGCCGACGCTGGCGGACACGTCGAACGTGCTGCGCTCCTACGCACAGAGCGATCAGCGGGTGTTCGAGGTGCCGTGCCCCGACTGCGGGGTCCTGACGGAAGTCCAGTGGCGCCATATCGAGTGGCAGCCCGATCGCCCGGAGACGGCAGCGTTCCGTTGCCCGCACTGCGAAGAACTGATTGCCGAGCGCTTCAAGGCGGCGATGGTCGAGGCGGGCGACTGGCGGATCACGCGGCCGGAGGTCGAGGGGCACGCGGGCTTCCGACTGAACGCGCTGGTCTCGACGCTCGCGAACGCCTCCTGGGCGAAGCTGGCGGCCGAGTTCGTCGCGGCGAAGGGGCAGCCCGATCAGCTACAGACCTTCGTCAACACCATCCTCGCCGAAGGCTGGCGCGAGGCGGCCGAAGAGATCGACGAAGCCGAGCTTGCCGGCCGACGCGAGCGGATCGGGCTCGACGCGATCCCGCCCGAAGTGCTGATCCTGACGGCTGGCGTGGATGTGCAGCGCGACCGCCTGGAGATCGTCGTTCTGGGCCACGGCCGCTCGGAACTCTTCGTGCTCGCACAGCACGTCGTATGGGGCAGCCCGCACGAAGACCACACCTGGGCGGAACTCGACGACTTCCTTCGCGGGCAGTGGAAGCATCCGAAGGGCGGTGTTCTCCGGCTCGACGCGGTCGCAATCGACGCGGGCGACGGCGAGACCATGGACGCCGTGCTGTCGTTCTGCCGGCCGCGGTTCAACCGCCGTGTCGTGGCGATCAAGGGTGCCTCCGGCACGCGTCCCGCGATCAAGGCGAGCGCGACGAGGGGCGCGCGGCTCTTCATCGTGGGTGTTGACGGGCTGAAGGGCACACTATCTAGTCATCTATCGCTCAGGCACACGGTGCGCTTCTCAGACAGCCTAGAGGCTCGGTTCTTTGAAGAGATCGCCAGTGAGCGGCGGGTCATGCGCTACCGTCGAGGGGCACCATTGCCAGTGTGGGAGCGTGTACCTGGGCGCCGAGCGGAAGCACTTGATTGTACGATCTATGCGTTAGCAGTACGGAACCTTGTGTCTATCAAAATTCAACATCGAGAAGACGAATTGAAAACACCAAAGATCTTAGAAAGATCGCTTGGCACTATCCGCTCAGCATGGATGTGTCCTAATTCATAGAAATTTTGCTAGCTCGATTGGCTCACCAATAACTTCAGGAGGAAAACTCGCAGATATAAGTACATTTTTCTCATCTTTAGGCATCTCATGGTGAAATACAAAACGATATTCATCTTGATCTCGAAAATCTGGTTCTTTAGATAAAGCTGTAAAAATGAATCTTGGATTGTCGCGCAATTTCAGTAATTTTGTTCGATACTCAACGGGGCCGAAAGTGGGGGCGGCTCGTGGAGGGCCAAGTTTCTTTGCAAGGGCCTCGCTGATGCAGGAGCTAAATTGTTTCTCATTATTTATAGGTATTGCGTGCGTATATGGCTTATCGAAATTTTTCGAGTCTTCAATAAGCTTCTTGGCAACTTTAGAATTTAGTGATCTTGAGCAGCAGATCATAAGATCATTTGGCAGGGAAAGACTATGTGAGCCGGACAAGGTCACATGCGCACCTCTGATCCTGCCGGTTTTTGGGTCGACAACTTCAAATGTCGGGTTTACATATCTCAAGAAAAAGGAGAAAAATTCTTTGGAAGCATAACGCAATTCTTCTGAATAGAAATCATCTATTGTAAATCGCATTATTCCTTCGAGCGGGTCGTCGATGCCAGGTACTGCGCCGGTTTTCTCCATGTACCGGTATTTATTGAAAGTTCCTAACTGTATGGAGAGACCAGACGTAAAGTTACGAGTGTGTTCAAAGTTCATTATTCTATAGCAAGGCATATTTTCCTCATTCAGCAGCCGCAATGTGGCTTTGGTAGTTTACAACCGGAATTTCCTGCGCGCAAGATTGGTCTGCTGAGTAAAGATTTCTAGGGAGAATAGAGCGTATTGATCTCTGAAAACGAGGGGTGGCCGGGGCTGCGCACCGCCCCCGGCCTTGGTTCTGAAGTAAGCGCTTAGCCGCTGCCCTCCTGCCGGTACGTCTGCTGATCTGAGAGCAAGGCACCTTCGGCTGTGATGGCGGGAGGTGTGCGATGGCAAGAGACGTCCCTATGGACGGCTCTATGGACGTCTCGACGGGCTTCGTC
>JBHJHI010000002.1:0-132094 GCA_050330995.1 Paracoccaceae bacterium
GGACCGCGTCCCTCGGCCTCGCCGCCCGAGCGCTCGCCGCGTCGCCGGGGGCCGCCGCCGCGGCCCTCGGCGCCGGGGCGGGGCCCCCGCTGCGGTCGGCCGCGCGGCTTGAGGGTGAAGGTGTAGAAGACCTCGACCTCGCCGCCCGGCACCTCGCCCGCCGTCTCGGCGTCGGGGATCGCGACCGCTTCGGCCGAAGGGTCGCCCGCCGGCTCGGCCGGCGCCGGTTCGGACGACGGCGCGGCCGCCACGCCGGGGTCCGTCGCGACCTCATCGGGCGCCGGCAGGGCGTCGTCCTCGATCGGCGGGACGGTCGTCCCGCTCTCGGCAGGCGCCGTCAGCATCGCTTCATCGGCGGATGGCGAGCCGTCCTCCGGCGTCGAACCCGTGTCACTGACCTCGGACGACGCTTCCGGGGCGTCGCCCGCGGTCGCCTCGGTGCCGCCCTCCGCGGCGGGCGCGTTCGCCGGCGTCTCCGTCGGCGCCGCGTCGGTGGCCTCGGCCGCCGCGACGCTCGCCTCGGTCGGGGCGGGCGCCTCCCCTGGCGCCGCGCCGTCGTCCGTCATAGCATCCTCGGCCGTCGGGGCGTCCATCGCCGCCGCGGCGTCCCCGTCTGCTGGGGCGGGCGCGTCCGGCCGGCGCACGGGCTTGGCCCGTTCGCCGCGTGCCGCCTCGAAGCCGAGGCCCTGCATGATGTCGGCGAACTGATCGAGGGTGCAGCCGGTGATCGAGAGCATGTCCGGCGTCGCCTCGAAGCCGGCGCGCGCGTCCTGCTTGCGGATCATGTCGGCGAGGCGCTCCAGCATGTCGATGCGCACCGCGCGGCTCCCGGCGGCGCGGTAGCCGGCCATGGTCCAGTAGCCGGCCGGGTACCGGCCCTCGATCGGCACGGTGACCTGGCCCGGCGGCGGCGGGCTCGGCAGCTCCTCGAAGCCCTGCCAGAGCCCCCAGAGCACGAGGCGCAGCGCCGTCGGCTTCGGCTTCAGCAGCGCCTGGATGAAGACGTGGTACTGCCCGAAGCGCACGCCGTGCGGGCGCAAGAGCTTGCGCTCCTCCTGGGGCAGGGCCTTCACGTCCTCGTTGATGTCGCGGCGCTGGATCACCCCCATCGCCTCGGTGAGCTGGAAGGCGACGCCGCGGGCGAGGCCGGTGACGCTCTCGTCGGCCTGCATCGCCAGCATCGGCTCGAACATCGCCTTGATGCGCCGGTCGAGCCAGTGCGAGAGCCGGCGCTCCACCTTCTCGGCCACGGCCGCGTCGGCGATGTCGTCGACGAACACCCGGATCTTCGGGGCCAGGATCTGGTCGCCCTTCTGGAGCGCGCCGACCGCGTCGGTGCCCCAGAGAAGTCCGCCCTGCTCGGTCAGCGCGATCTCGGTGTCGGGGCTGTTGTAGAGCTTGTCGGCCCGCCGGCCGAGTTCCGCCTGCAGCGCGGCCAGCGAGGCCGAGCGCAGCACCTTGACCTCGGCCCCCGCCGCGCTCTCGTCGGGGGTGAAGCGGAAACCGTCGAGCCGGCCTGCGAACTCGCCCTCGACGGTGACCTCGCCGTTCTCGCTCACGTCGGCCACGAGCCGCTCCTTCTGCTTCAGCCGGCGCATCAGCACCGACGTACGCCTGTCGACGAAGCGCTGCGTCAGCCTCTCGTGCAGCGCGTCCGACAGCTTGTCCTCCACGGCGCGAGTGCGCTCGCGCCACGCGGCCGGGTCCTCGACCCAGGTCGAGCGGTTGGCGACATAGGTCCAGGTCCGGATGTAGGCGAGACGCTTCGACAAGGCGTCGATGTCGCCGTCGACCCGGTCCAGCCGCGCCACCTGCCGCTCCAACCAATCCGAGGGTATTACCTTTCCGCTGCCCGTCAGAAAATGGAAAAGACGACCGAGAAGCGCGACGTGATCTCCGGTCATGACCTTGCGGAAGTCGGGAATCTGGCAGACGTCCCACAACAGCCGCACCCGCGAGGGGTGGTCGCAGCGCTTGGCGATCTCGGCGTCCGACCACATGAGGCGCAGCGCTTCCAGGTCGTCCGCCTCGCGCGCGCGGGCGAGGTCGGGGTGCGAGGGGGCGCGGTCGAGGCTCTCGATCAAGGCGGGGACGGTGGCGAACTCCAGCGCGCCGTTGCGCCATTGCAGCTTCGAGAGCGGCTTGAAGCGGTGGTTCTCGATCGCGTGGACGAGGTCGTCGTCGAAGGGGCCCGCCTCGCCGGTGACGCCGAAGGTGCCGTCGCGGGTGTAGCGCCCGGCACGGCCCGCGATCTGGCCGATCTCGTTCGGCAGGAGATCGCGGTGGCGCCGGCCGTCGAACTTGCTCGTCCCCGCGAAGGCGATGTGCTCGACGTCGAGGTTGAGCCCCATGCCGATCGCGTCGGTGGCGACGAGGTAGTCGACGTCGCCGTCCTGGTAGAGCTTGACCTGCGCGTTACGGGTGCGCGGGCTGAGCGCGCCCATCACCACCGCCGCACCGCCCCGCTGGCGGCGGATCAGCTCGGCGATGGCGTAGACCTGGTCGACCGAGAAGGCGACGACGGCGGTGCGCGGCTTCAGCCGCGACAGCTTCTTCGGGCCCGAATAGAGCAGCGTCGAGAAGCGCTCGCGGCTCATGAACCGCGCCTTCGGCACCAGGCTCGCGATCCGGTCGCGGATCACGTTCGAGCCCATGAACAGCGTCTCGCGCGTGCCGCGCGCGTTCAACAGGCGGTCGGTGAACACGTGGCCGCGGTCGAGATCGGCGCAGAGCTGGATCTCGTCGACCGCGACGAAATCGGCGCCGTTCTCCAACGGCATCGCCTCGACCGTGCAGACGAAGTACTGCGCGCGGGCGGGGACGATCTTCTCCTCGCCGGTGATCAGCGCCACCGCCGAGGGGCCGCGCTTGGCCACCACCTTGTCGTAGACCTCGCGCGCGAGCAGCCGCAGCGGCAGGCCGATCACGCCGGTGCGATAGAGCAGCATCCGCTCGATCGCGTAGTGGGTCTTGCCGGTGTTGGTGGGGCCGAGCACGGCGGTGACGTGCCGCTCGTCGGCCATGGCCGGGCCGGTCATCGCGAGGCGGCCTCCGCTCGATTGCGGGTGCGAGCGCTATCCTTCCCGATGCGTCGAAGGCAAGGGGGCGACTACAGATCGCGCCCGTCGACGTCGGGGGAGAGCTTGTCGACGCCCTTCTGTGCGCCGTCGAGATGGGGGTTCACCTCCAGCGCGCGGCGGTAGGCCGAGAGCGCGCCCGCATCGTAGCCGGTGCGGTCGAGGATGATGCCGAGGCCGGCGAGCGCGCCGAAATGGCGCGGCTCGAGCGCCAGCGTCGCCTCGATGTCCTGCATCGCGCGCCCGTAGTCGCCGCGCAGGAAGTGCGCGGTCGCGCGCTGGTTCCAGCCCTCGGCGAAGTCGGGGGCGAGGCGGACGAGATCGTTCAGGTGGACGAAGGCGGCGTCGAACGCCTCGTCCTCGATCGCCTCCATGCCGCGGCGGAGCAGCAGGTCCATCGAATCCGAGCCCGAGCGGCGCCAGACGCGCCAGATCTGCGCCTGCAGGACCTCCGCCTCGCGCCCCTCGGCCGCGCCGAGGCGGTCGAACAGCGCGTCGAGCTGCGCCTCGCGGCCCATCTCGGCGAGATCGGCCGGCGCGGCCTCCTCGGGGGCGCCCTCGTCTTCGCTCGTCTCCGGCGGGCGCGGCAGCGCGGGCGTCTCCTCCTCGGGCAGCGTCTCCTGCGCATGATCCGGCCGCGCATCCCGTGCGAGAGCCGGACAGGCCAGCGCGAGGGTCAGGGCGAGAACGACGAGAGCCTTGGTCATGTTGGCAACAGTAGGCGGCGCGCGTAGGTGTGCAAGGCGCGTCGCGGGTTCCGCGACGCCGAGACCGGGAGGGAACGATGTCGACCATACTGGAGAGCGCCGCCGAGAAGCTGCGGGGCAAGCTCGCGGGGCAGAACTTCGAGGGCAGCGTGCGCTTCGACGTCCCCGGCGAGGGCTCGATCACCGCCGACGGCCAGGGCGTGCGCGTCGCCGAGGACGAGGCCGATCTCGTCGTCACCGGCGACATAGACACCTTCCGCGCGATGTTCGACGGCGAACTCGACCCGACGCAGGCCTTCATGACCGGCAAGATCACGATCGACGGCGACATGGGCGAGGCGATGAAGCTGGCGCAGTATCTGTGACGGGCGCGCCCGCCGCGCGGCGGGGCGCGAGCGAGGCGACGGTCGAGACGGGACACGTCCCGGTCGTGGCGATGCCCCCCGGCACGCGCGCCTGGGATCGCGGCCTCGCGCCGGTGACCGGCGACGGCGTGCGCCTGCGCGCGGCGCTCTGGGAGGGCGGCCCGCGCGGGCTCGCGCTCGTGCTGCCGGGACGCTGCGCGTTCCTGGAGCAGGCCGCGCTGGCGGCGACCCCGCTCGCCGAGCAGGGCTTTTCGGTCGCCGCGCTCGACTGGCGTGGCCAGGGGCTCTCGGCGCGCCCGCTCCGGGACCGGATGCGCGGCCACGTCGGAGACTTCCGCGACTATCACCTCGATATCGAGGCGCTGATGGCCGAGCCGGCGGTGGCCGCGCTCGGCCCGGCGCGTCTCGTATTCGGCCACTCGATGGGCGGCGCCATCGCGCTCGACGCGACCGTGGCCGGGCGGCTCGCACCGGGGGCGCTCGCGCTCTCGGCGCCGATGTGCCGCATCGCCAGCGACCCGGTTTCCGCTTTCGCGATGCGCCGCGGGGCGCGGGTCATGCGCGGCGTCGGGTTCGGCACGCGCTGGCCGCCCGTGCCTCGCCCGAACGCCTCCTACGTGCTGCGCAACGGCTTTCGCGGCAACTGCCTGACCGGCGACGAGGCGCTCTACGACTGGCTCTCGGGCGCGCTCGCCGCCGTGCCGGCGCTCCGGCTCGGGTTGCCGAGCTGGGGCTGGCTCGCCGCCGCCGCCGATCTCGTCGACCGTCTCGGCGCGATCGAGGCGCTCGACGCGCCGACGCTGTTCCTGGTCGGCTCGCGCGAGGGCGTGGTCGATCCGGAGGCGATCCGGACGATGGCCGCGCGCCTGAGAGCCGAGCTGGTCGAGATCGAGGGCGCGCTGCACGAGCTGGCGATGGAGACCGAGGCGCACCGCGCCCGGCTCTGGTCGGCGGTCGGGGCCTTCGCCGATCGCGTCGCTCCGTAGGAGCGCTCTGAAGACATGCCGTAGGAGCGCTCTGAAGACACGCCGTAGGAGCGCTCCGAGGTTCGTCCGCGGGGCCCCGCCCTCGGCAGTTCAGCCGTCCGCGAGCAGATCCCGCGCGGCCGCGGCGAGGTCGGGCGTCGCCGCGGCGAGCACCCGGCCGCCCCAGCGGCAGTCGCCCCCCCGCCAGTCGGTAACGACGCCCCCGGCCGCCTCGACCAGCGCCTTGGGCGCGGCGATGTCGTAGGCCATGAGCCCGGCTTCGATCACGAGGTCCACATGGCCCGCCGCCAGCATCGCGTAGGCGTAGCAGTCGGTGCCGAGCCGCGTCAGCCGCGTCCGCGCGCGCACCGCCTCGAAGCCGGCGCGTTCGTCCGGCCCGAACAGGGCGGGATCGGTGGTCATCAGGATCGCCTCGTCGAGCCGCGCCGTCCGCCGCACCGCGACGTCGCGCCACTCGCCGCGCCAGGAAGCGCGCGCCGTCCCGTCCGCGGTCCCGAGGAAACGCTCGTCGGTCGCGGGGTGGTCGACGAGGCCGACGATCCCGCGCGTGCCGTCGTCGCAGGCGATCAGCGTGCCCCAAGTGGGCAGCCCCGCGAGGTAGGCGCGGGTGCCGTCTACGGGGTCGATCACCCAGGTCAACCTCGAGCGGCCCGCGCGGTCGGCCTCCTCCTCGCCGAGGATCGCGTCGTCGGGGCGCTCGGCCGCGAGCAGGGCGCGGATCGCGGCCTCGGCCGCGCGGTCGGCTTCGGTGACGGGGTCGTAGTCGCGTCCGCCCGACTTGTCCTCCGCTGCGCGGTCGAGGCGGCGAAAGCGCGCGAGCGTCTCGGCGCGCGCCGCGTCGGCGAGGCGGCAGGCCAGGGCGGCCAGCGCGTCGATATCGTGAGCCACGCGCGTCGTCTCCCGAAGTCCGGTCGCGACGCGAGGGCCCGGGCGCCGAACCCCGCGTCCCGGTGCGACGCTGCCGCGCCGGGCGCGTGGGCGCAAGGGCCGGCATCGGCCCGATCCGGGCTCGCGCTCACCCGTGACGCCGCGAGCCCGTGTCGGGTCGATGCCGGCCCTCGCCGCGCGAGACCCGGCCGGGTCTCGCGCGGTGTGCGGCTCAGGCCGCCGCGCTGGTCGCGCCGAGCACGCGCGCGAGGTCGAACAGACGACGGCGCTGGGTCTCGGGGATGGCGTAGTAGGCGCGCAGCAGGTCGAGCGCTTCCTTCTCGCCCATCACGTCGCCGACGCGCGCCTCCTCGATCGAGACGTCGAGCCCCTCGAAGAAGAACGACACCGGCACGTCGAGCGCTGCGGCCACGTCCCAGAGCCGCGAGGCGGAGATGCGGTTCGCCCCGGTCTCGTACTTCTGGATCTGCTGGAACTTGATGCCGACGCGCTCGGCCAGTTGGCTCTGGGTCATGCCGACCATCCAACGACGCTGACGCACGCGCTGGCCGACATGGACGTCTACGGGGTGGCTCATCTTGACGCTCCTTCCGGGTGAACCGCTTACGAGACGCACCATCTACGAGGAAGCGGGCGAGAGTTTGCCGACGGCGCGGTCGCTTCGTAGCGGAGGCTTCCCGATTACGACCGGAGCCGTTTTCAACGGTTTAACGGACGACGCCCGTGCATTTTCAACCGGAGGTGGTCGTACCGTTTCGGGACAAGCCAATAAGGAGAACGACGCTCGCCCCGTTTTCATCACACTGCGGCATCCGCGCCCCAGGGGATCGCGCCTCAGCTCGCCGCGCGGGCGGCGCGCTTGCGCTCGTGCGGGTCGAGGTGGCGCTTGCGGAGGCGAATCGACTTCGGCGTGACCTCGACCAGCTCGTCGTCGTCGATGTAGGCGATCGCCTGCTCGAGCGTCAGCCGCGAGGGCGGCGTCAGCTTCACCGCGTCGTCCTTGCCGGCGGCGCGGATGTTGGTGAGCTGCTTGCCCTTGAGCGGGTTCACCTCGAGGTCGTTGTCGCGCGAGTGCTCGCCGATGATCATGCCCTCGTAGACGCGCTCGCCGCCGCCGATGAACATCCGCCCGCGGTCCTCGAGGTTGAAGAGCGCGTAGGGCACCGCGTCGCCGGTCTCCATCGAGATCAGCACGCCGCGCGGGCGGCCGGGGATCGCTCCCTTCCAGGGCGCCCAGGCATGGAACACCCGGTTCATGACCCCGGTGCCGCGCGTGTCGGTCAGGAACTCGCCATGATAGCCGATCAGCCCGCGCGCGGGGACGTGGGCGACGATCCGGGTCTTGCCGGCGCCGCCGGGCTTCATCTCGACCAGCTCGCCGCGCCGCCCCCCGGTCAGCTTCTCGACCACGCTGCCCGAGTACTCGTCGTCGACGTCGATCGTGACCTCCTCGACCGGCTCCAGGCGCTGGCCGCCCTCGTCGCGGGTGACCACGCGCGGGCGCGAGATCGACAGCTCGTAGCCCTCGCGGCGCATGTTCTCGATCAGCACGCCCATCTGCAGCTCGCCCCGGCCCGAGACCTCGAAGGCCTCGCCGCCCGGCGTGTCGGCCACCCGGATCGCGACGTTGCTCTCGGCCTCGCGCATCAGCCGCTCGCGGATCACGCGGGACTGCACCTTCGAGCCGTCGCGACCCGCGAGCGGGCTGTCGTTGATGCCGAAGGTCACGGTGATGACCGGCGGGTCGATCGGCGAGGCGGGCAGGGCGGTCGAGACCTGCGGATCGGCGAGGGTGTCCGAGACGGTGGCCTTCGCCATGCCGGCGAGGGCGACGATGTCGCCCGCGACCGCTTCCTCGACCGGTTGGCGCGCGAGGCCGCGGAAGGCGAGCACCTTCGAGACGCGGAAGCGCTCGACCTCCTCGCCGTGGCGGCTAAGCGCGCGCACCTGCGTGCCGGGCCTCACCCGGCCCGCCTCGATCCGCCCCGTCAGCAGCCGGCCGAGGAAGTTGTCCGCCTCAAGCGTGGTCGCGAGCATGGCGAAGGGCTCGTCCGCGCGGTCGGCGCCGCGCGGCGCGGGGACGTGGCGCAGGATCAGCTCGAACAGGGGCGCGAGATCCTCCCGCGGCCCGTCCGGCTCATCGGCCGCCCAGCCCGCCCTTCCGGAGGCGTAGAGCACGGGGAAGTCGAGCTGGTGCTCGTCCGCCTCCAGGGCCGCGAACAGGTCGAACACCTCGTCGAGCGCACGGTCGGGCTCGGCGTCGGGCTTGTCGATCTTGTTGAGCACCACGATCGGGCGCAGCCCGAGCTTCAGCGCCTTGGAGGTGACGAACTTGGTCTGGGGCATCGGCCCCTCGGCCGCATCCACCAGCAGCACCACGCCGTCGACCATCGAGAGGATGCGCTCCACCTCGGCGCCGAAGTCGGCGTGGCCCGGCGTGTCGACGATGTTGACGCGCGCCTCGCCCCATTCGACCGAGGTGCACTTTGCGAGGATCGTGATGCCGCGCTCGCGTTCGAGGTCGTTCGAATCCATCGCCCGTTCGGCGACCTGCTGGCCCTCGCGGAAGGCGCCGGACTGCTTGAGCATGTTGTCCACCAGCGTGGTCTTGCCGTGGTCGACGTGCGCGATGATCGCGATGTTGCGCAGCTCCATGGGGGACGCCCTTTCGCACCTGCGGAAAATTCGCGCGAGACATGGGCGAAAGCAGGCGCGACGGCAAGCGCGGCGGGACCGCGCGACCCCGGCGCGGGCGGGCCGGACGGGACGTCGGTCCCCGAAGTTCCGGGCGATGGCCCCGGACGCACGACGATCCCGGACGCGCGGCGCGCGCGATGGCACCGTGGGGCGGCCGTCTGCGTTGACGTCGCCGCACCCACCCACAGGAGAGTTTCCATGGACCTCGACACCGGCACGCTCGTGGTCGTCGCCGACGGCGAGAAGGCGATGCTGCTGACCAACCACGGCTCGCCGCAGAACCCCAAGCTGCGCCACTACGAGACCGAGACGCAGGATCTGGAGGAGGACCGCGAGATCAAGACCGACCGCCAGCACGGCGTGCGCAGCTACGGCGCGGGCTCGGCGGACGAGACCGACGAGACCGACTTCAAGCAGCAGCAGAAGGACCGTTTCGCGCGCGACCTCGCCGAGCGGCTGAACGCGGCGCTCCTGGAGAAGGACGCGTCCGTCGTGGTCTGCGCGCCGCCGAAGACCCTCGGCGAGATCCGCGAGGCGCTGCGCGAGGACGTGCGCGGGAAGGTGATCCACGAGATCGACAAGGACTACACCAACCACCCCCTCGACGAGATCGCGAAGCTCCTCGCCCGCGCCGAGGTGCCCCACGGCATCCCGCGCACCAACAGCCACGATCGCCGGCCCGACTGACGCCAGAGACGTCCTCCGGGGCTTTCCTTCCCCGCTCGGCGCGGCCAATCTCCGCCGCGCGGGACGGCTCGGAGGGACGGCGATGAAGGCGATGCGGGTTCACGCGCTCGGCGAGCGGCTCGTGGCCGACGAGGTCGCGTGCCCCGAACCGGCGCCGGGTCAGACGCTGATCCGCGTCGAGGCGGCGGGGGTCAACTTCGCCGACACGCTGATGACGGCCGGGCGCTACCAGGAGAAGCCGGCGCTTCCCTTCGCTCCCGGCCTCGAAGTGGCGGGCCGGGTCGAGGCCGTGGGCGAGGGCGTCGAGGCGCCCCGCCCCGGCGAGCGGGTCGCGGCCCTCCCCGGCCACGGCGGCTTCGCCGAGCACGTCTGCGCCCCGGCCGCCACCTGCGTCGCGATCCCCGACGCCATGCCCGCCGAGCACGCCGCCGCCCTCCAGGTCGCCTACGGCACGAGCCACGTCGCCCTCGAGCATCGCGCCCGGCTCCGCGAGGGCGAGCGGCTGCTGGTGCTCGGCGCGGCCGGCGGCGTCGGCCTGACCGCGGTCGAGATCGGCCGGCTGATGGGCGCGGAGGTGATCGCCTCGGCGCGCGGGCGCGAGCGCCTGGCGCGCGCCGAAGCGCAGGGCGCGCAGCACCTGATCGCCAGCGAGACCGAGGACCTGCGCGAGCGCGTGCTGGCGCTCGGGGGCGCCGACGTCGTCTACGATCCCGTGGGCGGCGATCAGTGGAAGGCGGCGTTGCGCGCGGCCAACCCGGAGGCGCGGCTGATCCCGGTCGGCTTCGCCTCGGGCGAGGTGCCGCAGGTCCCGGCCAACGTGCTCCTGGTCAAGAACCTCGACGTGATCGGGTTCTACTGGGGGGCGTACTATCGCTTCCGGCCGGAGGTGCTGGCGGCGAGCTTCCGGCGGTTGCTGGCGTGGTACGGCGAGGGACGATTGAAGCCGCATGTCAGCCATACGCTGCCGCTGGCGGAGGCGAACGAGGCGCTGGCGCTGCTCGCCGAGCGCCGGGCGACGGGGAAGGTGGTCCTGGCGGTGTGAGACGGCGGTCCGCACAGCCACGGGAACGGGCGATGTCGGAGCGCTTCGAGGTTCGGTCGGGAAAGTCCGCCGTTCGCCTTCGCGGTCGTGCTTGATGCGAGGGGCAACACCCGGCTCGGGGTCGTGAGCGAGGTCGCGGTGCAGGTGGCGTCGCTCCCGTTCACGGTGCGCGATGTCCTGACCGAGGTCGCCGCGGATTTGACCGGGGACTACGTCAGCCAGGATCGCACGTGAGCCGGTCGCCGATTACAGCGGTTTCGCCCCGATCGGAACCGCCGGGGACGTCGCGCTCGAAGGTCTGCTGATCCGGGCCGACGCGGACGTGGCGGTGGCCGGCTGGCGGGTGGCGGCGAGCGCCTTCACCCTCGACAGCGAACTGCGGAACGCCGCGCTGCTGCTCGATCCCGGCACCGCACGGATCAAGTGGTGGCGCGACGCAGCGCCAGCATGACCCCGACTGGATGGAAGACGGCACGATCCACGTCTTCGACAACAGAGTGTCGGAGAGCTACAGCGGGATCGTCGAAATCGATCCGAAGACGTTCGAGCGTCCGGTGCTGGTCGATGGGCGCGAGCATGGCTTCTACAGTCGCATTCGGGGCAAGCATCAGCGACTGCCGGATGGCACGATCGCGGTCATCAGTACGCAGCAGGGCCGGGCGCTGGAGGTCGCGTGACGGCTCCGTGGCCCTGGAGTTGGTCAACCTGGTCCCCGATAGCGATCTCAACGTCGCGATGTCAGAGACCCTCTGGCTCCCGCCCAAGGCGATCGGCCCCGAGACACCCTCCTGTCTCTGAGGCCGAGGAACGCCCCGGACCCTCGTGCCCGTGGTGCGATCGCGTGCAGAAGCTGCCGTTCTGCCTAGGCGACCGACCGGTTCGTCCGTCCCTCAAGCCGCCACCTCCGCCCGCCGCCCGTACGCTTCGCGCACCACGTCCGCCAGCGCCGCCAGCACGGCTCCTCTCCCGCCCTGTCGCGCGTAAAGATTGACCCGCGTCGTCGGCAGTCCCGGCAGCCCCTCGACCGTCGCGAACTGCGGCCCCACCGCGCTCTCGACCACGCAGTGGACCGCGAGGTCGGCCGAGACCGCCGCCTCCACCGTGCGGGTCGAGCCGGTGTCGACCGCGTTCTCCCAGGGGATGCCCGCCTCGTCGAGCGCCTTGAGCGCGATCGGGCGGAACAGACAGGCGCGCTCGAAGGCGAGGCGGAGCGGGCGCTGGCGCCAGGCGTTGCCGCCGGGCGCGCCGACCCAGACGAGGCGCTGGGTCGAGAGCGTCTCGCCGCCCGAATCCACGCCGTTCTCGGTGGTCAGGATCAGGTCGACCTCGCCGCTCGCCAGCATCTCCTTCAACTGGATCGTGTAGGACGAGATCAGCGTCAGCTTGACCCTCGGATACTCGCGGTCGAAGCGCGACAGGATCGCGGGCACGTGCGGGTAGACGATGTCGGTCGGCACCCCGAGCGAGACCTCGCCCTCGAAGTCGCGCCCCGTCAGCCGCGCCAGCGCCTCGTCGTTCAGCGCCAGCAGCCGCCGGGCGTAGCTGAGCAGCTGCTCGCCCTGCGCGGTCAGCGCCACCGTGCGCCCCGAGCGGTCGATCAGCCCCTGGCCGAGCGATTCCTCCAAGCGCCTGAGCTGCATCGAGACCGCCGACTGCGTCAGGTTGAGCTGGTGCGCTGCCCGCGTTACGCCGCCGGTGTCGGCGACGGCGACGAGGCTCCTGAGCGCGGTCAGGTCCAGGTTCCGGATCATATCGCTCTCCGTGATGAAGCAAGGTACGAACATTCATTTTTCTTATGCCATGACCGCTCCCATCCTATCAACATGCCTGATGCTGGATAGAGAGTGGCATCACGATACGAGATGGAGAGCATTATGAAGACGATCACGCTGCGCACCTCTGCCGGTCTGCCGAGCGGCGCTTCGGTCCTGTCGACCATCGCGCGCTGGAGCCGCGTCGCGAACGAGCGGCGGCGTCTGGCCGCCCTCGGTCCGGCACGCCTCGACGACCTCGGGATCAGCGCGGCCGAGCGCGACCACGAGGCGGCCCGCCCGTTCTGGGACAGCTGCCGCGGGCTCTGAGGCCGTGTCCGCCGCTCTCGGGGGCAGGCCGCCTTACCAGCCCGCCCCCATCGCCGAATACGATGCCAGCGGGTAGCGCGCGAGCGCCTCGTAGCTCGCCGCCTTGCCGAGCCGCGAGCGGAACAGCACGAAGTCCTCGACCTCGAACCAGCCCGTCTTCAGCGACAGCCGCGAGGCGACGAACTTCTGGATGTCGACCGCGTCCTCGCCGCGGAGCCCTCCCTTCGGAAAGCGCGCCAGCGTGACGTGGGGGACGTAGCGTTCGGCCGCGAGCCTGACCCCGGCCGAGCGGGCGGCCTGGGCGACCTTGTCGCGCAGGTGCGCGAGCCCCGGATCGGCCGCCACACGGGCGTGCAGCGAGGTCGGTGCGCCCCCGCCGAACAGCCCCACCCCCTCGATCGCGATGGAGAAGGCCGGCGCACGCAGGCCTTCGAGCGCGTAGTGCACGTCCTCGATCACCGGCCCCGGATGCTCGCCGAGGAAGGCCAGCGTGACGTGGAAGTTCTCCGCCGGCACGGGACGCCCGACGGGCAGGCCCGCCTGTGCGCCTTCGAGCGCCCAGACGGCCGGACCGGGGAGGTCGAGGCCGACGAAGGCGCGGATGGTCATGCGCCTTCGTCCCGCGCGCGCGCGATCAGCTCCAGCACCCTCGACCCGATCGCCGCGACCATCGCGGCCACCCCCTCGGCGTTGGGGTGGATGCCGTCCGACTGCATCATCGACATGTCGCCTTCGAGCCCGGCGAGGAAATTGCGCACGAGGATCGCGTCGTAAGCCTCGGCGAGGTCGGGATAAATCGCGTTGAAGGCCTCCTCGTACTCGGGGCCGTAGTTCTTCGGCGCCGGTAGCCCGGCGATGAGCGCCGGCAGCCCCCGCTCGTCGAGCGTCGACAGGATCGCGTCGAGGTTGGCGCGGGTCTCCTCGGGCGGCAGGCCGCGCAGGAGGTCGTTGCCCCCGAGCGCCACGATCACCGCGTCGGCCCCGTCGGCGAGCGCCCAGTCGAGCCGGGCGCGCCCGCCGGCGGTGGTGTCGCCCGAGACGCCCATGTTGACGACCGTCGCCTCGGGCGCGCCGTTCTCGTGCAGCCAGCCCTCCAGTTGCGGCACGAAGCCCTCGCCCTGGGGCAGGCCATAGCCCGCGGTCAGGCTGTCGCCGAGCGCGACGACGCGCACGCCCTCGCCGTTGGCGAGCGCCATGGGCGCACCGAGGAGGGCGAACGCCGTGGTCACGACCGCGAGCGCGCGGCGCCGGGTGATGCCCGTCTCGCGACGGTGCGTCGCGGCGCTTCCGTTGTGCCTGCGCGAAGGCGGGCCATATCGCCCGGGACCAGCGGGGCGGAGACGTGAGACCATGACGGCTACCCTCATTTCCCTCGCCGGCGTGGGCCTCAGTCTGGCGAGCCCGGCCGGCGATGTCGAGATTCTGCGTGGCATCGATTTGGAAGTAGAGGCCGGCGAGCGGGTCGGCATCGTCGGCCCCTCCGGCTCGGGCAAATCGTCGCTCCTGATGGTGCTCGGCGGCCTGGAGCGCGCGACCACGGGACGCGTCGAGGTGCTGGGCTCGGAGCTGACCGAACTCGACGAGGACGCGCTCGCCAAGCTCCGCCGCTCGCGGATGGGGGTGGTGTTCCAGGCGTTCCACCTGATCCCGACCATGACCGCGATCGAGAACGTGGCCACGCCCCTCGAACTCGCCGGCCGCGGCGACGCCTTCGACCGCGCCGCGCGGCTTCTCGGCCAGGTCGGGCTCTCGCACCGCGAGGGGCACTACCCCGCGCAGATGTCGGGCGGCGAGCAGCAGCGCGTGGCGCTCGCGCGTGCGCTGGCGCCGGGGCCCGAGCTTCTGCTCGCTGACGAGCCGACGGGCAATCTCGACACCAAGACCGGCGGCGCGGTGATCGATCTCCTGTTCGGGCTCTCGGCCGAGGAAGGGGCGACCATGGTGATGGTCACGCACGAGCCCTCCCTCGCCGAGCGCTGCGCGCGGGTGTTGACCATGGCCGACGGGCGGATCGCCGAGGATCAGCGTCGCGAGGCCGCATGAGCGCGTCCGACACGGTGCCCGCCCGCCCCGAGGGCGGCTTCCTCGGCTTCGCCTGGCGCGTGGCGCTGCGCGAGCTTCGCGGCGGCCTCGCGGGCTTTCGCGTGTTCCTCGCCTGCCTCGCCCTCGGCGTCGCCGGGATCGCCGCCGTGGGCTCGATCACGGCGGCGATCCAGGCCGGGCTCGCGGCCGAGGGGCGCACCATCCTCGGCGGCGACGCCGCGATCACCATGACCTACCGCTTCGCCACCGAAGACGAGCGGGCGTGGATGGAGCGCCAGGGGGAGGTCTCGGTGGTGGCCGACCTGCGCTCGATGGTCGGCCGCGCCGGGGCGAGCGGCCCGGCCGACCGCTCGCTCGCCCAGGTCAAGGGCGTGGACGACGCCTATCCGCTGGTGGGCGAGGTCGGGCTCGACGGCGTCGACGACCTGGCCGGCGCCATCGCCGAGCGCGACGGCGTCTGGGGGCTCGTCGCCGAGCCGATGCTGGTCGAGCGCCTCGGGCTCTCGATCGGCGACGAGGTGCGCCTCGGCACCGGCACCTTCGAGCTTCGCGGACGGCTGACTGCCGAGCCGGACGCGGCCGGCGGCGGTTTCTCGCTCGGGCCGAGGGTGATCGTCGACCTAGAAGGCCTTCGCGCCGCGGGGCTTCTGGGCGAAGGTACTCTCTACGAGACCATTTACCGCCTGGGCTTGCCACAAGGTGTGAGCCTCGGCGCGCTGGAAGCTGAATTCGCCGAAGAATTCCCTGATTCCGGCGGGCGCTGGCGAGACCGTCAGAACGCCGCGCCCGGCGTCGAGCGCGTGGTCGAGCGGATCGGCGCCTTCCTGGTGCTGGTCGGCCTCGCCGCTCTCGTGATCGGCGGCGTCGGCGTCGGCTCGGCGGTGCGCGGCTACCTCACGCGCAAGGTGGCGACCATCGCCGCGCTCAGAACCCTTGGCGCCCCGGCCGAGACGGTGTTCGCGGCCTACCTCATGCAGATCGGCGTGATCGCGGGCCTCGGCGTCGTGCTCGGGCTGCTGCTCGGCGGCGGGGGCGTGGCGCTCGCGGGGCCGTGGATCGCCTCGCAGCTGCCGGTGCCGTCGCGCTTCGCGGTCTATCCCGAGCCGCTGGTGATCGCCGCGGTATACGGCCTCCTGACCGCGGCGCTGTTCGCGCTCTGGCCGCTCTCCTGGCTGCGCGAGGTGCGCCCGGCCGAGCTGTTCCGCGGCGAGACGGGGCGGGGCCGGGTGCCGCGCCCCTCGATGCTGGCGATCCTGCTCGTCGCCACGCTCGCCTTCGGCGCGCTGGTGGCCGCCCTCTCGGGCGCGCCGCGGATCGCGCTCTGGGTGATCCTCGGCATCGCCGGCGCCCTCGTGGTGCTGCGCGCGGTCGGCTGGCTCGCCTCGCGCGCGGCGGCGCGTCTGGCGCGCTCCGGGCTGGCGCGGCGGCGTCCGGGGCTGCGCCTCGCGCTCGGCGCCATGGGGGCGCCCGGGGGCGGCACCGCCGACGTGGTGATGGCGCTCGGCCTCGGGCTCGGCGTGCTCTGCGCGATCGGGCAGGTGGACTACAACATGCAGCGGCTGATCTCGCAGCAGCTGCCGAAGGGCGCGCCGGCCTTCTTCCTGGTCGACATCCAGCCCGACCAGATCGATCCGATCCGCGAGCGGCTCGCAGGCGTCGAGGGCGTCGAGCGTATCGAGACCGCGCCGATGCTGCGCGGCATCATCACCCGGCTCGAAGGGGTGCCCGCGAACGAGGCGGAGATCGACCCCGAGGGCGCCTGGGTGCTGCGCGGCGACCGCGGCGTCACCTATGCCGCCACGCCGCCCGAGAACGCGCGGCTCACCGCCGGCGAGTGGTGGCCCGAGGACTACGACGGCCCCCCGCAGGTCAGCTTCGTCGACGAAGAGGGCCGCCAGCTCGGCCGGGAGCCGGGCGACAGCATCACCGTCTCGATCCTCGGCCGGCCGATCGAGGCGACGGTGGCCAACCTGCGCGAGATCGAGTGGCAGGGCCTCGGCATCAACTTCATCATGATCATGAACCCCTCTGCCCTTCGGGCGGCGCCGCATACTCACATCGCCACCGTCTACGCCGAGCCGGAGGCCGAGGGCCGCGTGCTGCGGCTGCTCGGCGAGGACTACCTGAACGTCACGGCCGTCGCGGTGCGCGAGCAGGTGGACCGCGTCTCCGGCGCGCTGCGCGATCTCGGCGCGGCGACGCGCTGGGGCGCGCTCGCGGTGCTCGCGACCGGCCTCGCCGTGCTGATCGGCGCGGCCGGCACCGCGGCCGAGCGCCAGATCTTCGAGGCGGCGGTGATGAAGGTGCTCGGCGCCGAGCGGCGCGCGATCCTCGCCTCCTTCGCCTTGCGCGCCGCCCTCATGGGCCTCGTCGCCGGGCTCGTCGCGCTCCTCTGGGGCGGGCTCGCTGGCTGGGGGGTCACGCGCTTCGTGCTCGACGCGGAGTTCGCCTTCGCGCCCGGCCCGGCGGCGCTGGTGGTGGCGCTCGGCGCCGGGCTCAACCTCGCCGCCGGCCTCGCCTTCGCGGCGCGTCCGCTCAGGCTGCGCCCGGCCGGCGTTCTTCGGGCAGAGGCGGGATGAGGCGGGGGTGAACGGAAAATCCGATCACCCGCGTGCCAATCTTGAAACCGTTGACGTCACTCGCGATATTCGGGATCGAACCAAGGACGGGCCGACGCGCCCGCTCTCTCATGGAGGAAGCAACGACGATGGCTGACCCGAAGTACTATACGGGCCAGGTCGCCGGCACGCGCACCGCCGCCGTCGACGAGGGCCTCAAGGCCTATATGAGCAAGGGCTACGCCCTGATGACGGGCGCGATGGTCCTGACGGGCCTCGTGGCGTACGTCGTCGGCATGGACCTGAACGCGGTGGTCGACTACGCGCGTGCCAACAACGGCGCGATCGCGGGCGCCGAGACCGCGATCCTGCCGCCGTCCACCGTGCTCGCGATGTACACCTCGCCGATCAAGTGGGTGATCATGCTCGCGCCGCTCGGCTTCGTGTTCTTCTTCGGCGCGATGATCAACCGCATGTCGCCGCAGACAGCGCAGATGACCTTCTGGGGCTTCGGCGCGCTGATGGGCCTGTCGATCGCGCACATCTTCGCCGTCTTCACCGGCATCTCGATCGCGCAGACCTTCTTCGCCACCGCCGCCGCCTTCGGCGCGCTGTCGCTCTGGGGCTACACCACGCAGAAGGACCTGTCGGGCTGGGGCTCGTTCCTGATCATGGGCGTGATCGGCCTCCTGGTCGCCTCGCTCCTGAACGTCTTCTTCTTCGAGTCCTCGGCCCTGCAGTGGGCGATCTCGCTGCTCGGCGTGCTGATCTTCGCGGGCCTGACCGCCTACGACACCCAGCAGATCAAGAACGAGTACCTCGAGGCGCGGTCGATGCCGGGCGGCGAGGCGTACCTTGAGAAGGGCGCGATCATGGGCGCGCTGCGACTTTACCTCGACTTCCTGAACATGTTCATGTTCCTGCTGCAGTTCATGGGCGATCGCGAGTGATCGCGACCCGCGAGCGAGCGGTGTGAAGGGGAGGGCTCCGGCCCTCCCTTTTTCGTTCCGGCCGCGCGCGCTCAAGATTTCGTCACCGCTCCGTGCAAAGCCGTTCGGCTGTGCGCAAGCACTGGATCCCTTTCCCGATTCAGCACGCAATTTGGCCATGCAGCGCCTTGTGCCACCTTCATGGGCTGTGCTTAGGTTGCGCTTGACGCAAGGCAGCGTGAGCATTCCGACATGGCAGCCGACAGCGTGAACGACGCCTTCGTCGAGTTCGATCGCGTACAGAAATCCTACGACGGCGAGTCGCTGGTCGTGAAGGATCTGAACCTCGCGATCGGGCGCGGCGAGTTCCTGACGATGCTCGGACCGTCCGGCTCGGGCAAGACCACCTGCCTGATGATGCTCGCGGGCTTCGAGACCGCGACGCACGGCGAGATCCGCCTCGGCGGCCGCGCCATCAACGCGACGCCTCCGCACAAGCGCGGCATCGGCATGGTGTTCCAGAACTACGCGCTGTTTCCGCACATGACCGTGGCCGAGAACCTCGCCTTCCCGCTCTCCGTCCGGAAGATGAACAAGGCCGAGAGCCAAGAGAAGGTCGCGCGCGCGCTCGACATGGTGCAGATGAAGGACTTCGGCGGGCGGCGGCCGACCCAGCTCTCGGGCGGACAGCAGCAGCGCATCGCGCTGGCGCGCGCGCTGGTGTTCGACCCCGAGCTGGTGCTGATGGACGAGCCTCTGGGCGCGCTCGACAAGCAGCTGCGCGAGCACATGCAGTTGGAGGTCAAGCACCTGCACGAACGCCTCGGCGTCACGGTGGTCTACGTCACCCACGACCAGTCCGAGGCGCTGACCATGTCGGACCGCATCGCCGTGTTCAACGACGGCGTGATTCAGCAGCTCGCGCCCCCCGAGGACCTCTACGAGCGCCCCGAGAACGCCTTCGTCGCTCAGTTCATCGGCGAGAACAACACGCTGCGCGGCCGCGTGGCGAGTGTTCGCGACGACGTCGCCGAGGTGCGCCTCGACGCCGGGCCGACGGTGAAGGCCCTCGCGGTCAACTGCGAGGGGGAGGGCGCGCGCACCCAGCTCTCGATCCGCCCCGAGCGCGTGCGCCTCGGCGAGCGCGCGCACGACAACCGCCTCCAGGGCCGGGTCGAGGAGCTGATCTACCTCGGCGACCACATCCGCTGCCGGCTGAGCGTGGCGGGCGACGATTTCGTGGTGAAGATCCCCAACAACGACGCGCAGTCGATGCTGCGCGTCGGCGAGGAGACGGCGGTGGGCTGGGCGACCGAGGACTGCCGCGCCCTCGACGCGTCCGACACGGCCTGAGACGCATCGGCCGACGCCGGGCGCGTCGGGCGAGACGTTCAACCGGAGAGCCGGATCACCGGCCCCATCACTAGACGGGAGACGATCATGACCAAGACCATGCTGGCGCTGTGCGGCGTCGCCGCCTGCGCGCTGATGACGACGCCCGCCTCGGCGCAGGAGGGGCCGGAGTGCCCCGATGGCGACGTCTCGCTCACCATGGTGTCCTGGGGCGGCGCCTACGAGGCGAGCCAGGAGAAGGCCTATTACGAGCCCTACACCGCGGCCTGCTCGAACGTGACCATCGTGCAGGAGAGCGCGTCCAACGAGGCGGTGGCCAAGCTCCGCGCCCAGGCCGAGGCCGGCAACGTCACCTGGGACGTGGTCGACGTGGTCGCCTCCGACGCGATCCGCCTCTGCGACGAGGGGCTCGCGATGGAGATCGACCCCGAGGAGTGGCTGCGCGAGGCGCCCGACGGCACCTCGGCCGAGGAGGACTTCGGCGATCTGCTGGTCTCGGACTGCTTCATTCCGCAGATCGTCTACTCGACCACCTTCGGCTATCGCACCGACGTCGAGGCGTGGGGCGGCGAGGAGCCCCAGGACGTCTGCGCCGTGTTCGACACGGAGACCTTCCCCGGCACGCGCTCGCTGGAGAGCCGCCCGATCAACAACATGGAGTGGGCGCTCTACTGCGACGGCGTGGCGAAGGAGGACATCTACGACACGCTGGAGACCGAGGAGGGCGTGCAGCGCGCCTTCGACAAGCTCGACACCATCAAGGACTCGACGATCTGGTGGTCGGCCGGGGCCGAGACGCCGCAGCGCCTCGCCGACGGCGAGGCCGTGATCGGCTCGACCTACAACGGCCGTCTGTTCTCGCTGATCGAGGAGCAGGACCAGCCGGTCAAGATGCTCTGGGACATGCAGGTGTTCGACCTCGACGGCTGGATCATCCCCGCCGGCGTCGCCGAGGACGAGCTGCCCGCGATCAAGTCGTTCATCGCCTTCGCCACCGACACCCAGCGCCTCGCCGATCAGGCGAAGTACATCTCCTACGGCCCCGCGCGCGCGTCCTCTGCGCCGCTCGTCTCGGAGCACGCCGAGCTCGGCATCGAGATGGCGCCGCACATGCCGACCGACCCGGACAACGCGCAGAACACGCTGCTCTACAACTACGAGTGGTGGGCCGATAACCGCGACGACCTCGACGCCAAGTTCCAGGCCTGGCTGACGCGCTGAGCCCTTCGCCGCCGCGGGCTCCGGTCCGCGGCGGCTCCCCGGCGGGATGACCCCCGCCCTGCACGGGCGCCGCAGGGCCGGGGCGATCCCGCCGACCCCCTCGGCGATCCTCGGAGGCCCCGCCCATGAGCCCGACCGACGCCACCGCCCCCGACAGCGCCGGCCTCGCCGCGCCCTCGCGCGAGGAGCAGGTCAGACGCGCCGAGAACGTCGATCATCGCGGCCGCCTGCTCGCCGCGGACGGCACGCCGCTCAAGGCCTCGCTCGCCCGCGCGCTCCGCCGCGAGAAGCTGCGCGCCTTCGCGCTGGTCGCGCCCCTTCTCCTGTTCGTGCTGATCACCTTCGTCGCCCCGATCGCCGACATGCTGCTGCGCTCGGTCGACAACTCGATCGTGCCGACCACCGTGCCGCGCGTGGTCGAGGCGATCGAGGAGTACGACCCGGAGAGCGGCGAGGCGCCGGGCGAAGCCGCGTTCCGCGCGCTCTACTTCGACATGTTCCTCGCCGCCGAGGCGAAGGAGCACACCAAGCTCGGCTCGCGGCTGAACTACCAGACCTCGGGCATGTCCTCGCTGTTTCGCGCCACCGGCCGCGAGATCGACGAGTTCGGCGCGATGGTCGAGGCTTCCGGCGGGGGATCGTCGGCCGGGAGCGCCTCGAACAGCCGCCTCGGCGGTCTGTTCGGCAGTCAGGGCGGCGGTTCGAGCGACACGGACGAGCCGAAGGTCGAGCCGAAGCCGTTCCTCGACCTGTTCGAGGACATGGACGAGCGCTGGGACGAGGCAGGCTACTGGTCGACCCTGATGCTCGCCGGCTCGGAGGACGAGGCGTCGGGATTGCTCGACACCGCCCGCGCCCGCCTCGCCGCCATGAACGACGACGGCTTCGCGGGCTCGCTCGACGATCTCGCGATCTCGGCGCGCGCGGCCGAGCTGCTGCCGGCCACGGCCGAGGCCTACGCCGATTTCGTCGCCTACGCGGCGTTGGTCGAGGGCGACGACCCGCGCGAGGAGGAGCCCTGGGAAGCGGTCCACACCGCCCTCGCGATCGATCTCGAGGACCAGGCGGTACGCGATGCCATCGCCGGCTACGACGGTCCCGGCGCGTCGCTCCTGAAGGAGACCGCGGCCCAAGCCGACGACCTGCTCGCGGTCGAGATCGAGCGCGGTTTCCTCACCGCGGACGAGGACTGGGGCGACCCCGACGTCTGGCGCACGATCAAGAACTATTCGGGCCACTACACCGCTGGCTACTTTCTGAACGCGCTCGACTACGAATACGGTACGGACGGGATCGAGAAGGTGCCGGAGTTCGAGCAGATCTATCTGCTGCTGTTCTGGCGCACGCTGGTGCTGTCGGTCACCATCACCGCATCCTGCCTGCTCCTCGGCTACCCGGTCGCCTGGCTCCTGGCCAACCTGCCGATGCGGACCTCGAACCTGCTGCTGATCCTGGTGCTGCTGCCGTTCTGGACCTCGCTCCTGGTGCGCACGTCGTCCTGGATCGTCCTGCTTCAGGACCAGGGCGTCATCAACGACCTGCTCACCTGGTTCTATTCGACCTGGGTCGGGCAGGCGTTCGACCTGATCTACACGCCGCTCGCCAACCTGCTGGTGCTCCTGCTCAACATCGCGCTCGTGCCGATCCTCGCCGTCTACGGCGCGGTCGCGGCGCTCGCGACCGGCTCGTGGACCACCGATCTCTGGGCGTTCGGCTGGGTGGATTTCGGTTTCGACCGCCTCGACATGATGTTCAACGAGGTCGGCACCGTGGTGGCGATGACCCACATCCTGCTGCCGTTCATGATCCTGCCGCTCTATTCGGTGATGAAGACGATCCCGCCCTCCTACCTGCGCGCGGCCAAGTCGCTCGGCGCCACCAACACCGTCGCGTTCTGGCGGGTCTACTTCCCGCTGTCGGTGCCGGGGATCGGGGCGGGGTCGATCCTCGTGTTCATCCTCGCCATCGGCTACTACATCACGCCGGAACTGGTCGGCGGCACGTCTGGTATCTTCATCTCGAACCGGATCGCCTACCACGTCTCGACCAGCCTGAACTGGGGCCTCGCCGCCGCGCTCGGCTCGCTTCTTCTGATCGCGGTACTGGCGCTCTACTGGCTCTACGACCGCATCGTCGGCATCGACAATGTGAAGCTGGGGTAGATCATGGCCGAACTTCCCCCTTACGCCACCCGTGGCCAAGTCGTCTGGTGGTACGGCTTCCGCGTCATCTGCGGCCTGATCTTCTTGTTCTTGATCCTGCCGATCCTAGTGATCGTGCCGCTCAGCTTCAACGCGCAGGACTTCTTCACCTTCACGCCGGAGATGCTGGCGTTCGATCCGGACGGCTATTCGCTGAAGCACTACCACGACTTCTTCACCGACAACGACTGGCAGACCGCGCTCTGGAACTCGGTGACGATCGCGCCGATGGCGACACTGATCTCGGTCGGGCTCGGCACGCTCGCCGCGATCGGACTGTCGCAGAGCCACATGCCGTTCCGCGGCGCGATCATGGCGGTGCTGATCTCGCCGATGATCGTGCCGCTGATCATCTCGGCGACGGGGATGTACTTCTTCTACTCGACGATCGGGCTACAGGGCACCTACTGGGGCGTGGTGCTGGCCCACGCCGCCCTCGGCACGCCGTTCGTCATCATCACCGTGACCGCGACGCTGGTCGGCTTCGACCGCTCGCTGACGCGCGCGGCTGCGAGCCTCGGCGCCGACCCGGTGACCACCTTCTTTCGCGTGCAGATGCCGCTGATCGTGCCGGGCGTGATTTCGGGCGGGCTGTTCGCCTTCATCACCTCGTTCGACGAGGTCGTGGTGGTCTTGTTTATGGGCTCGGCTGCGCAGAAAACACTGCCATGGCAGATGTTCACCGGATTGCGCGAGCAGATCTCGCCCACCATCCTCGCGGTCGCCACCATTCTCGTCGCGATCTCGATCGCGCTGCTCACCACCGTCGAGATCCTGCGCCGGCGCTCGGAGAAGCTCCGCGGCATGTCGCCGGGCTGAGACGGCGCGCGACAGGGCGGCTCGCCGCCCTCGCCATCTGCCTCTGGCCCGCCTCGCTCGCCATGGCCGCGAGCGGCTGCGCGGCGCCGGGTGGCGACGTGATGTTCCATGGCTGCGCCGGCGAGGCGCAGGCGCAGGTTCTGCTGGTGCCCGACGACCTGCCGTTGCCGGCGGCCGAGGGGCCGGGACGCGCGCTCTTCGTCACCGGCGCCTACACCGGGCGCGACACCCGGCCCTCGGGCGCACCCGCCCCGGTCGGGGTGGCGGTCAGCCGCGGCCGGGTGGTCGGTCGCGATCTCGCGCGGATGGACGGCATCCTGATCGTCGGCCCCGACGGCGCGCTCGGGCTGCACCGCCGCGACGCCGTGCCGTTCGAGGGCGGGCGCTACGACCTGACCGTGCCGGACGAGCGCATGGCCTTCCTCGAAGCCGCCGCCGAAGCCGGCGCCTCGGTGCTCCAGAGCCATCTCCTGGTGATCGACGGCCGCGTCGACACCCGCCCGGTCGAGGATGCGCCCAGCGCGCGCCGGCGCGTGCTCTACACCAAGGGCGAGGCGTTCGGCGTCTGGGAGTCGGACGGCGCGGTCACGCTCGACGCGGCCGCCCGCACGCTCGCCGCCGAGATCGCCCCGGAGATGGCCTTCAACCTCGACATGGGCGGCCACGACTTCTGCCTCGACCGCGAGAACGGGGTCGAGCGCGCCTGCGGCGTCAACCGTGCCGACTATGCCGAGAGCCTGTCGACGCTCCTGCTGCTCGAGCGGCCATGAGGCGGCTTTCCTCGATGCTTCTGGCCCGACGCGGCTTTCGCCGCGCCGCCGCCTCGGCTACATCGGGGGCGAAGAGAAGCGAGAGGTCCGCGCCCGATGTTCCGCGCCGTCATCGTCCTCGTCGCCGTCATGGCCGTGGTCTACGCCGTCTATGTGGCGTCCGACCGCTACCTGCGGTGGGATGAACGCCGTCGGCTGGAGGAGCGCCATGCCCGTGGCGAGGCGGGCAACGTCAACCGCGAGGATTACGTTCAGAAGGGGCTGGCCGAGTACGAGCGCTCGACCGAGAAGCGCCTGCTGATCGGGCTGTTCGCGCTGCCCTTCGTCGTGATCGCGCTGTTGGGCCTGCTCGCCAAGTAACAACCAGGACTCGGAAGGACGCGGCGCGCATGTGGAGCCTGATCAAGTGGACGGTCGTGGTGGTGATCCTGCTCGCGATCACGGCGGTGCTGCACTATCACATCCCGCGGCGCGAGGTGGTGCGAGTGCTCGCCAACGAGATCATCCGGGTCGACTACGAGACCACGAACGCCCAGGGCGAGCCGGTCACACGCACGCGCGACGTCCGTCAGATCTACGCCGAAGAGCCCGACGGCGAGACCATGGAGTTCAACAACACCGACGCGCCGCTCTACCTGAAGTTCGATAGCGCCAACCTGACGGCCAAGGCGGAGCAGCTGGTCTCCCGGAGCAGCAACCAGTCGAACACTACGCCGGTGGAGAACAAGTGGGCGGTGGTCACCTACTACGGCTGGCGGATCGAGTTCCTCTCCTGGTTCCCGAACGCGATCGACATCCGCCGCGCGGAGGGTCCGGAGGAGAACCTGCTGCCCTGGCACTGGATCGCGATCGGGATCGTCCTGGTGGTGCTGCTGGTGCTGTGGCGTCTGCTCGTGCTCCAGATCTCGCGCTTCACCGACCCGGTGATCGAGGAGCTGGAGTACGAGGACGAACAGGGGCGCGGCTATTTCGCGCGCCAGTTCCGCCGGATCGGGAAGCGGCTGCGGGGCACCTGACGGCCAGTGGGGCTCAGCAGCGGCGTAGCTGCTCGCGATAGCGCTTCGCCTGGCGGGCCACCTGGCCCGCCGCCCCGCGCAGCCAGTCCTTCGCGCGCCAGCGCCCGCTGCGGTAGCCGGTGTGCCCCTCGTGATAGGCGAGGTAGTGGCCGTAGGCGTCCGCGGTCGAGAGCCCGAGGCTCGAGCGGGTCTTGGCCATGTACCAGCCCACGAAGTCGGCCGCGTCGGTGAAGTCGGTGCGGTCGGCCCGGCGGTTGCCGCTCTCGCGACGATACCAGTCCCAGGTGCCGTCGATCGCCTGGCTGTAGCCGTAGGCCGAGGAGGCGTAGCCCGCCAGGATAGCCCCGTTCGCCGCCACCCTCGGCGGCCGCGCCCGCGCGCGAAAGCTGCTCTCGCGCCAGATGATCGCCATCTTGACGTCGATCGGCGTGCCCCAGCGCGCCGAGGAGGCCAGCATCGCCTCGCGCCATCCGGGACGCTCGTCGAAGATCGCGCAGACGTCGTTCTGCGCCCGCGGCGGTGCCTCGTGAGCCGCGTCGTCGGAGCCGGACGCGCAGGAGCCGACCGCGAACACGCCGAGCGCCGCGAGCGCCGCGCGCCACCCCCTCGTCGTCATGCCGCTGCCCCCTCGTCCCCTGCCTGTGCAGTCTAGACCGCCCGGCGCCACGGCGGAAGCACCCGGCACCGGTGCGTTCCGTCCCGGACCCGACGTCCGCCGCCAGGGACGCGGCGCGGCCGGTGATCGAGGACGATGGCGGCGCCAGACCGGGTTTTCAGCGCGCATCGAACACGACGAGCAGCGCCGGGATCGCGGCGAGCGCGAGGAGGGTCGAGACCACGACGAGGCCGGCGACGCGGTCGGGTTCGCGCTCGTAGCGCGCGGCGAGCAGGTAGTTCGTCACCGCCGCCGGCATGGCGAGCTGCATCACCAGCATCGCGAGCGCGAGGCCGTCGAGGTCGAAGGCCCAGGCCGCCGCGAGGCCCGCGCCGGCCGTGACGGCGAGCTTCACGAGCGAGAGCGCCAGCGCTTCGCCGAGCGCGGCCACGCCGAGGCGCGCGATCGAGACGCCGAGGGTCAGCAGCATCAGCGGGATGGCGATCTGGCCGGTGAGCGAGAGCGTGTCCATCACCCAGTCGGGCGGGGTCAGGTCGTAGACGGCGGCGAGCGAGCCCGCGAGCGCCGCGTAGACGATCGGCTGGCGCAGCGCCTCGGCAGGGCGGCCGACGCCGGCGACGACTGCGACGCCGAGGGTGAAGGACAGCACCACCATCACCGCGAACACCACCATCGCGAGCGCGAGGCCCGGCTCGCCGAAGCCGTAGAGCGCCACAGGCAGCCCGACGTTGCCGGTGTTGGCGAAGGCCATCGGCGCGAGCCAGACCCGCTGCGACAGCCCCGCGATCGCGATCAGGCCCGCGAAGGCCGCGAGCGCGACCGCGTAGGCTGCGAGCGCCGCCAGCGCCAGCGACCGAAAGGCCGCCGGCTCGATCTCGGCCTTGACGAGGGTGGCGAACACGAGGCAGGGGGTCGCGACGGTGAGGCTGAGCCGAGTCACGAAGGCGAGGTCGAACACCCAGCCGAGCCGTGCCCAGACCCAGCCGGCCACGGCGAGCGCGATCACCGGGGCGAGGACGGCGAAGACCTCGGCGATCACGCGGCGATGCTCGGCGTGACGGCGCGGGGCGTATCGGATTGGGGCGACGCGGCGTGATGTCGACTTCGGCCCCTGCTTTGCCTATCTTTCACAAGGGGACCTATTGCATGGAGACGGGGGCGATGCTCAGCGCCGACGCCAAGTTCCGTATCGGCCAGGTGGTGAAGCACAGATTCCATCCTTTCCGCGGGGTGATCTTCGACGTCGACCCGACCTTCTCGAACACCGAGGAGTGGTGGCAGTCGATCCCCGAGGAGGCGCGTCCGCGCAAGGACCAGCCCTTCTACCACCTCTTCGCCGAGAACGAGTCGAGCTATTACGTCGCCTATGTCTCGGAGCAGAACCTGCTGCCCGATGACAGCGGCGCGCCGATCGAGCATCCGCAGATCCCCGACTTCTTCGCCGCCCACGACGGACAGAGCTACCTGCTCGACCCCGAGCGCTGCCACTGAGGCGCGTGCCGGACGGGGCGAGGCGGCGAGGGCGCGGCACGCTCAGTAGCCGTGCGCGAGCCCGTCCTTGCGCGGGTCCGATCCCCCCACCAGACAGCCGCGCTCGTGGTCGATCCAGATCGCCTGGCTGCCGCCGAGCGGCACGTCGCGCGGGCGCACGTCGTGGCTCTTGGCCGAGAGCGCGTCGACGACCGGCTGCGCGTAGCCGCGCTCGACCCAGGTGACGCCCTCGTCGTGGAAGACGCGGGCCATGTCCTGCGCCGCCTGCGGATCGAGGCCGTAGTCGACGACGTTCGAGACGAGGCGGACGTGGCCGTGCGGCTGGTAGCCCCCGCCCATCACGCCGAAGGGCATCACCACGCGCCCGCCCCGGCGCAGCATCCCCGGAATGATGGTGTGGAGCGGCCGCTTGCCGGGCCCGATCTCGTTCGGGTGTCCCGAGGCGAGCGAGAAGCCGGCGGCGCGGTTGTTGAAATTGATGCCGAAGCGCTCGGAGGCGAGGCAGGCGCCGAAGTCGTGGTAGACCGAGTAGATCAGCGACACCGCCATGCGGTCGCGATCGACCACGGTGATGTAGACCGTGTCCTTGTGGGGCGCACCGCCGAGCAGGCTCGCCGGCACCCGGCCCGCGTTGGCCGGGTCGATCATGCCCGCGAGCCGCCCGGCGAGGGCGTCGCCGGCGAGGGCGGCGACGTCGTGGGTCATCGCCCCGGGGTCGGCGCTCGCCTCGTCGCGCACGGCGTAGGCGAGCTTGGCGGCCGCGACCTCCAGGTGCGCGCGCTCGGCCCCCTCGGGGTCGATCCCCGAGAGATCGAACTGCGCGAGAATCCGCGCCATCAGGAGGGCGGTGGCGCCGTGGGTGTTGGGCGGCAGCTCGACGATCTCGGCGTCGCGGTAGGGGGCGCTGATGGGGTCCACCCAGTCGGCGCGGGTCGCGGCGAAGTCTTCGAGCGTGTGGCTCGCGCCGAGCGCGCGCAGGCTCTCGACCAGGTCCTCGGCCACCTCGCCCTCGTAGAAGCCGGCCGCGCCGCGCTCGGCGATGGCGCGCAGGACCGTGGCCTGGCCCTCGTGGCGGAAGCGGTCGCCCGGCTGCGGGGGGCGGTCGTCGGACAGGTAGAACCGCCGCATGGCGCCGCGCATCCGCGGCTCGGCGCGCGCCCAGTCGTAGGCCGCGCGCGGCACCACGCGCACGCCTTCCTCGGCCAGCCGGATCGCGGGCGCGAGGCAGTCGGCGAGCCCGAGCGTGCCGTGACGCTCGGCGAGCGCGGCGAAGCCGGCCACCGCGCCCGGCACCACCACCGAATTGGCGTCCTCGGGGTCCATCGCCCGCCAGCCGCGATCGCGCAGCGCCACTGCCGAGACGCCCATGGGGGCGCGGCCCGAGCCGTTCAGCCCCTCGATCGCCTCGGAGCCTGCGGGCTTGACCAGCGCGAACATGTCGCCGCCGAGCCCGGTCATCGCCGGCTCGCCGAGGCCCAGCGCCACCGCGCCCGCGATCGCGCCGTCGACGGCATTGCCGCCGCGCTTGAGCACGTCGAGCGCGACCTCGACCGCCGCCGGGTGCGAGGTCGCGCAGACCGCGTTGTCGGCGTAGATCGGCGAGCGGCCGGGGAGGTGGAAGTCGCGCATCGGGCTCCCTGGGGTCATGGGGGGCAGGGTGCTCCGCATAGCGCCTTCGACGCCGCGCGGCCAGACCTCGCTTTCCGGGCGGCGCGGCCGGCCTCGTCCCGCGCTCTCGGACCTCGCGGGGAAGGGGCGCGCGACGCCGCGACGTCCGGGGGGCCGATCCCGCCGCGCTTGCCGCCGCCCGATCGACATGCGAGCGTCGAGCCATGACGGTACATTCATTCGTCCCCGGCGCGGGGCAGGGCGCTCAGCCCGTGATCGCCTTCGACCGGCGCGAGCTCCAGGTGATCCTGAACCTCTATGGCCGGATGGTCGCGGCCGGGGAATGGCGCGACTACTCCATGGATTTCCTGCGCGATCGCGCGGTCTTCGCGGTGTTCCGCCGCACGGCCGAGCAGCCGATGTACCGCATCGAGAAACGTCCGAAGGACGCCGGGCGACAGGGCGCCTACTCGGTCGTCGGCATGGACGGGCGCATCCTAAAGCGCGGCCACGACCTCGGCGTGGTGCTGCGGGTGCTGGAGCGCAAGCTGATCCGCCCCGTCGATCCGGACTGACCACTTCGGCCGGCGGGGACCGCCCCGTGCCGGGGCGGCCCGTCGTCGTTCAGTTCGGCAGATCCGCGCCCGGCACCACGACCGCGCGGCGATAGAGATGCCAGGTGGCATGGCCGAGCAGCGGCATCACGAAGATCAGGCCGAGGAAGGCGGGCAGCGAGGCCACCACAAGGCAGCCCGCGACGATCGCGCCCCAGACCAGCATGACGCCCGGATTGCGCCGGAACAGGTGCAGCGAGGTGCCGACCGCGGCGCGCAGGCCGGTCGGGCGATCCAGGAGCAGCGGGAAGGACACCGCGCTCGCCATCAGCGCGACCAGGGCGAAGACGAAGCCCGTGGCGCCGCCGGCGAGCGCGAGCGCCCAGCCGTCGGGGCTGGTGACGACGTCGGACAGCAGAGCGGTCATCGAGATCGGCATCTCGGGTCCGAGCGTCAGCGCGTAGAGGATGTGCGCGACCACCAGCCAGAGGGTGAACAGCACGATCAGGCCGAGGCCGAGCGCCAGGATCGCGCCGAAGGAAGGCGAGGCCATCACGTCGAAGACGTGGGCCCAGCCGTTCTCGAGGCCCTTCTCGCGCCGGCGCGACAGCTCGTAGAGCCCGACTGCGAAGAACGGCCCGAGAAGCGCGAAGCCGGACGCCAGAGGGAACAGCATCGGCAGCAGCGCCTGGTTGAAGGCCACCGCCGCGAGCGCCGCGCCGACTAGCGGATAGACCAGGCAGAGCGCGACCACGTCGCTGCGGAAGGCCATCACGTCGTCCGCGCCGGCGCTCAGCGCGGCGCGAAGATCGGCGATGGTGATCACGCGCGTGTCGAGACGGGCATGGTCGCCCGGCAGCGCGTCGCCGCGTGCGACGCGGGCGCTCTGGCCAAGCCATGCGCCCATGCGCGCGAGCCAGTCGCCGCTCACTTCGATGGGGTTGCGGATCGTCGCCATGTCGCCAGTCCTCCCGTCGCGGGGGCGGAGCGGCGGATCGCCCTCCACCATAACGAGAGACAATGGCACGATAGGCATGGAATGTCGTTTCAGCGGGCGGAACGCCCGCCCGAATTCAGGACCGTTCGCGCCGTGCCCGGCGCGCCGCCTTGGCGCGCGCGAGCCGCTCGCGCGTCAGCTTCGGCCGCGCGCCGCCCTCGCCGCGCCGGCCACGCTTGGCCGTGGCCCGCCGGATCGCCGCCGCCCCCGGCGCCGCCTCGGCATCGACGAGGTCGAACAAGAGCCCGCCCGTGACCGGTACCGCCTCGACGAGGCGCACGCTCAGCCACTGGCCGCGCACGAACACCTGACCGCTCTCGGCGCCGACGAGGGCGCCACGCTCCTCGTCGTGGCGAAAGAACTCGTCGCCGAGCGCGCGCACGGGCAGCAGGCCGTCGGCGCCGGTCTGGGCCAGCGTCACGAACAGCCCGAAGCGCTGCACCCCGTTCACGCGGGCGCGGAACTCGGCGCCGATCCGGTCGGCCATGTAGAGCGCGAGGTAGCGGTCGTTGGTGTCGCGCTCGGCCTCCATCGAGCGCCGCTCGGTCCGGGAGATGTGATCGGCCGTCTCGCGCAGAACGCGCGGCCCGTCCGGGCCGCGCATCGCCGGGTCGACGCCGCCCTCGCCCAGCGACAGCGCCGTGACCAGCGCGCGGTGGACCAGAAGATCGGCGTAGCGCCGGATCGGCGAGGTGAAGTGGGCGTAGGCGCGCAAGCCCAGGCCGAAGTGGCCGAGGTTCTCGGGCGCGTAGTACGCCTGGGTCTGCGCGCGCAGCACCGCCATCGCGATCATGTCGGCGGGCGCGCCTTCGGTCGCCTGGCCGAGCAGGCGGTTGAAGTCGCGCGTGCGCGTGACCTCGCCCTTCGGGAACGACAGCCCGACGGTCTCGAGCGTCTGGCGCAGGGACTCCAGCCGCTCCTCGGCCGGCTCCTCGTGCACGCGGTAGACGAAGGGCGCCGCGCGGGCTTCCAGCGTCTCGGCCGCGGCGACGTTCGCCTGGATCATCATCTCCTCGATCAGGCGGTGCGCGTCGAGGCGCTCGCGCCGCGAGACGCCGAGCACGCTGCCGTCCTCGCCGAGGTCGACCTTGTTCTCGGGCAGATCGAGATCGAGCGGCTGGCGCGCCTCTCGCGCGCGCGATAGCGCGCGATAGGCGGCGAACAGCGAGCGGATCGCGTCCTGATGGGGCAGGGCGGCCTCGTCGGGCCGGCCGTCCTCGGCCGCCTGCGCCTGTTCGTAGGAGAGGGCGGCGGGCGAGCGCATCACCGCGCGGGTGAAGCGATGGCGTCGCTTGGCGCCTTTCGCGTCGATCGTGAGCCTCAGGGCTAGGCAGGGGCGGTCCACCCCCGGCATCAGCGAGCAGAGATCGGCCGAGAGCCGCTCGGGCAGCATCGGCGCCACGCGGTCGGGGAAGTAGGTCGAGTTGCCACGCGCCCGCGCCTCGGCGTCGAGGGCGCTTCCCGGGCGGACGTACCAGGCGACGTCGGCGATCGCGACCCAGACGACGTGCCCGCCAGGGTGCTGCGGGTCGTCGTCCGGGTAGGCGCAGACGGCGTCGTCGTGGTCGCGCGCGTCCGAGGGGTCGATGGTCACGAGGGGCAGGGCGCGCAGGTCCTCGCGCCCCTCGACCGGCGCCTCGCCGGCGGCTTCGGCCTCGGCCATCACCTTGTCGGGGAAGTGGTAGGGGATGCCGTAGTCCACCATCGCGATCAGCGACAGCGCCCGCGGCGCGCCGGGATCGCCGAGGCGGGCGACGATCCTGGCCTTGGGCAGACCCTCCCGCGCGCGCGTGACCCGCTCGGCCTCGACCAGCTCGCCGTCCTCGGCGCCCTCGTCCTGGCCGCGGCCGACCACCCATTCGCGATCGGCGTGCTTCTTGTCGACCGGCTGCACGCGCCCGCCTTCGAGGCCGCGGCGATAGATCCCGAGCATGCGCGGCGCGCCCTGGGTCAGGCGCCGGATCAGCTTGGCCTCGTAGTCGACGTCCTCGGCCTCGACCGCGCGGACCTTGGCGAGCACGGTATCGCCGGGCTTCAAGGCCGGATCGGCCTTGCGCGCGACGTAGAGGATGCGCGGGGCCTCGTCGCCCGCGTCCTTCGGCGCGAGCCAGAGGTTGCCCTCGCCGTCGGGGCGGCCGACCTCGAACAGCGTGACCGGGGGCAGGGTGCCCGCAGGGCGCATCTTCCTGCCCTGGCGCTCGATCGCGCCCTCGTCCTTCAGCTCGCGCATCAGGCGCTTCAGCTCGACGCGCTCGGCGCCCTTGATGCCGAAGGCGCGCGCGACGTCGCGCTTGGAGGCGTGGTCGGGGTTCTCGCGTACCCAGTCGAGCAGCTCGGTCTTGGTCGGCAAACGGTTCATGCGCCGCGAGGTAGCGTCGCGACGGCCTTCGTGCGAGGGGGCGGGCTTCGGAAACGCGTCAGAGAAACGCCGTCAGCGCCGCGCCGGCGACCAGGAGCTGGACCAGGTTGATCGCGACCGAAGCCTTGTGCAGCCGGTCGAAGCCCTTGCCCGCGGCCGCGTCGCCGGCGAGCTGCGCGTCGCGCAGGTCGTTGATCCGCGGCATCAGCACCTGGCGGTTGACCACGCCGAGCGCGGCCATCGCGACCAGCACCAGGCCCCAGCCCTCGGCCCCGGCCGCCAGGAACGCGACCGCGGCGACGGCGAGGATCGCGGCGACGGCGAGGAAGTACCACGGGAACACCTGGCGCAGGAACGGCCCCGCCGTCGCGATCGGCAGCTTGGCGAAGATCAGCGGCGAGAACAGCCCCGAGAAGAACAGCATGCCCCCGAAGGCCAGCGCCAGCGCGTAGAGCGCGACGATCTCTCCCATCTCCGGTCTCCCTCGATTACCTGTCGTGTCCGGAGATAGCGCGCGCGGGCGGCGGGGTCGGCGCGACGGGGCGTCTCAGCGTCCCGTCGTCTCCGACTTGGCGCGGGACCTCGCCCCGCCCGGCTTCGAGGCGGCGCCGTTCGACTTGGCGCCCGTCTTGGAAGCACCGGCGGCCTTGCCGGACGCCGCGCCGTTGCCGGCCTTCGTCTTCGCCGCGGCGGCCTTGGCCTTCCCGTTGGCGCCGGCGGCCTTGGCCTTCGTCGCGCCCTTCCCGGCCCCGTCGCCATCGGCGGCCTTGGTCTTCTTCGCCCCTTTCTTGGCCGGTGCCTTCTCGGCGATCCACTCGAGCGCCTGGTCGAGGGTCACGTCCTCGACCGGGGTGTCGGAGAGGGTAACGTTGACCTTGCCCCAGTTGACGTAAGGGCCGTAGCGGCCGTCGAGGATCGCGACCGCGCCGCCGTCGGGGTGCTCGCCGAGTTCGCGCAAGGGCTTCTGCGCGGCCGCGCGCTGGTTGCCGCGCTCACGCTTCTGCGCGATCAGATCGACCGCGCGGTTCATGCCGACCGTGCGCGGGTCCTCGCCCTTCGGCAGGTTGGCGAAGGTCTTGAGATGGCGCACGTAGGGACCGAAGCGGCCGATGCCGGCCTCGATCGGCTCGCCGTCGTCGGGGTGGCGGCCGACCTCGCGCGGCAGCGACAGCCAGTCGAGCGCGTCGGCGAGCGTCACGTCGTCGACCGGCTTGCCCTTCGACACGGACGAGCGGCGCGGCTTCGGCCCGCCCTCGGCCTGCTCGCCCTTCTGGACGTAAGGCCCGTAGCGCCCGGAGCGCAGCGAGATCGGCTCGCCGTCGTCGGGGTGGTGGCCCAGAAGCTTGCCCTCGGGGGCGCCGAGTTCGGCGTCGTCGCCGGGCACGCCGAAGGGGCGGGTGTAGCGGCACTCGGGGTAGTTCTCGCAGCCGATGAAGGCGGACTTGGTCTTGGACGAGGTCTTGATCGACAGCCGCCCCTTGCCGCAGTGCGGGCAGAGGCGGGGGTCGGTGCCGTCGCCGCGGTCGGGGAACAGGTGCGGCCCCAGCGCCTCGTTGATCGTCTCCAGCACCTCCGAGATCCTGAGATCCGAGGTCTCCTCCAGCGCGGCGGTGAAGTCGCGCCAGAAGCGATCGAGCACGTCCTTCCAGTCGATCCGCCCGCCCGAGACGTCGTCGAGTTCCTCTTCCAGGCCGGCGGTGAAGTCGTATTCGACGTAGCGCGGGAAGTAGTTCATCAGGAAGGCGGTCACGAGCCGTCCCGAGTCCTCGGCGTAGAGCCGGTTGCGGTCCTTGCGGACGTAGGTGCGATCCTGAAGCGTCGCGAGGATCGAGGCGTAGGTGGAGGGCCGGCCGATGCCGAGTTCCTCCATCCGCTTGACCAACGTCGCCTCGGTGTAGCGCGCGGGCGGCTGGGTGAAGGACTGCGTGGCGATCACGCCCGCGGGGTCGAGCACGGCGGCCGGGTGGCGCTTCTGCGCCCCCTCGCTCGTCACGGGACGCTCCTCGGCGTCGTTCGCGACGATCTTCCGAAAATCGTCGTCGAGCCCGCCGGCGAGGGCGAGCGTCTGGCCCTTCTCCAGAGGCGGCAGGCGGCGGCCCTCGTCGTCGTCGGCCTTGTCGTCGCGGCCTTCCTCGTAGACGGCGAGGAAGCCCTCGAAGGTCACCACCTGTCCGGTCGCGCGCAGCCCCGCGCGGCCCTTCGCGTCGGCGATCTCGACGGTGGTGCGCATCATCTTCGCCGAGGCCATCTGCGAGGCGACCGCGCGCTGCCAGATCAGCTCGTAGAGCCGGCGCTCGTCGCTCTCGGCGCGGAGGTCTTTCGGGCTCAGCCCCATGTCGGTGGGGCGGATGCACTCGTGCGCTTCCTGCGCGTTCTTGGCCTTGGTCTTGTAGACCCGCGGCTTCTCGGGGAGGTAGTCCGCGCCGTAGCGCCGCTCGATCGTGCGCCGCGCCGCCTGCACCGCCTCGGGCGCCATGTCGAGCCCGTCGGTGCGCATGTAGGTGATATGCCCGGCCTCGTAGAGCTTCTGCGCCGTGCGCATCGCGGCCTGCGTGCCCCAGCCGAGCTTGCGCGAGGCCTCCTGCTGAAGCGTCGAGGTCATGAAGGGCGGCGCGGGGTTGCGCGTGGTGGGCTTCGCCTCGACCGAGGCGACCGAGAGATCGGCGTCGGCCACGGCGGCGACCGCCGCGCTCGCGGTGTCGAGATCGGCGAGGTCGAAGCGGTCGAGCTTGCGCCCGTCGAGCGTGGTCAGCCGCGCCTCGAAGCCGTCGCCGCCCGCCGCCGCGAGATGGGCGCGCACCTGCCAGTACTCGCGGGCGACGTGCGCCTCGATCTCCATCTCGCGCTCGACCACGAGGCGCAGCGCGACCGACTGCACGCGCCCGGCCGACTTCGCGCCCGGCAGCTTGCGCCAGAGCACCGGCGAGAGGTTGAAGCCGACGAGGTAGTCGAGCGCGCGCCGCGCCAGATACGCCTCGACGAGGGCGGTGTCGATGTCGCGGGGCTTGGCCATCGCCTCCGACACCGCCGCCTTGGTGATGGCGTTGAACACGACGCGCTCGACCGGGGTGTCCTTCTTCAGCGCGCGGCGTCGGCGCAGCGCTTCGAGCAGGTGCCACGAGATCGCCTCGCCCTCGCGGTCGGGGTCGGTCGCGAGGATCAGCCGGTCCTCGCCCTTCAGCGCCTCGGCGATGGCGCGGACGTGCTTCTGCGCCTTGGCGTCGATCTCCCAGTCCATCTCGAAGCCGGCGTCGGGGCGCACCGAGCCGTCCTTGGCCGGCAGGTCGCGCACGTGGCCGTAGGAGGCGAGCACGGTATAGCCGGCGCCGAGATACTTGTTGATCGTCTTGGCCTTGGCCGGGCTCTCGACGACGACGACCGCCATGGCAGCCCCTTCCCCTCGTCCGCCGGCCCCTCCGGCGTGGCGCGGCAACATGAGGTCGCCCCCGGGCGCTGTCAACGCGGCCCCTGGCGGCAGGTCTCAGGGGCCGGCCGCCATCACCCGCTCGCCCGCCAGCCGTTCGATGCGGCCCGCGAGGTCGAGTTCGAGCAGCGCCAGCGACAGCGCCGCCGGGCTCGCGCCGCTTCGCCGCGCGAGTTCGTCGACCTCGACCGGCGCGGCGCCGATCAGCGCCATGAGCCGGGCGGCGAGCGCGTCGTCGCCCTCGGCCGGTGCGATCGACGGCTCTGGCAGGGGGGCGACGACGGGCGCCGGGCAGGGGGCGAGCGGGCCGCCGAGGGCGTCGAGCACGTCCTCGTGGCCGCGGATCAGGAGCGCGCCGTCGCGGATCAGCGCGTTGCACCCGCCCGCCCGCGCGTCGTCGGGGCTGCCGGGGCAGGCCATCACCTCGCGGCCCTGCTCCAGCGCGGCGCGCGCGGTGAGCAGACTGCCCGAGCGCGCCGCCGCCTCGACCAGCACCACCGCGCGGGCGAGCCCCGAGATCAGGCGGTTGCGCCGCGGGAAGTGACGGCTCGTCGGCTCGGTGCCCGGCGGGCATTCGCTCACGAGCGCGCCGCGATCGGCGATGCGCGCGGCCAGATCGGTGTGCTCGGGCGGGTAGACTACGTCGACGCCGCCCGCGAGCACCGCGACGGTCGTGCCGCCCCCTGTCGCGTCTCCTTCCGGCGTGCCCCCCTCCAGCGCCCCCTCGTGCGCGGCCGCGTCGATCCCGCGGGCGAGGCCCGAGACCACGACCTCCCCTGCCGTGGCCAGCCCGCGCCCGAGGCGGCGGGCGAAGCGCGCGCCGAGCGCCGAGGCGTTGCGCGCGCCGACCACCGCGACGCCGGCGCGGGCGAGCGCGTCTCGGTCGCCCCTCACCCAGAGCGCGGGCGGCGGCGTCGGGATGGTGGCGAGCGCCTGCGGGTAGGCCGGCTCGCCGAACAGCACGAGCCGCGCGCCCGCCGCCTCGCCCGCGGCGATCTCGGCGAGCGCGGCGTCCTCGGGGCAGGCGCGATAGTCCGAGCGCCCGCCGCGGCCCGCGAGCGCCGGCAGCGCGTCGAGCGCCTCGGCGGCCGTGCCGAAACGCGCGAGGAGGCGGGTGAAGCTCTTCGGCCCGACTCCCTCCGAGCGCGCGAGCCGCAGCCGCGCGAGCCGTTCCGAAGCCCCGATCGTGCCCGCGTCCATGCTCCTCTCCCTCGGCCCCCGACAGAAGACAGCAGGGGCGATGAACCCGCGGTTGACGGACGCGCCGAGGCGAGCGTCCCCCGCGCCGCCCTGCTTACGGCACACGGCTTGCACAGCATGGAGTGCGGACAGTCAGGCGGAGGGGGCCGGCCGATGGCGAAGGTGCTGGTGGTCGAGGGAAACACGCCGGAAGGCGTCGCGGCGGTGCGGGCGGCGGGGGGCGTCGCCGCGGCCGAGACCTACGCTGGAGCGCTGCGCGCGTTCGCGCCGGGGCTGGAGATCGCGGTGGCGCGGCCCTCCTTCCCCGGCTTCGACGCGCGGGCGCTGTCGCTCGACGGCATCGACGGCGTGGCGCTGACCGGCTCGGGCGCGGCCTTCGCCGCCGATGCGCCCGAGGCGCGGCCGCACCGCGCCCTGGTCGAGCGCGCCTTCGCCGCCGGACTGCCGGTGATCGGCTCGTGCTGGGGGCTGCAGGTGCCGGCCGTGGTGCTCGGCGGCGGTGTCGGCGCGGCCGGGGCCGGGATCGAGGTGCCTGTCGCGCGCGATATCCGCCTGACGCCGGCAGGGCTCGACCATCCGCTGCACGCGCACCGCGGCGTGGTGTTCGACGCGCCCTGCATCCACCGCGACGAGGTTCGCCGCCCGCCGACGGGCGCGCGGGTGACCGCGACCAACGGGCATTCGGCGGTGCAGGCGATGGTCTACGAGCAGGGGGGCGTGCGGTTCTGGGGGATGCAGTACCACCCCGAGCACGGGCCGGAGGAGGCGCTGCGCTACCTCCGCCGGCCGGACGCGGCCGCGCTCCTGGCGGGCGCCGAGCCGCTGGTCGATGCGACGGCAGTGCTCGCCGCTGACGACGGTTTGGGCAGCGACCGCATGGCTATGCTCACCGATCCGGCAGTGCGCGGCGCCGAGCTGAAGTCTTGGCTCCTGGCCATCGGTGCGATCGCCGTTCGCGTCTTCGACCAGTCCGACCTCTGCCCGGCAGCGCCACGCCTCCGGCAAGAGCCTGCGGCGCTCGGCCGTGACGGGCCCCCGCCGGTCGTCACCGTGGAGGGCTGAGCCGGGGGCGGGGCCTTCCGGCGGGGACGGGGATGGTCTAGGCAGGCGCGCGCCGGTCCCAGACCGCCCCCCGACCCAGCCCGGCCGAGGCCCGACCGATGAAGTTCACCCTGTCCTGGCTCCGCGAGCATCTCGACACCGAGGCCACGCTCGACGCGATCACGCACGCGCTGACCGATCTCGGCCTCGAGGTCGAGGGCGTCGAGAACCCGGCCGAGGCGCTCGCCCCCTTCATCATCGCCCGCGTGATCGAGGCGGGCCAGCACCCCGACGCCGACCGGCTCAGGGTCTGCCGCGTCGATCCCGGCGACGGGTCCGAGGTGCAGGTGGTTTGCGGCGCGCCAAACGCGCGCACGGGCATGATCGGCGTGTTCGCGCCCCCGGGCACCCACGTCCCCGGCACCGGGGTCGACCTGAAGCCCGGCGTGATCCGCGGCGTCGAATCGAACGGGATGCTCTGCTCAGGGCGCGAGCTGATGATCTCGGAGGACCACGACGGCATTCTCGATCTGCCCGAGGACGCGCCGGTCGGCGTGCGCTATGTTGACTGGGCCGGCCTCGACGATCCGGTGGTCGAGGTCGCGATCACGCCGAACCGTCCGGACGCGCTCGGCGTCGCCGGCATCGCCCGCGACCTCGCCGCGCGCGGGCTCGGCCGGCTGACCACGGCGGCGGTCGCGCCGGTCGAGGGGCGCTTTCCCTGCCCGACGCGCGTGCACTTGGCGGACGACGTGCGCGAGGAAGCCTGCCCGCTGTTCCTCGGCCGCCTGATCCGGGGCGTGACCAACGGGCCGAGCCCCGAGTGGCTCGCTGTGCGACTGCGCGCGATCGGGCTGCGGCCGATCTCGGCCTTGGTGGACGTGACCAACTACCTGACCTTCGACCGCGCGCGGCCCCTGCACGTCTTCGACGCCGACAAGGTGTCGGGCGATCTGACCGTGCGCCTCTCCCGTGCCGGCGAGAGCCTGGTCGGCCTCGACGAGAAGACCTACGCCTTCGACGACGCGATGACGGTGATCGCTGACGAGAACGGCATTGAGTCGATCGGCGGCGTGATGGGCGGCCTCGCGACCGGCTGCACCGAAGGCACCGTGAACGTGCTTGTCGAGGCGGCCTATTTCGATCCGCGGCGCACCGCCGCCACCGGGCGCAAGCTCAAGGTCGCCTCTGACGCGCGCTACCGCTTCGAGCGCGGCGTCGACCCGGCCTCGGCCCGCGACGGGATCGAGCTGGCGACGCGGCTGATCCTCGACCTCTGCGGCGGCGAGCCCTCCGAGATCGTCCAGGCGGGCGAGGTGCCCGACACCGCGCGCGCCTACCCGCTCGACCCCGCGCGCGTCGCGAGCCTCGTCGGCCTCGACATCGAGCCCTCCGAGCAGGTCCGCATCCTGGAGGCGCTCGGCTTCGCGCCCGAGGCCGACGGCGGGGCCTACCGCGTCCGCGTCCCTTCCTGGCGCCCGGACGTGCGCGGCGAGGCGGATCTGGTCGAGGAGATCGCCCGTGTCGCCTCGCTCGCCGAGCTTCCCTCGAAGCCGCTCGCCCGTGCACGCCCCGGCGTCGCCGCCCCGGTGCTGACGCCCCTGCAGCGCCGCGAGGCGACCGTCCGGCGCGCCCTCGCCGCCCGCGGCCTGAACGAGTGCGTGCACTACAGCTTCGTCTCGTCGGCCGAAGCCGCGGCTTTCGGCGGCGGAGGGCCTTCGATGCGGCTGGAGAACCCGATCTCGGCCGATCTCTCCGACATGCGCCCCTCGCTCCTGCCCGGCCTCGCCGCGGCGGCGCGGCGCAACCAGGCGCGGGGCTTCGGCGAGATCGCGCTGTTCGAGGTCGGCCCCGCCTTCCACGGCCCCGAGCCCGGCGAGCAGGCGACCCACGCCGCCTGCCTGCGTGTCGGCCACACCGCGCCCCGCGACTGGTCGGGCGCGCGCCGCGCGGTCGACGCCTTCGACGCCAAGGCCGACGCCATGGCCGCCCTCGCCGCGATCGGCGTCGACACGGGCAGGCTCCAGATCGCGCGCGAGGCGCCCGCGTGGTTCCACCCCGGCCGCTCGGGCGCGCTGAAGCTCGGGCCGAAGGCGACGCTCGCCGTCTTCGGCGAGCTGCACCCGCGCACGCTGGAGGCGATGGATCTCAAGGGACCGGCGGTGGCGGCGAGCGTGTTCGTCGAGGCCGCGCCCTTCCCGAAACGCCGCGCGACGGGGCGCGCGGCGCTCGACGTCTCGGACCTCCAGGCGGTCGAGCGCGATTTCGCCTTCGTGGTGCCCGAGCGCACCGAGGCCGAGACCGCGCTTAGGGCCGCGCGCGCCGCCGACCGCAAGCTGATCGAGAGCGCGCGTGTGTTCGACGTGTTCGAGGGCCGCCGCGCGGCAGAGAGCCTCGGCGCGGGGCTCAAGTCGCTCGCGCTCGTGGTGCGGCTGCAGCCGCGCGCGGCGACGCTCACCGAGGCCGAGATCGAGGCGGTCTCGGCCGAGGTGGTCGCGGCGGTCGAGCGGGCGACCGGCGGCACGCTCAGGCGCTGAGGCGCCGGGCGCGCCGCCGGCTCACCGGTGGCGCGGCGCCAGGGGTTCCGACATGGCCGGGCCGCTCGGGAAGGTCTCCATGCCGGCGGGCTCGGGGCGCAGGCGCGGCAGGGCTACGTTGCCGGGCGGCAGCGTCCGAAGGCACTCGGGCTCGGGGCGGGGTCCGGCGATGTCGTCGGGTTGCCGCGCGCAAGGGCGGGCGGGCTCGGTCGCCGCGTCGTCGCCCTCCGCGGGCTCCACGTCGGCCCAGGACCAGGCGGGCGCGGCGCTCATCGACCTGCCCCGAAGCACGGGACGGCGCCCGGCGAAACGATGCGTGACCGGACGAGGACGTCGGACATGACACTATCTCCGAGAGGACGGCGCACCCCCATGTCGCCGCCGCATCTTGGATAACCGAACTGACCCTGCGTCAATCAACAACTCAGATGCAAGGTATCGATCAGCCTGGGTTCAGGCGATGCGCCTTGGCGTAGCCGCGCCGGAAGAACAGCCAGGACAGCGGCAGCGTCCAGAGCACGGTCGCGCTCAGCGCGATCTTCTCCATGAGCCCGTCGTAGCCCGACGGCGCCAGCTTGAAGGCGACGGCGAACACGATCCAGCCCCCGGCGGCGACGTGGAACGCGGTGGCGTAGCGCGGCGCCACGCCCTTCGCTCCCCCGGCCATCAGGATCGGCCCCGCGAGGTAGAGCGGCGCGAGGAAGAAGGTCAGCTTGGTGTGCACCGTCATGCCCGGCGGGTTGTTCTCGGCCGTGTGGAACTCGTCCCAGAGCCCGAGCAGCACCACCACGAGCGCGACGAAGGCGAGGCAGAAGGTGCCGCACGACCAGGCGGCGCGGCCGAGGTGGGCGTGCGCCGCGGCGATCGCGAGGCCGAGCATCCCGGCCGCGTTGATATAGAAGCCCGCGTCCATGATGTTCTTGCGCGGGCCGCGCGCGAGATCGCTCACGGTGTCGGCGATGAAGTCGTGGTCGGTGACCTCGGCCGCCCAGACGATCGTGACCATCGGCGCGAGGGTGCCGAGAAAGCCGGCGACGGCGCAGACCATCAGGAGCTCGGGACGCTCGTGCGCCACGACCTCGGATTTCTCGCCGCGCGGGCCGATCGTGCCGTCCATTCGCGTCCCCCCGATCGACGCTGCGCGGGCAGGCGAGGCGCGCGCGCGCCGGTCCGTGCGGCTCAGAAGCGGTTCTCGGCGCCCGCGACGAGGCGGCGGATGTTCGACAGATGCGTGAGCCACATCGCGACCCCCATCAGCGCGACCGCGAGCACCGCCTCGACCCGCCCCGTCGCCCAGAACACGAACGGCCCCGCCGTCGCCGCCGCGAGCGCGCCGAGCGCGGAGGTGCGCGTCGCCTTCACCACCCCGAGCCAGAGCGCCATCAGGGCGAGGCCGGCCGGCCAGTAGAGCCCGAGCGTCACCCCGATCCAGGTCGCCACGCCCTTGCCGCCGCGGAACTTCAGCCAGAGCGGCAGGCAGTGGCCGACGAAGGCGCCGAGCCCCGCGGCCTGCGCGGCCAGATCGCCCCAGGCGAGGAAGGCCAGCACCGGGATCGCGCCCTTGGCGATGTCGAGCGCCAGCGTGAGCGCGGCTGCCTTCCTGTTGCCGGTTCTCAGCACGTTGGTCGCGCCGATGTTGCCCGAGCCCAGCTTCCGCAGATCGCCGAGGCCGAAGGCGCGCGCGATCAGCACGCCGACCGGGATCGAGCCCAGGAGGTAGCCGACCGCGAAGGCGAGCGCGAGCCAGGGGATCGCGCGCTCGGGCGCCATGACCTCGTGCAGCATTCGCCGTCCTTCCAGAGCGCGCCCGCCGGACCGGGCCCTGCGTCAACCCGCCGCGACCGCCTCGGTTTCCGCGTCGAACACCCGCTCGCCGCCGACCCAGGTGCCGATCACCCGCCCCTCCATCCGGGTGCGGTCGAAGGGCGTGTTCTTCGACTTCGAGCGGAGCCGCGCGCGGTCGAGCAGGAACGGCTTGTCGGGGTCGAACAGCACGAGATCGGCAGGCTGGCCGACCGCGAGCCGCCCGCCGGGCAGGCCGAGCCGGCGGGCGGGGGCGAGCGCGGCCGCCTCGAACAGGCGCACCATGCTCAGATCGCCGGCATGGACGAGGCGCATCATCGCCGGCAGGAAGGTCTCGAGCCCGATCGCGCCGACGGCCGCCTCCTCGAAGGGCAGGCGCTTGGCCTCGGTGTCCCAGGGGGCGTGGCCGGAGGCGACCACGTCGATCAGCCCCTCGGCGAGCGCCTCGACCAGGGCGCGGCGGTCGTCCTCGGCGCGCAGGGGAGGCGCGAGCTTGAAGAAGCTGCGCCACTCGCCGACGTCGTACTCGTTCAGCGTCAGGTGGTGGATGGTGGTGCCCGCGGTGACATCGACCCCCGCCGCCTTCGCGCGCGCCATCGGCCCGAGCGCGCCCGCGGTCGAGACCACGTCGGCGTGCAGCCGCGCGCCCGTGGCCTCGGCGAGCGCGAGGTCGCGCTCCAGCCCGATCCGCTCGGCCACCGCCGGCACCGACGGCAGGCCGAGCCGCGTCGCGAACTCGCCCGAGGTCGCGCAGCCGCGCGCCGAGAGCGCCGCGTCCTGAGGGTGGTGGACCACCAGCGCGCCGGTCGAGGTGGCGTAGGAGAGGATCGCGCGCATGACGGCGGTGTCGGCCACCGCGTGGTCGGCGTCCGAGAGCGCGACCGCGCCCGCGTCGAGCAGGAAGCGCTGCTCGGTCATCTCGCGCCCCTGGAGGCCGCGGGTCAGCGCCCCCATCGCCGCGACCCGCACCGGCGCGCTCGCCCGGCCCCGATCGAGCGCGAGGCGCACGAGCGCGGGATCGTCGAGGGGGGGCTGGGTGTCGGCCTGGGCGACGATGGTGGTCACGCCCCCCGCGGCGGCGGCGCGCCCGGCCGAGCGGAAGCTCTCGCGGTGGCGCGCGCCGGGCTCGGCCACGAAGACGCGCATGTCGACGAGCCCCGGCGCCAGCACCCGCCCGGCGCAGTCGATCCGCCGGCCCGGCCCGACGGGCGCGGGCGCCTCGTCGTGGTGGAGCGCCGCGATCGCGCCGCCCTCGACGACGAGGGAGCCGGGGCCGTCGTAGCCGGTCTCCGGGTCGATCAGGCGGGCGTCGGCGAAGACGAGCGTCACGGGGCGGGCTCCTGTGCGGCGGGGGCAGGGATAGCGCCCCGCGTGTGCCGCGGCCACCCGTCTCGCGTCCCGATTGTGCGCTTGGTCACAGCGTTGACCCTACGGAGCGTGCCAGAAAGGGACAAAATCAACGCCGGACAGAGGAGGCGAGACGATGCCCGATGCAGTCCATCAACGCGCGGCCCGGCGCACCTACGTGCTGGTGCTGGCCGTTCTCTTCGCCCTGGCGGCGCTCGCGACGGGTGCGTTCTCGGCGCTGCCGTTCACTGACGATCTCACCCGAGCCGTCACCGACCGCTTCCTGGCGATCGGCCTCGTGGCGCTGTTTCTGGAGCGCGCGATCGACGTCTACGTGGTCGGCTGGCGCCGGCTCGGCGAGCAGGAGGCCGTCGACCGGCTCGGCGAGGCCGAGGCCCGCGGCTCGGACACCATGGAGGTCCGCCAGCTGCGCTTCGCGCTGTCGCGCTACCGCGCCGAGACGCAGCGCGCGGCCTTCATCGTCGCGCTGGTCGTCGGCGTCGTGGTCGCCGCGACGGGGATGCGCGTGCTCGACGGGCTGATCGACCTCGATCCGGTGGCGCCGGGCGAGGCGCCGCTCGTCACCCGCGCGTGGTGGACGCTCGACATCCTGCTGAGCGGGGGCGTGATCGGCGGCGGCGCGGCTGGGATCCACCAGATCCTCGGCCGCCTCGGCGGCGGCACGGCGGCCAGCGCCTTCGAAGGCGTCGCGCGACGCCGCGCCACAGGCTGAGCCGAGGCCCCGTCGCGCATCCCCGGCCGGCCGGTCGCGTTGGCCGGGAGCGCGGAGCACGGAGGCCCGATGAAGTTCTACGTCAACACCGACGCGCGCAGGGACGGCACGCACATGATGCACAGCGAGCGCTGCCAGTTCCTGCCCGGCGAGGACAAGCGCAAGAGCCTGGGCGACTACGCCAAGTCCGAGACCGCGCTCGGCCATGCCGAGGCGGCCTTCGACAAGGTCGGGCACTGCCGGACCTGCTGTCCCGACCTGAACTGAGAGCGCCGCGCCCGGAGCCGCCGCCCGGGCGCGCGCCGCGTCACGAGGGGGTCATGCCGACGTGGTCGGCCTTGACCGCGCCGCGCTCGCCCTGGGGCTTGGGCTCGCCGGTGGTCGAATCCCTGCCGGTCTGGTGCTCGATCTCCGAGTTCAGCTCGGCGCCGAGCAGGATGCAGAACGACGACAGCCAGAGCCAGAGAAGCAGGATGATCACGCCCGCGAGCGCGCCGTAGGTCTCGTTGTAGCTGCCGAAGTTCGAGACGTAGAACGAGAACGCCGCCGAGCCGACGAGCCAGAGGATGGTGGCGACCACGGCACCGGGCGTGACCCAGCGCCATTCCGGGTTGGCGCGGTTCGGGCCGTAGCGGTAGAGCACCGCGAGCGCGAAGATCGCGACGAGCGCGAGCACCGGCCAGCGCAGGTAGGCGCTCAGCCCGCCGAGCGTGCTGCCGAGGCCGATCGAGCCGATCACGGCGGGCGCCACCACGATGATCGCGACGCCGACGATGAACAGCACGATCAGCATCAGCGTGAGCGAGAGGCCGACCACGTTCTTCATCAGGAAGCCGCGGCCCTCCTCCTCGTCGTAGGCGATGTTCATGCCTTCCATCAGGTTCTTGGTGCCCGAGGAGGCGCTGTAGAGGGTCAGCAGGATGCCGACGATCGCGGTGAGGCTGGCGAGCCCGCCCGAACCCGCGACCGCCTGGGCCTGACCCTTCAGGATGTTGGCTGCGCCCTCGGGCAACTGGGAGGCGAAGCTGTCGATCTGGCCCGTGATCGTCTGCGGCTCGAAGACGAGCCCTGCGATCGAGACGATCGAGCCGATCAGCGGAAACAGGGCCAGGAGCCCGAAGAAGGCGACCCCGGCAGCGACGATCGAGACGTGGTCGCGCCCGATCTCGTCCTTGGTGCGCATGACGATGTCGCGCCAGCCGCGCTTCGGGATCTCGCGCAGCCGCTCGGCGTCGCGGCCGCGGTCGGCGGTGGTGTCGGCCATGTCGAAGGCTCCCCTGCTATGGTCCCGCTCGCGCGGGCAATGCCCGCAGGGGGCGTCCGTTCCCGGAGCGCACCGGAAAGTGCGCGCGGGCCGGCCGGGCATCGCGACGGTCCCGAGAGCCAGCGCGTCCAACCGCTTACGATGACGTCGCGTCCGGGCCGAGCGGTCGGGCGGACCGTCGGGGGCGCCGCGCGCCTCGCGAGGCCCGGTCAGCCGTCGCGGCGGCCGAGCCGGTCGAGCACGGCCATGCGCACCGCCACGCCCATCTCGACCTGCTCGGTGATGACCGAGCGCTCGGCGTCGTCGGCGACCTCGGAATCGATCTCGACGCCGCGGTTCATCGGCCCCGGATGCATGACGATGGCGTGCGCGCTCGCGCGGGCGAGCTTCTCGGCCGTGAGCCCGTAGCGGTGGAAGTATTCCCGCCGCGAGGGCACCGCCTGGCCGTCGAGCCGCTCGGTCTGGATGCGCAGCATCATCACCGCGTCCGCGCCCTCGAGCGCGGGCTCCAGCTCGGTGAAGACCTCGACGCCCATGCGCTCGATGCCGGCGGGCAGGAGGGTGGGGGGCGCGACCACGCGCACGCGGTTGTCGAGCTTGCCGAGGCAGAGGATGTTCGAGCGCGCGACGCGCGAGTTGGCGATGTCGCCGCAGATCGCTACCGTGAGCTTTCGCGCCCGTCCGAGGTGGCGGCGCATGGTCAGGAGGTCGAGCAGCGCCTGCGTCGGGTGCTCGTGGCGCCCGTCGCCGGCGTTCAGCACCGCGCCGGTGACCTTCTCGGCGAGCAGCGCGACGGCGCCCGAGTGGGGGTGGCGCACCACCAGCAGGTCGGGGCGCATGGCGTTCAGCGTGAGCGCGGTGTCGATCAGGGTCTCGCCCTTGGCCATCGAGGAGGTGGCGACGTTCATGTTCATGACGTCCGCCCCGAGGCGCTTGCCGGCGAGCTCGAACGATGCCTGCGTGCGGGTCGATCGCTCGAAGAACAGGTTGATCTGCGTACGCCCGGCGAGGAGGTCCAGATGCTTGTCGGCCTTGGTGTTGTGCTCGGCGTAGGCCTCGGCGAGATCGAGGACGGCGAGGATCTCCTGCGGCGCGAGCTGGGCGATGCCGAGGAGGTGGCGGTGGGGGAAGGGGATGTCGCTCACGGATGCCTCGGCCGTCGGCTGCGGGTCCGAGGGGTGGCATCCGGCGCGGCCGGGTTCAAGCGCGGTGGCAGGGGGAAGTGGCGTGGGCGAGCCATAGGCGCATCGCCATGAACCGCGCGGCGAAGTAGATCAGTCCGAGCGGGCCGAACACCGCCTCGTCGGCCCCCTTCGCCAGAGTCTCGACAACCAGCGCCCTCGTCACGGGCTCGGCGACCAAGTCACCGTCGATCCAGTCATTCGACAGCCTGACCATGGGGAAAAGCGCCGTCCAAAGGACCGTCGAGTAGGCCGCGAGCATCAGGGCGAAGCATGTGTCGCCGATCCCGCGACGTACCAGCGCCGCGTCGGGATCGGTCGAGACGATCCGAAGGGCCCGCACGGCTGCGATCGCGTCCATAGCGGCGACGAGCAGTGTACTCTTGGCCAGCCAGACCGTCGCGGGAAAGATCGAGGGACGCGCGGGTATGTTCGGCCCCGGCGCTTCGGTCAGGAGGTCCCATAGCGCCCAGGGCAGGATCGGCAGCAGGGTCGCGATGAGGAGCGCCGTGACCCAGGCGAAATGCAGACCGGCGAAGTGGAAGCCGACCCCGTGCTCGCGCATGGAGAGACGAGTCCCTGTCGTTCCTGGGAACCGGGTCTCGCCGACGATCGTGGCCGCCCCCGTGGCCTCACTTCCCGAGCGCCTGGCGCACCTGCCAGGGCCACACGAGCCGCATCGCCACCGCCACGATCGCAGCCCCCAGCACCGCCGAGGCCGTCAGCGTGCCCGGCGCGAGCGTGGCGAGGCCGGCGGCGACCTCGCCGGCCCGCCCCGAGAGCAGCACCAGCGGCACCACGAGGCCCGCGACCAGCAGGAGCCCGACGGCGGCCGCCATCACCCCCATCTCGATCGCCATGCGCCAGGCCTCCTCGCGCTCGGGGGCGCGCTTGCGGCGGCGCGCGAACACCTCGGCCGCGCGGTTGGAGGCGATCAGCGCCGGCACCAGCGCGCCGAGCAGGCCGAGGCCCCAGCCGAACAGCTGCTCGAACACGCCGAACAGCACCGCGAACAGCACGCTCGTCCAGGCGTAGGTCTTGGCGAAGGCGGCGAGCGCCTCGGCCCGCGGCGGGCGGGCGAGCCCGTTCATCGTGTCGCCTCCTGCATCGGCATTCGCGCAATTCACGCGCGCATACTGGCCGCTCGCGCGCGCCGCGGCTAGGCTCGGTCTCGCCGGGCAGGGAGAGGTCGCGATGCAGGACGGCGCCGAGACACGGGGCGGGACGAGGGGCGAGACGGGGAGCGGAGCGATGCCGGGGCTCGCGACGCTCTACGACCAGCCGCGCGCGCCGAACCCGCGCCGGCTCAACATCGCGCTCGCCGAGAAGGGCGTCGCGGTCGAGCGCGTCGTCCTCGACCTGATGAAGAACGAGCACAGGAGCCCCGAGGTGCTGGCCCGAACCGGCCATCCGGCGGTGCCGGCGCTCGTGCTCGACGACGGCACGGTGCTGACCGAGACGGTCGCGATCCTGCGCTATGTCGAGGCGCTCCATCCCGAGCCGAACCTGCTCGGCCGCGACGTCCTGGAGCAGGCGACGATCGAGATGTGGCAGCGCCGGGTGGAGTTCGGGCTGTTCGCCGCCGTCGCCGCCTGCTTTCGCCACACCAACCGCCACCTCGCGGTGCTGGAGGACCAGGTGCCCGAGTGGGGCGAGATCAACCGCCGCCGCATTCGCGGCCATCTGGAGGCGCTCGACGCGCGGCTCGGAAATCGCGACTGGATCGCGGCCGATCGCTTGACGGTGGCCGACATCACCGCGATCGTGGCGCTCGACTTCCTGCGCATCGTCAAGGAAGCCGAGCCCGACGACCTGCCGGGGTTGACGGCCTGGGCCGCGCGGATGCGTGCCCGGCCCTCCTGGCGCGCCGGCATGGAGGCCGAGACGTGAGAGACGAGGCGACCAACCCGCTCCTGGAGGACTGGGGGGGCGAGCCCTACGGCTTGCCGCCCTTCGCGCGCCTGCGCCCCGACCAGTTCGAGCCCGCCTTCGAGGCGGCGATGGCCGAGCACCGCGCCGAGATCGAGGCGATCGCCTGCGACGCGCAAGCGCCCGATTTTGCCAACACCGTCGAGGCGATGGAGCGCGCCGGGCGGCGGCTGAGCCGCGTCGGATCGGTGTTTCACAACCTCTGCTCCTCGCACACCTCGCCGGAGCTGCAGGCGGTCGAGCGCGCCATGGCGCCGCGGCTCGCCGCCCACCGCTCGGCCATCCAGCTCGATCCCCGCCTCATGGCGCGGCTCGACCGGGTGGCGACCCGCGGGCGCTCGGCCGAGCAGAAGCGCGTCCACGAGGTCGTGACGCGGCGCCACGCGAAGGCCGGCGCGCGCCTCGACGACGCCGGCCGCGCGCGGCTCGCCGAGATCAACGAGCGCCTCGCCACCCTGGGCACGCAGTTCGGCCAGAGCGTCCTGAAGGACGAGGCCGAGACGGTGATCTGGCTCGGTGAGGACGATCTCGGCGGCCTGCCCGACTGGCTCGTCGCCGGGGCCAAGGGCGAGGCCGAGCGGCGCGGGCGGCCCGAGGCCTGGGCGATCACGCTGTCGCGCTCCTCGATCGCGCCGTTCCTGACTTTCTCGACGCGGCGCGACCTGCGCGAGCGCGCGCACCGCGCCTGGACCGCGCGGGGGCGGGCCTCGAACTGGCCGATCGTCGCCGAGACGCTGCGCCTGCGCGACGAGCGCGCCAAGCTCCTCGGCTTCGACACCTTCGCCGACTGGCGGCTCTCCGACCAGATGGCCAAGACGCCGAAGGCGGTCGCCGATCTGCTCGCCAAGGTCTGGACGCCGGCCCGCACCCGGGCGCAGGAGGAGGAGGCCGCGCTCGCCCGCCTCGCCGCCGCGGACGGGATCAACGGCGGGATCGCGCCCTGGGACTGGCGCTTCTACGCCGAGCGCGAGCGCCGGCGCGCCCACGACGTCGACGAGGCCGAGACCAAGCCGTATCTCGCGCTCGACAACGTGATCGCCGCCGCCTTCGACGTGGCGCATCGGCTGTTCGGCCTGAGCTTCGAGGCGGTCGAGGGGCTCGATCTGCACCACCCGCAGGCGCGCGCCTGGGCGGTCACGGGCCGCGACGGCGCGCACGTCGGGCTGTTCGTCGGCGACTACTTCGCGCGCCCGACCAAGCGATCGGGCGCCTGGGCCTCGGGCTTTCGCGGCCAGCAGAAGCTGTGGGAGCCGGGGCGGCCGGTGGTGCTCAACACCATGAACTTCGCCCATGGCGAGCCGGCGCTGCTCACCTTCGACGACGCGAAGACGCTGTTCCACGAGTTCGGCCACGCGCTGCACGCGCTGATGTCGGACGTGACCTACCCCTCGATCGCCGGCACCGCGGTCGCGCGCGACTTCGTCGAACTCCCGAGCCAGCTGTTCGAGCACTGGCTCGACATCCCGCAGGTGCTCGCCCGCCACGCCCGCCACGTCGAGACCGGCGAGGCGATGCCCGAGGATCTGATCGAGCGGCTGCGCGCGGCCTCCACCTACGGCCAGGGCTTCGCGACGGTCGAGTACTGCGCCTCCGCCTTCGTCGATCTGGAGATGCACCGCCGCGCCAACGAGGCCGCCGCCGACCCCGAGCGCTTCCAGGAGCGGGTGCTCGACGCGATCGGCCTGCCGGAGTCGATCGTCATGCGCCACGCGAGCCCGCACTTCCTGCACGTCTTCGCCGGCGAGGGGTATGCCGCGGGCTACTACAGCTACCTCTGGTCCGAGCTGATGGACGCCGACGCCTTCGCCGCCTTCGAGGAGAAGGGCGACCCGTTCCACCCCAAGCTCGCCGCCAGGCTGGCCGAGCACGTGCTCTCGGCCGGGGCGAGCCGCGAGCCGGAGGACGCCTACGTCGCCTTCCGCGGCCGGATGCCGGGCGTCGAGCCGCTGCTGCGCGGGCGCGGCCTCTCCGACGCGGCCTGAGCCGATCATGGCCGAGCCGAGGACGCGCGGCGCCGGCGGCGCCGCGCGAGGCATTCGATGAGCGATCGGCCCTACGAGGACGAGCGTGCGTCGCTCCGTCAGGGGCGCGATAGAAGCCACCGCGCCGAAGGGCGCGACAGAGGCCACCGCGCCGAAAGGCGCGAAGGCGTGCTCCTCGCGCTCGCCTGGGCGATCGCGGGGCTCTGCGCGCTGCCCGCGCTCTCGGTCGCGGCGACCGCGCTCACCGGCGATCTCGACACTTGGGGCGCGCTCGCGGACACGGTGCTGCCGCGCTACGCGCTCGCGACCTTACAGCTGACGCTGATCGTCGGCGTCGGCGTCACCGTGCTCGGCACCGGCTGCGCCTGGCTCGTGACCTCGACGCGCTTTCCGGGGCGGGGCTTCTTCGAGGTGGCGCTGGCGCTGCCGCTCGCCTTCCCGGCCTACGTGCTCGCCTACGCCTACACCGACCTGCTCGATCATCCGGGACCGGTGCAGACGGCGTTGCGGGCCGTCACCGGCTGGGGACCGCGCGAGTACTGGTTCCCCGAGATCCGCTCGCTCGAAGGCGCCGCGCTCATGCTGACGCTGGTGCTCTATCCTTACGTCTACCTGCTCGCGCGCGCGGCCTTCCTGCTGCAGTCGGTGACGGCCGCGCAGGTCGCGCGCACGCTCGGCTGCGGGCCCTGGGCTTCCTTTCTGCGCGTGAGCCTGCCGATGGCGCGCCCCGCGATCGCCGGCGGCGCCGCGCTCGCGATGATGGAGACGATCGCCGACTTCGGCACGGTCGCCCATTTCAGCGTGCAGACCTTCACCACCGGCGTCTACCGCGCCTGGTTCTCGATGGGCGACCGCGCGGCGGCGGCACAGCTCTCGGCCTGCCTCCTGGTGTTCGCGATCACGCTCGCCGCGCTCGAGCGCTCGAGCCGCGGCCTCGCGCAGCGCCATCAGGCGGGCAAGCGCTACGAGGCGCTGCCGACTTACCGCCTGAGCGGCTGGCGCGCGGCAGGGGCGGTGATCCTCTGCGCGCTGCCGGTGGCGCTCGGCGTGGTGGTGCCGCTCGTGATGCTGACGTCGATGGGGCTCGACAGCGGGCAGAGCCCGTTCGAGGGGCGCTACGCCGGCTTCGCGCTGAACTCGCTGACGCTCGCCTCGATCGCGGCCGGGGTGATCGTGGGGGCGGCGCTGATCGTCGGCTACGCCGTGCGGCTGAGGCCCGGCCGGAGCACGCGCGCGGCGATGCTGGTCGCGGGCGTCGGCTACGCGGTGCCCGGCTCGGTGATCGCGGTCGGGCTCCTAGTGCCGCTCGCCGCGCTCGACAACGCGATCGACGACGTGTTCGAGGCGCTGTTCGGGATCGACACCGGACTTCTGCTCACCGGCACGGCCGCGGTGCTGGTGCTCGCCTACGCCGCGCGCTTCATGGCGGTGGCGCTGAACGCGGTCGACGCCGGGCTCGCGACCATCCGTCCCTCGATGGACCACGTCGCGCGCACGCTCGGCGCCTCGGCGACGGCGACGCTGTCCTCGGTCCACGCGCCGCTGCTCCGCGGCAGTCTGCTGACGGCGGCGCTGATCGTGTTCGTCGACGTGATGAAGGAGCTGCCCGCCACCCTCATCATGCGCCCCTTCGACTTCGACACGCTGGCGGTGCAGGCCTATCGCCTCGCCTCCGACGAGCGGCTGGCGCAGGCGGCGGTGCCGTCGCTGGTGATCGTCGCCTTCGGCTTCGTGCCGGTCCTGCTGCTCGTGCGCGAGATCCGGCGATCGCGGCCGGGCCACGGCTGAGCGCGCAACCGTGCGGCCGGGGGTCGCGTTGACACGGCGATCCAACCTGAAAGGACACATGCCATGCGCACGGTCGTGATCATCGCCGTGGTCGTCGTCGTCGCCGCCGTCGCCTTCTTCGCTGGCTTCGGGGCCGAGGAGCAGACGGAAGGGACGCTCGAACAGGCCGGGGAAAGCGCGGATCAGGCCACCGAGAGCGCCGGCGAGGCGGTCGAGGAAGGCCTGAACGAGGCCGAGGACGCCGCCGAGGAAGCCGGCGACGCGGCCGAGGAGGCGACCGACAACTGATCGTCTCCCCGGTCGTCCGCGCCGCGAGGCTCAGTCGAGCGCGGGGCGGTCGATCGGCAGGGGCGCGACGCCCGGCGCCGTCCCGTCCGAGGGCGGCGCGACCCCGAGAAGCGGCGCGTCGATCTCCACGATCGGCGCGACCATCGGCGCTGCGGGGGAGTGAGCCTCCGCCTCGTCGAGCAGCGCCACCGTCTCTTCCGCCGCACCAGCCTCCGGCGTCTCGCCCGTGACGGCGTCGGCCGGCGCTTCTTCGACGGCATTATCGGCCGGCGTCGCCCGCGGCTCGTCCTCGTCATCTACCTCGGCGGCGAGGGCGGCGACCTCGGTGTCGCCGCTCGCCTCGGACGACGCGTCCCCGCTCGCGGGCGTGTCGCTTGGCGTCTCGTCCATGGCGGCGTCGGCCGGCGTCTCTTCGGCGGCGTCATTGGCCGGCGTCGCCTGCGGCTCGTCCTCGTCAGCCGCCTCGGCGGCGAGGGCGGCGGCCTCGATGTCGTCGCTCGTCTCGGACGACGCGCCCTCGCCCGCGGACGCGTCGTCCGGCGTCTCGCTCTGCCCGTCGCCTGCAGCGGCGATCTCCTCGCTCGGTGGGTCGCTCGCCTCAGGGGCCACGTCCTCGGGCGACGCGGTGGCATCCTCTGGCGTCGGCGCGGCGTCGTTCTCCGCCGCCTCGGCCGCCGAGGAGGCGTCGGCGACAGCTTCCTCGTCCTCGCGCGGCGGCGCGGCGGGCGGGGTGAAGGGGCTCTCCTCGGCGCGGGGCGCGACCGAGAGGGGGCCGCCGCCGGGCGACGGCGAACCCATCGACCCGAACCCGCCGCCCAGACCGCCGCCCGGCGCCGCGGCGGAAAGGCCCGTCGGGCCGCCGCCAGGGCTCGTGGTCGCGAAGCTCGGCGCGGAGAGGCTCGCGGCGGTCGCCATCACCGCGCCCCCGAGGTCGGGCGCCACCCCGCTCGCGACCCGCACGCGGCTCGGAAGGTCCCATTCCTCGGGCACGGCCTCGACCTCGGTGTCGGGGTCGACCACGTCCTCGGGCGGCGGGCCGGCCTCCGGCGGGCCGAACAGCCCCTCGGCCGCGTCCGGGCGGGTCTGGTCGACATCGTCGAGGCTGGCGATCTCGGGCGTGTCCGAGGCGCCGGGCTCGTCGTCCCAGGCGTCGATCAGCGCCGCCAGCGCCGCGTCGGTGCCGCGTACGGCCTCCGTCTCGGCCGGTGCGGGCTCGGGCGCGGCCTCGGCCACCGCCGCGGCCTCCTCCGGCGCCGTGTCCTGCAGCGTCGCGAGCGCGTAGAAGGCGCCCGCATGGGCGAGCCCCGCGACCGCGAGGCATCCCGTCCAGACCACCGAGCGTGCCATTGACGATGGGTCTCCCGTCGCTTCGTTCAGTCGCCCGCGACGAGCGCGCTCTCGCGCACGCCCGCCTCGCCGAGCCGGGTCAGGAGCCGCGCGATCGCCGCCCCCTCGACGCCCGCGTCGGCACGGATCATCAGCCGGTCGAGCCGTCCCGCCGCCACCGCTTCCGCGATCGCCGCGATCGCGGCCTCGCCGCGGGCGGCGCCGAAGGCGAGGGTGCCGTCCGGCCCCATGACCAGCGTATCGGTCGTCTCCGCCGCGATCGCCGTCGCGCTCTCGGGCGGGGCCACGCCGGAGGAGGCGCCCGGCGTCAGCGTCGCGTTCATCAGAAAGAAGATCAGCAGCAGGAACACGACGTTGATCATCGGCACGATCGAGCTGTCACCGTGCCGGGTCGGCCGGACGAGGCTGTAGTCGATCGGGCTCGGTGCCGGCGCGCTCATTCGGCCAGCACCACGGTACGGATGCCGCTCTCGCGGAGGCGGTCGAGCACGCCCACGGTGCGCTGAAGGCTCGCGCCCTCGACCGGGCGCAGGATCACGGCCGCGCCCGAATGGGGCATCAGGGGCGCCAGCGCCGCGGCCAGCGCCTCCGGCGCGACCGGGCTGCCGTTCAGGGCCAGGCCCTCGGGCGAGACGGTCACGAGCCGCGGCGCGCCGGCGTAGGCGGGCGCCGCCTCGGCCTCGCCGCCACCGCCCGGCGCGAGCGGCAGCACCCGCGCCTCCTCGCCGACGCTCGCGGCGAGCATGAAGAAGACGAGCAGCAGGAACACCACGTCGACCATCGGCGTGAGCCCGATCCGGCCGCGCCGCGGGCGCGCGTCGCTGCCCGTGAAGGCGCGCGCGTCGATGCCCGCGACAGGGCGCGCCCGGTTGTCGACGATCGCGACGCTCATTCCGCCGCCCTGAGGCCGACAGCCGCCTGGCGGTTGAACACCCGGCTCGCGAGATCCTCGAAGTCGAGGCGCAGCCGCTCGACCACGCCGTCGAAGTAGCTGAGCGCGGCAGAGGCGGGAATGGCGACCGCCATGCCGGCGGCCGTGGTCAGGAGCGCCTCCCAGATGCCGCCGGCGAGCGCCGCGGGATCGGCCTGCGCGCCCGACGCCTGGAGCGCCTGGAACGCCGAGATCATGCCGAGCACGGTGCCGAACAGGCCCATCAGCGGCGCCAGCGTCGCGATCACGTCGAGGGTGCGCAGCGAGGCGGCGGCGTCGGCCAGCATGGTCTTGGCCACGCGCGCGGTCTCCTCGCGAGCGCGGGCCTCGTCGTGGGGGTAGGTGCGCACCGCGTCGATCGCCGCGCCGACGAGGCGCGCGCGCACCGAGCGCGCCTGCGCGAGCGCGCCCTTGGCGCGCATCGGGTCGCCCTCGCTCCAGGCGGCGACCGCCGCTTCGGCGCTCGCGCTCTCCCAGGCGCGGATCTGACAGAGCCTCACGGTCTTGTAGAGGATGGTGGTGAGGGTGAGGACAGAGGTGGCGAGGATCAGCCACAGGACCGGACCGCCCTGGACGACCAGGGCGAGGGCGCCGTCGAGCGGCCCCCCGGTCCCCTCTAAAAGACTGTCGCTGCTCATGGTCCGGCTCGCCATCCCGCATCGCGCGGCACCGTGGCGCCGCGCTGTCCCCCTCGAGGCCGGTCCCCACCGGCCGTAGCGATGGTTGAGCGAGGATGGTGGCCATATTGCGGCGCGGGAACCGCCGGGGCGGCGCGAGGGCGCTCCGGCCGGTCGTGCGACCGGGTCGCGGAGAGCGAAGCGGCACCCCGGCCGGCGCGCGGCCGGGGTGCGGAGGCGGCTCAGCGGTAGCCCACCTCGTCGTAGATCTGCTGCGCGCGCGTCTGGTTCTTGCCGAGGGCGGAGAGATTGATGTCGTCCTGGCGGAACAGGCCGAGTTCGGCGACCGCCTCGCCGAGCGCCACGCCCGGCACCGCCGGATACTCGTTGTTGCCGCGCGAGAAGTAGCGCTGGGCGCTGTCGGTGGTCAGGTATTCGAGGAACCTGACCGCGTTCTCGCGGTTCGGCGCGCTCGCGAGCACCGCGCCGGCCGAGACGTTGACATGAGCGCCCCGGCTCGACTGGTTGGGAAACACCCAGCCGATCTGGTCGGTCGAGCCCGAGAGCCCGTCGACGTCCTTGGCGAGCGCGCGCGCGAAGTAGTAGGTGTTGGCGACCGCGATGTCGCACTCGCCCGACACGATCGCGCGCAGCTGGTCGGTGTCGCCGCCCTGCGGCTCGCGCGCGAGGTTCTCGTTGAGCCCTTCGGCCCAGGCCTTGGCCTCCTCCTCGCCGGCATGCTCGATGATCGAGGCCATCAGCGAGAGCATGTAGATGTTCGACGACGAGCGGGTGCAGACCATGCCCTCGTACTGGTCGTCGGCCAGCGCCTCGTAGGTCTGCGGCGGGTTCTCGACCCGGTCCTTGTCGTAGAAGATGATCCGCGCGCGCTGCGAGAAGCTGAACCAGTGGCCGTCCGGGTGGCGCAGGTACTCCGGGATGCGGGTGTCGAGCACCTCGGAGGAGACCGGCTGCAACAGTCCCGCCTGATCCGCGCGCCACATCCGGCCCGCGTCGACCGTCAGCAGCACGTCGGCCGGGCTGTTCTCGCCCTCGGCCTCCAGCCGCGCGATCAGTTCGTCGGCGCTCGCCTCGATGCGGTTGATGGTGATGCCGGTCTGCTCCTCGAAGTCGGAGTAGAGCCGCTCGTCGGTGTCGTAATGGCGCGAGGAGTAGAGGTTCAGCTCGCCGCCGTCCTGGGCGAAGGCGGGGGCGGCCAGGCCCAGGCCCAGCACCGGCACGAGGGCGGTGGCGGCGAGACGTCGCAGAATGGTCGTGGAGGTCACCGGAGGGCTCCCTTGATGGCTGTCGGGACGCCCGGACGCGAAGTCCGAGCGATGTGCTCGGACTTCGCAGAGAATGTCCGACCGATCAAGTCAGGGAAATCGGCCCGGCGCCCGGCTCAGGAGCCGTCGCCGTGGTCCATCTCCATCGAGCCGGAGCCGCCGCCCGAGCCCTGGCGCTCCACCACCACCTCGACCTCGATCTCGCCGGCCTGTTCGAACACCAGCGTCATGGGGAAGCGGTCGCCCTCGGCCAGCGGCTCGGCCGCGTCGAACAGCATGACGTGGTAGGAGCCGGGCTCGAAGGCGACCTCGTCGCCGGGCTCCAGCATCACGCTCTCGACGCGGGCCATGTTCATCACGCCGCTCTCGGAGCGGGTGATGTGCAGCTCGACGCGATCGAACGCCGGCGCGCGCGCCTCGATCAGCGTGTCGGTCGCCGCACCGGTGTTGGAGAGGACGAAGTAGGCCGCGGTCGGACGGTTCGGGATGGTCGGGCGCGCCCAGGGGTGCTCGACGACGACCCCGTTCTTCTCGAACTCGTGCGCGGCGGTGGCCGGGACGAGGCCGAGCGTGGCGGTCGCGGCGAGCGCGGCGGCGATGGCGAAGAGACGCATGGCAAGTCCTCCGTGACTGGCGGGGCGACGCGTGGCCCCGGGCGGAGGTATGCCCGATGCGGCGAACGAAAACCGCCGCCGAGCGCGGGGCTCAGGCGGCGGTCTCTGGTGCGGTCGAGAAGACTCGAACTTCCACGGGTTTTACCCCACAGCGACCTCAACGCTGCGCGTCTACCAATTCCGCCACGACCGCGTCGGTTGGTAGGACGCGCCTCTAGCGGATCGCGGGCGGGGGGCGCAAGCCCTCTCTCGGCCTTCCGGCGGATCGGCCCGGCGCCCGCGCCCGCGCGGGCCCCCGATCGTGCGAGGACCCGACGACGAGCGGGGCGGGACCGGCCTTCAGCCCTTCGTGCAGGGCAGTACCAGAAGCTCGTGGATCTCGACGTGCGGCGGCTGCGAGAGCGCGAACATCACCGTGCGCGCGATGTCCTCGGCTTTCAGCGCCTTCGGCTTCGGCTCGCTGAAGAAGGGGGTGTCGACGAGGCCCGGCTCGATCACGGTGACGCGCACCCCCGTGCCCTGGAGCGCTTCGCGCAGGTTGTAGCCGTAGCCGTTCGCGGCCCACTTGGTCATGCCGTAGAACGAGCCCGAGAGCGCGCGCCGCCCGGCGACCGAGCCGGTGATCACGAAGTGCCCCTCGCTCTCGCGCAGGGATCTCAGGCTCGCCTTGGCGGTATGGGCGAGACCGACCACGTTGGTCATCGCGAGCTGGCGCCACTCGTCGGGATCGCCCTCCTCGACGCCCGGCGTGTCCGCGCCGACGCCGGCGTTGGCGAACATCGCGTCCAGCCGGCCGAAGCGCTCGTGCGCGAGCGCGACCAGCGCCTCGCAGTCCGCATAGCGCGCCACGTCGCAGGCGATCGTCGCTGCCCTGTCGGCGCCGCCCAGCTCCCCGGCCAGCGCGTCGAGCTTGTCGGCCGAGCGCGCGCCGAGCACGACGCGCCAGCCGTCCGCCGCCGCCGCGCGCGCCGTCGCCGCGCCGATGCCGCTCGAGGCGCCGGTGATCGCGAGTACCTTGTCCATGCCTGCCGTCCCTTCCTAGATCCGGACGCATCACTTGGAGCGCGGTGCGGCGTGACAAGCGTCCCGCAGCGGGACGCGACGAGCGCCTCGCGGCGGCACGGAGGGGAGCGGCGTGGACGCGAGCCCGGACACAGGCGCCGTCGAATGGCGGGTCAGCGACGGCCTGACCGACTACGGCGAGGCGCTCGCGGCCATGACCGCGCGAGCCGCGCTCGTCGCGCGGGGCGAAGCGCGCGAGCTGATCTGGCTTCTGGAGCATCCGCCGCTCTACACCGCCGGCACCAGCGCGCGGGCGGAGGACCTGCGCGAGCCGGGGCGCTTTCCGGTCCATCCCGTGCGCCGCGGCGGGCAGTACACCTACCACGGCCCCGGACAGCGGGTGGTCTACGTCGTGCTCGATCTCTCGACGCGCGGGCGCGACCTGCGCCGCTTCGTCTGGACGCTGGAGCAGTGGGTGATCGACGCGCTGGGCGCGTTCGGCGTGGAGGCCGGGCGGCGGTCGGGGCGCGTCGGCGTCTGGGTCGATCGCCCCGACAAGGCGCCGCGGATCGACGGCGCGGTCGCCGAGGACAAGATCGCCGCGATCGGCGTGCAGGTGCGCCGCTGGGTCAGCTTCCACGGGCTCGCGATCAACGTCGAGCCGGACCTCTCGCATTTCGAGGGCATCGTGCCTTGCGGTATCAGCGGCCACGGCGTCACGAGCCTGGTCGACCTCGGCCGGCCCGTCGGCATGAGCGATCTCGACGCGGCGCTCGCGGGCCGTCTGCCGCCCGTCCTCGGGCCGATCGGCACGGGATAGTGCCGTCCCGAGGGTCGCGCGCCGGGTCGCCTCGCGCTATCGATGGCTCAAGCCCGGTCCCGCGTACAAGGCCGGGTGCCAACCTGAGGAGGTTTCCCCCATGAAGCTCGCGCCCCTCGCGCTCGCCGCCGCCGTCGCGGCCCTCGCGCCCGCGGCCGCCACGGCGCAGGATGCCGCGGCCGGCCAGAAGGTGTTCAACCGCTGCCGTGCCTGCCACGTCGTCGACCAGGAGCAGAACCGCGTCGGCCCCCATCTCGTCGGCGTGATCGGCCGCGACGTCGCCGCGGTCGACGGCTACAACTATTCGAGCGCCATGACGGAGTGGGGCGAGGGCAAGGTCTGGGACGACGCGACCATGGCCGAGTATCTCGCCGACCCGCGCGGCGTGGTGAAGGGCACCAAGATGGCCTTCGCCGGGCTCAAGAAGGAGCAGGAGATCAAGGACGTGATCGCCTACCTGGAGAACCCCGGCAGCTGATCGGCCGGACCCGGGCGGGCGGCTCCGGCCGCCCGCCGACGCGCCCCTCGCCCGCGGACGACCGCGGCGGGGCGGTGACGGGTCGCAGCGCTCGGTGTTGCGGCCTCTGAACGACTTCGCTACCTCCTCGATCGATACGCGTTAGACGGCTGACCGTCTCAGGCGAGGAGGGAGCACACACATGGCCGATGCGGCGCTTCACGCCCACGACCACGAGCGGCCGGGGATCTTCACCCGCTGGTTCTGCTCGACGAACCACAAGGACATCGGGATTCTCTACCTGATCACGGCCGGCGTGGTCGGGTTCATCTCGGTCGCCTTTACCATGTACATGCGGCTCGAGCTGATGGAGCCGGGCGTTCAGTACATGACGATGGACGATGGCGTCACGCCGAACGGCCATATCTGGAACGTCATGGTCACCGCGCACGGCGTGCTGATGATGTTCTTCGTGGTCATCCCGGCGCTGTTCGGCGGCTTCGGCAACTACTTCATGCCGTTGCAGATCGGCGCGCCGGACATGGCGTTCCCGCGGCTCAACAACCTCAGCTACTGGCTGTTCGTCGCCGGCTCGTCGCTCGCGGTGCTCTCGGTGTTCGTGCCGGGCGGCAACGCGCAGACCGGCGCGGGCATCGGCTGGGTGATGTACGCGCCGCTGTCCACCTCCGAGCAGGGCATGGCGACCGACTTCGCGATCTTCGCGGTCCACCTGTCGGGTGCCTCGTCGATCCTCGGCGCGATCAACATCATCACTACCTTCCTCAACATGCGCGCGCCGGGCATGTCGATGATGAAGGTGCCGCTGTTCGCCTGGTCGATCTTCATCACCGCCTTCATGATCCTGCTGGCGCTGCCGGTGCTCGCGGGCGCGATCACCATGCTGCTGACGGATCGCAACTTCGGCACGGCGTTCTTCGACCCGGCCGGCGGCGGCGACCCGGTGCTGTATCAGCACATCCTCTGGTTCTTCGGACACCCGGAGGTCTACATCCTGATCGTGCCGGCCTTCGGCATCGTCAGCCACATCACCTCGACGTTCTCGAAGAAGCCGATCTTCGGCTACACCGGCATGGTCTTCGCGATGATCGGGATCGCCGTGCTCGGCTTCGTCGTGTGGGCGCACCACATGTACACGGTCGGCATGTCGAAGAACGCGCAGGCCTACTTCATGCTCGCGGCCATGGTGGTCGCGGTGCCGACGGGCATCAAGATCTTCTCCTGGATCGCGACCATGTGGGGCGGGCGCATCGAGCTGAAGACGCCGATGCTCTGGGTGCTCGGCTTCATCTTCCTGTTCACGGTCGGTGGCGTCACCGGCATCGTGCTCAGCCAGGCCGGCATCGACCGCGCCTACCACGACACCTACTACGTCGTCGCGCACTTCCACTACGTGATGTCGCTCGGGGCGGTGTTCGGCATCTTCGCCGGTATCTACTACTGGATCGGCAAGATGTCCGGTCGCCAGTATCCGGAGTGGATGGGTCAGGTCCACTTCTGGACGATGTTCGTCGGCGCCAACATCACCTTCTTCCCGCAGCACTTCCTGGGTCGTCAGGGCATGCCGCGGCGCTACATCGACTATCCGGAGGCGTTCGCGCTCTGGAACTACGTCTCGTCGATCGGTGCCTTCATCTCGATGGCCTCGTTCGTGTTCTTAATCTACGTGATGTGGTACACGGTGACGCGCGGCCAGAAGGTGACCGACCCGAACTACTGGGGCGACGAGCTCGGCACGCTGGAGTGGACGCTGCCGAACCCGCCGCCGGAGCACACCTTCGAGACGCTGCCGAAGCGCGAGGACTGGGACAAGCAGCCGGCGCACTGATGAGCGACCCGACTGCCACGACGAACGAGCCGGCCGGGGCGAGCGCCTCGGCCGGCTTCTTCATGGACTGGGCCGAGCGCGACGACCCGCCGACCTACACGGCCGAGCTCTGGCCCAACCGCTCGCTGACGCCGCTCGGGCGGCGGCGCTTCCTCTGGCTCGTCGCCGCGGGGTTCGCGCTGCCGCTCCTGCCGATCGTGGCGACGCCGGTGGTCTGGATCCCGCTTCTCTTCGCCGCGCTCGTGCTCGGTGCGCTCTGGTACGCGCTGAGGCGCAACACCGCCGACGCCCGCCTCGTCGAGCGCGTGGCGATCTGGCCCGACGAGATGCGCGTCGAGCGGGTCGAGCCCTCGGGCCGGATCTACCGCTGGTCGGCCGAGCCCACCTTCGTGCGCCTCACCCTGCACGAGGACGCCCGCCCCGAGCACTACCTCACGATCAAGGGCGGAGGACGCGAGATCGAGCTCGGCGCCTTCCTCGCCCCCGAGGAACGCCAGCGCCTCGCCGGCGAGATCGAGGGCGCGATCCGCCGCGCGCTGACCGGACGCGACGCGCGCTAGCCTCGCCCGATCACGCGCCGCTCACCACCGATCAGGACAAGTTCACCCCGGCGTGATCGGGCGCCGCGCTAGGGTCCGCGCACCGAGGCGAAACGGTGGAGGCAGACCCATGCATTCGATGAAGACGCTGGCGGTGGCGGTCGCCGCAGGGCTCGCGATCATGGCGCCGGCGGGTGCCGGCACCATCAGGGTGACGATCGAGAACACGCAGCCGGTGGACGGCGTGCACCTGACCCCGCTCTGGGTCGGCTTCCACGACGGCACGAGCTTCGACGCCTTCGACGTCGGCGCCGCCGCCTCCGCCGGCGTGGAGGCCGTCGCCGAGCTCGGAACGGTCGGACAGATCGGCGCCGAGCTGGCCGACGCTCAGCCGAGCGCGGTCGGCGGCGCGATCGGCGCGCCCGGCGGCTTCGGCCCCGCGCCGATCATCGAGCCCGGCGAGACGGCCTCGGCGGACTTCACGCTCGATCGCGGGGACAACCGTTTCTTCCAGTTCCTGTCGATGATCCTGCCGTCCAACGACAATTTCATCGGCAACCCCGACCCGATCGCGCTGTTCGACGAGGACGGCGGGTTCACGAACCCCGGGCCGATCGCGATCGCGTCCGCCATTGCCTTCGACGCGGGCACGGAGGCGAACGACCTCGACGACGGCCCGGCCTTCGTCGTCGGCGAGGTGGACGTGGAGGGCACCGAGACGCCGGGCGGCACCATCCAGCCCAGCACCGGGATCGGCGCGATCGGCGCGGGCGTGGGGCTGCCGAACGGCGTCGTCATCGACCCGGACGCCTTCGCCGCCTTCTTCGACGGCAGCGCCCCCATCGGCACCATCACGGTCTCGCAGGTCCCTCTGCCGCCTTCCGTCGCGCCGATGCTCCTCCTCGCCGCCGGGGCCGGCGTCGCGGCATGGCGTCGCCGCGGCTGAGAGACGACGGATCGCCGAGGCGGCGTCGGGCGTCTCACTGCGAAACGATCCTCGCAGGAGACGCCCTCATGAGCCTCGATATCGTCCGCGCCCCCCTCGCCCTTCTCCTCGCCTTCGGCGCGGCCCCCGCCCTCGCGCAGGACAGCGCTCTCGGCACGGGCGACGGCCCCTCGCGTGTCGGGGCCGAGCGCGGCGTCGGCGACATCGAGGACGACGTCGTCGAGGTCGCCGACGAGGCCGAAGGCGTCGATACCTTCATCGCGGGCCTGGAGGCGCTCGGCCTCGCCGACCGCCTGCGTGGCGTCGAAGGCCCGTTCACCCTGCTCGCGCCGACCGACGCCGCCTTCGAGGCGCTGCCCGACGAGACGCTGCGCGGACTGCTGCTCGAAGAGAACGACGACCGGCTGGAGGCGATCGTCTCCAACCACGTCATCGAGGGCAGGCTCTCGGCCGAGGACCTCGCGCGGATGGACGAGGTCGAGACGCTCTGGGGCGAGGACTACGTGCCGGAGGCCGAGGACGGCCGCCTGATGCTCGGCGGCGCTCAGGTGGTCACGCGCGATCTCGACGCCGCCAACGGCATCGTCCACGTCATCGACAGGGTGATCGAGCCCTGAGGCGACGGAGGCAGCCTCGCCTCCTCGCCGGGACCTCGCGATCGGAGGCGGTCGCCGGCGCCGGCCCGCCGGGCATGCCCGGAGCGTTCGTCCCGCCCGCACGGAGCGCGCGGACGCGACGGGGACCGCGCCTCGGACAGCCGAAGCGCCGGACCCGGTCGCGTCGGGGCGCACGACGCCCGGACGGGTCGCCGGCCGTTCGCCGTAGCGCGCCGACGACGGGGCGGCGCCCGGTCCGGGCGCGAGGCCGCTTCCGCCGCGCTCGCGCGCCCGCTAAGACGGCCGCCCGGCCGCGGCCCCACCCCTGCGGCCTCGGCTCGAGACGCCCAGGAGCGCAAGTCATGGCGGAACAACTGCCCGACGCGACCGAGCCCGAGCGCGAGGACGAGTACGCGCTCGATCCCGCCTTGGTCGCGGCGGTGAACGAGGCGATCGACGCGAAGGACAAGAAGGGCGTGCGCAAGATCGTCGCCGATCTGCACGTCGCCGACCTCGCCGACCTCGTCGAGCAGATCGGCTCCGACCGCCGCCGCCGCTTCGTCAAGTTCGCCTGGTCGGAGCTCGACCCCCGCTTCCTGGTCGAGCTCGAGGAGGGGGTGCGCGACGACATCCTGCGGCTCCTGAAGCCGATGGACCTCGCCGTCGCCGCGCGCGACTTCGACACCGACGACGTCGTCTACCTGCTCCAGGACCTCGACCCCGAGCAGCAGGCGCAGGTCGTCGCCGCCCTCGACCCCGCCGATCGCGTCGCCGTCACCCGGCAGCTCGAATACCCCGAGTACTCGGCCGGGCGGCTGATGCAGACCGACTTCGTGCGCGCGCCCGCGTTCTGGCCGGTCGGGCAGATGATCGACTATCTCCGCGCCGCGCCCGACCTGCCCGAGCCGTTCTACGACGTCGTGGTGGTCGACCCCTCGATGAAGCCGGTGGGGCTCGTGCCGCTCGCGCGCGTGCTCGGCAGCCGCCGCCCCGTCACGCTCGGCGCGATCATGCGCGGGGACTTCCAGACCTTCGACGCCACCGACCCGCAGGAGGACGTCGCCTACGCCTTCAAGCAGTACCACCTCGTCTCCGGCCCCGTGCTCGACGAGGACGGCCGTCTCGTCGGCGTCATCACCATCGACGACGCGGTCGAGGCGCTCGACGAGGAGGCCGAGGAGGACCTGAAGCGCCTGGGCGGCGTCGGCGACGAGGCGCTCTCGGACACGGTCTGGGAGATCACCAAGCGCCGCTTCCCCTGGCTCGCGGTCAACCTCGCCACCGCCATCCTCGCGAGCCTCGTGATCGCGCAGTTCGAGGACACGATCGCGCGGGTGGTGGCGCTCGCGGTGCTGATGCCGATCGTCGCCTCGATGGGCGGCAACGCCGGCACGCAGTCGCTGACGGTCGCGGTGCGCGCGCTGGCGACGCGCGATCTCACGGCGAACAACGCGCTGCGCGTGGTCGGGCGCGAGACGGTGGTGGGGCTGGTGAACGGCCTCGGCTTCGCGCTCGTGATGGGCGTGGTCGCGCTCGTCTGGTTCGGCGATCCCTCGCTCGGGATCGTGATCGCGGTCGCGATGGTGATCAACCTCGTCGCCGCCGCGCTCGCCGGCATTCTCATTCCGATCGTGCTCGATCGCGCCGGCGCCGATCCCGCGCTCGCCTCGGGCACCTTCGTGACCACGGTGACGGACGTGGTCGGCTTCCTGGCGTTCCTCGGGCTCGCGGCGACCGTGTTGCTGTGAATGCGGCGGGCAGGGCGCGCGAGGAGCGGGTGAAGCTGGCGGCGACCTATCTGAACGGGATCGCCGTCAGCACCTTCGCCATCGGCGCGCTCGCGCCGATCGTCGGCATCGTGGCCGGCAGGCTCTCGACACCCGTCTGGATCGTCGCCGCGCTCTTTTTCGCCTCGCTTGGCTTGAGCGTCCTGCTGCACTACCTTGCCAGCAGAGTGCTACGGAGGCTCTATCGATGACGCACGATCTTCTGATGCTCGGGATGTGGGTCGGCGGCATCCTGGCCCTCGGGCTCGGGGTCTACTGGGTCAGCGTCCGCAACCTGTAATCGTCGGCGCTCGCCGCTCCTCGAACCATCCGTGCCGACGCGCCTCGCTCGCGTGCCGCTCGAACCGGGACGCGCATGACCATGCTCCCCGCTTCCATCGACGACACTCAGACCCTGCTCGGGCGGAGCGGCTACGTCTGCGGCCGCGCGCTCGCGACCGTGGTGTTTCTCTCCCTTCGCCTCGGGCGGCCGCTGTTCCTCGAAGGCGAGGCGGGGGTCGGCAAGACCGAGATCGCCAAGGCGCTGGCCGCCGCGCTCGGCCGGCCGCTGATCCGGCTGCAGTGCTACGAGGGGCTCGACGCGGCCTCGGCGGTCTACGAGTGGAACTACCCCGCGCAGATGATCGAGATCCGGCTTGCCGAGGCCGCGGGCGATCGCGACCGCGAACGGCTGTCGGCCGATCTGTTCTCCGAGCGCTTCCTGATCCGCCGTCCGCTGCTGGAAGCCATGAGCCCCCATGCCGGCGGCGCCCCGGTGCTGCTGATCGACGAACTCGACCGCACCGACGAGCCGTTCGAGGCCTTCCTGCTGGAGGCCCTCTCCGACTTCCAGGTCACCATTCCCGAACTCGGCACCGTGCGCGCGCCCGAGGCCCCGATCGTGATCCTGACCTCGAACCGCACCCGCGAGGTGCACGACGCGCTGAAGCGGCGCTGTCTCTATCACTGGGTCGACTACCCCGACGCCGAGCGGGAACTCGCGATCCTGCGCGCCCGCGCCCCGGAGGCGGCCGAGGCGCTCTCGGCCGAGGTGGTCGCCTTCGTCCAGCGCCTGCGCGCGGAGGACCTGTTCAAGCGTCCCGGTGTCGCCGAGACGATCGACTGGGCGCGCTGCCTCGTGGCGCTCGACAGTGTCGCGCTTGATCCGGAGGTGGTCTCCTCCACCCTCGGCGCGCTCTTGAAGTACCAGGACGACATCGCCCGCTTCCAGGGCTCGGAAGCGAAGCGCGTGCTCGACGAGGTCAAGGCGGCGATCTGAGGTGCCCGAGATCCTGACCCCCGGCGGTGGGCGGCTGGCCGAGAACGTCGTCCACTTCGCCCGGGCGCTGCGCGCCGCCGGCTTGCCGGTCGGCCCCGCGCGCACCGCCGAGGCGGTCGCCGCCCTCCGGGTCGGCGGGCTCGACTACCGCGAGGATTTTTATCACACGCTGGCCGCCTGCTTCCTCTCGCGCCCCGAGCAGCGCGAGGTGTTCGACCAGTGCTTCGCGATGTTCTGGCGCGACCCGCAGCTTCTGGAGAAGGCGCTGGCGCTGATGCTGCCGGAGCTGAAGCGCGACGAGACGCCTCCGCCGCCCGACCCCGGCGCCGCGCGCGCGGCCGAGGCGCTGACGAAGGGGGCGACGCCGCCTCCACCGCCCGAGCCGGAGGGCGAGGAGATCGAGATCGACGCGCTGCTCACCATGTCGGCCGAGGCGCGCCTCGCCTCGCGCGACTTCGAGCAGATGACCGCGGCCGAGATCCGCGAGGCCGAGCGCGCCGTGGCTTCCCTGCGCCTGCCGGTCAGACCCATCGCCACGCGGCGGATGCGTCCCTCGGCGCGAGGCAGCACCGCCGACTGGCGCGCCACCATGCGCCGCTCGATGCGCCGCGGCGGCGAGCCGGGCCTCTTGGCGCGGCGCGAGCGGCGCGAGCGCTGGCCGAGCCTCGTGTGCCTCTGCGACATCTCCGGCTCGATGGCCGGCTACTCGCGGATGCTGCTGCGCTTCCTGCACGCCTGCATGGCGCGCGAGGGCGCGGGCTGGTCCAAGGTCCACGCCTTCGTGTTCGGCACCGAGCTGACCGACATCACCCGCCACCTCGCCCATCGCGACGTCGACGCCGCGCGCGCGCAGGCGGGCAAGGCGGCGAAGGACTGGGAGGGCGGCACGCGCATCGGCTTTGCGCTCGACGCCTTCAACCGCCGCTATTCGCGCCGGGTGCTGGGGCAGGGGGCGGTGGTGCTCCTGATCACCGACGGGCTGGAGCGCGAGGACAACGACCGCCTCGCCGCGGCCGCCGAGCGGCTGTCGCTGTCGTGCCGCCGCCTGATCTGGCTGAACCCGCTCCTGCGCTTCGAGGGCTTCGAGGCGCGCGCGGGCGGCGTGCGCGCGCTGTTGCCCCATGTCGACAGCTTCCGCGCGGCGCACTCGATCGACTCGTTGCGCGCGCTCGCCGAGGCGCTGGGCGCGCCGGAGGACACCGGCGAGAAGGCCCGGCTGCGGCACGCGCTGCGGGTCTGAGCGCTCAGGGCGCGCACGCCGTCGAGGGGATCGGCTCGCCTCCCCGCGGGTGGTCCGTCCCGCTGTGCGACGACTGTCCGGCACGACCTTCGCCCCGCCGCGCCCTCGCCATGCGCCCGTCGCTTTCATCGTCGATTAACCATGCGGTGCAGTAGCGCGCCCGTGGCGTAGGGGCTCGTGTCGGAGGCGAAGCGATGAGTGGTTCGGTCGAATTCGATCTTATGGCCTACGGCGACATGGTCGGTGCCATCCTGCTGGCCGGGGTCTGGCTGGGGGCGATCGTCAGGCTCTGTCGTCGCCGGCGCTGGTCGCCGCTGCGTCCGGTGGTGATGGTCGCGATCATCGCCGCCTCTGCGCTCGTCATGGCCGACGGCCTGCTCGCGCGGGCGGCCGGCGGCCCGCTCGGCTCGCTGTTCTGGATCGGGACGTTCAATCTCTGGATGGCGCTGTTCGACCTGCGCATGTCGATGTCGCTCGCCCGGCGCCGGGCGCTGGTGGTGCTGGAGCCCGAGCCGGTCGAGCCCGCGAGCGCCTGAACCGGGCCGCCCCCTTGCCGCGTCGCCCGGGGCCGGCCATCTCTGAGGCATGGACACCGCGCGCCACGACGACATCCCTGCCATCGCCCTCGCGCGCCATCGCGACGGGGCCGGCGTCGCGCTCGCCACCGTGGTCGAGACCTGGGGCAGCGCGCCCCGCCCGGTCGGCGCGCAGCTCGTGGTCGCGGGAGAGGGCGAGATCATGGGCAGCGTCTCGGGCGGCTGCGTCGAGGGCGCGGTCGTGGTCGAGGCGCTGGAGGCCATGGAGGACGGCCACTGCCGTCTCCTCGAGTTCGGCGTCTCCTCGGAAGAGGCCTTCGCCGTCGGCCTCGCCTGCGGCGGCACCATCCGCGTCATGGTCGAGCCGGTCGGCGTCGGGCAGGGGTGGGACGCGGCGATGCTCGCCGATCTGGTCGAGGCCCGCGCCGCGCGCCGCGCGATCGGCGTCGAGACCGACACCGAGGGCTGGTCGCGCCGCCTGATCGGCCCCAACGAGGCGCCATCGGCCTTCCGCGCCGAGCGCTCGGGCTTCGACGCCGAGGCGCCACGGCTGTTTCGCGCGCTGCACATGCCGCCCTTGCGCCTCGCGATCGTCGGCGCGGCGCACACCGCGCAAAGCCTCGCGGCGATGGCGGGGATGGCCGGCTACGACGTCACCGTGATCGACCCGCGCGAGGCCTTCGCCTCGGCCGCGCGCTTTCCCGACACCGCGCTCTCGACCGACTGGCCGGACGCGGCGCTCGCCGCCCACGGTCTCGACCGGCGCACGGCGGTGGTGACGCTCAGCCACGACCCCAAGATCGACGACCCGGCGCTGATGGCGGCGACCGCCTCGGAGGCGTTCTACGTCGGTGCGCTCGGCTCGACGCGTACGCACGCCGCGCGGCGCGACCGGCTCGGGGCGGCGGGCGTCGCGCCGGTGCGGCTGGCCCGGATCGACGCGCCGGTCGGCCTCGCCATCGGCGCGCGCACGCCGGCCGAGATCGCGATCAGCGTGCTCGCGCAGATGACCGAGCGGTTGCGCAAGCCCGAGACACGCCCCGGCGCCTTCGTCCCGGCGGCCGAGGCGGTGCCCGCGTCGTGATCTTCGGCGCCCTGCCGCTCGGCGAGGCCGAGGGCGCGGTCCTCGCCCATTCCGTGGCGCTGCCGGACGGACGGCTGAAGAAGGGCACCCGGCTCGGGGCGGCCGATCTCGCCCGGCTCGCCGCGGCCGGCCACGCGAGCGTGATCGCGGCCCGGCTCGACGCGGACGACGTGGCCGAGGACGCGGCCGCCGAGCGTCTGGGCCGCGCGCTCGCGCCCGACCCGGCTGCGCTCGGCCTGACCCGCTCGGCCGCCTTCACCGGGCGGCTCAACCTGCACGCCGCCCGCTCGGGACTGCTGCGCCTCGACCGCGACCGCGTGCAGGCGATCAACGCCGTGCACGAGGCGGTCACGCTCGCGACGCTGGAGGACGCCGTGCGCGTCGAGGCGGGCGCCATGGTCGCCACCGTCAAGATCATCCCCTACGCCGCGCCCGAGGCGGCGCTCGCCGCGGCGGAGCGGCTGGTGGTCGGGACGCCGGTGCTGGCGGTCGACCCGCCCGCGATCGCGAGCGCGGGGCTCGTGCTCACCGTGACGCCGGGGATGAAGCCCACGCTCCTCGACAAGGGCGCCGAAGCTGTGCGCGCCCGTCTCGACGCGCTCGGCGTGACGCTGGCCGAGGAGTGCCGCGTCGCCCACGAGGAAGCCCCGCTCGCCGGGGCGCTCGGGGCGATCGACGGCGAGATCGTGCTGATCCTGACCGCTTCGGCTACCTCTGACCGTCTCGACGTCGGCCCGGCGGCGCTGGCGGCCGCGGGCGGGCGGCTCGACCGCTTCGGCATGCCGGTCGATCCGGGCAACCTCCTGTTCCTCGGCGTGCTCGGCGGGCGCACGGTGATCGGCCTGCCGGGCTGCGCGCGCTCGCCGGCGCTCAACGGCGCGGACTGGGTGCTGGACCGCGTGGTGCACGGCCGGGTGCCGGACGCAGGCACGATCGGCGCCATGGGGGTCGGCGGTCTGCTGAAGGAGATCCCTGCGCGCCCGAGCCCGCGCACGGCCGCGCCCGCGGGACGGCGCCCGCGCGTCGCCGGCGTGCTGCTCGCGGCCGGCAGCGCGCGGCGGATGCAGGGGCGCGACAAGCTGCTCGAAGCGATCGATGGCGAGCCGATCCTGACGCGCCTGGCGCGCACGCTGATGGCTGCCGGGGTCGACCAGGCGCTCGCCGTGGTCCGCCCCGATGACGGAGCCCGCCGCGCTGCGCTCGCCGGCACCGGGCTCGGGATCGTCGAGAACCCGCGCGCGGCCGAGGGTATGGGCGGCTCGCTCGCCCGCGGTGTCGCGGCGCTGCCGATGGGGGTGGACGCGGCGCTGATCGCGCTCGCCGACATGCCCGATCTGGAGGCCGACGACCTCGCGCGCCTGATCGCCGCCTTCGATCCGGGCGAAGGCCGCGAGATCGTGCGCGCTGCGGCCCAGGACGGCACGCCGGGCCACCCGGTGCTGTTCGGCCGGCGCTTCTTCGAGCCGCTGGCCTCGCTCGGCGGTGACGAGGGCGCGCGCCGCGTGCTCGCCGCGCCACGCGACTACGTAGTCGAGGTCCGTCTGCCCGGCCGACGCGCGATCACCGATCTGGATACGCCCGAAGCCTGGGCGTCATGGCGCGCGGCGCGAGCGGGCTGAGCGTGCCGGGGTCGCGACGATCGGGCCGGGCGTTCCGAGGAAGCCCCACAAGCCTCTGGCGATACTATGGAAGTCCAGAGTAACCGCTCTTTGTCCGCAGGCGGTGCAGTCTCCGCGCATGCCGATCTCAGGGTGTTGCGAGGGGCTTCGAGGCACGTCGCGACCGCCCGTCCCGGCCCGTGGCGGGGGGGTGTCGCTCAGCGCTCGCCGACGGTGACGCGGCGGGCGCGTCCGTCGCGCGCGAGGCGCACGCTCGACGCGGCGATCGCGTCGACCCGCCAGCCCCCGATCTCGTCGCCGATGCCGAAGCGCCGGGTGCGCCCGTCCGGGAACTGCATCAGCGCCTGTTCGCGCCCGTCGAGGCGCAGAACACCGACGAGACGCGGCCTCTCGGCGAGCGCCGCGATCGAGGCGGGCCGCGCCAAAGGCACGGCCGAGCCGCTCTCGACCGCCGAGCGCCGATCCGCGGCCGTGGTGTCGAGATCCGGCGGCCGCTTCGGCGGCAACCTGATCCCGTTGTCGGAGATCTCCGGCCCGGCGACCTCGGCTCCCCCCGTCGCGGAGCGCAAGGGCGCAACCCCGGCGCCGAAGCGCGGCGCCGAGACGGCGGCCAACCGCGCGCCGTCCGCGAGCGGGGCGAGCGCCGGTGCCGGGTCGTTCGGCGTCGTCGCGGCCACGGCTGCCTCGTCCGGGGCGGCGGCATCGGCGGCGATGGGTGCCGCAGGGGTCGCCGGTGCCTCCGCCGCATCGCCCGCCGGTGCCGGGTCGTTCGGCGTCGTCGCGGCAACGGTCGCCTCGTCCGGTACGGCGGCGCGGGCGGCGAGGGGCGCCGCGGGGATCGCCGGCGCTTCCGCCGCATTGCCTCCTGACGCTTCGTCGGCGCCGACGGGCGCCGCGAAAGAGGCTGCCGCCTCCGAGGGTACCGTGTCGGCAGGGACGCGGCCTCGTGGCGTCGGGTCCGTCGCGGCGGGGGACGTTCCGTCATCGGCGGCGATCGTCGCCTCGTCCGTCACGAGCGAGGCGCCGGCCTCGCCCTCCGCCGGGACGGGATCGACCCGACCTTCCGCGATCACGAGATCGCCCCCGCCCGTCGGAGGCGCGCGTCCATCGAGCAGCAGGGCGGCCCCGCCGGCGAGGAGCGCGAGCCCCGCCAGACCGGCGCCGGCGAGCCCGGCGCCTCGCCGTCGCACCGAGGCCTTCGAGGTCGCCACGTCCCAGCCGTGGTCCGGTTCGGCGAACGTCGCAGGCTCCGTCGGCGCCGTGTCGAAGGGCGGCAGGTCGCGTCGCGTCCTCCTGTCCCGCGCGGCGGCCGTCGGCGACGGCGGGGGGGCGGACGTCTCCGTTCCGGCGCCGTCCCCGGGGCCGACGGCGCTGCCGAAGCGGCGCATCACGCCGTCGCGCTCCGGCGCCGGAGCGCTCGTCGGCGGAGGGGGCGGTGTCGCGGCCTCGGCGCCGGCGCCTAGACGACTGAGGTCGAGGCGTTGCGCCCTCGCCACGTCGCTCGCCTTGGTCTTCGTCGCGGCCGGGGCCTCGTAGACCCCCGTGCCGACCCGGAGGCGGGCACCAGGCTCGGGCCGTGGCGGTGGCGGGTCGGTGGACGTCGGCGCGGCGTCGCGGAGGGGGCTTGGCGGCGCGATCGGCGGCGACGGCGCGGTCGCCCCGGCGAGGTCGGCGGCGAGATCGGGCGCCCCGGCGACGCGGCCCGGCACGGTCACGACCGAGGGATCGAAGCCCCAGCCGCGGGCATAGGCGCATGCCTCGCGCACGGTCTGAGCGAGGGCGACCACGACCTCGGTGCGCGCGCCGTCGCGCCGGCCGAGCGCGACGGCCAGCTCGTCCTCCCCGAGCCCCGTCGTCGCGGCTGCAGCGGTGCGCGCCGCCATGCGCGCCGAGCCCGAGCGGGGTAGGCGCGGATGGATAGTCGCCACCTGCTCGCCCGGCAGCCAGAGTACCGCTTTCGGGTCCGGATCGGCGCGCCCGGCCCCCGTCGCCGCGCGCAGGCGGTGGACGTCGCGCGGCAGGCCGTCGGCGTCGAGCGCGGCGGTGGCCACGCTCTCGGCGGGATCGTCGGCCCGGTGCAGCGCGACGGCGTTCTCGCCGAAGACCAGCACCCAGGGGGCCGCCCCGCCCGACGGGGTTTCCGCTCGCTCGTCCATCGCCCACCCCTCGGCGCCACACCACTCGCTACTCGGGGTTAGGCTACAAAGCGGCATCCCGCGCCGCAACGTCGTCCGGGCTTCGCCCCGCCGCCCTCACCGGGGCAGCCGGTCGAGCGTGCGGTCCTCCGGGGTCGCGCCGTGCGATCCCGGGACAGGATCCGGCTCCGGATGCCCTGGTCGAGCACGGAGAGGGTGTCCGAGACCGCGGTATTCCCGGAGGTGTCCTCGTTGTCGCGCCGGGTCCGGCGGTGTCGCGGGCGTCTGGGAAGGCGGGGGAGGGCGCCTATCTGCACGCCATGCTCCCGATCGTGCACCATCCCGACTACCAGGCGCCGCTGCGCCCCGACCATCGCTTCCCGATGTCGAAGTACGGCTACCTGCGCGAGGCGCTGGTGCGGCGCGGGCTGATCGACCCCGCGCGCTTCCTCGCGCCCGCCCCGGCGACGGCCGGCCAGCTCGCGCTCGCCCACGACGCCGCTTACGTCGGGCGGGTGCTCTCGCAGACGCTCGGCGCCGACGAGGTCAAGCGCATCGGCCTGCCGGGCACCGAGCGGGTGGCGCGCCGCTCGCGCCTCGCCTCGGCCGGTACCTGGCTCGCCGCCCTCCTGGCCTTCGAGCGGGGCCTCGCCGCCAACTCGGCCGGCGGCTCGCACCACGCCGGCCCCGAGGGCGGCGCGGGCTTCTGCGTGTTCAACGACGTCGCGGTGGCCGCGGCCAACCTGCGCGCGCAAGGCCGGCCCGGGCGCATCCTGGTTGTCGACTGCGACGTGCACCAAGGCGATGGCACGGCGAAAATCTTCGCCGACGAACCGGACGTCTTCACCTTCTCGATCCACGCGGCCAACAACTACCCGACCGAGAAGGCGGTCTCCGACCTCGACGTCGCGCTGCCCGACCGTACCGGCGATACCGACTACCTCGCAGCCCTCGACCCCGCGCTCGACCGCGCGGTCGCGGCGTCCTCGCCGTCGATCGCCTTCTACAACGCCGGGGTCGACGTCTGGGAGGGCGACCGGCTCGGGCGGCTCGCGCTCAGCGCGGACGGCATCCGCGCGCGCGACGCGCTGGTGCTCGGCCGCCTCAGAGGGCACGGCATCCCGACGGTCGCGGTGATCGGCGGCGGCTACGCCCACGAGCCCGAGGCGCTGGCCGAGCGACACGCCATCGTGTTCGAGGAGGCGGCCAAGCTCGCCGCCTGAGGACGCGTCGCATGTGCGGCGGCGCTCGGTCCCTTCGGCGCGACAGCCGACGAAGGCGAAGTCGTCCTCGTCGAGGCGTTCGAACCGGTCGAGGCCCGAGACCACCGCGACCACGTCGCCGTCGACCGAGACGACGTTCGAGCGGAAGAACGCCCGGATGTCGACGTCCTCGAAGTCCGCGCCGAAGCCTTCGAGCACCAAGGTGTCCTCGCCGCGCTCGAAGTCCGCGACGCAGTCGAACAGGCTCTCGCCCGCGACGAAGACGAAGGCGTCGGCGCCGCGTCCGCCCTTGAGGATGTCGAGCCCGTCTCCCCCGGACAGCGCGTCGTCGCCGCGCCCCCCCGAGAGGTGATCACGGCCCTCGCCGCCCGAGAGGCCGTCGTCGCCGTCGCCGCCTTGCAGGCGGTCGCGGCCCTCGTCGCCGAACAGGTCGTCGTCGCCGCCACGGCCCTTGAGGCGGTCGTGGCCCTCGTGGCCGACGATCAGGTCGCGTCCCGCGTCGCCGGCCAGCCGGTCGTCGCCCGCGCCGCCGTCGAGACGCTCCGAGCGCAGGAAGGCGTCGCGCTGGACGTGCTCGACCCCGCCCGAGCGCTTCAGCACGTCCGAGAAGCGGGTGGCGGCGAGGATCTCGGCGAGGTCGTCGTCGAGGACCGCGCGGTTCTCGTAGAACAGCGGGTCGCCGTCGCGCAGCCGCCCGAACTGCTCGGCGACGATCGCGTGCACGGTCGGGCCGACCGCGAGGCCGGGCAGGTGGTCCTCGGCGATGGCCCCGATCCAGAGATCGACGTCGAGCACGCTGCCGTAGACGGCCGCGAACTTGGCCTGCACCGCCGGGTCGGCCGAGATGACAGAGAAATCGTCCGGCGCCAGGGTCGCGGGGTCGATGTCGCCCACCACCGCGCTCCGGGTCTCGACGTAGGGGGCGAGGCCGTGGTCGCGCCCGCGCGCGATGTTGAGCGCGGGCAGCGACAGCCCGAACGGCTGGCCCTGGTTGAACAGGAGGAAGTTCAGGTCGTCGACCACCTGCTCGTCGATCTCGTTGGCGAAGGTGGCGCCGAGGCCGCGCAGCGTGTCGTCGACCCCGTTCACCTCGACCGGCGCGGTGGTGAAGAAGGCGTCGCGCAACTCCAGATCGTCGACCACCGCGCCGTCGCCGTCGAGCTGGACGAGCGAGGTCGGGATCGCGGTGTGGCCGAAGCGGAAGGCGGCGGTCGAGAACTCGGTGGTGATCGCGGTGTCGGTGCCGGGCACGAAGCCTCGGTAGGCGCCGAGCGCGTCGCCGACGAGCGAGGGCAGGAACTCCTCGTAGGTGATCTTCTGGATCAGGTGCTCGACGACGGCGCGGGCGTTCTGGAACAGCTCTTCGTCGCTCGCGCCGGGGTGGCGCTCGGCCAGCCATTCGGCCCAGTGGTTGTGCTCGTTTACCCAGACGGTGTGCAGCGAGGCGAGCGCGATGTTCTCGTTGGCGCGCACGTCGCCGGCGAGGAAGAAGACGGACGCCGGCGCCGGGTTCGGCCCCTGGGCGTTCGGCTGGCCGGCGGTGTTGTAGGGTAGCAGCGAGGCGCCGTCGATCTCGGCGCTGGTCTTCAGCGCGCCCCCCTCGAAGCTGCGCAGCGCCGCCTGTCGGTCGAGCGTCGCGCCGTAGACGTTCGAGGCGTCGATCTCGGCGGTGATGACGTTCTCGTGCTCGCGCGGGCCGGTCTCGCCGGTGCCGTGCACGTATTCCGAGCGGTGGAACGCGGTCAGGAGCGGATCGCCGGGGATCGCGACGATCTCGGTCGGGTCCTCGGTCTCGGGCGTGAGGTCGATGTCGTGGTCGAGGAACTGGCCCCAGAAGATCCAGTGCGCCGAGAGGCCGAGGCCGTTCGGCGTCTCGCCCTCCTGCATCGAGACGGTGAAGGCGACGTCGCTCGGCGCGGGGCTGGCGCGCATCGTGCTGAGGCCGTCCTTGTAGCTGGCCGACGGCATGAGCCGCGCGAGCGGCTCGGTGACGTCGGACTGGTCGCCGACGGCCCTGACGTCGTCGAAAGGCAAGCTTCGCATGGTGTACGCTCCCCCGGCGAGACTAACGCGACCGGACCTCGTTCCGCATCGACCGACGTCGACGCGACGCCGTTTTTCTACCGTCGCGTGTGGCGATGGCCGGGCAACACGTCGAAATTGTCCCGACCGGGCTACGCGGTGCTGTGAGAATTGCTACCGCCTCCGGGCCGGCGGCGCCGACAAAGCCGCGGCCCGTGTCATCCCGGTGCGCGGGGCGGCCTCAGGTGCTGGCGCGTCGCACGGCGGCCCGCGCTTCGGCCGCCTGCGCGCGGGCGCGCTTCAGCGCGAGCGACCAGACGATGGTGCCGAGCGCCACGAGCCCGATCAGGATGGTGGCGATGGCGTTGATCTTCGGGCTGACCCCGAGGCGGACGGCCGAGAAGATCTTCATCGGCAGCGTGGTCGAGCCGGGGCCGGCAGTGAAGGAGGCGATCACCAGATCGTCGAGCGAGAGGGTAAAGCTGAGCAGGAAGCCCGAGATCACGCCCGGCATGATGAGCGGCAGCGTCACCCGGCGGAACACCGTGGAGGGGCGCGCGCCGAGGTCGGCGGCGGCTTCCTCGACCGAGGTGTCGAAGCCCGAGAGCCGCGCCTGCACCACCACGGCCGTGTAGCACATCGAGAAGGTGGCGTGCGCCATCACGATGGTGACGAAGCCGCGGTCGAGCGACACGGCGATGAACATCAGAAGGAGCGACAGCCCGGTGATGACCTCCGGCATCACCAGAGGCGCCAGGATCATCCCCGAGAACAGCGTGCGTCCGAGGAAATTCCCGAGCCGCGCCAGCGCGAAGCCCGCCATGGTCCCGAGCACCGTCGCGATCGCCGAGGCCGTCAGCGCCACCGTGATCGAGACCCAGAGCGCGTCGAGGAGCTGCTGGTCCTCCCAGAGCGCGACGTACCAGCGGATCGACCAGCCGCCCCAGACCGCGACCAGCTCGGAGGCGTTGAACGAGTAGATCACCAGGATGACGATCGGCGCGTAGAGGAACAGGAAGCCGAGCGTCATCAGCCCCGCGAGCGTCGCCGACGGCCCCCCCTTCACGCCGCGCCCTCGCGCCGCGCGTAGCGCTGGAAGATCACGATCGGCACCACCAGCACCGAGAGCAGCAGCACCGCCACTGCCGAGGCTACCGGCCAGTCGCGATTGTTGAAGAACTCGGTCCAGAGCGTGCGCCCGATCATCTGCACCTGGTTGCCGCCCAGAAGCTCGGGGATCACGAACTCGCCGACGGCGGGGATGAACACGAGGAAGCTGCCCGCGAGGATGCCGGGCAGCGACAGCGGCAGCGTGATCCGGGTGAAGGTGACCCAGGGCGCGGCCCCGAGGTCGGCCGAGGCTTCGAGCAGATCGACGTCGAGCTTCTCCAGCGTGGCGTAGAGCGGCAGGATCATGAACGGCAGGTAGCTGTAGACGATGCCGACGTAGACCGCGAACGGCGAGGGGTAGAACAGCACCGCCTGGTCGATGATCCCGAGCGCGAGCAGCGCGGTGTTGAGCAGGCCCTCGGTCTGGAGGATGCCGATCCAGGCGTAGACGCGGATCAGGAACGAGGTCCAGAACGGCAGGATCACCAGCGCGAGCAGCACGCCGCGCAGACCCGGCCTGCAGCGCGCGATGCCGTAGGCGATCGGGTAGGCGATCACCAGCGTGATCAGCGTCGCGGTCGCGGCGATGAACAGCGAGTTCAGGTACGAGTTGACGTAGAGCGGGTCGCTGAAGATGAAGCGGTAGTTGTAGAAGTCGATCGACGTCAGGTGGCCCCAGACCGCACTGAGCGAGTCCCAGACCGGGGTGTAGGGCGGCTGCGCGATCGCCGGCTCGCTGAGCGAGATCTTCAAGACGATCAGGAACGGCGTCAGGAAGAAGACGACCAGCCAGAGATAGGGCAGGAGGATCGCGATGCGTCGGCCCCAGCCCATGGGCGGCCCTCCCGTCTGACCCGGCGAACGCTAGCGCCCGTTCGCGGCCGCGAAAACCCCTCTCGGTATTGCCCCGCGGTGCATCGACGTTAGGCTCCGGAGCGGTTCGTCAACCCAGAGGGAGCCGCGCCCATGAAGGCCATGCTGACCGCCACCGCGCTCGCCGCGCTCGTCGCCGCCCCCGCCTTCGCGCAGGATCGGGTCGTCAACGTCTACAATTGGTCAGACTACATCGACCCGGCGCTCCTCGACCAGTTCACCGAGGAGACCGGGATCGAGGTCGTCTACGACGTCTACGACAGCAACGAGGTGCTGGAGACCAAGCTGCTGGCGGGCGGTACCGGCTACGACATCGTGGTGCCGACCGGCACCTTCCTGCAGCGCCAGATCCAGGCCGGCGTCTACCAGGAACTCGATAAGTCGAAGCTGGAGAACTACGACAACCTCTGGGACCGGATCATGGAGCGGGTCGCCGTCTACGATCCCGGTCTCGAGCACTCCATCAACTACATGTGGGGTACGACCGGCATCGGCTACAACGTCGAGGCGGTGAAGGAGCGGCTCGGCCAGGACGAGATCGAGAGCTGGGACGTCGTCTTCGACCCCGAGCAGCTCGCGAAGTTCGAGGACTGCGGCGTCCACTTCCTCGACACGCCCGAGGAGATGGTGCCGGCCGCGCTCAACTATCTCGGCTACGAGGGCGCGAGCCACGACTTGGACGAGATCGAGGAAGCCTTCCAGCTTTTGGAGAGCGTGCGCCCCCACGTGCAGCGCTTCCACTCGTCGAGCTACATCAACGAACTCGCGAGCGGCAACATCTGCCTCGCGGTCGGCTGGTCGGGCGACGTGCTGCAGGCGCGCGACCGCGCGGCCGAGGCCGACAACGGCGTCACCGTCCAGTACGCGATCCCGAAGGAGGGCGCGCTGATGTGGTTCGACAACTTCGCCGTGCCGGCCGACGCCCCGAACCCCGAGAACGCCCACGCCTTCCTCGACTTCATGATGCGCGCGGAATCGGCGGCGCAGGCGACCAACTACGTCTTCTACGCCAACGGCAACGAGGCGAGCCAGGAGTTCGTCGACGACGAGATCATGAACGACCCGGCGATCTATCCCGGCGAGGAGGCGGTCTCGAACCTCTACGTCCACGAGATGTACCCCCCGCGGGTCAACCGCCAGGTCACGCGCTCCTGGACGCGGCTCAAGACCGGCTCGTGAACGAGATCGAGACGCGTCTCGGCGAGACCGGGGCGCGCCCGCGGCCCGGACAGGCGCGCCGCCAGCCCGTCGCCTGCGAGACGAAGCCCTGGCGCGACGGGTCGGAGACGCCGCACCTGCGCATCGAGGGCGTGACCACGCGGTTCGACGGCCACGCGGCCGTCGACGACGTGAGCCTCGACATCCACGCCACCGAGTTCTTCGCGCTGCTTGGGCCGTCGGGCTGCGGCAAGACCACGCTGCTGAGGATGCTCGCGGGCTTCGAGACGCCGGACAGCGGGCGCATCCTGCTCGACGGCGAGGACCTCGCGGGCGTCGCGCCGTTCGAGCGGCCGGTGAACATGATGTTCCAGTCCTACGCGCTGTTTCCGCACATGAGCGTGGAGAAGAACATCGTCTTCGGCCTGGAGATGGAGGGCATGGACAGGCGCGCCCGCAAGGACCGCGTGGAGGAGATGCTCTCGCTTACCCGGCTCGAGCGCTTCGCCAGGCGCAAGCCTGGCCAGCTCTCGGGCGGGCAGCGCCAGCGCGTGGCCCTCGCGCGCGCGCTCGCCAAGAAGCCGAAGCTCCTGCTCCTGGACGAGCCCTTGGGCGCGCTCGACCGCAAGCTGCGCGAGGCGACGCAGTTCGAGCTGGTCAACATCCAGGAGTCCCTCGGCCTCACCTTCGTCATCGTCACCCACGATCAGGAGGAGGCGATGACCGTCTCCTCGCGCATCGCGGTGATGAACGAGGGCCGCGTCGAGCAGCTCGGCGAGCCGCGCGAGGTCTACGAGGCGCCGCGCACGCGCTACGTCGCCGAGTTCATCGGCGACGTGAACCTGTTCGAGGGGAGCGCCGAAGGAGACGGCCGTCTCGCCCTCGACGACGGCGCGGTGGTGGCGCTGCCCGAGCGCCGCGACGGGGGCGAGCGGCTGGCGATCGCCGTGCGCCCCGAGAAGATGACGCTGGCGCGCGAGCCGGAGGGCACGCGCGCCGAGAACGAGCTGGCCGGCCGCGTCGAGGACATCGCCTACCTCGGCGACGTCTCGGTCTACCACGTCCGCCTCGACCGGGGCGGGCGCATCGCCAAGGCGACGCGCACCAACCGGGTGCGCGGCGCCGAGGGCGAGATCACCTGGGGAGACCGGGTGGTGCTGGGGTGGGACCCGTCGGCGACGGTGATGCTAGCGGATTGAGGCGACGCGGCCGAGCCCGCCCCCGCCATCGCGGCTTGCCCGAACGCGATCCGGTGTCTCGGCCATGCCGAACGATCGCCGACCCGAGGCGAGCGGGCCGACCCGCGACGACGCCTCGTCCCGACCCGTCACGAACGACCGAGCGATCCGTGCCGTCGGCGGTATCCGAAAGCGGATCGGCGGCTGGTCGAGGGGAATGGCGGGCAGGATGGGATTCGAACCCACGATACCCTTTTGGGGTATACTCCCTTAGCAGGGGAGCGCCTTCGACCACTCGGCCACCTGCCCGCGGGCGGGATAGCCGTGCGGTCAGAGGCTTGTCAACGATAGCGCAAGGACGTCGGTCGGGTGGCGCGGGGACGGCGACGGACGAGCGCGCGTCGACGTGGGCGCGAGGCGCCCTCGCGCCGACCGGGCGGGCTCGCGCGTGACGCGGCGGCGCGACACGCACGACCGGCGAACCGGCGGCGACGTCGCTTTGAAGGCCCATCATGCCGTGTTCGAGGCAGTCGGGAACGGGTGCGATCGGCAAGTATCGACATCGACGTGATATCCGCGGCACCGAACGGGACCGCTTCGCGAGGGCGCCAATGGCCGAGAACGACGACGAGATCATCCTTGCCGAACTCGACGACGAGGAGCTGGTCCAGCAGATGCACGACGACCTCTACGACGGCCTCAAGGACGAGGTGGTCGAGGGCGTCAACATCCTGCTCGGGCGCGGCTGGCAACCCTACGACGTGCTGACCCAGGCGCTGGTCGAGGGCATGCGCATCGTCGGCATCGACTTTCGCGACGGCATCCTGTTCGTGCCGGAGGTGCTGCTCGCGGCCAACTCGATGAAGGCGGGCATGGGCGTGCTGAAGCCGCTTCTGGCCGAGTCCGACGCGCCGCGCATGGGCAAGATGGTGATCGGCACCGTCAAGGGCGACATCCACGACATCGGCAAGAACCTCGTGTCGATGATGATGGAGGGCGCCGGCTTCGAGGTCGTCGACATCGGCATCAACAACCCAGTGGAGAACTATTTCGAGGCGCTGGAGCGGGAGAAGCCCGACATCCTCGGCATGTCGGCGCTGCTGACCACCACCATGCCGTACATGAAGGTGGTGATCGACAAGATGAAGGCGGACGGCATCCGCGACGACTACGTGGTGCTGGTGGGCGGCGCACCGCTCAACGAGGAGTTCGGCCGCGCGATCGGCGCCGACGCCTACTGCCGCGACGCGGCGGTCGCGGTCGAGACGGCGAAGGCGTTCATGCAGCGCCGCCACAACGTCGCGCCGCGGATGGTCGCCCACGCATGAGCCGACGGGGCGGGGCCGCCGCTCGTCGGGCGGCGGCCCGTCCGTTGCCCGAACCAGAGGCGGCGGGCGAGGCCGCGCTGCCGCCGGCGCGGCCCGGCGCGACGCTCCTCGTCGCCTGCGGCGCGCTCGCGCGCGAGACCCTGGCGGTGATCGCGGCCAACGGGCTGGAGGACCGCTTCGCGCTCACCTGCCTGCCCGCGGGGCTGCACAATCGGCCCGAGCGCATCGCCGAGGCCGTGCGCGCCCGTGTCCGCGCCGCGAAGGCGGCGGGGCACGAGCGGGTCCTCGTCCTCTACGGCGACTGCGGCACCGGCGGCGCGCTCGACCGCGTCTGCGCCGAGGAGCAGGTCGAGCGCGTGCCGGGGCCGCACTGCTACGCGATGTTCGACGGCCTCGACGCCTTCGCCGCGCGGGCCGAGGCGGAGACGAGGGCGTTCTACCTCACCGACTTCCTCGCCCGCCAGTTCGACGCACTCGTCTGGCGCGGGCTCGGGCTCGACCGCCATCCCGACCTCGCCGGCGACTACTTCCGCGGCTACGACCGCCTCGTCTACCTCGCGCAGACCGACGATCCGACGCTGACCGCGCGGGCGGCCGAGGCGGCGCGGCGGCTCGGGCTCGCCTTCGAGCGTCGCGTCACCGGCTACGGCGACCTCGCCGCGACGCTGACGCGGGCGTCGCCGCGCTGAGATCGGCCGGGCGCCCGGTTCGCGAGTCGCAGAGGGCGGCCGGTGTCAGGCGCCGCCGGCGATCACCCTGAGCCGCGGCGGAGCGGCGGCCGAGGCGCGGGGGCCGCTGCCCTCGATCGTGTGCAGCACCGGGCGATCGCCGGCGCGGCCGGCGACCCGACGCGCGGCGACCGCACCGCCCACGGCGAGACGATCGTCCGCGGCGAGCGCGGCGCCGCCCTCTCCGAAGACCGGCGTGACCGACACCGCCGCCATCGTGAACTGAAGCGGCGGCTCGGTCGCGAGCCCGGCCTCGGCGTCGAGCGGGCGCAGCGCGCCGATCAGGCGATCGATCTCGCCCTGCTCCGAGCGAAGCGGCAACAGCACGATCTCCCAGTCGGCGCCGGGCCCGCCCGCGGCCGGGGCGAGGCGCGCTTCCCCGATCGACGAGCCGGCGAGCGTCTCGCGCGCGAGGTCGCGCAGCGCGCCCCGCGCCTCGGGCGCCATGATCGCGTGCGCCGGCATCCCGCGCAGCTCCATCCAGAAGGCGTCCACCAGCGCGCTGCCCGCGAGGCGGAAGCGGATGTTGTCGCGGCCGAGGTCTTCGAGGATGAACAGATAACCCATGTCGGCGTCGATCCGCCGCGGATCGATCTCGGTGCGACGCGGGCAGCGCCGGCCGGCGCGCAGCGCGTGCCAGTAGCGCACCAGGGCATGGTTGTCCGGATGCTGCATGTGCCCGAGCGCTCCCGTGGTGGCCCCTGGCGCGGCGGGTAGCGTCGCGCGTCTCAACCACTTGAGAGTTTCTCATACTCCCCCGACCGCATCAACGAGCAACGATGCTACGCGTGTCCCGTGCGGCGACGTCCCGCGTGACGGCGCCGCAACGCGGCGTTAAGCGCACCGCGCGAGGGTCGGCCCGCGGCGCGAGGGTGGTTGCCCGCGGTGCGACGGGCGGACAACCGTGCCCGCGCCCGCCGAGGGGCTCCGTCCGGGGTCGGGAGGGAGGGCTGACGATGTTGATGGCGCCGATGCCGGCTCAGACGCGCAAAGGGTTGATGATCGTGCTGTCCTCGCCCTCCGGCGCGGGCAAGTCGACGCTGACGCGCCGGCTGATCGCGACCGACGAGGCGTTCACGCTCTCGATCTCGGCGACCACCCGCCCGCCGCGCGAGGGCGAGGTCGAGGGACGCGACTACTTCTTCGTCGATCACGCGGGCTTCGAGCGCATGATCGCGGACGACGCGCTGCTCGAGCACGCCGAGGTGTTCTCCAACCGCTACGGCACGCCGAAGGCGCCGGTGAGCGCCGCGCTCGACGCCGGGCGCGACGTCCTGTTCGACGTCGACTGGCAGGGCGCGCAGCAGCTGCGCACTTCCGCGCTCGCCGCCTCGCTGGTGACGATCTTCGTGCTGCCCCCCTCGATCGCCGAGCTGGAGCGGCGCCTGCGCGCGCGCGCGCAGGACAGCGAGGCGGTGATCCGGGGCCGCATGGCCAAGGCGCGCGACGAGATCAGCCACTGGGCCGAGTACGACTACGTGCTCGTCAACGACGACCTCGACGCGTGCTTCGCGCAGGTGGCCGGGATCATCGCGGCCGAGCGACTGCGCTTCCCGCGCCAGCCCCATCTGCAGGGTCACGTCGATCGGCTGAACCGCGAGTTCGAGCGCGCCCGCGAGGCGCCCCCGACCGGCTGAGGTCGCCACCGCCGGACCGGGGCGCGACGCCCCCGATTGGACCGCCGCGGCGTTCTCGGCTAGCAGCACGGGGGCGGCGCGCCCTCGCCCGACGGCACGCCGCTCCGCGGCCGGTGCCCGCCGGTCGCGCGCCGCGATCAGGGGAGGCGATCCGTGACGCTCTACGCCCTCGACGACAAGCGCCCCACGCTGCCGGCGGAAGGGCGCTACTGGGTCGCGCCCAACGCCGCGGTGATCGGCGACGTGCGCCTCGGCGACATGGCGAGCGTCTGGTTCGCGGCCACGATCCGCGGCGACAACGAGCCGATCGTGATCGGCGAGGGCTCGAACGTGCAGGACGGCTGCGTGCTCCACGTCGATCCGGGCTTCCCGCTGACCCTCGGGCGCGGGGTGACCGTCGGCCACGCGGCGGTGGTGCACGGCTGCACGGTCGGCGACGACAGCCTGATCGGCATGGGCGCGAGGGTGCTCAACGGCGCGCGCGTCGGGCGGGGCTGCCTGATCGGTGCCGGCGCGTTGGTGCCGGAGGGGCGCGAGATCCCCGACGGCGCGCTCGCGCTCGGCGCGCCGGCCAAGGTGGTGCGCCAGCTCGGCGAGGCCGAGATGGACCGGCTGCGCGCGAGCGCGGCGAACTACCGCGAGCGCCTCGCACGCTACGCCGCGGGTCTCGCCGCGCTGTAGGGGGCGTCACGTCCCAGAGCGCCCGCGGCCATGTGCCCCCGGCGCGCCGGGGCCGCACGTCCCCGGCCGAGCCCTCCGCACCTCCGCGACACCATGCCGCGATCCCGTCCTTCAGCGCTCGCGCAGGTAGAACGACACGCGGTCCGTCTCTGTCCCGAAGCCGAGGCGCACGCCGGCCGCCGCGGCGGCGCAGGGCAGCAGCGCGAACTCGACCTCGCGCGAGGACGGCGTCTCGGCGAGATCGCCCGCGAGCCATGCCTCGTGGCGCGGCGCCAGCGCCGCCTTCGGTCCCTCGACCGTCACCCGCAGCGGCAGGGTGTCGCTCTGGCTGAACACCAGCTCGATCATCCCCGAGAGCCCGAGCGCCTGACGCCCGGCGAGCAGCATCAACGCGCCGAGCCGCGCCACCGGCGCCTCGAGCGCCGGGCCTTCGGTGCCGAGCGCCTGGAGGTGCACCCGTCGCGTCGTCAGCACCGCGCTCATCTCGCCGACCAGCGCGTCGCGCGCGACCGGCGAGGCCTCGGCCGCCGCCTGGCCGAAGGCGAGGCGCAGCGCGCGCAGGAGCGCGGTCGCGCGCGTCACGCTCTGGGCGACGAGTTCGGTCTCCTCCTCGCCGCCCCCGACCTCGCGCATCAGGTCGAGACCGTTGGCGATCGCGCCCACCGGGCTGACGAGGTCGTGGCACAGCCGTGAAGCCACGAGCGTGGCGAGCGTGAATTCGTCGCCTGTCCGGCTGTCGGGATCGCCAGCCGCTCCTAATTGCTCATCCATGTCGCATCCGTTCTTGGAAGTCGGCGCCCTCGTGCGTCACCGCGATCGGCCCGAATGGGGCCTGGGGCAGATTCAGTCCATGATCGGCGAACGTATCACCGTGAATTTCGAAAACGAGGGAAAGATCGTCCTCGTCGGCGGCCCCGAGGCGCTGGAACTGGTCTCTCCCGATCATCTCTGAGCGTGGTGGCCGGGGTGGGCGGCCGTTGCTTCGTGCCACGACAGGCCATAGTGTCCGCCCCTCGGACGGGCACGCGCCGGCCGGTCTCGCGACGGGCCGCGCACGGCGCCCGGCCTCGTCCCCGCGCCACGAAGGGATGTCCCCGCATGCAGGTCGACGCCGGCCGCTTCACCGTGCGCCTCGCCCGCGACGACGCCGAGATCGCCGCGGCCCAGCGGCTGCGCTATCGCGTCTTCGTCGAGGAGATGGGCGCGAGCGTGGCCCCCGAGGACGCGGCCGAGCGCGTGGAGCGCGACCGCTTCGACCCGTACTTCGACCACCTGATCCTGATCGACAACGCGTGCGACGACCCCGACACGCCGCGGGGCGTCGTCGGCGTCTATCGCCTGATGCGCGGCAGCGCGGCGCGCGCGGGGATCGGCTTCTACGGCGACGGCGAGTACGATCTCGCCAAGCTTCACGCCTACGGCGCCGAGACGCTGGAACTCGGCCGCTCCTGCGTCGACCGGCGCTACCGCGGCGGCTCGGGGATGCATCTCCTCTGGACCGGGCTCGGGCGCTACGTCGACGAGCACGGCGTCGCCATCCTGTTCGGGGTGGCGAGCTTCCACGGCGCCGACACCGCGCCGCTCGCGCACGCCCTGAGCTTTCTGCACCACAACCACCTCGCGCCCCACGATCTCAGGGTGCGCGCGCGAGAGGGCGGCTACGCGCGGATGGATCTGCTGGCGCCCGAGGCGGTCGACAGGGGCGAGGCGCTGCGCACCATCCCCGCGCTCATCAAGGCCTACATCCGTCTCGGCGGCTTCGTCGGCGAGGGGGCCTGGATCGACCGCGACTTCAACACCGTCGACGTCTGCCTGATCATGGACACCGAGCGCATGGTGGAGCGCTACCGCAAGTTCTACTCGCGCCACGGCACCGACCCCAAGGCGTCCCCGGCCCCCGAGACCGAGGCGCCCGCGCTCGCCGCCGGACGAGGACGCGCGCGGCGATGAGCCGGGAGGCCGCCGGAGAGGCGGACCCGGCCGAGGCGGACGCGCCGGCCCGCCCCGCCACCCATGCCACCATCGCGCGCGAGAACACCTGGCGCGGAGCCGAGCCCGCCGCCCTGCCACCGCTCACGCGGCGCGAGCGGCTGCGCGGCATCGTGCGGGTCGCTCTGTTCGCCCTCGCCACCCTCCTGGCGCTCGCGCTGTTTCTGCCGGGGCGCTATCTGCGCGCGGGCCTCGGGCGCTTCGTCACGTTCCACTTCGCCGTGGCTCGGCTCTGGGCCCGCACGGGGCTCGCGCTCGCGGGGCTCTCCCGCCGCGTCGAGGGCACGCCCGTCCACGGCGGCGCGATCGTGGCCAACCACTGCTCCTGGCTCGACATCCTCACGCTCCGGGCGGTGTGCCTGATGTACTTCGTCTCCAAGGCCGAGGTGCGCGACTGGCCGGGCGTCGGCCTCGCCGCCGCCGCCGCGGGCACCGTGTTCATCGAGCGTCGCCGCTCCCAGGCCAAGGCGCAGGAGGCGGTGCTGCGCTCACGCATCCGGGCCGAGCAGCTGCTGATCTTCTTTCCCGAGGGGACCTCGACCGACGGCGAGCGGGTGCTGCCCTTCAAGTCCTCGCTGTTCTCGGCGTTCTTCGACGACGCGGGCCGGGGAGCGGACCTGTTGATCCAGCCGGTCACGATCCACTACCGCCCCGGCGCCGCAAGCGCCCTGCCGCCCTCGTTCTACGCCTGGTGGGGCGACATGGCGTTCTGGGCGCACGTCTTCGACGTCTTCGCCCGCTCGGCCGGCGGCACGGCGAGCGTCGTGTTCCACGAGGCTCTGCGCCCGGCCGAGGAGGGCGATCGCAAGGCGCTCGCGCAGGCCTGCCACTCGCGCGTGTCGGCGGCGCACGCCCGGCTCTGACGGCCTGTCGGGCTCCGGCGTGGCAGGGCTAGGTGTGCCGTGCCCTACGCCCGGGAGCGCCGGCTACCGGCGCTCGCCCTCGCTCGGGCAGGGGCGGCGCAGCACGACGAAGTCGGACAGCTTGATGCGATGGAAGGAAAGCCGGTCGATCAGGCGCTGGTCGATCGTTCCGTGATCCTCCAGCCGCCGGAAGGCGGCCGCGAGCGCGGGGTCGTCCGACAGCCGCAGAAGACGCTCCTCCGAGCGCGGCCAATCGATCTCCCGATCGCGCATGGTCGGTTCCTCCGCGGGCGTCCGGCCCCGTCGCCGGCAACCTCCCCCGAGCGAGCTATGGCCCGGCGTTCTCGTTTTCTCGCAAGCGGAAGATAGGTCGGCGACGACGCGGCCGCTATCGGTCGTGGCGGCCGATCGGCCGCCTGCCATTCCTTGTTACGAAACGGGGAGGGCGCGTCTCGCTTGCGCCGACCCCGGCACGGGCGCGATACTCGCCGCACCGCAGCAACGCGCGAGCCTTCATGCAGGACATCCTGTCCACCGGCCGTGGGCCGACGACGCCGCTCATCAGCCTGTCGCTGTCGCCGCCGCCGGAGGAGCGCACCACGACGCGCCTACCCGGCTGGCTCAGCGCCAACGCGGTCGAGGAGATCGAGTGCGTCACCCCCGACTTCGCCGGCATCGCGCGCGGCAAGGTGATGCCGACCTCGAAGTTCGCGCAGTTCCCGCCGGTCTACCTGCCGACCTCGCTGTTCTTTCTCACCATCACCGGCGGCTATCCCGACATCGACAACTTCGACGCCTACGACACCGACGCCGATCTCTGGCTGCGCCCCGACCTCGCGACCGCGCGCAGCGTCCCCTGGGCGAACGACCGCTCGGTGCAGGTGATCCACGACGTCTGCGACCGCGAGGGCCGCTTGATCGACTTCGCGCCGCGCTCGGTGCTCCACCGCGTCGTCGACGCCTACGCGGCGCGCGGCTGGAAGCCGGTGGTGGCGCCTGAGATCGAGTTCTACCTGACGCGGCCCAACATCGATTCAGACTATCCGCTGGAGCCGCCGGCGGGCCGCTCGGGCCGCGCGCCGCAGAAGGCGCAGGCCTACTCGATCTCGGCCGTCGACGAGTACGACACCGTGATCGAGCACATCTACGACTACGCCGAGGCGCAGGGGCTCGAGATCGACACCATCATCCAAGAGGCGGGCGCGGCGCAGCTGGAGGTCAATCTCCGCCACGGCGACCCGATGGAGCTGGCCGACCAGGTGTTCCTGTTCAAGCGTCTGATCCGCGAGGCGGCACTTCGCTGCGGGCTCTACGCCACCTTCATGGCCAAGCCCCACGCCGAGCAGCCGGGCTCGGCCCTGCACATCCACCAGAGCGTGGTCGATCTGGAGACCGGGCGGCCGCTGTTCTCGACCGAGACCGGCGAGGCCTCGGCCCTGTTCCACCACTTCCTCGGCGGGCAGCAGACCTATCTGCGCCCGGCCACCTGCCTGCTGGCCCCTTACGTGAACTCGTATCGCCGGCTGGTGCCGGGGCTGACGGCGCCGATCAACCTCGACTGGGGCCGCGACAACCGCACCACCGGGCTGCGCGTGCCGATCGCCGAGCCGGTGGCGCGGCGCGTCGAGAACCGCGTGGTGGGCGCGGATGCCAACCCCTATCTCGCGATCGCAGCGACGCTCGCGGCGGGGTTTCTTGGCATGACCGAGGGCATCGCGCCGCGCGAGGAGGTGCGCACCGACAGCTACGCCCGCGAGCGGGGGCTGCCTTACGGGCTGCTCCAGGCGATCGAGGAGCTGCAACGCTGCGATCCGCTGCGCGGCGTGCTCGGCGAGGGCTTCTGCGCGCTCTACGCGGCGGTGAAGCTGCACGAATACGAGGAGTTCATGCGGGTGATCTCGCCCTGGGAGCGGGAGCATCTGTTATTGAACGTGTGACGGTTCAGGGTGGTGGCGTATCTGTTGCAGTGAAGCGTTTTATTGTTGTGTTCGATCGGATTCTATCGACTACACCGGTAAAAATTGAGTCATGATATAGAATGGCGTTAGGAAATGACTGATCTTACGGACGATCAAATCAATGCGCTCTTGTTCAAGGAGCGCTTGCCAGCGATTGCGATGATCCACTCAAAAAATAATGGTCTTCGTGAAACAGGGTGCTGGTTCGGTGGCGAACCATCATTACCAAACGAAATAGAGTGACCATTTTTCACTCATCCTGATAGTGGACTGCAGATTCCAATGCATTTTCTATTACAAGTTAATCTCAAGTATATACCCCGAGTTTACGGACTGCCGTCACTGCCTCGTGGTGGAGTAATCTTCGTGTTCTACGATCCGGCAGTTGCACCGATGGTCAGTGACGAGATGGGCGAAGAGCCATCACCGCTAAAATATGGCTCTGGCTTGCGTGTTTTTTATATCGCTTCTGATCCTCACAAATTTCCGACGCGTTCCGCGCCTCCAATGCCGGGCCTGTTCCCATACAGACTCTCCACAGGATACCATAACACAACGCAGTATATAAGATACCTCTTTGAGCCTGTCGTTATTGATTCTTATCCTGTTGTTGGAGATAATTTTCCCTATTCTACTTCTCTTGACGAAAAACTTAGAAAAATAGATATGACTATGAGAGAAGATGTATTTCCTAAAGAAATGTATTTTGGAACTAAACATTTGTGCGGGCACATGCCTATGCATACTATGTTTGGGCACTCAAAGAGGAGGTATGTTCCATCAAAAGATTATTTGGAAAGCATTGGGCGCGAAAAACTCCCTCCGATGAGTGAGGATCACATTCTTCTTTTCAAATTGGAAAATGAATATTTTATAAAGCACGAGTATGTAGATAGCCTACCTATGGGAATATGGATTAAAAGAGGCGATCTTGAAAATCTAAACTTCGAGAATGTTGTCTTGTGGGAAGATCAATGATGACGAATATATATATGATCATAAAAACGTTAACATAGGCATATTGCCATTCATGGGTCTGAAGTCCGTCTCATGTTGACCAAAATATTCAATCAAATATGTTCAGATGCCAACGACACACAATGTTTTGGAAGAGCATGACTTCATTTCGTGGGTGAATTTAACTGTCGCAGCGAGCGTAGTACAGGGCTCAGTCCGCCCTCGTGATCACACTCACCCCTCCGCGAGCGCCACCGCGAACCCTGCCAGCCGCCCGCCCGGATCGTCCCAGACCGACACCTCGGGCACCACGAAATCTGCCACTGCCCCGAGCCGGCGCGCCGCGTCGAGATCGACGCCGCCCTCGACCACGATCGGCGTCTCGATCATCTCGGCCCACCACGCGACCAGCTCGTCGGCCTCGCCCGCCGGCCCGACCGCTACGTAGTCCGCTCCCGCCTCGGCCAGTGTCATGGCGCGGTGGCGCGAGGCGCCGCCCCAGGCGCCGAGGATGCGCTCCGCCCCGAGCGACTTGCGGAGCCGCGTGACGGAGGCGGTCGAGCGCGCCAGGTGCACGCCGTCGAGCCCGAGCGGCGCCACCAGCTCGGGGCGGTCGGTCACCACCAGCGGCACCTCCGCGGCGTGGCAGAGCGGCAGCAGCAGGTTGGCCGCGCGCATCCAGTCGTCCTCGTCGCCGCTGCCCAGATCGAGGCGCAGGCAGGCGACGAGCCCGGTCGCGAGCGCCGCCTCGACGGGGCCCGCGAGACCGTCGGGCGCGCGATCCGTGGGCGTCACGAGATAGAGGCGGGGCGCGTTGTCGTCGGCCATGGCGCAGGCTCCGGCAGGGGCGGTCGGGCCGAGCCCCATCGCGCCCGCACGGCGCGCTGTCAACGCCGCCCGCGCAGTGCGCTGCCCGATGCCGCCTGCTCAGTCGCCGGGCGCACGCGGCGTCGGGCGCCAGTCGGGCGGCGCCATCTCGAAGCCCTCGAACACGAAGCCCGGCGAGACGGTGCAGCCGCAGAGCGTCCAGGCGCCGAGCGAGGTCGCCGCCTGCCACCAGCCGGGCGGCACCGTGACCTGCGGGCGCTGGCCGGCGAGCACCTCGGGGCCGATCACGTGCGCCTCGGCGTCGTGGCCGTCGGGCGAGAGCGACAGCGACAGGGGCGCGCCTGCGTAGAAGTGCCAGGTCTCGGCCGCGTCGACGCGGTGCCAGTGGCTGAACTCGCCGACGTCGAGCAGGAAGTAGATCGCGGTGCCGGCGGCGCGTTCGCCCTCGGCCGCCTCGGCGCGCCAGGTCTCGCGAAACCAACCCCCCTCGGGGTGGGGCTCCAGGCCGAGCCGTTCGATGATCTCCCGTGCGCTCGCTGTCGTCATGGGGGTCCTCCGCCGATCTCGACGATACGTTGCGTCACGTCGAAGCGAAGGCGAGGATAGCGTGCGAGACGGTTGCGGCGACGTGAGAGGAGGCCGAGACCCATGCGATTGTCCTTCGATACCGTCAGATGGATCGTCGCGCGCGCGAGGGAGATCGATGCCGAGGACATCGCCTTCGAAGAGGACGCGGCGACCGACACGCTCGGCGAGCCGCTCCACGTGGTCGAGGACACGGCGGCGCTGGAGCTGGCGAGCTGGATCGCCGATCTGACCGAAAGCGAGCAGGCCGAGCTGGTCGCGCTCCTCTGGATCGGCCGCGGCGACGGCGAGGCGGGCGAGTTCGAGGCGCTGGTCGAGCAGGCGCGCGCCTCGAAGAGCCTGCCGACGGAACGCTACCTCCTGGAGACGCCGCTCCTGGCCGACTATCTCGAAGCCGGGCTGGACGCGGTGAACGGAACGGCGTCCGACGACTAGAGGCCGCTTTCGCGTGACGGAAGCCGACGAAACGTCAGGCCTCGGCGTCGGTTGTCCTGTCATCGCGAAAGGAGGCGTCCGATGCGCAGCTTCACCCCCGCTCTCGTCGCAACCGCCATGCTCGCCGCCGGCACGCTGCCGGCGCTCGCGGAGAGCCCCGCGCTCACCGGCAACCGTGTCGAGCTTCAGAGCATGAACATCGCCGCGACGCCGGCCGCGAACCCCGGCCCGGCCACCACGCCCGATCAGGTGAACGAGGCCACGCGCATCGTCTACCGGATGCTCGGACGCGCCGGCGGCGAGACGACCGCGGCCGGGGCGACCGAGGCTCCGACCGGCGAGGCGACGCCGAACGAGAACTGGTTCGGCTGCAAGCCGGGCCAGACGAGCCAGGACAACCCGGCCTGCGAGCAGGGCAGCGCCAATATCGAGCAGCAGCCGGCCAGCGAGTGAGGCCGCCGCGGGCTGCCTAGGCCCGCGGTCCCGACGGGGAGAGTAGCCATCCGAACGGATCGGATGGCGCCCGGCGCGGCTCTCAGTCCTTGCCGCGGTAGATCTCGACCAGCTTGGCGAGCATCTCCAGCGCCTCGGCCTTGGGGCGCTGGAAGGTGTTGCGCCCGATGATCGAGCCATTGCCGCCACCGTCGCGGATCGCGCGGGCGTTGTCGTAGACCGCCTCCGAACCCGACTTGGCCCCGCCCGAGAACACGATCAGGCGCCGGCCGTTGAAGGCGGCCTTGACGCAGTCGGCGACGCGCTCGGCCTGCGTCGAGATCGGGATGCTGGCGTTCTCGTAAGCCTTGGCCGCGTCCTTCTGCTCCAGATGGTCGGAGGCGAGCTTCACCTAGATGACATGCGCGCCGAGGAGGGCGGCGATCTGCGTGGCGTAGGCCGAGACGTCCATCGCCGTCTCGCCCTCCTTCGAGAGCGCCTCGCCGCGGGGGTAGGACCAGATCACGGTGGGGACGCCCTTGGCCGCCGCTTCCTGACGCAGCTCCGCGATCTCCTCGAACATGTCGAGCCCGGCCGAGGAGCCCGGATAGATCGTGAAGCCGATCGCCACGCAGCCGAGGCGCAGCGCGTCGTCGACTGTGCCGTAGATCGCCTGGTCCTTCGGCGCCTCGTTCGGGTGCAGCGAGTTGGCCGAGTTGCACTTCAGGATCGTCGGGATCTGACCGGCGTAGGTGTCGGCGCCCGCCTCCAGGAAGCCGAGAGGCGCGGCGTAGGCGTTGAGGCCGGCCTCCAGCGCGAGGCTGTAGTGGTAGTGCGGGTCGTAGGCGTCGGGGTTCGGGCCGAAGCTGCGGGCCGGGCCGTGCTCGAAGCCCTGGTCGACCGGCAGGATGATCATCTTGCCGGTGCCGCCGAGCTTGCCGGCCATCAGCATCCGGCAGAGGTTGCCCTTCACGCCGGGGTTCTCGCCCTCGTAAGCGGAGAGGATCTTCTGGACGGCTCGGGTCGCTTTCATCGGGGGTGCTCCGGGTCGCGGTGGGTCTGGGGGAGGGCTTGCGGGGCAGGGCTATCGCCCGGCCTGCCCGCCATCAAGTGAAAGCCTCTCGTGCGCGCGCCTCGCGCCGCGTCAGGCGCGCAGCACGGCGACGCCGGGCAGGGGCTTGCCCTCCAGCCATTCGAGGAAGGCGCCGCCCGCGGTCGAGACATAGGAAAAGCGCGCGGCGGCGCCCGAGGCGTTGAGGGCTGCCACCGTGTCGCCCCCGCCCGCGACCGAGAGGAGCTGCCCCGCCTCGGTCAGCTCGGCGACAGCCAGCGCCGCGCGGTCGGTTGCGGCGTTGAACGGCTCGACCTCGAAGGCGCCGAGGGGGCCGTTCCAGAGCACGGTCGCGGCCTCGGCGAAGCGGCGCGCGAGCGCCTCGACCGAGGCGGGGCCGGTGTCGAGGATCATCCGGTCCGGGGGGCAGGCGTCGGCCGCGACCACCTCGGTCTCCTGGCCGGCCTCGAGCTTCGAGGCGATCACCACGTCCTCCGGCAGCACGATCTCGGTGCCCCCGGTCTCGGCGCGCTCCATGATCGCGCGGGCCTCGTCGAGCAGGTCGCGCTCGTGCAGCGAGCCGCCGATGCCGTAGCCCTTGGCCGCGAGGAAGGTGTTGGCCATGCCGCCGCCGATGACGATCTGGTCGACGCGGCCGACCATGTTGCCGAGCACGGCGAGCTTGGTCGAGACCTTGGCGCCGCCGATCACGGCGACCACCGGGCGCGCGGGGTTCTCCAGCGCGCCTTCGAGCGCCTCGATCTCGGCCTGCATGGCGCGTCCCGCGGCCGAGGGCAGGCGGTGGGCCAACCCTTCGGTCGAGGCGTGCGCACGGTGCGCGGCGGAGAAGGCGTCGTTGACGTAGACCTCGCCGAGGGCGGCGAGCTCGCCGACGAAATTGGGATCGTTGGCCTCCTCGCCGGCGTGGAAGCGGGTGTTCTCGAGGAGCAGCACCTGGCCGACGGTCTGTCGCGCGGCCGCCTCCTCGGCGAGCGGACCGATGCAGTCGGGGGCGACGAGGATGTTGGGGCCGTGCTCGGAGCCGTTCGCGAGCGCGGCCTGCAGCGCGTCGGCGACCTGGCCGAGCGAGAGGTCCGGGTTCGCCTTGCCCTTGGGCCGGCCGAAATGGGCGAGCAGGATCGGCAGACCGCCCTTGTCCATCACCTCGGCGATGGTGGGCACGTGCGCGCGGATGCGGGTGTCGTCGGTGACGCGCCCGTCCTTCATCGGCACGTTGAGATCGACGCGGATCAGGACGCGCTTGTCCCGGAGGTCGAGGTCGTCGAGCGTGCGCAGGGTCATGGTCGAACGATCCCAATAACGAAGGTGACGGTCGGCGTGCCGATCACGGGGTTCGCGATCGTCCATTCGCAGAATGCGAGCGGCATCGCTACGAGCCGCTCGATCGCCTCATGGCGCCCTTCGACGCGCTCGCGTGCGTCACGCACGCGAGCGTTCTCGCGCTTCAGGGCGCATACCTCGGTGCGAAGCGCCGCGATACGATGGCTCTGCGCACCGAGGTCCGGCATGGCCGAAGCCTCACACCGTCTTGCCCATCGCCACCGCGACGTCGGCCATGCGGTTCGAGAAGCCCCACTCGTTGTCGTACCACGACAGGACGCGCGCCAGCGTGCCGCCCATCACCTTGGTCTGGTCGGTATGGAACACCGAGGAGTGCGGGTCGTGGTTCATGTCGGACGACACCAGCTTTTCGTCGGTGAAGGCGAGGATGCCCTTCAACTCGCCGCGGGCGGCCTCGCGGACGACGTCGTTGATCTCCTCGGCCGAGGTCTCGCGGCTCGCGTTGAACTTGAAGTCGACCACCGAGACGTTCGGCGTCGGCACCCGGATCGCCACGCCGTCGAGCTTGCCGTTCAGCTCCGGCAGCACGAGGCCGACCGCCTTGGCCGCGCCCGTCGAGGTCGGGATCATGTTCTGCGCCGCCGCGCGGGCGCGGTATAGGTCCTTGTGCAGCGTGTCGAGCGTCGGCTGATCGCCCGTGTAGCTGTGGATCGTGGTCATGAAGCCCTGCTCGATCCCGATCGCGCGGTGGAGCACGTAGGCCACGGGCCCGAGGCAGTTGGTGGTGCAGGACGCGCAGGAGATCACCTTGTCCTCGGCGGTGATCGACTGGTGGTTCACGCCGTAGACCACGGTCTTGTCCGCGCCTGAGGCCGGCGCCGAGACCAGCACCCGCTTCGAGCCGTTCTCGAGGTGCATCGCCGCCTTGTCGCGCGCGGTGAAGATGCCGGTGCACTCGAGCGCGATGTCGACGTCGCCCCAGGGCAGCGCCGCAGGGTCCTTGATCGCGGTGACGCGGATCGGGCCGCGGCCGACGTCGATGCTCTCGCCGTCGACCTTGACCTCGCCGGGGAAGCGGCCGTGCACCGTGTCGTAGCGGATGAGGTGGGCGTTGGTCTCGACGGGGCCGAGATCGTTGATCGCGACCACCTCGATGTCGGTGCGCCCCTCTTCGACGATGGCGCGCAGGATATTGCGCCCGATGCGGCCGAAGCCGTTGATCGCGACCTTCACCGTCATGTGCCGTTCCTCTTGCGTGTATCCGTCCCGCGACGCGACATCCCGGTGCACCCTTCGGCGCGATGCCACGCCGCTGCTCCGCCGCGGTATGGCGCGGCCGGCTTGGGAGATCAATCGCGAGACGCGCGAGGGCCCTCTCGCGTTCGGTCCGGCCTGCGCCCGCGTCGGAGGATCGCGCCGGAGCGCGCCGCGGGACTAGGCCGGGGCGATCGCCTCAGAGGAGCGCGCGCACCTTCTCGGCGACCGCCTCGGCCGTGATGCCGAAGTGGCGGTAGAGGTCCTGGTAGGGGGCCGAGGCGCCGAAGGACGCCATGCCGACGAAATCCGCCTTGGCCTCGCGGCCGCGCTCGGCCACGAGCCAGCGCTCCCAGCCCTGCGCGACGCCCGCCTCGACGCCGACGCGGACGGGGCCGGCGGGCAGGACGCGGCGGCGGTAGCCTTCCTCCTGCGCGGCGAACACCTCCATCGACGGCATCGAGACCACCCGCGCGCCGATGCCGTCGCGCTCCAGCATCGCCTTGGCCTCCATGACGATCGCGACCTCCGAGCCGGTGGCGATCAGCACTGCCTGGCGCTTGTGGTCGGCCTCGGCCAGCACGTAGGCGCCCTGGGCGGCCTGATTGCGGGTGGTGTACTTCTGCCTGAGCGTCGGCAGGTTCTGGCGCGAGAGCGCGAGCACGGTGGGGCCGTCGCGCCGCTCGATCGCCATCTCCCAGGCCTCGGCCGTCTCGACCGCGTCGGCGGGGCGGATCACCGTCATGGTCGGCATGGCGCGCAAGGAGGCCAGATGCTCGACCGGCTGGTGCGTCGGCCCGTCCTCGCCGAGGCCGATGCTGTCGTGGGTCATCACGTAGACGACGCGCACGCCCATCAGCGCCGAGAGCCGCATGGCAGGGCGCGCGTAGTCCGAGAACACGAGGAAGGTGCCGCCGTAGGGCATCACGCCCTTGTGCAGCGCCATGCCGTTCATTGCCGCGGCCATGGCGTGCTCGCGGATGCCGTAGTGGACGTAGCGCCCCTTGCGGTTGGTCTCGTCGAAGATGCCGAGGTCCGGGGTCAGCGTGTTGTTCGAGCCGGTGAGATCGGCCGAGCCGCCGAGCGTCTCGCCCATCACCGGGTTGATCTCCTTCAGGGCGGTCTCCGAAGCCTTGCGCGTCGCCATCGAGGGGCGGGTCTCGACCAGCGACTTGCGCAGGCGGTTGAGCGCGCTGCCCAGCTTCTGCGGCGCCTCGCCGGCGAGCGCGCGGTCGTAGTCGGCGCGCTTGCGCCCGCCGAGCGCGGCGTACTCCGAGCGCCAGGCGGCGTGCGCCGAGGCGCCGCGCCCGGCGAGCGCGCGCCATTCGGCCGCGACGTCGGCGGGGATCTCGAAGGGGGCGTGGGGCCAGTCGTGGGCCTTCTTGGCGCCTGCCACCTCGTCGTCGCCGGTGATCGCGCCGTGGGCCTTGGCGGTGCCCTCCATGGTGGGCGCGCCGATTCCGATGCGGGTGCGGCAGGCGATCATCACCGGGCGATCGCGCGTCCCGGCCCAGGCCATCGCCTCATCGATCGCCGCGGTGTCGTGGCCGTCGATCGCGCGCACGTCCCAGCCAGAGGCCTCGAAACGGGCCTTCTGGTCGGTGGCGTCGGCGAGCGCCGTACCCCCGTCGATCGAGATCGCGTTGTCGTCGAACAGCACGGTCAGCCGCGACAGCCTGAGCCGGCCCGCGAGGCTGATCGCCTCCTGGCCGATGCCCTCCATCAGGCAGCCGTCGCCGACGGTGACCCAGGTGCGGTGGTCGCAGATCTTGCGTCCGTACTTCGCGCGGAGGCTCTCCTCGGCGATCGCCATGCCGACGGCGGTGGCGAGCCCCTGGCCGAGCGGGCCGGTGGTGGTCTCGACCGCGAAGGCGTGGTTCATCTCCGGGTGTCCCGCGCAGGGCTCGTGCAGCTGGCGGAACTTGCGGATCGCCTCGATCGGCATGCCGACGTGACCGGTCAGGTGCAGCACCGCGTAGAGCAGCATCGAGCCGTGCCCGTTCGAGACCACGAAGCGGTCGCGGTCCGGCCAGTCGGGGGCAGCGGGGTCGAATTTCAGATGGCGGTCGAACAGCACGGTGGCGACGTCGGCCATGCCCATCGGCATACCGGTGTGGCCCGAGTTCGCCGTCTTGACCGCATCGAGCGCGAGCGCGCGGATCGCGGCGGCCATGCGGAAGCGCCGCGGGTCGGCGGCCTTCATGTCCTCGATGCTGACGCCCATGACCTGCCGGGCCTCGCCCGTCCCCTTGTTCGTGAAGCTACGCGACGCGGTCGGCCCCGAGCGCGGCGCGCGCGACAATGTCGAGGCGACCGCGGAGGGTCAACCCGGCCGAGAGCGGGAGGCGCGATCCCGGCCGGGGACGTGTCGCGAGGGGTCGGGTCGCGCGGGCCGCGTCCCGATTCCGCAGTCGCGCCGCCGGACCGCGTCGTATGGGGCCTCGCGAGAGCGAAGGCGCCGAGACGGGACAGCGGGGAGATCGTGTCCCGTGTCCCGGCTCGCCGCCCTCGCCGATCCAACCGGCCGGAGGCGCTGCGTTTCCGGATCTCGCTCGACGAGACCGGTATACGATCGGACCGCGACGCGCGTTGATTTCCACGCCGATCGCCGATCGGCTCGGGCCGGAGGCCAGTGATTCGCGGTCTCGGGCGGCGAGCCACGGACGATGGGCCCCGAGCGAGGAGAGGAGGACGCGATGCCCCCGCTGGAACGCGCGATCGAGCGCCTCGAACGCGCCGTCGCGGCGGTCGAGGCGCGGGTGCGCGCCGACGCCGCGCTGCGCGAGGAGGCCGCCCGGACCGTCCGCGCGGCCATGACGGAGCTGGACGCCGCCATCGCCGCGCCGGCGGCCCTCGAGGAAGCGGCACGGGACGGCGCGTCGTGGGATGGCGAAGCGTTGCCCGAGACACGGACAGGGGCCGAGGCCGGACCGGACGCGCCACCGACGCAGGAGGAGGCCGCGCCGAACGCGGCGCTCGACGGGCATGCCGCCGCGGACGGCGACGGGCCCGCCCCGGCGCGCGACGGGGCGCCGGACGTCGAGACGAAACCGTCCCCGGACGGTGAGGCGGAGCCGCCGTCGGGCGACGCCGAGACGACGCGGGCGGCGTCCCAGGCCGCCTCGCGCGAGGCAGGAGGGTGAGCCCATGGCCGAGGTCCTGATCCGCATCGCTGGGCGCGGCTACCGCATCGGCTGCGACGAGGGCGAGGAGAACCGGGTGGCGGCCCTCGCCGCGCGTATCGACGTGGAGGCCGCGCGGGTGCAGCGCTCCACCGGCGCGATCCCCGAGGCGCGGCTCCTGGTGATGAGCGCGCTCCTGCTCGCCGACCGCCTCGCCGAGGCCGAGCGCGTGGCCACGACGGGCGCCGAGGCGGCGGCGAGCGCGCGGGTGGCCGAGCGGATCGAGGCGCTCGCCGCCCGCCTCGAAGCCCTCGCGGCCGAGCCGTGAGCCCGGTTCCGGCCACGCTCCCGCGTCGGGTGGCGCCCGCGCCCGCGCGTCCGACGGTGGTCTCGTCGAGCCGCCTTGCATTCGCCGGGCCGGCGCATAACTCTGGCCGTGGCGGGTGCTGTCCTTCTCGTGCGAGGTCAGTTTCCTGGTGGCCTAAGCATTCTCGCGGGAGCTGGCTCTGCCCTTGGCCGTGGCCTCGGGCACCTGGCGCCCACCTGGTTATCCAGGCTCGCGAGGATCTGATCCCTCCACGGTCGCGATGGGCCCGCCACTCTTCTCCGATCCGCGCATGACCGATCCGGCCGACACCGCCGCGGCCAAGGCCGCGATGCGCCGGCGTGCCTTCGACGCGCGCAAGCGCGCCCATGCCGAAGGCGCGCTCGCCGCGCACGCGGCCGGCCGGCGTCTGATCGAGGCGCTCGATGCCATGGGGGCGCTGGCGCCGGACGCGCGCGTCGCGGCCTACCGCCCGATCCGCACCGAGATCGATCCCGGCCCGGCGCTCGACGCGCGCGCCGGACGCGGCGTGGCGCTCGCCATGCCGGTGGTCGAGGGGCCGGACCGGCCGCTGGCGTTCCGCCCCTGGCGCCCGGGCGCGGCCGAGGTCGAGGGTGCCTTCGGCGCGGCGATCCCGGCCGATCCCGCGTCCGTGCCCCCGACGGCGCTGGTGGTGCCGCTCGTCGCCTTCGACGCCGAGGGTTACCGCCTCGGCTACGGCGGTGGCTTCTACGACCGCACGCTCGAAGCCCTGCGCGCCGCGAACCCGTCGCTGACGGCGCTCGGCCTCGCCTACGACGCTCAGGCGGTCGACCGCGTGGTGCGCGAGGCGACCGACCAGCCGCTCGACGCGGTCGTGACCGAAACGTGCCTCGTTGCGACGCCGCATTTTCTGTTGCGCCGCGGCATTTGACAGCGATCCGGTCTCGGGCGAGTAGCGAGCGCCATGCGACTCCTCTTTCTCGGCGACATCGTCGGCCGCGCCGCCCGACAGGCCGTCATCGACGCGCTGCCGCGGCTTCGCGCCGAGCGCGGCCTCGACTTCATCGCCGTCAACGCCGAGAACTCGGCCGCGGGCTTCGGCATGACGCGCGCGATCGCCGACGAGCTGTTCGCCGCCGGGGCGGACGCGGTCACGCTCGGCGACCACGCCTTCGACCAGAAGGACATGCTGACCCATCTCGACGCCGACCGGCGCATCCTGCGCCCGCTCAACATCGCCAAGCGCCCGCCGGGCGTCGGCGTCGCCTCGTTCGAGGCCACGCGGGGGCGGCGGGTCGCGATGATGGTCGTGCTCGGACGGGTGTTCATGAAGCAGCCCTATGACGACCCGTTCTCGGCGATCGAGGCGGCGATGCGCACCCATGCGCTCGCACCCGGCGCGGTCGCCGACGCGCTGATCGTCGAGATCCACGCCGAGGCGACGTCCGAGAAGATGGCGATCGGTCACTGGTGCGACGGCCGCGCGAGCCTCGTGGTGGGCAGCCACACCCACGTGCCGACGGCCGACGCGCAGATCCTGCCGCGCGGCACCGCCTACCAGAGCGACGCGGGCATGTGCGGCGACTACGACAGCGTGATCGGCATGGCTAAGGAAGGCCCGCTGGAGCGTTTCGTCACCGGCATGGGCCAGGGCCGCTTCGAGCCGGCGATGGGGGAGGTCACGATCTGCGGGACGCTGGTCGAGACCGACGACCGCACGGGGCTCGCGCGGCGCGTCGAGGCGCTGCGCCTCGGCGGGCGTCTCGTCGAGGCGGACGCGCGCGTGTGAGCGGGCGCGTGGGGGGCAGGGGGGCGGCCCGGTCGGGCCGGCACGGGTGATGGGCGAGCTTCTCTCGGCGGCGCCCGCCGTCGCCACGCTCGCGACGCTCGCGGGCATGTTCGCGCTGTTCGTCTCCGAGCGCTACCCGCCGGAGGTGGTCGCCATCTGCGGCGTCGCGGTGCTGGTCGGCTGCGGCGTCCTGCCGACGGCCGAGCTGATGGGCGTCTTCGCCAACCCCGCGCCCCTCACCATCGCCGCGATGTTCGTGATCTCGGGCGCGCTCGTGCGCACCGGCGGGCTCGACGCCTTCGCGCGGCAAGTGACGGAGGCGGCCGAGAACCGTCCGCGCCGCACGGTCGCGCGCTTCGCCGGCCTCACCGTCGGCGCCTCGGCCTTCATGAACAACACGCCCGTGGTGGTCATGCTGATCCCGATCGCCATGCGCGTCGCGCGCCGGATCGGGGTCTCGGCGAGCCAGGTGCTGATCCCGCTCAGCTACGCCGCGATCCTCGGCGGGCTCTGCACGCTGATCGGCACCTCGACCAACCTGCTCGTCGACGGCGTCGCGCGCGCGCACGGGCTCGCCCCCTTCGGCCTGTTCGAGATCACGCCGGTCGCGCTGGTGATCGTGGTGGTCGGCCTCGCCTTCGTCGCGCTCGCCGGCCCGCGCCTGCTGCCGCGCCGCGACGCGATGCTCGACTTCATCACCAACCGAAAGTCGCTGCGCTTCTTCTCGGAGGTGGTGATCCCCGAGGGCTCCACCCTCGCGGGCCGGCGCATCCCGGACGTGGAGCACTTCAACCGCGAGGGCATGACCGTCATCGACGTCATCCGCGGCGACCTCTCGCTGAGGCGCGACATCGCCTCGGTGGTGCTCAAGCCCGGCGACCGGGTGGTGATCCGGTCCGGCGTCAACGAACTGCTCTCGCTGAGGGGCAACCGCGCGCTCAGCCTCGTGGGCCAGCTCGACCCGATCGGGCAGAAGTCGACCGTCACCGTCGAGGCGCTGATCACCCCCGACTGCAAGCTGGTAGGCCGGCGCATCGGCGACGTGCGCTTCCGCCGCCGCTACGGGGTCTATCCGCTCGCGGTCCACCGCCGCGCCGAGCGCGTCGGCTCGGTGCTCGACGAGGTGCGCATCCGCGTCGGCGACACGCTGCTGCTCGAAGGCGATCCCGACGACATCCGCCGCCTCTCGGCCGAGCAGAACCTCGCCGACATCACCCAGCCGACCGAGCGGCCGTACCGCCGCGAGAAGGCGCCGATCGTGCTCGCGATCCTGGCCTTCGTGGTCGTGGGCGGCGCGCTCGGGGTGATGCCGATCGCGGGGCTCGCGCTGATCGGCGTGGCCCTGGTGCTGGCCACGCGCTGCATCGACGCCGAGGAGGCGTTCGAGGCGATCGACTTCCGCCTGCTCGCGCTGATCTTCGCCATGCTGGGCGTCGGGCGCGCGCTCGAGATAACGGGGGCGGTCGAGCTGCTGGTCGGCCCCTCCGAGGGCTGGCTCGCGGGCCTGCCGCCCGGCCTCGCGCTCTGGCTCGTGTTCATGCTCGCCTCGGTGCTGACAGAGGTGGTCTCGAATAACGCGGTCGCCGTCGTGGTCACGCCGGTGGCGATCGCGGTCGCGGGCACCCTCGGCGCCGATCCGCGTCCCTTCGTGGTCGCGGTGATGATCGCGGCCTCGGCGAGCTTCGCCACGCCCATCGGCTATCAGACCAACACCCTGGTCTACGCGGCGGGTGGCTATCGCTTCACCGACTACATGCGCCTCGGCGTGCCGATGAACCTGATCGTCGGCCTCGTCGCCTGCCTGCTGATCCCACTGGTCTGGCCGTTCTGACCCTCCCGCGCCGCGGTGCGACGTTTCGTTTTGGAACGCACAAGTCGATTGCCACGGGCGCGACACTTCGCGAGGCTGACGCCGCGACGGGCGACCAACGGCCCGCGTCCGACAGGGAGGATCACTCATGCGCACGCTGCTCGCCGGCGCCGCCGCGGCGCTTCTCGCAGCCCCGGCCTTCGGCCAGGGCCAGGACACCCTCGACAAGCTCTCCAAGTTCCAGTCGACCCATTCGGCCGAGTTCAACGAGATCGCCCAGGGCGGCGCCCGCGCCGAGGCGATCGGCAAGATCCTCGAGCGCATCGAGCTGCCCGACGGCTTCGAGATCGATCTCTACGCGATCGTGCCCGACGCGCGCGCCGTCACCGTCGGGCCGCAGGGCGTAGTCGCCTTCGTCTCGACCCGCAAGCGCGAGATCTGGTCGGTGACCGACCGCGACAAGGACCGCGTCGCCGACGAGGTCAAGAACTTCGCGCCCTCGCTCGACAAGGTGATCCCGCACGGCCTCTGCTTCTCGAACGACGGCTTTCTCTACACCGTCGAGCAGAACCGGGTGCTGGTGTTCCCGGCGGCCGAGTTCTTCTACGAGTCCGAGGACGTCGCGGCGTTCGAGGTGGTGCCCCAGGGCGAGCTGATCCCGGTCGAGGAGGAGAGCTACAACCATACCGCGCGCATGTGCGACATCGGCCCCGACGGCAAGCTCTACATCTCGCTCGGCCAGCCCTACAACGTCGCGCCCGAGGACAAGCTCGATCTCTACGAGGAGGTCGGCATCGGCGGCATCATCCGCATGGACCTCGACGGCTCGAACCGCGAGGTGTTCGCCTACGGCGTGCGCAACTCGGTCGGCCAGGACTTCCATCCCGAGACCGGCGATCTGTGGTGGACCGACAACCAGGTCGACGGCATGGGCGACGACATCCCGCCGGGCGAGCTGAACGTCTCGACCGAGGCTGGCCAGCACTTCGGCCACCCCTGGTTCGGCGGCGGCGACGTGCGCACCACCGAGTACGAGGGCCAGGAAGTGCCGGTCGACGTCGTCATGCCCGTGGTCGAGACGGTGGCGCACGCGGCCGACCTCGGCATGATGTTCTACACCGGCTCGCAGTTCCCCGCCGAGTACCGCAACGCCATCTTCTCGGCGCAGCACGGCTCGTGGAACCGCACCGAGCCGATCGGCGCGCGGGTGATGGTCACCACCATCGCCGAGGACGGCTCGGCGACGATGGAGCCCTTCGCCGAGGGCTGGCTCGACCCGGAGACGGGCGAATACCTCGGCCGCCCCGTCGACGTCGCCCAGCTCGCCGACGGCTCGCTGCTCGTCTCCGACGATCTCGTCGGCGCGGTCTACCGCATCCACTACACCGGCGGCGCGGAGTAAGGTCCGCGCGGCGGCGCCCGGCTCCTCCGGCGGCGTGCGTCGCCCGGGTCCGGGCGCCACGGTACTGTCCGGGTCCGGGCGCCACGGTAACGACGATCCAGCGCGCGGCCCGGTACCGCCGGGCGCGCGCCACAGCCGGAACGACAGCCATGCTCAAGACGCTCATCCTCGCGCTCGCGGCCGTGCTCGCCGCCCGGGCGGCCCCGGCGGGCGACCTCGCCCAGGGGCGGGTGCTCGCCAAGCGCTGTGCGGCCTGCCACGGCATCGACGGGCTCGCCACGATGCCGATGGCGCCCAACATCGCCGGACACAGCGACATCTACCTCGTGAAGCAGCTGCGCGCCTTTCGCAGCGGCGAGCGCCAGAACCAGATGATGTCGGTGGTCGCCGGGCCGCTCACCGATGCCGAGATCGACGACCTCGCCGCCTGGTACTCGGCCATCGAGGTCGAGGTGACGCTGCCGGAATAGCCCGTTCCCAGTCATCGCGGCGAGATCGCGCAGGCGGGCGCGGGATGCGGCGGGTATCGTGCCGTGGCGCGCGTCGGCGCGATCTGGCATGGTCCGCCCGGCTGGCGGGACTTCGGCGAGGGCGGGCGCGGGCATGAGCGACGACCGGACCATCGCGCCGACGCGAGCGAAGCCCCAGACGAAGACGGAGCCGCCGCGGCTCTACAAGGTGATCCTGCTCAACGACGATTACACGCCGCGCGAGTTCGTGGTGACGGTGCTGAAGGCCGTGTTCCGCATGTCGGAGGCGGAAGCCTACTCGGTGATGGCGACGGCGCACAGCCGCGGGGTCTGCGTGGTGGCGGTGTTCACCCGTGACGTCGCCGAGACCAAGGCCGAGCAGGCGACCGATCACGGACGCCGGCGGGGCTACCCCCTGACCTTCACCACCGAGCCGGAGACGTGAAAGCGCCCCGCCGCGCGGGGCGGCAGGGCGCTCGAAGCACTGGTCCGCTTCCCGCGGGCAGGCACGGTCTCAGCCGCGGCGGCGCGTGCCGACGAGGCCGATGACGCCGAGCCCGAGCGCCAGCATCGGCAACGCGGCGGGCAGGGGCACCGCCTCGGGCGTGGTCAGGTCGAGCTGCAGGATCGCGGTGCCCATGCCCGTAGCCATGACGAAGCCGAAGGCGACCACGCTGTAGCTGCCGATCCCGATGTCGCCCATGTCGGTCTCGAAGCGGGCGGTGCCCGACACAGTGCCGGTCAGGCCCGCGGGAACCGCCTCGACCGCGTCCAGCGTCACCGCCATGATGGAGCCGCCGACCATGAAATCGTTCACGTTGACGCCCGCGCCTTCCGCGAAGGTGAAGGCGTCGCCCTCTATGTCGGTCAGCGAGCCCAGGCCGGCGAAGTCGCCCGTGTCGCTCCCAGTCTGCGGGGCGAAGCCGTCGCCTTCGACCGTGACGGTGTCGCCCGCGGTGATCAGGCTGGTGAAGCTCGCCATGCCGCTGTCGTCGGCGTCGTCGATCGAGACGTTGATCGTGTAGAGGATCTGCGATTGTACGCCGGGCGTGAAGGTCAGCGCCTCCGCCCCGGTCGAGAAGCCTGCCGCGGCGGCGACCGCCGCAGCCAGGCTCAGCTTGGCCTTCGTCAGTAGAGCCATCCCTCCGATTCGCCCCCTGTGGAATTGGTAGTCGAGAGACTTGCGCCGGTCAACGCCCATCTCAAGAAATGGTTTCTTTTGACTTGATTCGATCTGTCAGAGGGATCGCCGTTCGCGCCGGAGGGTGGTTAATACGTTCTAAATAGGGCACGGCCCGCCATTTTTCCGAACGAAAGACGAGCTGCGCCCGCCTCCTTGTTCGTCCTTCCCGGCGAACCTATACCGCGATGGAGAGACACCGGGAGAGGACGCCATGGCCGGCCATTCGAAGTGGGCCAACATCCAGCACCGCAAGGGCCGCCAGGACGCGGCGCGCTCGAAGCTGTTCTCCAGGCTCGCCAAGGAGATCACGGTGGCCGCCAAGATGGGTGACCCCGATCCCGACAAGAACCCGCGACTGCGCCTCGCGGTCAAGGAGGCCAAGTCGAACTCGGTGCCGAAGGACGTGATCGACCGCGCGATCAAGAAGTCGCAGGGCGGCGACGCCGAGAACTACGAGGAGATCCGCTACGAGGGCTACGGCCCCGGCGGCGTCGCCATGATCGTCGAGGCGATGACCGACAACCGCAACCGCACCGCCTCGAACCTGCGCGCCAGCTTCGGCAAGCACGGCGGCAACATGGCCGAGACCGGCGCGGTCAGCTTCATGTTCGACCGCCTCGGCCAGATCCTCTACCCGCCCGAGGCCGGCGACGCCGAGACGGTGCTGGAAGCCGCGATCGAGGCCGGCGCCGACGACGTGGAGAGCTCGGAGGACGGCCACGTCGTCTGGACCCAGCCGGGCGATCTCGCCGGCGTCTCGACCGTGCTCGAAGCCGCCCTCGGCGAGGCGCAGTCGACCCGGATCGTCTGGCGCCCCCAGACGCTCACGCCCGTCGAGGAGGACACCGCCCAGACCCTGATGAAGCTGATCGGGGTGCTGGAGGACGACGACGACGTCCAGAGCGTGACCGCGAACTTCGACATGTCCGAGGACGTCCTCGCCAAGCTCACGGCCTGAGCGCGGGTGACGCGGCCGGGCGCTCACCCTCTCGACCCGCGCGGCCTGATCCGCGAGGCGTATCGCATCGACGGAATCGGCGCGGAGGACTGCCGCTCGATCTTCTTCGACTGGGCGATGGGCCTCGCGCCGGGCATCGATCCGGGCGAGGCCGCCACGGCGCTGAAGATCGCCTACGACGCGCCGGCCGACCACCCGATGACCGTGCTCCTCGACGAGGCGGCGAGCCAGGCGAGCGTCGCGCGCCGCTCCGGCGGCTGGCGCGGGAAGCGTCGCGGCGAGGGACCGAACTGACGCCGGTCGAGGTCGTCGGCCGACGACGCTCTCGCGAGCGGGGTCTTCCCGAGGAGGTGTCGCGTCGGTCGCCCGGCCTTCCTCCGAGAGCCCTGTCGTGGGGCGCGGGGTGAGGCGACCGGACGGCCCGCCCCTACGGACCGAGGTCGAGCCGCATCAGCACCTCGTCGTGGTCCACCCCGCCGACCCTGAGCGCGCCGCGGTCGACACCCACCGCCTCGAAGCCCGCCGCGCGGTAGAGCGCGAGCGCCGCCGCGTTGCCGGCCGTCACCGTCAGCACGAGGGTCTCGACACCCGGCATCGCGCGGCCCGCCTCGACGAGGGCCGCGACGAGACGGCCGCCGATCCCGTGCCCGCGCGCCTCGGGCGCGACGTAGAGCCCCCAGAGCGTCGCGCGGTGGCGGGTCTTGAGCCGCCCGCCCGCGCCCAGCCCGCCGATGGCGAGCAGCCGCCCGTCCGCCTCGGCGCCGAACACGAGGCTGTCGAGGCGCGCCTCGAAGAAGGAGGGCGGCTCCTGCGCCTCCTCCTCGTGGGCCGCGCCGAAGGCGACGGGTTCGCGCGCGAGCGCGTCGAGGCGCAGCGCGCGGAAGGCGTCCACGTCGGCCCGGGTCAGGCGGCGGATCGCGGCTCGGGTCATGGCGGGCGAAGGCTAGCCGATCCCCCGGCTCTCGCGGAACGGCGCGGTGTCGCGGGATCGCGGCGAGAGGACGCCACGTCGCGGCGGCGGGACGAGACGCTCGCTTGAAGCGGACGGCCGGGGCGCCGATAGTCCGGCCACGGCGCCGTCCAGCCGGAGCGACGGGCTCGGGCACCACGACGGCGCGCGACGACGAACACCCGGCCGTCGGACCGATCGGGTCGAACGGTCCACCGGATGCCCGGAGGAGGGCGCATGCGCGGCTATCGACGCTCGGCAGGGCTCGTCATCGGCGCGGTCGTCTGCGGCCTCGGTGCCTGGCGCCTCGCGGCGACCGGGGCCGAGGCGCCGGGGCAGGGCGCTCCCGCGCCGGTCGAGCGGCTGGCGGGTCTGGTCGAGGCCTTCCCGGACCCCGGCTTCGAGCGCCCCTCGGGCCCCTGGACGCTGTCGCTGCCGGCCGACCACGGCGCCCACCCGGCCGCGCGCATGGAGACCTGGGCGATCAGCGCGCGGCTGGAGGACGAGGCGGGGCGGACCATGGGGCTGCACTTCCTGCTCGCGCGCCTCGGGCTCGACGCCGCGCCCGCGGACGAGGGCGCGCCCTGGGAGCCGCGCGCGCTCTGGGTCGCGGGCGTCGCACTTGCGGGCGAAGGCGAGAGCGCCGTGGTCGAGGAGCGCCTCAGCCGCGGCGCGCTCGGCAGCGCCGGCCACGACGACGGCACGGTCTGGCTCGACGACTGGTCGATCGACGTCGAGGCGACCGAGGAGGGCGCGCGGCTGACGCTCGACGCCTCGATCGGCGCCCGGCCGCTCAGCCTCGCGCTGACGCCGGTCAAGCCGGCGGTGGCGGCCGGCGAGGGGGAGGACGCGCCCGCCCGCGGCTTCGCCGTGTCGCGCCTCGCCGTCGACGGCACGCTCGGCGCCGGCGAGACGCACGCGCGCGTGACCGGGCTCGCCTGGCTCGACAGGCTCTGGGGCGAGGTCCCGCTGCCGGGCGGGCCGGTCGCCTACGATCGCCTGTCCGTGCAGCTCGACGACGGCACCGACCTCGCCCTCGTGCGCACCCGCCGGCGGGACGGACGCGGCTCGGCGACGGTGGAGGGCACCGCGATCGGCGCCGACGGCGTGGCCCGCCCGCGCGGCCCGGCGGTGGCGATGACGCCGACCGCGGCGGCCGAGGGCGACTATCCCCTGTCCTGGCGCGTTGAGGGCGAGGGGCTCGACCTCGATGTCGCCCCCGCCTTCGAGAGCCGCCCCCGCGAGGGCCTGCTGCCGGCCTGGAACGGTCTCGTGCGCGTCGCCGGGCGACGCGAGGGCCGGGCGGTCGCGGGCACGGGCACATTGCAACTGACGGGATACGCGACACGATGAGACCGATCCTGCCGCTCGTGCTGGGCGCCCTCGCGCTCGGCGCCTGCGACGACACGCCTTCCTTCCGCTCCGAGACCGGGCCGGTGCCGGCCGCCGAGCAGCGCCCCGGCGACCCCGAGGCCGGCTACCGCGCGCTCGTCAACGAGCCCTACGTCTCCTGCGGCATCCCCTACGACGCCTACGCGCGGGCCTCGGGCTACGCGGCCGGCGAGGTGCCCGACGCCTCCGTGCCGGGGCGCGAGGGGCGCAACGCCGAGCTGCCCTACGCACTGACCTCCCACGTCAACGAGGACGGGGTCGAGATCGTCTCCTCGAACTGCCTGACCTGCCACGCCTCGGAGATCGACGGCGAGGTGGTGGTGGGCCTCGGCAACGAGTTCGCCGACTTCACCGGCGATCCGCGCCGCGTCGCGATGCAGTCGGGCTCCTACGTGCGCGGCGAGGCCGAGACCGCGGCCTGGTCGCACTGGGCCGACCGCATCGAGGGGATCGCGCCCTACATCCGGACGGCGACGGTGGGGGTGAACCCGGCGACCAACCTCACCTGGGCGCTGATGGCGCATCGCGATCCCGAGACGCTGGAATGGTCCGAGACGCCGCTGATCGAGCCGCCGCAGGCCGAGCCGCTGCCGGTCAGCGTGCCGCCCTGGTGGGGCATGCGCCACAAGGACGCGATGTTCTACACCACGATCGGGCGGGGCGATCATTCGAAGTTCATGCTGCTCGCCTCGATGCTCTGCATCGAGAGCTACGACGAGGTCGAGGCGGTGCAGGCCTACGCCGACGACATCCGCGCCTACATCGCCTCGCTGGAGGCGCCGGCCTACCCGCACGCGATCGACCGGGGGCTCGCGGCCGAGGGCGCGGCCCTCTATGCCGACGGGTGCGCGTCCTGCCACGGCACCTACGGCGAGGACGCCTCCTATCCCGACCGGGTCTATCCCCTGGACGAGATCGGCACCGATCCGACCTACGCCACCTGGGCGACCGACGGCTCGCGCGACCGCTTCTACGAGTGGATCACGCGCTCGCCCTACGGCACGGCTCAGAACGCGGCGCCGGCGCCAGGCTACATCGCGCCGCCCCTCGACGGGGTCTGGGCGACTGCGCCCTATCTGCACAACGGCTCGGTGCCGAGCCTCGCGGCGCTGCTCTCGCCCGAGGATCGCCCGACCTACTGGCGCCACCGCCGCTCGCCCAAGGTCTACGACCGCGAGGCGGTGGGCTGGGCCTACGACGCGCTCGACCACGGCCAAGCCGACGAGCCCGACGCCGAGGCGCGCCGGCTGATCTACGACACGACCCGGCTCGGCTACGGCAACCAGGGTCACGTCTACGGCGCCGAGCTGGGCGAGCGTGGGCGCGCGGCGTTGATCGAGTATCTGAAGACGCTGTAGCGCCCCGGACCGGGCGCGGCCTCGCCGGAGAGGGTGTTCCGCCGTCGCGGACGACCCGGAACCCGGCGACGGACTCGCGGAGAGCGGGCCGGCCCTCCGCGTCCCGGCCGTCGCTACGCCGCGCCGTCGAGCACGCCGATCGCGAGCGGCAGGCGCGCGTCCTCGGCGCGGCCCAGCCAGCCGTTCCCGACCGCGAGGCCGGCGCCCTCGACCGGGGTCTCGGCGAGCCGGGCGCCCAGGCCCGACGGCAGGCGAAAGCGCGGCGCCTCGCCCGCGGGATCGAGGATCGCCACCAGCGCGGCGTCGCCCGCGAGCCGGCAGAAGCCGATCGCGCGCGGGGCGGGACGTTCGAGCACCAGCGCCTCCAGCGGTGCCTCGAACAGTGCCGGGCGCGCGCGCCTGAGCGCCAGCAGGTCCGCCGTCAGCCGCGCCTTGTCGCCGTCGTAGCCCTCGCCCCGCCCGGCCGCACGCGCCTCGAAGTCGACCGCGCGGCGGTTGTCGGGATCGACGAAGCTGAGATCGGCCCACTCGGTGCCCTGGTAGATGTCCGGGACGCCCGGCGCGGTCAGCTTCAGCGCGAGCTGGGCGAGGCCGAGCCGCTTGCCGCGGGCGACGATCGGCGCGGCGCGCTCGTGGAAGGCGGCGCGGAAGCCCCCGTCGCCGAGCGCGCGGGCGGTGAAGTCCCGCAGGCGGCGCTCGTGGTCCTCGTCGGGCGCGGTCCAGCTCGTCAGCCGCCCGTCCTCGCGCGCGGCCTTCAGCATGAAGGCCGAGAGCCGTTCGGTCAGGGCGCCCGGCTCGTCCGAGCCCCAGGCGCCGAGCAGCGCCTGGTAGAACAGCCACCGCGTCTCGGCGTCGGGGACGTCGTCCGCGCCCTCGCCGACGAGGCGGTCCTCCCAGGCGGCGACCGCCCCGGCCCAGCCGGCCGGATCGGCGGCGATGGCCGCGATGCGCAGGCGCGCGTCCTCGCCGCGCTTGGTGTCGTGGGTGGCGGTCGCGTTCAGCCCGAGCGGCTGGCGCGTGTCGCGCTCGGCGAGGGCGGCGAGCGCGGCCTCGGGCGCGAGCGTCGCGTGGTCGGGCTCGGAGCCGACCTCGTTGGCCGAGACGAGGCGGTGGTAGCGGTAGAAGGTCGTGTCCTCGAGCGACTTCGCCATCAGGGCGCCGGTGGTCTGCTCGATGCGCGCCCTGAGCGCGAAGCCCGCCGCGCCCGGCGTCTCCAGGATAAGCCGCACCACGTCGTCGATCGCGCCGGTGTCCTCCAGATCGGTCGTGGCCTTCGCCGCCTCGGCCACCTCGGCGAGGAGGCGCCGGCTCGCGGCGTCCTTCGGGTCGCCGGCGAGGTAGGTGCGGTAGACCGGCATCGCGACGGCGAGGTCGACCAGCGCGCGGCGCAGCGTGTCGGGGCCGCGGTCCCGCGCGATCGGGTCCTCGGCCGCCGCCGCCTCCAGAAGGGAGACGACGCGCGCGAGTTCGGCGGCGAGATTGACCGTCAGCACCTCGCGCTTGGCCTCGGCGAGCATCGCCATCGGGTCGTGCCCAGCCTCTCCCTCGGCCTCGGTGAAGCGGTCGTACTCGGCCGAGAGCGCGACGAGGCCGGCGGGGTCGGTGAGCGCCGAGGCGGCGATGCGGGCGAACTCGTAGCCGGTGGTGCCCGCGACCGGCCAGCGCTCCGGCAGCGCCTCGCCGGGGGCGAGGATCTTCTCGACCCAGACCGGCACCGCGCGGGGCAGCTCGCGCGCGAGGCGGTCGAGATAGCCCTGCGGGTCGGCGAGGCCGTCGATGTGGTCGATGCGCACGCCGTCGATCCGCCCCTCCTCGACCAGCGCGAACAGGAAGCGGTGGACGTCGTCGAAGACACGAGGGTCCTCGACGCGCACGCCGACGAGGTCGGCGATCTCGAAGAAGCGCCGGTGCGCGAGCCCGTCGCGCGAGAGCCGCCAGTGGGCGAGCCGCCAGGGCTGCGCTTCGTGGAGCCGGTGCATCGCCTCGCGCTCCTTCGACAGCCGCGCGAGCGCGGCGTCGAGCGCGGAGCCGTCGTCGGCGATCGCGCGGGCGAGGGCGTCCGGGTCGGCGGGCAGTCCCTCGACCCCGGCCGCGCGGCCGGCTTCGGCGAGCACGCCGAGGCTCGCGGGCGAGACCGGGTAGGCGGTGCTGGCGGCGTGCCAGACCAGCCCCTCGGCGTCGCGCCCGAGCGCGAACGCGTCCGCCTCCAGCATCGCGCCGTAGGGCTCGGCCAGCACCGGCACCACGAGCTTCGGCTCGGACCAGTCGACGTCGAAGTGGTCGGCGTAGCGGCTCGCCTGGCCGTGGCGCAGCAGGTCGCGCCACCACGGGTTGTGGGTCGAGACCGCCATGTGGTTGGGCACGATGTCGAGCAGGAGGCCGAGGCCGTGCGCCTTCAGTCGATCGGATAGCGCGCGGAACCCCTCGATTCCCCCAAGGTCGTCGTCCATGCGCTCGTGGTCGCAGACGTCGTAGCCGTGCGTCGAGCCGGGTGCGGCCTCGAACAGCGGCGAGGCGTAGAGATGGCTGACGCCGAGGCCCGCGAGGTAGGGCACGAGGCCGGTCGCGCGCTCGAAGTCCATGCCGTCGCGGAACTGCAGGCGATAGGTGGCGCGCACCGCCGGGGCGCTCATCGCGTCTCCTCCAGCGCGACCGCGATCGCCCAGGGGTCGCGCCCGAGATCGCCGAGGGCGAATAGCGCGCGTCCCCCGGGCGCCTCGGCGCCAGGCGCGCTCCCGCCGAGAGTGGCGACCATGCGGAGCCGCGCGCCGTCCATCGGCCAGTCGGCTCGAATACCGCGCTCGCCGAGCGGCTCGACCTCGGCCCTCTCCAGCGAGCGTACGGCGGCGAGGCGCGGCACGATCTCGGCGTGGCGGATCGCGAGCAGGGCGCGCACGAATTCCAGCCGCTCGCGGTGCTCGGGCACTTCGCGCTTCGACCAGTCGAGCTTGGAGGCGAAGAAGGTCTCGCGCGCGTTCGGATCGGGAATGCGGTCGCGCGCGGCCGGATCGGCGAAGGCGGACCACTTGGCGAACTCGCGTCGCCGACCGTCGCGCACGGCCTGCGCCAGTTCGCCGTGGAAGTCGCAGAAGAAGAGGAACGGGTTGGTCTCGCCCCATTCCTCGCCCATGAACACCAGCGGCACGAACGGCGAGAGCAGGGTGAGCGCGGTCAGGACCTCGACCGCGCGGGGCTCGGCGAGCGCGGTCAGCCGCTCGCCAAAGGCGCGGTTGCCGGTCTGGTCGTGGTTCTGCAGGAAGTTGACGAAGGCGACCGGGGGCAGGTGGGCGGACGGCTCGCCGCGCACCACGCCGTCGCGATGCGGCGAGACGATGCCCTGCTGCACGTAGCCCGAGGCGAGCGCGGTCACGAGGTCGCCACGCGGGTCCTCCGCGTGGTCGCCGTAGTAGCCCTCGCGCTCGCCGGTGGCGAGAACGTGGGCGACGTGGTGGTAGTCGTCATTCCATTCGCCGTCGTAGAGACGCACCCGGCCCGTCTCGTCGCGCTCGTGCAGGCGCGTGATGTTGCGGTCGTCCTCGGTGGTCAGGTGCACGGGGCGGTCGAAGCCATGGGCGCGCACCGCCTCGGCCAGTTCGACCAGCAACTCGGGCTCGGAGGGGTCGCTGATCGTGTCGACCGCGTCGAGCCTCAGCCCGTCGAAACGGTACTCGTCGAGCCAGTAGAGCGCGTTCTCGACGAAGAAGCGGCGCACGGGATCGCGGTCGAAGGCGATGCCCGGCCCCCAGGGGGTCCGCCATTCCTCGTGGAAGAAGTCGGGGGCGTAGGCGTGCAGGTAGCCGCCGTCGGGGCCGAAGTGGTTGTAGACCACGTCGAGGAAGGCCAGCAGCCCGCGCTCGTGGATCGCGTCGACCAGCCGCTTCAGCGCCTCCGGCCCGCCGTAGGCGGTGTGCGCGGCGTAGGGCAGCACGCCGTCGTAGCCCCAGCCGCGTTGGCCCCCGAACTGCGCCACCGGGCACAGCTCGATCGCGGTGACGCCGATCGAGGCGAGGTGGTCGAGCCGCGCGCGCACGCCGTCGAAGGTGCCCTCGGGCGAGAAGGTGCCGGTGTGCAGCTCGTAGAGCACGGTCTCGTGCCAGGGGCGGCCGGACCATCGCGCGTGCCAGTCGTAGGCGCGCGGGTCGACGAGGCGCGAGGGGCCGTGGACGTCCTCGGCCTGCGCGCGCGCGGCCGGGTCGGGCACGGTGAGCCCCGCGATCTCGAAGGCGTAAGGGGTGTCCGGCCGGGCGCGGACCTCGGTGCGGAACCACCCCTCGCCGTCGCGGTCGAGGCCGAGGCGCTCCGAGCCGAGCACCAGCGTCGCCTCGCCCTGCGTCGGTGCCCAGCGCGCGAAGCGCCAGCGATCGTCGTCGAGCGGCTCGGCGCCCCAGGTCTTGGCGAAGTGCGAGACGGTCATGGCGGCCCCCGGCCGGCTGTGGCTGCGGGGCGCGCGCCGCCCCTCCGGCCGCGACAACAGCGACGGGGCCGCGTCGGATCCCGGAGCGTGGAAATACCGCCGCGACGGGCCGGGGCGTCGTCGCGGCGGCCGGCCTGGCCGGCGTGCCGTGGCGTCGGGCGAGGACGCGCCTTCGCAGTTGCGGGAACCCCGGCCCGCGCGGGGCGTTCGTGCCTGTCGATCAGGGGGACCCGTCATGGACGACGCGATGCCGCATCTCTTCCACCGCTCGCCGGGGCTCCTGCGCGGCTCGCTCAGCGAGGGGCGCCCCTTCCCGCTCGGGGCGACCTGGGACGGGCTCGGGGTTAACTTCGCGATCTTCTCGGCCGGCGCGACCAAGGTCGAGCTGTGCCTGTTCGACCGCGACGGCGAAACCGAGATCGAGCGCATCGCGCTGCCGGAATACACCGACGAGGTCTGGCACGGCTACCTGCCCGAAGCCCGGCCGGGCACGCTCTACGGCTACCGCGTGCACGGCCCCTACGCGCCGGAGGCGGGGCATCGCTTCAACCCCAACAAGCTCCTGCTCGACCCCTACGCGAAGCAGCACGTGGGCCGGCTGACCTGGGACCCGGCGCTGTTCGGCTACACCCTCGGCCACGACGATCTCGACCTGTCGTTCGACGAGCGCGACAGCGCCGCCTTCGTGCCGAAGTGCCGCGTGATCGACCCCGCCTTCACCTGGGGCGCCGAGCGTCGCCCGCAGGTGCCCTGGGACCGCACCATCGTCTACGAGATGCACGTCAAGGGCTTCACGAGGCTCAACCCGGTGATCCCCGAGAGCCAGCGCGGCACCTTCGCCGGCCTCGCGCACGCCCGCGTCGCCGACTACCTGAGGCGCCTCGGCGTCACCTCGGCCGAGCTGCTGCCGGTTCACGCCTTCGTCGACGACAGCTATCTCGAAGAGAAGGGGCTCAGGAACTACTGGGGCTACAACACCATCGGCTTCTTCGCCCCCGATCCGCGCTACCTCGAGACGCCGGTGGTCCACGAGTTCAAGGAAATGGTGAACCAGTTCCACGCGAGCGGCATCGAGGTGATCCTCGACGTGGTCTACAACCACACCGCCGAGTGCAACGAGCTGGGCCCGACCCTGTCGTTCAAGGGCAGCGACAACGCGAGCTACTACCGCCTGATGCCCGAGGAGCCGCGCTACTACATCAACGACACCGGCACCGGGAACACGGGCAACCTCAGCCACCCGCGCGTGCTGCAGATGGTGGCGGACTCCCTGCGCTACTGGGCGACCGAGATGCGCGTCGACGGCTTCCGCTTCGACCTCGCCACCATCCTCGCGCGCGAGCCCTACGGCTTCGACGAGGGCGGGGGCTTCCTCGACAGCTGCCGCCAGGACCCGGTGCTGTCGAGCGTCAAGCTGATCGCCGAGCCCTGGGACGTCGGGCCGGGCGGCTACCAGGTCGGCCAGTTCCCGCCCGGCTGGGCCGAGTGGAACGCCCGCTTCCGCGACACCGTGCGCGCCTACTGGAAGGGCGACGAGGGGCTTGTCGGCGAGATGGCCGCCCGCGTCTCGGGTTCGGGAGACCTGTTCAACAAGCGCGGGCGCAAGCCCTGGGCCAGCGTCAACTTCGTCACCGCGCACGACGGCTTCAACCTGAACGACCTCGTCAGCTACGACGAGAAGCACAACGAGGCCAACGGCGAGGACAACCGTGACGGCCACGACGACAACCACTCCTGGAACCACGGCGTCGAGGGGCCGACCGACGACCCCGGGATCCGCGAGCTGCGCGAGCGCCAGAAGCGCAACATGATGGCGACGCTCCTGCTCGCGCAGGGCACGCCGATGATCCTCGCGGGCGACGAGTTCGGCCACACCCAGCAGGGCACCAACAACGCCTATGCCCAGGACAACGAGATCACCTGGCTCGCCTGGGAGAAGATCGACGACGACGGCCGGCGGCTCCTGGAGTTCACCCGCAAGCTGATCGCGCTCAGGCAGACCTACCCGATCCTGCACCGCGGGCGCTTCCTGGTCGGGCGCTACAACGAGGAGCTGGACGTCAAGGACGTCACCTGGCTGACGCCCAGCGGCGAGGAGATGGACCAGCGTCACTGGGACGACGCGGGCGCGCGCTGCTTCGGCATGCTGCTCGACGGACGTGCGCAGCCGAGCGGCATCCCGCGGCGCGGCCAGGACGCGACGCTCCTGATCGTCTACAACGCCCACCACGACACCGTGCCCTTCACGCTGCCCGAGGCGCCCGGGGGTGATCGCTGGATGGCGCTCGTCGACACGAGCGATCCCGACCGGCTCGACCCGCCCGCCTTCGAGTTCGGCCATGCCTTCGAGGCGACGGGACGCTCGCTCGCGCTCTTCGTGCTCGCCACCCGCGAGGGTCTGCCGCGCCGGCTCCGCGAGGGCCTCGGCGCGCTGCGCTCGGTGGCGGACGCGCCGATCGGCGAGGACGCCTGAGGCCGGGCGTCGCGTCGGGGCTCGTGCGCGGGCGGGGGTGCCCTAGCTCGGCGCCCGAGGCCCCGCACCGGCAGCCCCGAGGAGAGCATGAAGCGCGTTCCCGTCGACGAGATCGCCGAGCGTCTGGAGCGGCGCGACCATCGCGGCCCGCGCCTCTCGATCGAGGCGTCGCGCGCCTGGTTCACCGGCTGCACCCACTTCGGTCACCAGGGCGCGCTCGGCCATCGCCGGCGGCGCCACTTCGAGGACGTCGAGGCGCACGACGCGGCGCTGTTCGACGCGCTGGCCGAGCGGGTCGGGGCGGACGACGTGCTGTTCCACCTCGGCGACGTGAGCTGGCGCGAGCGCGACACCGACGTCGCCCGGCTGCCGGGACGCTGGCGGGTGCTCGTGCGCGGCAACCACGACCACGGCCGGGTCGTGCGCTCGGCGCACTGGGATCTGGTGGTCGACTACCTCGACCTCGAACTCCTGCGCCCGGAGGGCAGGGCTCGCGCGATCCTGAGCCACTACCCGATGGCGAGCTGGGACGGGGCCAGGCGCGCGGTGCACCTGCACAGCCACACCCACGCCAAGCTCGGCCCGCTCGCCACCGAGTACGGCGGGCGCGTCGATGTCGGGATGGATGCCCAGAACCTCGCGCCCGTGGGGTTCGACGCGGTGCTGGCCCAGATCGAGGCGCACCGCGCCGAGCACGGATTCCTGGTGCCGGGGGACTATTGACCCCCTCGCATCGTGCGAGCGCGTCCATACTGTCCCACGCTCGGTCACATGCGTCATGGATCGTGTCCCGTCCTGGACCGGAAACGGATCATGACTGGTGGATCCCCGCTCCCGGTGTTCCTTCTGCTTCGAGGGCCGCGAGGGCGGCCCGCTCGTCGCCACCGCGCATGCCGCCCGAGGCCGCTGCGCGCAGGGACGGCGACCGGGGCGAGGCTTGGCCGGTCCGCCCTCGAAGGCGAGCGCCGTCGTTCGACGACGGCCGGGATCGAGGTGGCGGGGCCTTGCGCCTCGATGCCGGCAGAGTGATGAACGGAATGCCTGCTGGTGCGTTAGCGACGATGTCTTGAAGTACTCGCTCTCGTCAGGCGAACGGCTGACTGGATTGTTCGGCTCCCTGTTGGAGGGGTGCTTCCCTTGACGGACGATTTTATTCCTCTTGACCTACTATTTTGACTTGGTTAAGGCTGGCGCAACGAACGAAAGAGGTATCCATGAAGTACGTAACTGCCGCCGTAGTCGCCTTCACATTTCTCGCGATCGAGGCGAAGGCCGTGACGCTCGATGAAAGCATCGACGGCGACGCCGGGGCGCTCGGCGCCAGCCGCGACGTCGGGACGCTGGCGACCGGCGCCAACACCTTCGTCGGCAGCGTCGATGGCGGCTCGTCGTTTGACGCTTCCGGTCCGGACGAGTTGGACTCCATCCGGTTCACCTCCTCCGGCGGGTTCACCGCCGATGCGAGCGCATCGGGCGTAAGGCTGGTCCTCGCCCTTTTCGACGACTCCTCTTCGATCGTACAGTCGGCCAACATCACGAACGGCTCGGAGACGGATATCTTCGGCGGCACCATCCCGGCAGGCATCTACCAGCTGAACCTGGTCCCGACGGGCAACAGCGGTCAGGCATCGTACACGCTCACGCTGAACGAGAACGCCGGGGCCGTGGTGCCGCTTCCCCTGCCGGCGATGACCCTGCTGAGCGGCCTCGGCCTCTTCTGGGCCGTGCGCCGCCGCACCTGATCCCTTCGACCCACGACGACGGGGCGCCGCCGCACCGGGCAACCGGTGCGCGCGAGCACCGGCTCGCATGACCGGGATGCCGGCCCGTCGTCCGTGGCGTCCGGCTCGGCTGCCATGCGTCGAGCCGGACACCACTCCGATCGGTTGGTAGGCGAGATCGTCCGGACGGGGCGTCTTTTGCGAGGCATACCGCCCCGGCCGGTACTTGCCGTGGGCGTCCGGGCTGCTAGCGTTCGGGCGTCCACGCGAGGGTCTTCGGATGTTCGACATCGCCACCGTCTCCTACGATGCCCCCGATGCACCCGCCGCCTTCGCGCGGTCGCTGCGCGAGACCGGCTTCGCGGTGCTGACCGACCACCCCGTCTCGCCCGAGCGGATCGCCGCGTTCTACGCGGCCTGGGGCGACTTCTTCGCCTCCGAGGAGAAGCATGCCTGGACGCGCGCGCCCGGCGCCGCCGCCGGCTACTTCCCGTTCCGCTCCGAGAACGCCAAGGACGCGGCACAGAAGGACCTGAAGGAGTTCTTCCACGTCTATCCCGGCGGTCCGGTGCCCGAGGCGCTGGCCGAGGAGACCCGCCGCCTCCACGCCGATCTGACGGCGGTCGGCGAGCGGCTGCTCGGCTGGCTCCAGGCCGAGAGCCCGGCCGAGGTGACCGAGCGCCTCTCCGAGCCGCTGCCCGAGATGGTCAAGGGCTCCGGGCAGAACCTGCTGCGCGTGCTGCACTACCCCGCGCTCGACGCGGCGCCCGAGCCCGGCGCGGTCCGCGCGGCCGCGCACGGCGACATCAACCTGATCACCTGCCTGCTCTCGGGTTCGGAGCCCGGGCTGGAGGCGCGCGACACCAGGGGCGAGTGGCACGCCGTGCCCTGCGATCCGGGCATGATGGTGGTCAACGCCGGCGACATGCTGGAGATGGCGACGGGCGGGCACTACCCGGCGACCGTCCACCGCGTCGTCAACCCGGAGAGCGCCGACGGGCGCGCGCGCTTCTCCTCGCCGCTCTTCCTCCACCCCCGGCCCGAGGTCGAGCTCGAGCCCGGCACCACCGCGGACGACTTCCTGAACCAGCGCCTGCGCGAGATCGGCCTCAAGGCCTGAGCGCGCCTACCGGAGAACACCGATGTCCAAGACCCTGATCGCCGCCGGCGCGGCGCTGCTGGCCACGACGGCGCTCGCCCCCGCCGCGCTCGCCCAGGACTTCAAGCCCGCCGTGGTGTTCGACATGGGCGGCAAGTTCGACAAGTCCTTCAACGAAGGCACCTGGAACGGCGTCAAGCGCTTCATGGACGAGACCGGCACGGAGGTCATGGAGTTCGAGGTCACCAACCCGACCCAGCGCGAGCAGGCGATGCGCCGCATGGTCCGCCGCGGCGCGACCCTGGTGCTTGGCGTCGGCTTCGCCCAGGCCGACGCCATCGCGGCCGTCGCCGAGGACAACCCGGACGTGAACTTCGCCATCATCGACGTCTCGTGGCTCGAGGGCGAGAACATCCGCCAGTACGCCTTCAAGGAGCATCAGGGCAGCTACCTCGTCGGCGTCGCCGCGGCGATGGCCTCCGAGACCGGCACGGTCGGCTTCGTCGGCGGCATGGACATCCCCCTCATCCGCAAGTTCGCCTGCGGCTATGCCCAGGGCGTCAAGGACACCGACGCCGACGCCGAGGTGATCCGGAACATGACCGGCACCACGCCCGCGGCCTGGAACGACCCGACCAAGGGCGCCGAGATCGCGCAGAGCCAGATCGACCGCGGCGCCGACGTGATCTACCACGCCGCCGGCGGCACCGGCCTCGGCGTGATCCGCGCCGCCGCCGACGCGGACAAGTTCGCGATCGGCGTCGACAGCAACCAGAACGCGGTGGCGCCCGGTCACGTGCTCACCTCGATGGTCAAGCGCGTCGACGTCGCCGCCTACGACACCCTGACCGACGCCATGAGCGGCGAGTTCACTTCCGGAGTGAACATCCTCGGCCTCGCCGAGAACGGCGTCGACTGGGCGGTGGACGAGCACAACCGCCCCCTCCTGAGCGACGACACGATCGCCATGGTCGAGAACGCCAAGGAGCGCATCATCGCCGGCGAGATCGAGGTCCACGACTACGAGGAGACGGGCTCCTGCCCGTACTGAGCGACGGCGCGACTGAGGCGACGCGGGGCTTTCGCGTCCGCGCCCTCGGCGAGATCGCGATCTGCTGCGCCGATCTCGACGCCATGGAACGCTTCTACGCGGAGGTGATCGGTCTCGATCGTCTCGCCCGGCGTGACGGCGGCATCGTGTTCTTCCGCATCGGAGAGGGCCACGCCGGGCACACTACCGTGCTCGCGCTGTTCGGCCCCGATGCCGTCGTGCGTCCGGGACTGCATCCGACCGGTCGCGTTCCGGCGACCGGGGCGGGCTCGTCGCTGCACCATCTCGCGCTGACGCTCGGCTGGGACGAGCAGGCGCGCGCGATCGACTGGTACGAGCGGGTCGGCCGACCCTATCGTATCGAGCGGTTCGACTGGATCGGCTGGCGCGGCGTGTTCACCGAGGACCCCGAGGGCAACACCGTCGAACTGGTCGCCGCCGATCCCGACTGGCGGGCGCCCGCATGAGCGCCCCGGCGGTTCGCCTGAGCGGCATCACCAAGCGCTTCGGCCCGGTCACCGCCAACGACGACGTCGATCTGCGCGTGGAGCCCGGCTCGATCCACGGCATCGTCGGCGAGAACGGGGCGGGCAAGTCGACGCTGGTCTCGATCCTCTACGGCTTCTACCAGGCCGACGCGGGCACGATCGAGGTGGACGGCCGGCCCGTGACCATCGCGTCGAGCGCGGACGCCATCGCCCTCGGCATCGGCATGGTGCATCAGCACTTCATGCTGGTGGCGAGCTTCACGGTGCTCGAGAACGTGATGCTGGGCGCCGAGGGCGGCTTTCGCCTGCGCGACGGCCGGCAGGCCACGCGCGCGGCGCTGGCGGGCCTCGCGCGCGACTACGGCCTCGACGTCGACCCCGACGCCCTGACGGGCGAGCTGCCAGTCGGCCTGCAGCAGCGCGTCGAGATCGTGAAGGCGCTGCGCCGCGGCGCGCGCGTGCTGATCCTCGACGAGCCCACGGGCGTGCTGACGCCGCAGGAGACCGACCGCTTCTTCGACATCCTGCGCGCGCTCAGGCGCGAGGGCGTCGCCGTGGTGCTGATCACCCACAAGCTGCGCGAGGTCATGGCCGTCTGCGACCGCGTCTCGGTGATGCGCCAGGGCCGGATGGTCGCCCATCGCGACATCGCCGAGACGAGCCGCGAGGAGCTGGCGAGCCTGATGGTCGGGCGCGACGTGGCGCTGGAGGTCGAGCGCGTCGCCCCCGAGCGCGGCGCGCCGGCGCTGGTGGCCGAGGGGCTCGGCTGGCGCGACGCGCGCGGCGTGGCGCGGCTCTCGGACGTGTCCCTCGCCGTCGCGGCCGGCGAGATCCTGGGCGTCGCGGGTGTTGCCGGCAACGGGCAGTCCGAGCTTCTGGACGTCCTCGCCGGGATCGAGGCGGTGCAGGAGGGGCGTCTCCGCCTCGGCGAGCGCGTGATCGACCGCGCGCATCCCGCGGACCCGGCCGAGATGCGTCGTCTCGGCCTCGCCCACGTCCCCGAGGACCGCCACCGTCGCGCGCTGGTGCTGCCCTTCGACGCGCGCGAGAACGCGGTCTTCGGCTACCACGACGGCCCGGAGGCGGGGCAGGGGCGCTGGCTTTCCCCGCGCGCCATGCTGGCGCGTTGCCAGCGGCTGATGACCGACTACGACGTCCGCCCCGTGGCGCCGCGCGACCGGATCGCCGGCTTCTCGGGAGGCAACCAGCAGAAGCTGGTGCTCGCGCGCGAGATGGAGGCGGCGCCCGCCGTGCTGCTGGTCGGCCAGCCGACCCGCGGGGTCGACATCGGCGGCATCCAGGCGATCCACAAGCGGATCGTGGCGATGAAGAAGGCGGGCGCGGCGATCCTGCTGGTCTCCGTGGAACTCGACGAGATCATGGCCCTCGCCGACCGGATCGTGGTGATGAACGCCGGGCGGATCGTCGGCGAGGTCGCGCGCGAGGACGCCGACCGCGCCGCGCTCGGCCGGCTGATGGGCGGCGGCGGGGCCGAGACGCCGCCCGAGCCGGCGGGCCGGCCCGCAGCGGAGACGTCGCCCGAGACCGAGGCCGCCCTGGGAGCCGGGCGATGAGCCGCCTGCCGGCCTGGGTCGACGTCGGGCTGATCCCGGTCCTGAACCTGACGCTTGCGCTCGCGGTCGCGGGCGTCGTGATCGCGCTCGTGGGCGAGGACCCGCTCGCGGCGCTCTCGGTGATGATCGACGGCGCCTTCGTCTACCCCGGCAGCCTCGGCTACACGCTGCACTACGCCACCAACTTCGTCTTCACCGGCCTCGCCGTGGCGGTCGCCTTCCAGGCGCGGCTGTTCAACATCGGCGCCGAGGGGCAGGCGGCGATCGCGGGCGTCGCGGCCGCCGCCGTCGCGCTCGCGCTCGGGCCGTGGCTCTGGGGGATCGTGGCGATCCCGCTCGCGATCGTCGCGGCGGCGGCGGGCGGCGCGCTCTGGGCGGCGGTGCCGGGATGGCTCCAGGCCTATCGCGGCAGCCACATCGTCATCACCACCATCATGTTCAACTTCATCGCCGCGGGCGTCGTGGTGGCCCTCGTCTCGGGGCCGATGAAGCGCGAGGGGCAGGCCGCGCCCAAGACCGCCGAGATCGCCGACAGCGCGCGTCTGCCCTTCGTCCACGACCTCGCCGCCGGGATCGGGCTGGAGGCCGGGCGCTCGCCCTTGAACCTCGCCTTCGTGCTGGCGCTGCTGGTCGCCTTCGGCGTCTGGGTCCTGGTCTGGCGCACCCGCTGGGGCTTCGCGCTGCGGGCCATGGGCCAGTCGGAGCCCGCGGCGGTCTACGCCGGCATCCCCGTGAGGCGGCTGACCGTGCAGGCGATGGCGGTCTCGGGCGCGCTCGCGGGGCTGATGGCGGTTAACGAGGTGGTCGGCGCACAGGGCGAGGTGGTGATCGACTTCACCGCCGGCTACGGCTTCACCGGCATCGCGGTCGCCCTGATGGGCCGCGCCCACCCGGTCGGGGTCGTGCTCGCGGCCCTCCTGTTCGGCGCGCTGTTCCAGGGCGGCGCCGAGCTGGATTTCGAGTTCCAGACCATCACCCGCGAGATGGTGCTGCTGGTGCAGGGGCTCATCATCCTGTTCTCGGGCGCGCTGGCGCTCCTGTTCGTGCCGGCGCTGACGCGGCTCCTGGGGCGCTGAGATGCTGCTCGACACGCTGCTCCTGCTCGACAGCACGCTGCGCCTCGCGACGCCGCTGATCCTCTGCGCCATGGCCGGGCTGATCTCCGAGCGGGCGGGCGTGATCGACATCGGGCTCGAGGGCAAGCTGCTCGCCGGCGCCTTCGCTGCCGCGGCTGTCGCGGCGCTGACCGGCTCGCCCTGGATCGGGCTCCTGGCCGCGATCGCGGTCGCCGTCGCCATGGCGGCGCTGCACGGCTTCGCCTGCATCACCCATCGCGGCGAGCAGATCGTCTCGGGCGTCGCCATCAACATCCTGGCCTCCGGCGCGACGGTGGTCGCGGGTATCGCGCTGTTCCGCCAGGGCGGGCAGACGCCCTCGCTCGCCACGGAGGAACGCTTCGCCCGGCTCGACTGGCCGCTCTCGGAGACGCTCGCGGGCGTGCCCGTGCTCGGGCCGGTCTACGCCGAACTCGTCTCCGGCCACGCGTTGCCGGTCTATCTCGCGCTCGCCGCCGTGCCGGCGGTCTGGTGGCTGCTCTGGCGCACCCGCTTCGGGCTGCGCCTGCGCGCGATCGGCGAGATGCCCGCGGCCGTGGACAGCGCCGGCATTGAGGTCGAGGCGATGCGCTACCGCGCCGTGCTGATCGCGGGCGTGCTCTGCGGCATCGCGGGGGCCTATCTCTCGACCGCGCACGGCGCGGGCTTCGTGCGCGAGATGTCCGCCGGAAAGGGCTACATCGCGCTCGCCGCCATGATCATGGGCCGCTGGCGGCCGGGGCTGGTGCTGATCGCCTGCCTGGTGTTCGGCGCGCTGGAGGCCGGGGCCGCGCGGCTCCAGGGCGTGTCGCTGCCGCTGTTCGGCGAGGTGCCTCTGGAGCTGGTCCTGGTGCTGCCCTACCTCGCCACCGTCCTCCTGCTCGCCGGCTTCTTCGGCCGCGCCCGCCCGCCCCGCGCGCTCGGCGTGCCTTACGTGAAGGAGCGCTGAGGTGGCGCCGGAGCCCCCTCGCGACGAGGCCGAAGCCGCGCTCATGGCCGCCGCTCTCGCCGTCCGCGCCTCTGCCTACGCCCCCTATTCCGGCTTCGCCGTCGGCGCGGCGGTGCGCGACGCCGAGGGACGGGTCCACGCCGGCTGCAACGTCGAGAACGCGGCCTATCCCCAGGGCCAGTGCGCCGAGGCGAGCGCGCTCGGCGTGATGGTCGCCTCGGGCGGCCGGCGGGTCGTGGCCGTCGCGGTCGCCGGCCCCGACGGCGTGCGCTGCACGCCCTGCGGCGGCTGCCGCCAGCGGCTGTCCGAGTTCGCCGCCGCCGAGGTGCCGGTGCTGGTCTGCACGCCCTCGGGTATCGAGGGCCGCTTCACGCTGGGCGAGCTGCTGCCGCACGGCTTCGGACCCACCGCGCTTGGCTGAGCGCCAACTGGTCACCGCGCTCGGCTGAATGCCGACTGGCCACTAGGCTCGGCCGAGCGCCGAGGGGCCGGGCGTCAGAACACCTCGACCGCGAGCGGCGGGAAGCCGTTGAAGCCGACCGAGGCGTAGCTCGCCGTGTAGGCGCCGGCGGCGTGGATCCAGACGCGGTCGCCGGCGGCGAGCGCGAGCGGCAGGCTCACGGGGCGGCGCTCGTAGAGCACGTCGGCACTGTCGCAGGAGGGACCGGCGACGATGCAGGGGCCGGCCGGGCCGCCGTCGGCCTCGGTCTCGATCCGGTAGCGGATCGCCTCGTCGATGGTCTCGGCGAGCCCCGAGAACTTGCCGATGTCGAGATAGACCCAGCGCGCGAGGTCCGAGGCGCGCTTGCGCTCGACCAGCAGCGCCTCGGCGACGATCAGGCCGGCTTGGCCCACGAGGCCACGCCCCGGCTCGGCCATCACCCGCGCGTCGCCGAAGCGCGCGCGCACCTCGGCCATCAGGCGCCGTCCGTAGGGCACCGCCGGCTCGACCGGCTCGCCGTAGTCGGCCGGGAAGCCGCCGCCGATGTTCAGCAGCGTGAGGTCGAGCCCCGCCTCGCGCGCGTCGGCCCAGATACGCGCCACCGTGTCGAGCACGGGGCGCCACATCGCGGCGCGCGCCGCCTGGGAGCCGACGTGGAACGAGAGGCCCACGGGACGCAGCCCGGCCTCGCGCGCCGACGCGAGAAGCGCGACGGCGCGCTCGGGAGCCGCGCCGAACTTGCGGCTGAGCGGCCAGGCGGCCTCGGTCTCCTCGACCATGACACGCAGGAACACTCGCGCGCCCGGCGCATGGCGCGCCACCTTGGCGATCTCCTCGGGTGCGTCGACGGCGAACAGGTCGACCCCGGCGCCGTGGGCGAAGGCGATGTCGGCCGCTTTCTTGACGGTGTTGCCGAAGCTGATGCGACGGGGACTCGCGCCGGCGCTCAGGCAGTCCTCGATCTCGCCGCGCGAGGCCGCGTCGAAGCCCGCGCCGCGCGCGTCGAGCCGCGCCAGCACCGCGGGGTGCGGATTGGCCTTGACGGCATAGTGGATGGCGACCTCCGGCCCGAGGCCGGTGGCGAGGTCGCGATAGGCCGCCTCGACCGCGTCGAGGTCCATGACCAGGGTCGGGCGGTCGAAGGTGCGGCCGGCCAGATGGGCGCGCATCCGCGCGCTCGCGAGGCGCGGCGAGGGTTCGTGACGGAATACGGGCGCGACGGCGCCCTGGAGCCGAGTGGACATCGACCATCCCCATGCAATCCCCGGCCCCGGGAGGCCGGACAAGACCGGACAAGGACGCGACCGTCGCTGCTCGTGACCCTCGAAGGGCCCGGGGGCGCGTGCGTAGGCGTCGCCGCAGAGGCTCTGCGGTGGCGGGCACATAGCGGTCATGGTCCGGGCGCGCAAGGAAGGACTTCCGCCGCTGTACTGGCGCGGGGCGGAGTGGCGCGGACGGGCCGGGCGTGCGAGCCTCGACGCCGCCCGACCATCGGAGATCCGCGCCCATGCCCTTCGACGCCGCCCGCTTCCTCGCCGATCTCCATGCACTGCGCGCGATCGGACAGCGCTCGACCGGCGTCGTGCGCCCTGCCTTCGCCCCCGCCGAGATCGAGGCGCGGCTCTGGTCGGTCGAGAGGATGCGCGAGGCGGGCCTCTCGGTCTCGATCGATCCCGCCGGCAACGTGTTCGGCCTGCCCGAGGGGGACGGCCCGTTCCTGCTCATGGGCTCGCATACCGACAGCCAGCCGGAGGGCGGCTGGCTCGACGGCGCGCTCGGCGTGGTCGCCGCGCTGGAGGCGGCGCGCGCGCTCCCCGGCCGCGTCGCGGTGGTCAACTTCCAGGACGAGGAGGGCCGCTTCGGCGCGCTCACCGGGTCGAGCGTCTGGTCGGGGGCGACGACGCTGGAGGCGGCGGACGCCACCGCCGACGCGGGCGGGCTGACCTTCCGGGAGGCGCGGCAGGCGATGGGCGAGCATCTCGGAGCGGACTTCGTCGCGCCCGAGCGGTTCAAGGGCTTCGTCGAGTTGCACATCGAGCAGGGGCCGCGCCTGATCGAGGCGGGCGAGGCGCTGGCCGTGGTCGAGGCCATCGTCGGCGCCTATCAGGTGTCGCTGGCGTTCGAGGGCGAGCAGAACCACGCGGGCACCACGCCGATGAACCGCCGGCGCGACGCCTTCCGCGGCCTCGCCGCCTTCGCCACCGGCCTCGACGCCCTGCTGGCGCCGCTCGTGACAGAGACGACGGTCTGGACCATCGGTCAGGTGAGCGTGCAGCCCGGCGCGCCCTCGATCGTGCCCGGTCGCGCCACGGCCAGCGTGCAGTGGCGCGATGTCGACGCCGAGCGCCTCGACGCGATCGAGGCGGTCGTGCGCGAGAGCGCCGAGCGTGTCGCCAAGGGCCACGGGCTCGACCTCGTCGTCACGCCGCACCGCGCGATCCCGCCGCGCCGCTTCGATCCGGGCCTCTGCGAGGCGCTTGACGCGGCGGCCGAGGCGGTCGCGCCCGACCGCTGGCGCCGTCTCGCCTCGGGCGCGATGCACGACGCGATGAACGTCGCGCGGCTGATGCCGGCGGCGATGCTGTTCGTCCCCTCGATCGGCGGCGTCAGCCACAGCTTCGCCGAGGACACCGACGAGGCGGATCTGGTCGCGGGCGGGCGGGCGATGGTCGAGGCGGCCGAACGCCTCGCCTGAGGCTCGCGCGCCTGCGACGTCGCCGCCCCCCGCCGCGCTTGCCCCGCCTCGCGAAAGCGGCGACGCTTCACGACAAAAGGGTTGCACGCGCCGTCCAACGGCGCGGGAGGAGACGCCATGTGCCAGATCTTCGCCGGACAGCCGCCGGCCGACTACGCCTTCGAGACCCGCTCGATCCGGCTGAACGGGCACTGCACCTCGATCCGCCTCGAAGCGATGTTCTGGCGGGTGATCGGCGAGATCGCCGCCGAGAGCGGCCTCACGATCCCCCAGTTCGTCTCCAGGCTGCACGACGAGGTGCTGGAGCTGCACGGCGAAGTCGCGAACTTCACCTCGCTCCTGCGCTGCGCCTGCCTCGTGCACCTGTCGCGCCGCGAGCCGAGCGTGCCGGGGCTTTTCGCGGCGGCGTAGTAGCGGGCTACTACCCGCCGACCGCCGGGGCGTGTCAGGATCGTTCGATCCGTCACAGCCACCCGCGAGGGCCCGCCTTGGCCAAGGCCATCCATACCATGATCCGCGTGCTCGACGAAGCGCGCTCGGTCGACTTCTACGCCCGCGCGTTCGGGCTCGAGATCGCCGAGCGGCTCGACTTCGAGAACTTCACCCTCGTCTACCTCTCGAACGACGAGGCGATCCACGAGATCGAGCTGACCGTGAACAAGGGCCGCGAACAGCCCTACGATCTCGGCGACGGCTACGGCCACGTCGCCTTCTCGGTCGACGACCTCGACGCCGAGCACGCCCGCTTCACCGAGGAAGGCTTCGAGCCGCGCAAGATCGTCGAGTTCGCGCCGGACGGGAAGTTCGTCGGCCGCTTCTTCTTCGTGGCCGACCCGGACGGCTACCAGATCGAGGTGCTGGAACGGCGCGGCCGCTTCCAGTGACGCACCGGCCGCGTGCCCGGCGGGGCGCGCGACCAACCGGACCCGCCGCGAGACGCGGGCCGAGCCAGCCCCGGACCCGTCCGGGCGAGCCAGAGGGAGGACCACCCATGACGACCGCCACCGGCGTGCGGGCGATGACCCGACGCCAGCTTCTCGCCCGCGGCAGCGCCGCCGGCGCCGTCCTGATCGCGGGGCCGGGCTATCTGCTGCACGAGCGCGAGGCCTGGGCCGTCGAGGTGACGGCGCTCGCGCCGCACACCATGGCCACCCTCGTGCTGATGGCGCGCGACATCTACCCCCACGACCACGTGCCCGACCGCTTCTACGCCGAAGCCGTCAAGGTCCACGACACGGCCTCGGCCACCGATACGACCGTGCGCGACGGCTTCGAGAACGGCGTGGCCGATCTCGACGCCCGAGCGCGCGAGCGGGGCGCGGCCGATTATGTCTCGACCGGCTGGGAGGCCGACCGGGGCGCGCGTTTGCGCGGTATCGAGGCGACCGCGTTCTTCCAGACCGTGCGCTCGGGGCTGGTGGTCGGGCTCTACAACCAAAAGGCGCTCTGGCCGCTCTTCGGCTACGAGGGCTCGAGCCACGAGCACGGCGGCTATCTCCACCGCGGCTTCGACGACATCG
>JBHJHI010000003.1:0-55366 GCA_050330995.1 Paracoccaceae bacterium
CCGCGCCCGCCGCCGCGCCGGCGCCGGGGCTGCCGAAGATCGCGCCCGCCGCCGCGCCGCCGGCCGCGCCGATCCCGGCGCCCGTGACCGCGCGCTCGCCGCGGGTATTGCCGCAGCCGGCGACCAGACCGGCGAGGCCGAGGGCGAGGACGCCCATCGCGAGGGTCTTCATCACTCGTCTCCGTTTGACGGTTCGATGACGCCGACAACGCGGCCGGGGCCGTATCGGTCCCGATCCGGAGACGGATTTCGTCGCCTCTCCCGCATCGGGACGTCGCCCGGCGAAAGCGTGCGCCTCGCGAGCGGAGGGGCGCACCCGATCGCCCGCGCCCGGGTTAGAATGCGCCCGGACGGACGCGCTCAGTCGGCCGCGCCCGCGCCGCCCACCGTCAGCCCGCCGATCAGCAGCGTCGGCTGGCCGACGCCGACCGGCACGCCCTGGCCGTTCTTGCCGCAGGTGCCGATGCCGGGGTCGAGCGCCATGTCGGTGCCGACCGCGCGGATCTTCGAGAGCGCCGTCGCGCCGTCGCCGATCAGCGTCGCGCCCTTGACCGGGTGCAGGACCTTGCCGCCCTTCACCCGGTAGGCTTCGGTGCAGGAGAACACGAACTTGCCGTTGGTGATGTCGACCTGCCCGCCGCCGAAGCCGGTGGCGTAGATGCCGTCCTCCAGCCCGCTCACGATGCTCTCGGGCGCCTCGGTGCCTGCGAGCATGATCGTGTTGGTCATGCGCGGCATCGGGATGTGGGCGAAGCTCTCGCGCCGGCCGTTGCCGGTCGGGCGCACGCCCATCAGCCGCGCGTTCTGGCGGTCCTGCATGTAGCCCACCAGCACCCCGTCCTCGATCAGCACGGTGCGCTCGGTCGGCGTGCCCTCGTCGTCGACGGTGAGCGAGCCGCGCCGCTCGGGGATGGTGCCGTCGTCGACCACGGTGACCGAGGGGGCGGCGACGGGCTTGCCCATCAGCTCGGTGAACACCGAGGTGCGCTTGCGGTTGAAGTCGCCCTCCAGCCCGTGGCCGATCGCCTCATGGAGCAGGATGCCCGGCCAGCCGGGGCCGAGGGCCACGTCCATGACGCCGGCCGGCGCGTCCTCGGCGTCGAGGTTGACGAGGGCGACGCGCAGCGCCTCGGCGGCCAGGGCCTGCCAGGTCTCCGGGCTCATCAGCCGCGCGAGGTCGTAGCGCCCGCCGGTGCCGGCGAAGCCCTGCTCGCGCCGCCCGCCCGCGCCCTCGCAGATCACCGAGACGTTGAGCCGCGACAGCGGCCGCGCGTCGCGCACCGAGCCGCCCTCGGGGCGCAGGATCTCGACCTCCTGCAGGCTCGCCGAGAGCGCGACGCTGACCTGCACCACCTTCGGGTCGCGCGCGCGCAGCCAGGCGTCGATCTCGGCGAGAAAGCCGATCTTGGCCTCCAGCCGCTGCTCGGCCACCGGATCGTGGGCCGGATAGAGCGCGCGGTTGGTGCCGACCGGCGGCTCGGCGAGGGTGCCGCCGCCCCCGTCGCGCGCCTGCCGGGCGGCGAGCCGGGCGGTCTCGGCCGCGCGCCTGAGCGCGCTCTCGCTCAGCTCCGTCGAGTGCGCATAGCCCGCCGCCGCGCCCGCGACAGCGCGCAGCCCGAAGCCCTCGGCGCTGTCGTAGGCGGCCGAGCGCAGCCGGCCGTCGTCGAAGCTCGCCACCTCCGAGCGCGAGCGCTCGAGGAACAGCTCGCCGTCGTCGGCGCCGGCGAGCGCGTCCCGCAGCACCGCGAGCGCGCGGTCGCGGTCGAGGTCGGTCTCGAAGGGGCGGAACGGCCCGGCCGCGGACGTCTCGCCGGCGGGGGACTCGCTGGGGGGGGTCATGGGCGGCTCCCTCTGGAAGCGGCGTCCGGCTGGCGACGCGTTGCCGCGCGCGGGTGCCTTGCCGTTAAGCGCTCACTATGATGATTGCATGCCGATGGCGGCCCGGCGCCCGCCCGAGACGGGCAGGCGCGCTCGGCACGAATAGGGAGTGCAAAGCATGCGGATGGCAAGCATCACGACCGCGATGGCGGCGGTCTCGGCCTGGGCGTTCGTCGGCGGCGCCGCGCTGGCGCAGGAGACCCTCGCCGGCAAGCCGACCCCGGGCGGGATCAACCTGCAGCGTCCGGTGACCCCGATCGCCGCCGAGATGGAGTGGATGGACGACTTCCTGCTGGTGATCATCGCCGCGATCACGCTGTTCGTGACCGCGCTGCTCGCCTACACGGTCTGGCGCTACCACGTCTCGAACAACCCCAACCCGCCGGCGCGCTTCACCCACAACGCCAAGGTCGAGGTGCTCTGGACCGCGATCCCGGTGCTGATCCTGGTGGTGATCGCGGTGCCGTCGCTGCGCCTTCTGTTCAACCAGCTCGACATCCCCGAGCCGGACGTGACGATCAAGGCGACCGGCTACCAGTGGTACTGGGGCTTCGAGTACCCCGAGCACGACATCGACTTCACCGCCGTGATGCTCGAGCGCGACCAGCTCGAGGAGTACGGCTACCAGCCGGACGAGTACAGGCTGGCCACCGACGAGAAGCTGGTCGTGCCGGTGAACGCCAACGTCCACCTGCTGGCCACGGCCGGCGACGTGATCCACAACTTCGCGATGCCGTCGTTCGGCCTCAAGGTCGACAGCATCCCGGGCCGCCTGAACGAGGCCTGGTTCCGCGCGACCGAGGAGGGCACCTACTTCGGCCAGTGCTCGGAACTCTGCGGCATCAACCACGCCTTCATGCCGATTACCGTCGAGGTGGTCAGTCAGGAGGAGTACGATGCCTGGATCGCCGAGCGCGTGGCCGAGCGTGGCGGCGAGCCCGAGGGCGACACCCGCGTCGCGCAGAAGTAAGTTAGGACGACACCCGACCGCGGCGCCGCGCCTCACGGACAGCGCGGCGCCCTCGTACGCGAATAGGACGAGACTTGACCGATATCACCCAAGCCACGCCCCTGACGCGCGACGCCGGCCCCTTCGAGCCGAGCTTCGGCGACTACGTTCGCCTGCTGAAGCCCCGGGTCATGTCGCTCGTGGTCTTCACTGCGGTCGCGGGCCTTGTCGCCGCCCCCGCGGCGGTGCACCCGGTGATCGCGATCGGCGCGATCCTCTGCATCGCGATCGGGGCCGGGGCGGCAGGGGCGCTCAACATGTGGTGGGACGCCGATATCGACGCCGAGATGTCGCGGACCGCCCGCCGCCCCGTGCCGGCCGGCGCGGTCGAGGCGACGGCGGCGCGCGACCTCGGCCTCGGGCTCTCGGTGCTGTCGGTGGCGATGCTCGCGGTGGTGGCCAACCCGCTCGCCGCCTTCATGCTCGCCTTCACCATCTTCTTCTACGCGGTGATCTACACGATGTGGCTGAAGCGCTCGACGGCGCAGAACATCGTGATCGGCGGCGCGGCGGGCGCCTTCCCGCCGGTGGTCGCCTGGGCGGCGGCGACGGGGGACATGCCGCTCGCGGCCTGGATGCTGTTCGCGGTCATCTTCCTCTGGACGCCGCCGCACTTCTGGGCGCTGGCGCTCTGGAAGGCGCGCGAGTACCGCGACGTCAGCGTGCCGATGCTGCCGGTGGTCGCGGGCGACCGCGCGACGCGCCGCCAGATCCTGATCTACACCGCGCTCCTCGCCCCCGTCTCTGTGCTCGCGGCCTTCACCGAGGCCGGCGACGTCGTGCTGCTCGCGACCGCCGTGGCGATGAGCGGGCGCTTCCTCGGCCTCGCCTGGCTGATCGCGCGCCGCTCGGAAGCCGAGGCCGTGGCCGACCGCTTCGCGGCCGAGAAGCGGCTGTTCGGCTTCTCGATCGCCTATCTGTTCGCGCTGTTCGCCGCGGTGATCCTCGACGCCGGCCTCGGCGCGGCGCTCGGCGGACGCGTGCTGCCGCCGTTGTTCTGACTCTCGGAGGGGACCGCTTGGCGCAGACGTCCTTCAAGCGCGACCACGAGCTTCACGGCCGCCGGCGCGGGCGCAACCTCGGCGTGCTGGTCGCGCTGATCGCGCTCGTGGTCATGCTGTTCGCGATCACGGTGGTGAAGATGGGCGAGGGGCCGGGCATGGTCGGCAACCCGACCGGCCAGCAGGGCGGCGCCTGGGACCTGCGCGAGCTGGTCCGCCCCGACGAGGCGCCCGCAGGCCCCGCCACCGACCCCGCAACCGAGTGAGGAGGCCCATGGCTCAGCGTAAGGATCTCGCGAAGAAGGCGATCCCGCTCGTCGGCGTCGCCTTCGGGATGCTCGGCATGGCCTATGCCGCCGTGCCGCTCTACGACCTGTTCTGCCGCGTCACCGGCTTCGGCGGCACCACCCAGACCGCGCGCCCCGGCGAGGCGGTCGAGCCGATCGACCGGACCATCGCCGTGCGCTTCGACGCCTCGGTCACCCGCGCCATGCCCTGGACCTTCGAGCCTGAAGAGACCCGCCAGGAGGTCCGGATCGGCGAGGTCGGCCTCGCCTTCTACACCGCCCACAACCCGACCGACCGGCCCATCCGGGGTCATGCGAGCTACAACGTCGCGCCCTACTCGGTCGGGGCCTACTTCGTGAAGGTCGACTGCTTCTGCTTCGAGGAGCAGGTGCTCCAGCCCGGCGAGAGCGTGCGCATGCCGGTCACCTACTACGTCGATCCCGCAATCGTGGACGATCCCGAGACCGAGGACGTCCATACCATCACGCTGTCGTACACCTTCTACGAGAGCGACGACCAGACCGGGCTCGGCGGCGAGACCGCCGCGCTCGACGGATCCGTGAACTGAACGCGCGAGCGCGGGGGAGGAGCCGACCCATGGCCCACGAGAAGAACCATCCCTACCACATCATCCCGCCGAGCCCCTGGCCGTTCTACGCCGCCGTCAGCGCCTTCGTGATGCTGATCGGCGGCATCCTGGCGATGAAGGGCACCTCGCCGATCATCCTGATCGTCGGCTTCCTCGGCACTCTCTACGTCGCCTTCGGCTGGTGGCGCGACGTCGTCGCCGAGAGCCGCGCGGGCGACCACACCCCCGTCGTCCAGATCGGCCTGCGTTACGGCGTGATCCTGTTCATCATCTCCGAGGTGATGTTCTTCGCCGCCTGGTTCTGGTCGTTCTTCAAGCACGCGCTGTTCCCGGTCGCCGACATCGAAGGCGCGACGCAGTCGACGCTCGACCTGCCGGTCGGGCAGTGGCCGCCCGAGGGCATCGTCACCTTCAACGCCTGGGAGCTGCCGTTCATGAACACGGTGATCCTGCTGCTCTCGGGCTGCACGGTCACCTGGGCGCACCATTCGCTGATCGAGGGCAAGCGCAACGACCTGATCTGGGGCCTGATGGCGACCGTGGCGCTCGGCGCGATCTTCACGATGTTCCAGGCCTACGAGTACAGCCACGCGATGTTTGCCTTCTCCGACGGCATCTACGCCGCGGTGTTCTACATGGCCACGGGCTTTCACGGCTTCCACGTGCTGGTCGGCACCATCTTCCTCGCCGTCTGCCTGATGCGGGCGCGCGCCGGCCACTTCACGTCCGACAAGCACGTCGGCTTCGAGGCCGCCGCCTGGTACTGGCACTTCGTCGACGTGGTCTGGCTGTTCCTGTTCGCCGGCATCTACGTCTGGGGCGTCTGAGCCGACCATGACCGATCGGCTGCGCCGCCTCGCGGCGCCCGTGCTTCTCGGGGTCGCGGGCACCGCGACCTTGGGCCTTCTCTGCCTGTGGCAGCTCGACCGTCTCGACTGGAAGCTGGGTCTGATCGACCAGCTCCGGGCGCGGCTCTCGGCCGAGCCGAGCGCGCTGCCGTCCGACCCGACGGCAGGCGAGCACGAGTTCCTGCGCGTCCGCGTCGCCGGCCGCTTCCCGGGCGAGGACGGCGCGCACGGCCACCCGGACGCGCCGCTGCTCGCCACGCTCGACAAGGCAGCGGGCTACCGGATCATCCAGCCCTTCGTGACCGAGGACGGCCGGCGCATCATGGTCTCGCGCGGCTGGGTGCCGGCCGAGGTCAAGAACGTGGGCGGCCGCGCCGTGCGCGAGATTCCGGCGCCCGAGGGCACGGTCACCCTCACCGGCGCGCTGCGCTTTCCCGACGACCCGCAGTCGCCGGCCTTCGGCGAGCGCGACAACGTCTGGATCGCGCGCGATCTGGACGTCTACGAGCGCGTGTTCGACGTCGAGCCGGTGCTGCTCGTCGCCGAGACGCCGACGCCGGGGCCGGAGACCCGCTCGCCGGTGCCGCAGCCGCTGACGGTGGATCTGCGCAACAACCATCTCGGCTACGCGATCACCTGGTGGCTGCTCGGCCTCGTCTGGGCGGTGATGTCGACGGGCTGGGCCGTCTCGCGCCTGCGCCACGGCGGTCCGACCCCGCCGGAGGAGCGCCCGGCCTGAGAGGTCCCGCGGCCGCGGGTCGTCCGCGCCTCCCGTCGCCGGAGCGGCGTATGGCCGGACCCCGCGCGGGTACAGGGCCCATCCACCGAAGCCGGCGCGGCTCGCTATACAGCCTGCCCGGCGCTGCGCTAGACAGGGTCGAGGACAAGGGAGAGTCGGTTCGATGCGATACATCAGCACGCGCGGCGACGCGCCGATCCTCGGCTTCGAGGACGCCGTGCTGACCGGTCTCGCCCGTGACGGCGGGCTCTACTGGCCCGAGCGCTTCCCGCGCCTCGAACCGGACGAGATCGCGGCGCTCCGCGGCCAGCCCTACGAGCGGGCGGCGCTGCGCGTCATGCGCCCCTTCGTCGGCGACGCCTACGACGAGGCGGGTCTCGCACGGCTGATCGAGCGCGCCTACGCCGTCTTCCGCCACCCCGCCCGGGCGCCGCTCGTCCAGGTCGGCCCGGCCGACTGGCTCCTGGAACTGCACCACGGCCCGACGCTCGCCTTCAAGGACTTCGCGATGCAGATCGTCGCGCGGTGGTTCGAGGACATCCTCGCGCGCCGCCGCGGCCGCGCGACCATCGTCTGCGCGACCTCGGGCGACACCGGCTCGGCGGCGATGGAGGCGTTTCGCGGGCTCGACCGGGTCGACGTCGTGGTGCTCTACCCGCACGGCCGGGTCTCGGACGTGCAGCGCCGGCAGATGACGACGCCCTCCGAGCCCAACGTCCACGCGCTGGCGGTCGAGGGCACCTTCGACGACTGCCAGGCGCTCGTGAAGGCGATGTTCGCCGACGAGCGCTTCCGCGCGGAGGTGGCGCTCGGCGCGGTCAACTCGATCAACTGGGGCCGGGTGCTCGCGCAGGTGGTTTACTATTTCACCGCCGCCGCCGCCCTCGGCGCACCGGAGCGGCCGGTGTCGTTCAGCGTGCCGACCGGCAACTTCGGCGACGTGCTCGCGGGCGAGGTGGCGCGGCGCATGGGGCTGCCGATCTCGACGCTGGTGGTCGCCACCAACGAGAACGACATCCTCCATCGCGCCATGACCGGCGGTATCGCCGAGACCCGCGCGGTCGAGCCGACTGTGGCGCCGTCGATGGACATCCAGGTCAGCTCCAACTTCGAGCGGCTCTTGTTCGAGCTGATGGGCCGCGACGGGCGGGCGACCGCGCGCGCCATGGCCGAGAGCCGCGAGAGCGGCCGTGTGAGCCTACCCCGAGGCGCACGCGAGCGGCTGGCCGGGGGCTGGGCCTCGGCGCGCTCGGACCGCGCGACCACGCTTTCCACCATCGAGCGCATCGCGCGCGAGACGGGGCAGGTGATCGACCCGCACACCGCGATCGGCGTCCACGCCGCGCGCGAGTGCCGGCGCGACCCTTCCGAGGCGATGGTCACGCTCGCCACCGCCCATGCTGCCAAGTTCCCCGACGCGGTGGTCGAGGCCTGCGGGCAGCATCCCGCGCTGCCGGCCCACCTCGCCGATCTCTACGCCCGGCCCGAGCGCGTCGCCCGGGTCGCCAACGATCTCGTCGCCGTGCAGGCCGCCATCCGCGAGCGCTGCGCCGTCGGCGCCTGAGGAGCATCCCGTGAGAGATACCGACACAGCGGTCTCGCGTCTGTCGAACGGTTTTCGCGTCGCCACCGAGCGCATCCCGGGCATCGCCTCGGCCTGCGTCGGCGTCTGGATCGAGGCCGGAAGCCGCCACGAGACGCCGAGCCAGAACGGCGTCGCCCATTTCCTCGAGCACATGGCCTTCAAGGGCACCGCCACGCGCGACGCGCAGGCGATCGCCGAGGAGATCGAGGACGTGGGCGGGCACCTGAACGCCTACACCTCGCGCGAGCGCACCGCCTACTACGCCCGCGTCATGGCCGAGGACGTGCCCCGCGCGCTCGACATCATCGCCGACATCCTGCGCCGCCCCGCCCTCGACGAGGGCGAGATGGAGCTGGAGCGCGGCGTGATCCTCTCCGAGATCGGCCAGGCCGCCGACACCCCCGACGTCATCATCTTCGACTGGCTCCAGGAGACCGCCTATCCCGGCCAGGCGCTCGGGCGGCCGATCCTCGGCACCGCGAAGGGCGTCGCCGGCTTCGCGCCCGCCGATCTCGGCGCCTTCGTCGACGCGCACTACCGCCCCGAGCGCATGGTGCTCGCCGCGACCGGCGACGTCGACCACGACGCCATCCTGACGCTCGCCGAGCGCCTGTTCGGCGACATGGCGCGCGGCCGGACCGACGCGCTCGTGCCGGCCGCCTTCTCGGGCGGCGAGTACCGCGTCGACCGACCGCTCGAGCAGGCGCACTTCGCCCTCGGGCTCCAGGCGCCGGGCTTTCGCGACGAGCGCCACTACGCCTCGCAAATCGCGGCGACCGCGCTCGGGGGTGGCATGTCCTCGCGGCTGTTCCAGGAGGCGCGCGAGAAGCGCGGGCTCTGCTACACCATCTTCGCCCAGGCCGCCGCCCACGAGGAGACCGGCATCCTGACCGTCTACGCCGGCACTTCGGGCACCGACCTGCCGGGGCTGATCGCGCTGACCGCGCATGAGTTGCACCGCGCGGGCGACGACCTCTCCGAAGCCGAACTGAGGCGCGCCAAGTCCCAGGTGCGCGCCGGGCTCCTGATGGGCGTCGAGGGCGCGTCCTCGCGCGCCGAGCGGCTGGCGGCCAGCGTCGCGGTCTGGGACCGCGCCGTGCCGATCGCCGAGACGCTGGAGCGGATCGAGGCGGTCGATCTCGCGAGCGCGCGTCGGGCGATCACGGGCTTCCTGGCCGTGCCGCCCGCCCTCGCCCTCTACGGTCCCGTCGCGCGGGCGGAAGGCGCGGAGGCGCTGGCCCGACGTCTCGCCGCCTGAGCGAGCGGTGTCCTTCCTGCGCCGCCCCCGCCGGCGGCTCGAGATCGAGACCGAGCGGCTGGTGCTCCGCCTGCCGGAGCTGACCGATTTCGAGCCCTGGGTGCGGCTTCGCCGCGAAAGCCACGCCTTCCTTCAGCCCTGGGAGCCGACCTGGTCGCGCGACCACCTGAGCTACCGGGCGTTTCGCAACCGCGTGCTCTGGGCCGAGCGGGGCCTGCGCCAGGGCGAGGCGGTCGCGCTGTTCCTGACGCGGCGCGAGGACGAGGCGGTCGTCGGCGGGCTGACGCTGTCGAACATCCGCCGCGAGCCGGCCGAGGCCGGCACGCTCGGCTACTGGACCGGCGCGCCCTTCGCCCGGCAGGGCTACATGCGCGAGGCGCTCGACGCGCTGGTGGCCCACGCCTTCGGCCCGCTCGACCTCTCGCGGCTGGAAGCCGCGTCGCTGCCCGACAACCGCGCCTCGCGCGCGCTGCTGGAGCGCTGCGGCTTCAAGTACGAGGGCGTGGCGCAGGCCTATCTCCAGATCGACGGCCGCTGGCGCAACCACGTGCTCTATGCGGCGCTGCGCCCGGACCGGCGGGGCCGGGTGGAGGAGGGGCAGGCGGTGCGGCTCTGAGAGGGGAGGGGCGCCCGGTGGGCGGCCCGGCCGCGACACCCGATGGAGCCCGATCGGCGAGGGGGGCGCCGCGGCGAGGGTCGCCGGCGACCCGTCGCTGACGACGGATCGGACGCTCCCGACCGACGCGGCCGCCGCGGTCCGGCGGCGCCGATGCGCGGGAACGCGCTCGCGGATCGCTTCCGGCATGGCGAGAACGGCGCGCGACGCCGCCCAGCCCGCGTCGAGCCGGATCGGGCCCCGACGACGGCGCGTCGTCGGGGCGTGCGAGCGCGACGAGCCGAGCCTCGGGATCGTTATCCGATCGGACGGGCTGCGGCACGCAGGACGACCGCGACGCTCCCGGAGGCGCGGAAGCGATGTTGAGGAGAGGGGGAGCGCCGTCGGGCCCGATGGCCGCCCGCGACGTACGCCACCGCCCCTCTCACGACCGACGGCCGAGCCCGCGCTGGAAAGGACGCGCGCGGGCGCGCGAAGAAGACCGCTGGACCCCGGCGTCGCCTCGGAACGCCGTTGTCCGGGGAGGGCGCGAGGCAGGCGCGCGGCGGGCGCCCGGGCCACCTGCGGGGGCTGCCGTCCGCCGAGGCGGCGGCGGGCGACGGGGCAGGCCCCTTCCCGCCTTCCGACGCTCCGGATCAGCCCGGCGGTGCGATCCCCGGCATGGCGCGCACCGCCTCGGCCATGTGATCGAGGAAGGCCGCGAGCCGACGCGGCCTCCGCGCCCCCGGCAGCAGCGCCGCGTTGAGCGCGAGCGTCGGCGCGCGCCAGTCGGGCAGGACGTCGCTCAGGCGGCCGGCCGCGAGGTCGGCATCGACGAACCAGCGCGGCAGCACCGCCCAGCCGGCGCCCGCGAGCACCGCCGCCCGTGCGGCGACGATATTGTCGGTCGAGAGCGACGCCGCCACGGCAAGCACGCTCTCCCGTCCGTCCGTGGCGGCGAGGGGGATGCGCGTTCCCTCGAACGGCTCGACCGCGACGCAGGGCGCGGCGCCGAGCGCCCGCGGCTCGACCGCCGCCACCAGTCCTGGCGCCGCGACGACGAGGCGCTCGCCCCGGCCGCGCGGGCGCACCACGAGCGTCTCGTCCGGCACGGGCCCGATCCTGAGCCAGAGATCGGCGCCCGCCTCGGCCATGCGCACCGCGCCGTCGTCGAGCAGCCAGCGCAAGCCGATCCCCGGATGGGCGCGCACGAAGCGCGCCGCCGCCTCGGCCAGCGCGAGCTGGCCGAGAGCGACGGGGGCGATCACCTTGAGCCGGCCGCGGAGCGCGCCCTCGCCCTCGTCGAAGCGTTCGGCCAGCGCCTCCCACCCGGCCAGCAGCCCGCGCGCCTCGGCGAGGCAGGCCCGCCCCGCCTCGGTCAACGCGAGGTCGTGCGTCGTGCGCGCGACGAGCCGGGCGCCGAGGCGGCGCTCGAGGGCGGCGAGCTGACGGCTCGCGCTCGCCTGGCTGAGCCCGAGATCGCGCGCGGCCGCGCTGATCGAGCCGCGCTCGGCGATACGCGCGAAGGTCCGAAGCAGCGTCAGGCGGTCGTGCGGCTGGCTCATGCGTCCGGCGTATAACAAAAGCCCGTGCCGTGCGGCTACCGAGGGTGCGCGCCACGGGCCACCTTCGCGTCCATCGGCGAGCGGCGCGCTCGCCCCGGACCACGGAGGACGCCATGCTCGACCACGCCCCCATCGCCCGCACCTTTCCCCTCGGCGGCGACCTCGCCGTGCCCCGCCTCGGCTTCGGGGCCATGCGGCTGACCGGCCAGCCGGGCAACGCCGGCCCCTTCGCCGACTGGCAGGGCGGCCTCGCCCTTCTGCGCCGCGCCCACGCCCTCGGCGTGCGCTTCTTCGACGGCGCCTTCGCCTACGGCCCCGAGCATGCCGACCGTCTGCTGGGTCAGGCGCTCGGGGACACGGACGCCGTGCTCGCCACCAAGGGCGGCGTCGACAAGCGCGTCCGCGCCGACGGCTCGGTCGAGATCGTGATCGACGGCTCGCCCGAGCGGCTGGCCCGGCAGATCGAGCGCGCCCGCGCGAACCTGCGCCGCGACCGGATCGATCTGTTCCAGCTCCACCGTGTCGACCCGACCGTCGCCATCGAGCGCTCGGTCGAGGCGCTCGCCGACGCGCGGGCGGCGGGACGCATCCGCCATATCGGCCTCTCGAACGTCACCCGCGCCGAGCTGGACCGCGCGCGCGCCGTCGCGCCGATCGCGAGCGTGCAGAACCGGCTGAACGCGAGCGAGACCGACGGCGACGACCTCGTCGACCACACCGCCCGGCTCGGCATCGCCTTCGTCCCCTACGGCCCGCTCGGCGCGCATCCGATGCGGCCCGGTGCCAGCCTCGCCCCGCGCGAGGCGCTCGCCTGGCTGATGGCGCGCTCGCCCAACATCGTCGCGATCCCCGGCACGACGCGGATCGCGCATCTCGAAGAGAACCTGACCGCCTGGGCGCTCGTCGGCGCCGCCGGCGCCTGATCCCGCCACGAGGAGCCCCGACATGGACCGCCGCCGCTTCTTCGGCCTCGCCGCCGCCACCGTCGCCGCCGCCGGCCTGCAGCCGCTCGCCGTGCCGCCGGCGCGCGCCGTGCCGGGCGCGCTCGCGGGCGCGCGCCTCGACCACGTCTCGCTGAACGTGCGCGATTTCGACGCCATGCTCGCGTGGTACCGCGAGCGCCTCGGCTTCGAGCTCGAGATCGCCTGGCGCGTCGCCGCCCTCGACGGCAAGCGCCTCGCCTACCTCTCGATCGGAGACCTGCGCTTCGAGCTGGTCGAGGCCGACGCCGACGGGATCGGCCTGCCGGCGCCCGAGAGCTTCCCCGAGCATTTCGCCCGCACCGGCTACGGCCATCTCTGCCTCGTGGTCGAGGATGTCGACGCGGCCCTGGTCGGACTGGAGGCGGAGGGCGTCGAGACCTTCGTCGCGGCGGCGACCTATCCGCTCGACGGCACGTCCTACGAGCGCCGCGTCGGCTTCGTGCGGGACCCGGAGGGCAACGTGATCGAGGTCGCCGAAGGGCTGCGACGGCGCGCGGCGTGACGTGCGGGCCGTCCTCCCCTCGGCCTCCCGCGGTCGAGGCGACGGCCGGCGCTCGACGATTGTCGCCGGCGTCCGGATCGCCTTATCCTGAGGCGGTCGTCGGGCGCGGGGAACGGAGAGGATCATCCACAGCCTGAGCACGCTCGCGACCTTCGTGCAGGTGGCCGAGGCCGGCGGCTTCGCCGAAGGCGCCAAGCGCCTCGGGCTGTCGACCTCGGCCGTCTCGAAGGCGGTGATGCGCCTCGAGGAGGAACTCGGCGCCAAGCTCCTCACCCGCACCACCCGCTCGGTCGCGCTCACCGTCGAGGGCGAGCGCCTGCTCGACGGCGCGCGCCGGCTCCTGGAGGCGGCCGAGGCGCTGACCACCGAGTTCGCCGACAGCCTGGAGAGCCCCAAGGGCCGGCTCGTGATCTCGGCGCCGGCCGTGTTCGGCCGCGTCTGGCTGACCGAGCGGGTGCTCGCCTTCATGTGCCGCTATCGCGACGTGGAGGTGGAGCTGTCCTTCGAGGACCGCCAGGTCGACCTCGCGGCCGAGGGCGTCGACGTCGCCATCCGCATCGGCACGCTCGGCGACAGCCCGCAGCTCGTGGCGCGCAAGCTGTTCGACGACCGCGTCTACACCTGCGCGGCGCCCGACTACCTCGACCGACACGGCGCGCCGGCGGACGTGGACGCGCTCGACGCGCATCGCGCGATCCACTACCGCATCCGCAACACGGGCCGGTTCTTCCCCTTCCTGTTCGACGTGGACGGCGAGACCGTGCGGCGCACGCTGTCGCCGGTCCTGATCGCCAACAGCATCGACGCGATGGCGCAGGCGGCCGAGGCGGGCATCGGCCTCGTGCAGCTGCCGAGCTTCCTCGCGGTGGACGCGCTCGCCTCCGGCCGGCTCGTCGAGGTGCTGGCCCACCGCCGGATGGGGCGCTTTCCCTACTCGATCGTCTACCTCGACCGCCGGCTGGTCGCGCCGCGCGTGCGCGCGTTCGTGGACTTCCTCGTGGCCGATCCGCCCCGCTTCGCCGAGGCGCCCGCCGTCCCGGCCGCGCCATCGTCCACCTGAAGGCAACGCTGTCCGTCCCCGCGCGGCGCTAATCCGACGCGGGCGGCCTCCCATCTGAGCGCCATGCCGACGCCGATCTCCGGTCGTCGGCGCCGGACGCAAGGAGAGAGACCCATGCGCAGCATCATCGCCACCGCCGCCCTCGCCATCGCCGCGACCGCGCTGCCCGCCGAGGCCGGCAGCCCCGTGCGCGGCCAGATGGAGCGGCTCGACCGGGAATGGGCCGCCGCACGCGCCGGTGCGCCCGGCTACGAGATGCCCGGCTTCATGCGCGCCTTCGTCGGCGCCGAGCCGGAGGCCGCCGCCGCCGAGCGCGAGACCCGCGACGCCGCCAAGGAGCGCGCGTCCGTGCCGCCGCCGGCCCCGGCCGCGCCCGCGCGCTGATGCCCCCGCCCCCTCGCGCCGCCGCCGGCCCGGGCCCGGCGGCGTCGGCCGGTCCGGCCCGATCGTCAACCTCGAGGAAACGGTGAGGCCACCGCCACGGGCCTACCCGCCGTCCGGCCCCGCCGCCAGCTTCCCCGCCGTGACGCGAGCCGCGCCCGGTGCGGCCCCAGCCAAGGAACCGATCCGATGAGACAGACGACGACCCTCCTCTCAGGCGCGGCGCTCGGCGCGCTGGCGCTCGGCGGGATCCTGTACGGGGCCGAACGCTTCGACCTCGCCACCCTCGGTCTGCCCGCCCTCGTCGCCCCGGCCGAGGCCGCCGCGCCCGCCGACGGGTCCGCGCCCCCCGCGCCGGTGGTCGACGTGGTCGCCGCCGAGGCGCACGCGATCGACCGTTTCGACGCCTTCACCGGCCGCTTCGAGGCGGCCGACGAGATCGCCGTGCGCGCCCGCGTCGAGGGCCGGCTCGACGCCGTCCACTTCCGCCCGGGCCAGATCGTCGAGCGCGGCGACCTCCTGTTCACCCTCGACGCGCGCCCGTTCGAGGCGGCGCTCGCCGAGGCCGAGGCCCGCGTCGCCGAAGCCCGCGCGGCCAGGCGCCTGGCCGAGGCCGAGCTGACCCGCCAGCAGCGGCTGCGCGACGGCGGTCATGTCAGCGAGGCGGTGCTCGACGAGGCGGTGCAGGCGGCCGAGGCGGCCGGGGCGGCCATCGCCGCCGCCGAGGCCGCCGCCCACCGCGCCCGGCTGGACCTCGACTTCACCCGCATCCACGCCCCCGTCACGGGCCGGATCTCGGACGACGCGGTCAGCCCCGGCAACCTCATCGCCGCCGGCGCCGCCGGCGCGGTCCTCACCACCATCGTCTCGCTCGACCCGATCCACTTCGTGTTCGACGCGACCGAGCGGCAGTATCTCGACTACCTGCGCGCGACCGAAGGCACCGATCTCCGCGAGCGCGCCGGCACGACCCCGGTCGCGGTGCGGCTGATCGACGAGCCCGACTTCGCGCACGAGGGCGCCATCGACTTCGTCGACAACCGCCTCGACCGCGCCACGGGGACCATCCGCGGCCGCGCGGTGCTCGCCAATCCCGACGGGCTCCTGACGCCGGGCATGTTCGGCCGGCTGCGCCTCGTCACCGCCGAGGCGGCCGAGACCGTGCTGATCCCCGAGCACGCGGTGGTCTCGGACGGCCCCGGCAAGGCGGTCTGGGTGGTGGCCGACGACGGCACCGTGACGCGCCGCGCCGTCGCGCTCGGCGAGCGCGCCGAAGGGCTGCGCATCGTCGAGACGGGCCTGGCGGCGGGCGAGCGGGTCGCGGTCAGCGCCCTGCACGCGCTCGGCCAAGGCGCGCGCGTGGACGCGCGGGAACCGCGGACACGGGTCGCCGCCCGCTGAGACGCGGCCGACCCCACAGGTGAGGATACTTGAAATGAGACTCCCGCAATTCTTCATCGACCGCCCCGTCTTCGCGATCGTCGTCTCCGCCTTCCTGACCATCACCGGCGCGCTCGCCTACCTGACGCTGCCCGTGGCGCAGTATCCCGAGGTCGCCCCGCCCACCGTTCAGGTGACCGCGCAGTATCCCGGCGCCTCGGCCGAGACCATCGCCGAGACCGTGGCGACGCCCCTGGAGCAGCAGATCAACGGCGTCGAGGGGATGATCTACCTCGCCTCGCAGGCGACCGGCGACGGCAACCTGACGATCACGGTCAGCTTCGAGATCGGCACCGATCTCGACCAAGCGCAGGTGCTCGTCCAGAACCGCGTCGCCATCGCCGAGCCGCGCCTGCCCGAGGAGGTCCGCCGCCTCGGCGTGGTCACGCGCAAGGCCTCGCCCGATCTGCTGCTCGTCGTGCACATGTTCTCGCCCGACGGCTCGCGCGACGATCTGTTCATCACCGAGGCGGCGCAGCGGGTGCGCGACCGGCTGACCCGCCTCGAAGGCGTCGGCGACGTGCAGCTGTTCGGCGCGCGCGACTACGCCATGCGGGTCTGGCTCGACCCCGAGCGCATCGCCGCCCTCGACATGACCCCCGGCGAGGTGCTGGCCGCGATCCGGGCGCAGAACGCGCAGATCGCCTCCGGGCGGCTGAACCAGCAGCCGACGCCGGAGGCGAGCGCCTTCGAGCTGTCGGTCGAGACCACCGGACGCCTCGAGGACCCCGCCCAGTTCGAGCGCATCATCGTCAAGCGCGCCGAGGGCGGGCGGATCGTGCGCCTCGCCGACGTCGCCCGCGTCGAACTCGGCGCGGCCGACTACGCCACCCGCGCCTACCTCGACGACAAGCCGGCCGTAGCGATGGTGGTCAACCAGCGCCCCGGCACCAACGCCCTAGCCACCGCCACCGAGGTGCTGGCCGAGGTCGAGACGCTCTCGGCCGACTTCCCCGACGGGCTCGGCTACGACGTGATCTACAACCCGACCGAGTTCATCCAGGCCTCGATCGACGCGGTGGTCGCCACCATGATCGAGGCGGTGATCCTGGTGGTCGCGGTGGTGCTCCTGTTCCTCGGCACCTGGCGCGCGGCGGTGACGCCGATCCTGGCGATCCCCGTCAGCCTCGTCGGCACCTTCGCGGTGATGGCCGCGCTCGGCTACTCCATCAACAACCTGTCGCTGTTCGGCCTCGTGCTCGCGGTCGGCATCGTGGTCGACGACGCGATCATCGTGGTCGAGGGCATCGAGAAGCACATCCGGGGCGGCCTCGCGCCCCGTGCCGCGGCCAAGCGCACGATGAGCGAGGTCTCGGGCGCGCTCGTCGCCACCTCGCTCGTGCTCGCGGCCGTGTTCATCCCCACGGCCGCCGTCGCCGGGCTCTCGGGCCAGTTCTACCGCCAGTTCGCGGTGACGATCACCGCGGCCACCGCGATCTCGCTCCTGGTCTCGCTGACCCTCTCGCCCGCGCTCGCGGCGATGCTGCTGCGCCCGCACGGGACGGCGCGGCCGGGCCTGCTGATGCGCCCCGTCGTGTGGGTGCTGTCGAAGTTCGACCGCGGCTTCGAGCGCGCCTCGGACGGCTACGCGCTCGCCACCGCCCGCCTCGTGCGCCTGCCGGTGGTGATGCTCTCGCTGTTCGGCGGACTGCTGCTGCTGACCGACCACCGGTTCTCCGAGGTGCCGGCCGGCTTCATCCCCGAGCAGGACCAGGGCTACTACGTCACCGTGGTCCAGCTCCCCCCGGGCGCCTCGCTCGAGCGCACCGACGCGGTGATCCGCCGCGCCACGGGCGAGCTTCTGGACATCGAGGGCGTCGAGCACGCCGCCGTCTTCACCGGCCTCAACGGCGCGACGCTGACCACCGAGGCCAACACCGGCGTGATCTTCTTCACCACCACCGACTTCGAGGACCGCGAGGCCGAGGGGGTCGTGGCGGCCGAGGTGCTGGCCGAGGCGCAGACGCGCATGGCCTCGATCCGCGACGCCGCGATCTTCGTGATCGCGCCGCCCCCGGTGCGCGGCATCGGCACGGGCGGGGGCTTCAAGATGATGCTCCAGGACCGCGGCGGGGTCGGGCCGGAGGCGCTGGAGGCGGCCGCCCGCGCGGTGGCGGCCGAGGCCAACGCCGACCCGCGTCTGGCCGGCGTGTTCTCGCTCTATTCGACCGCGACGCCGCGCGTCTTCGCCGCGATCGACCGCGAGCGCGCCGAGATGCTCGACGTCGCCGTCGGGGACGTGAACGAGGCGCTGGAGGTCTACCTCGGCTCGGCCTACGTCAACGACGTCAACCTGTTCGGCCGCACCTACCGCGTGATCGCCCAGGCCGACGCGCCGTTCCGCGAGACCGCCCAGGACATCGCGCGCCTCCGCACCCGCTCGGGCGAGGGCGCCATGGTCCCCCTCGGCGCGGTCGCCGACTTCGAGGACGCCACCGGCCCGCTGCGCCAGCCGCGCTACAATCTCTACCCGGCCGCCGCCGTGCAGGGCCAGGCGATGCCGGGCGTGTCCTCGGCCGAGGCGCTGGCGGCGATGGAGGCGATCGCGGACCGCGTGCTGCCCGCCGGCGTCGGCTACGAGTGGACCGAACTCGCCTATCAGGAGAGCACCACCGAGGACACGGCCGCGCTGGTGTTCGGCTTCGCGGTGCTGTTCGTGTTCCTCGTGCTCGCCGCGCAGTACGAGAGCTGGGCGCTTCCGGCGGCGGTGATCCTGATCGTGCCGATGGTGCTGCTCTCGGCGATCACCGGCGTCTGGCTCGCGGGGCTCGCCAACGACATCCTCGTGCAGATCGGGTTCGTCGTGCTGGTGGCGCTGGCGTCCAAGAACGCGATCCTGATCGTCGAGTTCGCGCGTCAGGCCGAGGACGAGGGGATGGATCGCTGGAGCGCGGCCGTCCACGCCGCGCGCACCCGGCTGCGCCCGATCGTGATGACCTCGCTCGCCTTCATCCTCGGCGTGGTGCCGCTCGCGCTCGCCACCGGCGCGGGCGCGGAGATGCGCCAGTCGCTCGGCGTCTCGGTGTTCTCGGGCATGCTCGGCGTGACGCTGTTCGGCCTGCTCTTCACGCCCGTCTTCTACGTCGCGGCACGCGCGGTCGAGGCGCGGCTGCGCCGGTCCGCCCGCCCCGCCCCGCTCGCGCGGCCCGACGAGGAGGCGATCCCCGGCTTCGTCGTCTGACCCCTCACCTGCGGACGCCCTCGGCAGGCCCGGCGCGCCCCGCGCGCCGGGCCTGCCACTTTCTGCACGGCGTCGCGGACGGCGATGGCCGGCCGTGGCGCGAAGCCGGATTCTCCCGACCGGTCCGTCACTCCATCGCCACGGCCGCCTCGACCGCGCCCGGCAGCGCCGCCGCCAGCAGCGCCATCTCGGCCTCGGTGCCGCAGCCGATGCGGACGCAGCGATCGAGCGGCGCGATGCCGGGCATGCGCACGAACACGTCGCGCGCGAGCAGGGCGTCGAGCGTGCGCCTGGCCCGCGCGCCGCCCGCGCCGCAGTCGACGGCGACGAAGTTGGTGGCCGAGGGCAGGGCGGTCAGCCCGCTGGCCGCGGCGAGGCGTCCGATCTCCGCGCGGGCCGGCGCCGTCGCCGCGACCACCGCGGCCAGGTGGCGGGTGTCGGCGAGGGCCGCGAGGCCGGCGGCCTGGGCGAGGCGGTTCACGCCGAAGTGGTTGCGCACCCGGTCGAAGGCGGCGGCCGTCTCCGGCGCGGCGACGGCGTAGCCGAGGCGAAGCCCCGCGAGCCCGTACGCCTTCGAGAAGGTGCGCAGCCGGATCGCGCGCGGGTCCTCGGGCGCGATCGCCGGCAGCGCGTCCAGGGGGGCGAACTCGGCGTAGGCCTCGTCGAGCACCAGCAGGCAGCCCTCCGGCAACACGTCCAGCATGGCCTCGATCCGCGCGCCGGGAAGATGGCTGCCCATCGGGTTGTCGGGGTTCGAGAGATAGACGAGCGCCGCGTCCTCGCGCCGCGCCGCCTCGGCCAGGGCGTCGGGGTCCTCGGCGTCCTCGCGGTAGGGCACCGTGACGAGCCGCGCCCCGAAGCCCGCGACGTGGTAGTTGAAGGTCGGATAGGCTCCCGCCGAGGTGACGACCGCCCCGCCCGGACCGGCGAACAGCCGCACGATCAGGCCGAGCAGCCCGTCGATGCCCTCGCCGACCACGATCGAGGCCGGCGCCGTGCCGAGGCGCTCGGCGAGCGCGGCCTTCAGGTCGTGGTTGGTCGGGTCGGGGTAGCGCCAGCCCCCGGCCGCCGCGCGCGCCATCGCCTCGACCGCGAGGGGCGAGGGGCCGAACACGCTCTCGTTGGCGCCGATGCGGGCGGCGAAGGGGCGTCCCCGCGCGCGCTCCTGCTGCTCCGGCCCGACGAAGGGGACGGTGGCGGGCAGGGAGGCGGCGAGGGGCGTGAGCGGCGCTGTCATGGCCGCCGACCTAGCGCCCGCCCCCGCGCCTCGGCAAGACCGCCCTCACGACCCGTCGGCGGGCGTCGCGCGGTAGAGCGCGCCGTCGCCCTCGGCGAGGAACCACAGGCTGCCGTCGGGCGCCGCGACCACGTCGCGGATGCGCGCGTAGGCGTCCTCGAACAGCTTTTCCTCCTCGACGATCCGGTCGCCCTCGCGGATCAGCCGGGCGATGTGGTCGAACTTGAGCGAGCCCGCGAACAGATCGCCCCGCCACTCGGGGAAGCGGTCGCCCTGGTAGATCGCGAGGCCCGAGGGGGCGATCGAGGGGTCCCAGTACCACTTCGGCTGCTCCATCCCCGGCTTCGAGGTGCCCTCGCCGATCCGGCCGCCCGAGTAGTGCCGCCCGTAGGAGATCACCGGCCAGCCGTAGTTGCGCCCCGCGAGGGCCAGGTTGACCTCGTCGCCGCCGCGCGCGCCGTGCGCGAGCGTCCAGAGCCGGCCCTGCTCGTCGAAGGCCGCGCCCTGCACGTTGCGGTGGCCGAGCGAGAAGATCTCGGGCAGAGCCTCCGCGCCGTCGGCGAAGGGATTGTCCTCGGGCACCGAGCCGTCGCGGGCCACGCGCACCACCTTGCCGAGATGGCCCTGCGGGTCCTGCGCGCCGGGCCGGTTGCCGCGATCGCCCAAGGTCACGAACAGCGCGCCGTCCTCGGCCTCCAGCACGCGGCTGCCGAAGTGGCGCCCCCCCGACTGCACCGGGCTCTGGCGAAACAGCACGCGCAGGTCGTCGAGCCGCGCGCCGTCGTCCGAGAGCGTCGCCCGCGCCATCGCCGTGCGCGCCCCGCCCTCGGCGGGCTCGGCGTAGGTCAGGAACAGCGTGCGCGTCGTCGCGAAGTCGCGCGCGAGCGTCACGTCGAGCAGCCCGCCCTGGTTCGAGGCGTAGACCGCCGGCACGCCCTCGACCGCGGTGCGCCGCCAGTCGGCGTCGAAGCGCCAGAGCCGGCCGCCCCGCTCGGTGACGAGCGCGCCGCCGCCGGGCAGGGGCGCGACGGCCCAGGGCGTGTCGAGGTCGCCGGCCAGTCGTTCGACCGTGACGGAACCGGCGCGGGTCTCGAAGCGTCGCCCCTCCGAAGCCGCATCGGGATATCCGGCGAGCAGTGCCAGCGCGAGACAGGCCGTGCCGAACGCGATCGCGTTTGTCCAAGTTCTCCGCACTGTTTGCCTCTTTCGATGCCAGTTCGGTGAGGTATAACTGTCACGCCCATCGAGTCCGTTCAATATCGGACATGAGAGGTCATTCGCTTGTTGCGTCGCACCCAAAAGTCCCGCATCGGTAGCGCCATCGAAGCAGCATCCGGATTGCGCGCCATGAGCCGTATCGCCGTCGCCTTCTGTGTGGCCGCGACCCTGACCGTGCCCGCCCGCGCCGTGCCGGTGGAGACGAACGAGGCCGGCGCCGCAGTGCAGCACGATCTGACCGCGACGGGCGATCTGCGCGCCGGCGCGGAGGCGGTCACCGCCGGCGTGCACGAGGAAGGCCTGCCGACGCCGCCCCTCTCGCTCGTGCTCGCCGCCGCCACGCTCGGCGGCGTCCTGATGCTCTCGCGTCGCGACCGCCGCTCGCCCTGGTCCTGAGCGCGCCGGCGCCTCCGTCCCGCCATGCCGTCCTCCGTCGGCCCGTTCCCCGTCAGCCCGCCCCGAGGCGCCGCGCCGCGTCGCGGGCGAAGTAAGTGAGCACGCCCGCGCAGCCCGCGCGCTTGAAGGCCATCAGGCTCTCGATCATGCCGCGCTCGGGATCGAGCCAGCCCGCCGCCATCGCCCCCTTCAGCATCGCGTACTCGCCCGACACCTGGTAGGCGAAGGTCGGCACCGAGAACTCGCGGCTGAGGCGCGAGCAGATGTCCAGGTAGGGCATGCCCGGCTTGACCATCACCATGTCCGCGCCCTCGGCGAGGTCGGAGGCCGCCTCGCGCAGCGCCTCGTCCGAGTTGGCCGCGTCCATCTGGTAGGTGCGCTTGTCGCCCTTGAGCGCGGTCCCCGAGCCGACCGCGTCGCGGAACGGCCCGTAGAAGGCCGAGGCGTACTTCGCCGCGTAGGACATGATCGCGACGTCGTGGTGGCCCTCGCGCTCCAGCGCGGCGCGCATGACGCCGACGCGCCCGTCCATCATGTCCGACGGCCCGAGGATGTCGGCGCCGGCCTCGGCCTGCACCAGCGTCTGGCGCTCGAGCGCGGCGAGCGTCTCGTCGTTGGCGACGATCCCCTCGCGCACCAGACCGTCGTGGCCGTCGGCGTTGTAGGGGTCGAGCGCCACGTCGAGCAGCACGCCGAGGTCGGCCACCTGGTCCTTCACCGCGCGCGTCGCGCGGCAGACCAGGTTCTCGGGGTTCCAGGCCTCCTCCGCCCCGGCGGTCTTCAGCGCCGGGTCGGTGTGAGGGAAGATCGCGACGCAGCCGATGCCGAGGTCCCGCGCCTCGGCGGCCGCCTCGACGAGGCGCGGGATGCCGAGGCGCGAGACGCCGGGCATCGCGGCGATCGGCTCGGCGCCCTCCCCTTCTGTCACGAAGCAGGGCCAGATCAGGTCGGCGACGTCGAGCGCGTGCTCGGCCACCATCGCGCGGATCCAGGGCGTGCGGCGCAGGCGCCGGGGCCGGGCGGCGGGATAGGCGGCGGGTGGCAGCATGGCGGCTCGGGTCCTGCGCGTGGGTCCGGGCGTGTTGCTGCCATGCGGGGCGCCCCGGCGGCAAGCGTGGTCGGGACGGGGTCGCGGGCCGGGTTCGCACCGCACCCGATCGTGGCGTCCTCTCCGCCGATGACCCGCGACGGCGACGACGTCGAACCGACCCGCCGGAGCGGGGCGGCGAACGCGACGCCGGCGCGACGACTTGACCCCGCGTGGGCGAGGCCGAGGTTCGCGCGAGCGACAAGGCACGAGGGAGGCCGCCATGACAGACGCGCACGAGGCCGGCGAGGACATCCTGTTCGAGCGCCGGGGCCGGCTCGGGCTCGTGACGCTGAACCGGCCGAAGGCGCTGAACGCGCTGACGGGGCCGATGGCGCGCGCGCTGAAGCGCCGGCTCGACGCCTGGGCGGACGACGCGGCGGTCGAGGTGGTCGCGATCGTCGGCAGCGGCGAGCGCGCCTTCTGCGCCGGCGGCGACATCCGCGCGCTCTACGAGGCCGGGCGGCCGGGCGGCGAGCGAGGCAGCGCCAACGATGCCTTCTACGCCGACGAGTACCGCCTGAACCGGACGATCAAGCGCTTCCCCAAGCCTTACGTCGCCATCATGGACGGCATCACCATGGGCGGCGGCGTCGGCATGTCGATCCACGGCTCGGTCAGGATCGCCACCGAGCGCACCGTCTTCGCCATGCCCGAGACCGGGATCGGCTTCTTTCCCGACGTCGGCGCCACCTGGTTCCTGCCCCGTCTGTCGGGGGCGACGGGGATGTGGCTCGGCCTGACGGGGGCGCGCCTCAAGGGCGAGGAGGCGGTGCTCGCGGGCGTCTGCGACTTCCACCTGCCCTCGCACCGGATCGACTGGCAGCTCGACTGGCTCGCCGAAGGGCGCTGGGAGCATCCGCCCGAGGGCCGCGAGATCGAGCTTCTGACCCCCGCGCCGGGGCCGCAGCACGAACTCCGCCAACACGGCCTGAGGCAGCAGGAGGCGATCGACCGGGTGTTCTCGGCGCGCTCGCTCGACGCGATCCTCGACCGGTTGGAGGGGCGCGACGACGACTGGGCCAAGGAGACGCGCGAGACGCTGGCGCAGAAGTCGCCGCCCTCGCTGGCGGTGGCGTTCCGCCAGCTCGCCGGGGGCGCGGCGATGGACTTCGAGGACGCGATGCGCCTCGAGTACGACCTCGCCCGCTTCTTCATGCGCCACCCCGACTTCTACGAGGGCGTGCGCGCGGCGGTGGTCGAGAAGGACCGCCCGCCCGACTGGTCGCCGCCGACGCTCGACGCGGGGGACGGGGCGACGATCGAGCGCGCCTTCGCGGGCTTCGACGACAAGCTCGATTTCTCGTAGGGCGGGGCGAGGCCCGCGCCTCACGTCGCACGGGACCGCCTCTTGCGGCGGCGCACAAGGCGAGCTAGCTGCGCGCGCGTGAATAAGCACGAACCGCTCCAGCCCGGCCGCGTCACCGTCGGCGGCGCCCCCGAGGGCTACGACGCCAAGCTGATCGCCGACCTCGCCGAACGCGCCGGCGGGGCGGTGATCCATGTCGCCCGCGACGACGCCCGCGCCGCCTCGCTCCGCGAGGCGCTGGCGCTCTGGGCGCCCAAGCTGCCGGTGCTCGACTTCCCGGCCTGGGACTGCCTGCCCTATGACCGCGTCTCGCCCAACCCCGAGATCGCCGCGAGCCGAATGGCCACGCTCGCGCGCCTCGCGCACACGCCGCCGAAAGGGCCGGCGGTGCTGATCACCACGCTGAACGCCGCGACCCAGCGCGTGCCGGCCCGGTCGGTGCTCGCCGACGCCTCGTTCGTGACCGGCGTCGGCCAGCGCGTCGAGACGCAGGACCTGATCGGCTGGCTCACCCGCATGGGCTTCTCGCGCGCCTCGACCGTGACCGAGCCCGGCGACTTCGCCGTGCGCGGCGGCATCGTCGACATCTTCCCGCCGGGCGCGGCCAACCCGGTGCGCCTCGACTTCTTCGGCGACACGCTGGAGACCGCGCGCCGCTTCGACGCCTCGACCCAGCGCACGGTCGAGAAGATCAAGCGCGTCGAGCTGGCCCCGGCCTCGGAGGTGATCCTCGACCAGCCCTCGATCCAGCGCTTCCGGAGCCGCTACCGCGAGATCTTCGGCGCGCCGCGGCTCGACGATCCGCTCTACGCCGCCGTCTCGGAGGGGCGGAAGCACCAGGGCATGGAGCACTGGGCGCCGCTGTTCCACGACGCGATGGACACGGTGTTCGACTACCTGGCCGGCGCGCCGGTCACGCTCGACGACCAGACCGACGCCGCGCGGGCCGCGCGCTTCGAGACGATCCGCGACCACCACCAGGCCCGCCTCGACGCGGGCAAGGTGGCAGGGCAGGGGGGCGTGCGCCCCTGTCCGCCCGAGCTTCTCTACCTCGACGAGGACGCCTGGGCCTCGGCGCTGCACGCGCGCGCGGTGCGCGCCTTCACGCCGCATCGCACCTCGCCGGGGCCGGGGGTGATCGACGCGGGCGGGCGGCCGGGCCGCTCCTTCGCGCCCGAGCGCCAGCAGGACGGGGTCAACGTCTTCGCGACGCTGGCCGATCATCTGCGGGCGAAGCGCCGCGAGGGACCGGTGGTGATCGCCTCGTACTCCGACGGCGCGCGCGAGCGGCTGACGGGGCTGCTCGCCGAGCAGGGCGTCACCGAGGTCGAGCCGGTCGCCGACTGGCGCGGCGTCGAGCCCGGTCCGGGCCGGTCGATCAGGCTGATGGTCTGGGCGCTTGAGGGCGGCTTCCAGGCGCGCGAGGGCACGGTGATCTCCGAGCAGGACGTGCTCGGCGCCCGCCTGATCCGGCGCAAGCGCTCCAAGCGCGCCGAGAACTTCCTGACCGAGGCGCAGTCGTTGATGCCGGGCGATCTGGTCGTGCACGTCGAGCACGGCATCGGGCGCTACCAGGGGCTCGAGACCGTCACGGCGGGCGGCGCGGGCCACGAGTGCCTCGTGCTCGAATACCACGGGGGCGCGAGGCTCTACCTGCCGGTCGAGAACATCGAGCTCCTGTCGCGCTACGGCCAGGAGGGGGGCGAGCTGGACCGCCTCGGCGGCGGCGCCTGGCAGGCCAAGAAGGCCAAGATGAAGAGCCGCATCCGCGACATGGCCGAGCGCCTGATCGCGGTCGCGGCCGAGCGCCATACCAAGAAGGCGGACGCGCTGGAGCCCGAGCCCGGCGGCTACGACAAGTTCTGCGCAGGCTTTCCGTACGTCGAGACCGAGGATCAGCTCGGCGCGATCCAGGACGTGCTCGAAGACCTCTCGGCCGGCAAGCCGATGGACCGCCTGATCTGCGGCGACGTCGGCTTCGGCAAGACCGAGGTGGCGCTGAGAGCCGCCTACGTCGCCGCCGCCTCCGGGCTGCAGGTGGCGCTGATCGCGCCCACCACGCTGCTCGCGCGCCAGCACGCCAAGGAGTTCGCCGAGCGCTTCCGCGGCACCGGCCTCCAGGTGCGCCAGCTCTCGCGCTTCGTCTCCTCGAAGGACGCGGCAGAGACGCGCAAGGGCCTGAAGTCGGGCGAGATCGCCGTGGTGGTCGGCACCCACGCGCTCCTCTCCAAGCAGGTCGAATTCTGCAACCTCGGCCTCCTGATCATCGACGAGGAGCAGCACTTCGGCGTGCAGCACAAGGAGCGGCTGAAGCAGCTGCGCTCGGACGTGCACGTGCTGACCATGACCGCGACGCCGATCCCGCGCACGCTGCAACTGGCGATGACCGGCGTGCGCGAGCTGTCGGTGATCGCGACGCCCCCGATCGACCGCCTCGCGGTGCGCACCTACATCGCGCCCTTCGACGAGGTGACCATCCGCGAGGCGCTGCTCCGCGAGCGCTACCGCGGCGGTCAGTCCTTCTTCGTCGTGCCCCACATCAAGGACCTGCCCGAGGCCGAGCGCTTCCTCGCCGAGCAGGTGCCCGAGGTCAGCTACCTCGTCGCGCACGGGCAGATGGCCGCGGGCCAGCTCGACGAGAGGATGAACGCCTTCTACGACGGCAAGTACGACGTGCTGCTGTCGACCACGATCGTCGAGTCGGGCCTCGACATCCCCTCGGCCAACACGCTGATCGTCCACCGCGCCGACCACTTCGGCCTCGCGCAGCTCTACCAGATCCGCGGCCGGGTCGGGCGCTCGAAGCTGCGCGCCTACGCCTATTTCACCACCGAGCCGCGCAAGCCCATGACCGCGCAGGCCGAGAAGCGGCTGAAGGTGCTGGCCTCGCTCGACAGCCTGGGCGCGGGGTTCACGCTCGCGAGCCACGATCTCGACCTGCGGGGTGCGGGCAATCTCCTGGGCGAGGAGCAGTCCGGCCACATCAAGGAGGTCGGCTACGAGCTTTACCAGGACATGCTGGAGGAGGCGATCGCCAAGCTCCGCGCCGGCGAGACGGTCACGGCCGAGGACGTGGAGGATGGCGCCTGGGCGCCGCAGATCAACCTCGGCGTGCCGGTGCTGATCCCGGAGGACTACGTCCCCGACCTCGACGTGCGCCTCGGGCTCTACCGACGGCTCTCGGAGCTCGAGACCAAGCGCGAGCTGGAGGGCTTCGCGGCCGAGCTGCACGACCGCTTCGGCAAGCCGCCCGCCGAGGTCGAGACGCTGATGAAGGTCATGCGCGTCAAGACCATGTGCCGCCGTGCCGGCATCGCCAAGCTCGACGCCGGGCCGAAGGGCGCGACCGTGCAGTTCCGTCAGGACCGCTTCGACAACCCGGCCGGCCTCGCCGAGTATCTCCGCCGCAACGACGGCCTCGCCAAGGTCAAGGATACCCGCCTCGTGGTGCGCCGCGACTGGTTGTCGGACGAGGACAAGGTCCGCGGCGCCTTCGCGATCGCGCGCGATCTCGCGAAGCTGGCGGAGGTGGAGGCGGCCTGAGCCGCGGTCTCGCGCCTGCGGCCCGGTGCGCGCACGAAAAAAGGCGCCCCGTCGCCGGAGCGCCCCGCGTCGATGTTCTCCCGGCGGGCGCCGGGGCTGTCTGTCGGCTTTCAGGTGCGGTCGATCGCCGGAGTGGTCTTCACAAGCCTTCGGACAATCGGGAGCGTGGCCCTCGGGGCCTCAGATAATCGAGAACGCGGTTTTCAGGATGGAATAGTCGTCAGCGCGGCCCTCGGGCCGGAACAGTCGCCAGCGCGGCCTTCAGGCCGCGACGCTCTGCGGCAGCCGGCGCGGTGCGCGGGCGGTACGGGTCTGGCGGCGGTCTTCGAGCCAGCGGCTCGCGTCTTCGCGCGGGGTCTCGCGCCGGGTATCGTGCGGCGTCGCGTAGCCGGGACGGGTGTCGAACATGGCACCTTCCTCCATCAGGGTCGCGGATGTCGCGGAGATGCGCCTGTCAGCGCGTGTGGCGGTGCATATAACCCCGACGTCACGCCTTGTCATCCCCCATTGTTGCCGAGCGTGACAGCCGATCACGCCGCATCGTCGCAGGGGGCGTCATCTTTCCACTTCCGCGCACGGTGTCTTGCCCGAACGCCCGCTCAACGGGCGCGTTGGCGAGCCGACTTGGCGAACATGTCGACCGACGCGACCGAGGAGGCGAGAGCATGGGCAAGCTGATCGACGGCGCCTGGACGCCGCAGGGCTACGAGACCGAGAAGACCGGCGGCGCCTTCAAGCGCTGGGAGTCGGCCTTCCGCAACTGGGTCACCGCCGACGGCTCGGCCGGCCCCTCGGGCGAGGACGGCTTCGCGGCCGAGAGCGGGCGCTATCACCTGTACGTCTCGCTCGCCTGCCCCTGGGCGCACCGCGCGCTGATCATGCGCCGGCTGAAGGGGCTGGAAGACCATATCGGCGTCGACGTCGTGCACCCCTACATGGGCGAGGACGGCGGCTGGAACTTCGGCACCGACTTCGAGGGTGCCACGGGCGACCGGCTGTTCGCCAAGCGCTATCTGCACGAGATCTACTTGGAGGACACGCCGGACGTGACCACCCGCGTCACGGTGCCGACGCTCTGGGACAGAAAGCGGGGCAAGATCGTCTCGAACGAGTCGGCCGAGATCATCCGCATGTTCAACTCGGCTTTCGACGCGATCACCGGCAACCGCGACGACTACTACCCCGCCGACTTGCGCGAGGAGATCGACGCGGTCAACGAGCGCGTCTACCACACCGTCAACAACGGCGTGTACAAGGCCGGCTTCGCCACGACCCAGGACGCCTACGAGGAAGCGGTGCATCCGCTGTTCGAGACGCTCGACTGGCTGGAGGAGCGTCTACGGGCCAAGCGTTACCTGACGGGCGATCGGCTGACCGAGGCCGACATGCGGTTGTTCACGACGCTGATCCGCTTCGACGCGGTCTACGTCGGCCACTTCAAGTGCAACATCCGCCGCATCGCCGACTATCCGGCGCTGTCGGGCTATACGCGCGAGCTGTACCAGATGCCGGCCATCCGGCCCACGGTGGACCTCGCCCACATCAAGTATCACTACTACGCGAGCCACGAGAGCATCAATCCGACCGGGATCGTCCCCGTCGGCCCCGCGCTCGACCTCGACGCGCCGCACGGGCGCGATCGGCTGGAGGCGGCCTGACGCGCCCCCGTGGGCCGGTTCGAAGCCGTTGCCGTCGCGAGCCGCCGACAGGCCGAGGCTCGCGACCGGCCGCCAGGCGAAACCGGCGCGTCGGCGTCCTCAGAACACCGTGAGCGCGAGCGCCAGCATGCCCGCGATCGCGAGCACGGTGGCGATGCCGGCGAGGTGCAGGTTGACGAGCCGCGAGCGGGCGAAGGCGACCGCCTCCGCCCCTTCGGCCTCGGCCGCGATCACGCGGTCGTAGGCCTCGCGCAGCCGGAGCCAGACCGGCGCGCCCTGCACCACCGCGATGCCGCGCGCCAGGGTGAGGAAGGCCGCGACCGGCTCGGCGGCGTTCGCGATCAGGACGAGCCCGGCCAGCATCAGCGCGATGCCCCCGATCATGATGAGCGCGTAAGCCGGCCCCGCGATCCAGGGGCTCGCGAGCCGCGCGAGCGCCTCGGTGCGCGAGACCCTCGCCGTGCCGCGCACGAACGGGCAGTAGCGCAGGTGTATCACGCCGTAGACCGCGGCCAGCACCAGGGCGGCGATCAGCGCCCAGGGGGCCGGGTGGGCCGCGACGGCGCGGCAGGTCTCGGTCAGCATCATCATCGCGTGTCCTCCCCGTTCGGCGCGGCGTCGCCTCTGGCCAGCGCCTCGGCGATCTCCTCGATCACCCGCGCCCAGGTGTCCGCGTCCTGCGCGCCCTCGATCACGTAGCGGCCCTGTACCACGAAGCAGGGCACGCCGGTGCCGCCCATCTCGCGCGCCGCGCTCTCCTCCTCGACCAGCGCCTCGGCGTCGGCTTCGCCCGCGAGCAGCCGCTCGACCGCCGCGCGCTCCATACCCGCCCCTTCGGCGACGTCGGCCAGCAGCGCCGGGTCGGCGATGTCCTGGCCGCGGCGGAAGTAGCGGTCGAACAGCGCGTCGACGACCGGCTCGGCGACGCCCTCGACCTCGGCCCAGCGGATCAGGCGATGGGCGTCGAGGGTCTGCGGCGTGCGCGCGATCCCGCCCAGGTCGAGGTCGAGCCCGTCGGCGCGCGCGGTCTCGGCGATGGTCTCATAGACGGCCGCGGCGCGCTCGGGGCCGCCGAACTTGGCGTCGAGGTAGGCGCGGCGATCCATGCCCTCGCGCGGCATGTCGGGGTTCAGCCGGAACATGCGCCAGCGCCGGGTGAACGGGTCGTGGCCGACGCGCTCGACCGCGCGGTCGAGACGGGTCTTGCCGATCAGGCACCACGGGCAGATCGGGTCGGACAGGATGTCGAGCGCCACCATGGCGGCCTCCCTCGCGGGCGTTCGTACCAAGATCGGACCGCGCGGGCGGCGCTTCAATCCCCTGGGGGCAGGGCTCGCGGGCCGGTCCCGCACCGCCCTCGATCGCGGCCTTTTCTCTGCTGGTGGCCTGCGACGACGAAGACGTCAAACCGACCCGCTCGGGGGCCGGAGGCACTCGCGCGCGTCAGTCGCGGGCGGTGCGGTGCGCCTCGACCAGCGTGCGGCGGATCAGCTTGCCGTTGGCGGTGCGCGGCAGGGCCGCGACCGTGCGCCAGAGCCGGGGGCGCTTGTAGGCGGCGAGACGCTCGGCGGCCCAGGCGGCGAGCGCGGCCTCGTCCGGGGCCTCGTCGCCCGCCGGCACGACGAAGGCGGCGACCAGCGCGAGGTCGGCGCGCACCGGCAGTTCGGCGACCGCGATCTCGGCCACGCCGGGACAGCCGGCCATGGCCTCCTCCACCTCCTGTGGCGAGACGCGGTAGCCGAGCGCGTTCATCACGTCGTCGCCGCGGCCGAGGTGCTCGATCGCCCCGTCGGCGTGCATCACCGCGCGGTCGCCGGTCAGGAACCACGCGCCCGCGCGCGTCTCGGCGTCGGCGGCCGGGTCGTCGAGATAGCCGAGCATCAGCCCCGGATCGCGCGCGTCGACGGCGAGCCGGCCCGGCGTGCCGCGCGGCACGGGGCGGGCGTCGTCCTCGGCCAGCACCGCGACCCGCCGACCCGGCTGGGGATAGCCGGTGGTGCCCGCCGGCGCGGGGCGGCCGGGCGATCCCGAGACGAAGGTCGAGATCTCGGACATCCCGAGCGCCTCGTGCAGGTCGCGCCCGGTGCGCTCGCGCCATTCGGCCCGGAGCGCGTCCACCAGCCGCTCGCCGGCCGAGAGGCCGTGGCGCAGCCGCGCGAAGGCCGCGCCCAGGTCCTCGTCGCTGCGCAGCATCTGGCGATAGACCCCCGGCACCGCCGCGAAGATCGTCGCCTCGTGATCGCGCGCGAGGCGCGGCCAGACGAAGGGGTCGCGCGCGCCCTGGTAGACGAGCGCGGTCGCGCCCGCGGCCCAGGGGTCGGTCAGCCCGGCGCCGAGCGTGTAGGTCCAGTTGAACGCGCCCGCGTGCAGCACGCGGTCCCCGGCGCTCAGCCCGTACCAGCCCGTCCACATCATCCGCCGCGCGAAGGCAGAGCGCTGGGCGTGGACCACGCCGCGGGGGGTGCCGGAGGTGCCGGAGGTGAACACGACGAAGGCCGGGTCGTCGGCCCGCGTCGCCGCGACCGCGCCGGGTGTCTCGGCGCGCATCGCCTCGATCTCGGGGGGCGCGATCGCCGTCGCGCCGGGGGGCAGCGCCTCGCGCGCCACCGGACCCGCGACGAGCCGCGGCGAGAGCCGGGCGAGCAGGCGCGCGACCTCGGGCGCGGTGAGCTGCGACGAGAGCGGCACGGCGACGCCGCCCGCGGCGATGGTGGCGAAGAAGACGAGCGGGAAGGCGACGCCGCTGCCGAGCGTGATCGCCACCCGCTCGCCGGGCGCGAGGCCCGCCGCCTTCAGCGCGCTCGCGAGGCCGCGCACGGCGCGGTCGATCTCGGCGTAGGTCCAGACCTCGGCCCCGGCCCCGCCGAGGATTTCGAGCGCCGGCTTGTCCGGCGTCCGCGCCGCCGGGGCGAGCACGTGGGCGGCGATGTTGAACGCGGCCGGGCAGACGGGGCGCGGGCCCGCGTCGAGCAGGCTCTCGCGCGGGCTATCGGCCACGCGGCCTCAGGCGAGCTTGATCGCGCCTGCCTCGATCTCGATCGTCTCCTGGGCCGCCGCCTCGGGGGCGAGCGTCTCGGCGGGCGTCGGACCCGTCGGGCCGACGGCCTCCATCACCTCCGTGCACCGCCCGAGGCGACCGCCGCAGCAGTCGTCGGCGAGGAAGCGCAGGAGGGCGCCGAAGGTGTCGGTGTCGGCCGTGTAGCGCACGCCGCGGCCCTCGCGGCGCGCCCTCACCAGCTTCGCGCGCAGCAGCACCGCGAGGTTGGTCGACATGGTGTTCTGCTTCGACTCCAGCCGCTCGGCGATATCGCCGGCCAGGAGCCCGTCCGGCGCCGCAGAGACGAGCAGCTTGAACGCGTCGAGCCGCCGCGGGTGGCCGAGAGCGCTCATGGCGAGCAGGGCGTCTTCCTTCGTCATCGCATGGTATCCCGACATCTAGGTGACGGCCACCAGCCATAGTTTCGCGCTCGCCCCAAGCGAAACGAGACCCGACTCGCCGCATACCCCCTTTGCTCACGGGAAATTGTTCGGGCAACGGGCTCAGAGCGCGGTCCATCCGCCGTCGGCCGAGAGCGTCGTGCCCGTTATCTGTGCAGCGTCGTCCGAGCAGAGGAAGGCGACCATGCCGCCGAGCTGCGCGGTGGTCACGAACTCCTTCGAGGGCTGGCGCTCGAGCAGCACCTTCTCGATCACCTCCTCGCGCTCCATGCCGTACTCGCGCATGGTGTCGGGGATCTGGTCCTCGACGAGCGGCGTCAGCACGTAGCCCGGGCAGATCGCGTTGCAGGTGATCGCCTCGCGCGCGGTCTCTAGACCCACCACCTTGGTGAGCCCCACCATGCCGTGCTTGGCCGCGACGTAGGCCGACTTGTAGGGCGAGGCGGTGAGGCCGTGGGCGGAGGCGATGTTGACCACCCGGCCCCAGCCGCGCTTTCGCATGTGCGGGAGCGCCGCGGCGATGGTGTGGAAGGCCGACGACAGGTTGATCGCGATGATCGCGTCCCACTTGCCCGAGGGGAACTCCTCGATCTTGGCGACGTGCTGGATGCCGGCGTTGTTGACGAGGATGTCGCAGCCGCCGAAGCGCTCGACCGTCTTCTCGATCAGCGCCCGGCACTGGTCGCCCTTCGACATGTCGGCCTGGACGTAGGCCGCCTCGCCGCCCGCGTCGCGGCCGCCGGCCGCGACCTTCTCGGTGGCGGCATGATCGTCGTCGGTGTCGCTGAACGAGTTGACCACGACCTTCGCGCCGCGCTTGGCCAGCTCCTCGGCGACGCCGAGGCCGATGCCCGAGGTCGAGCCGGTGACGACGGCGACCTTGTCCTTGAGCGTCATGTCGCTCTCCCCTGATCGAGTGGCGGGCACCGCGGCTTCGACACCCGATGCCGCAACGCCGCGGGGGTGCGGCGCGATCCGAGGGGCGTTATACCGCTACGGCCCCGCCGCGGCGAGGCGCCGGCCCTGCCTGACGCGCGAAAAAAAAGCGCCCCCGAGGGGGCGCGTCAGGAGTTGAGGCAGGTTTCAAGCAGGCAAGAAACCTATCGAGCAGTGTCGTGACCATACGCAGATCGCCCGTCAGCGGCAAGCGCCTTTTCCACACCTCCTCAACCGAAGCGTCCAAGGCGCGCGGGCGGACGGGGCTCGGCGCGCCCGCGGCCCTCGTCTGCGCCGCGCTCGCGGCCGGCTTCCCCGCCCTCGCCGGGGACGAGGCTGGGGATGACCGGGGGATGACGCCCTCGACCACCCACGCGATCGCCATGCACGGGCAGCCGGCGATGGCGCCCGGCTTCGAGGCGCTCCCTTACGTCGACCCCGACGCGCCGAAGGGCGGGCGGGCGCGCTTCGGCGAGGTCGGCGGCTTCGACAGCCTGAACCCGTTCACGCTGCGCGGCGACGCGCCCTGGGCGATGACGGCGCATGTCTACGAGACCCTGCTCGCAAGGAGTTACGACGAACCCTTCACCCTCTACGCGAGCCTGGCCGAGAGCGTCGAGACGCCGCCCGACCGATCCTCGGTCAGCTTCACGCTCGACGCGCGGGCCCGCTTCTCGGACGGCTCGCCCGTGACGGTCGAGGACGTGGTCTGGTCGCTGGAGACGCTCGGCGAGGAGGGCCACCCGCGCTACCGCCCCGCCTGGGAGGCCGTCGTCTCGGTGCGTGCGACCGGCGAGCGGCGCGTCACCGTGACCTTCGACGCGCCGAACCGCGAACTGCCGCTCCTGATCGCGCTGAGGCCCATCCTGAAGAAGGCCGAGCCCTGGGCGAGCGCGCTCGATTCGAGCCCGATGACGCCGCCGGTGGGCTCGGGCCCTTACGTGGTCGAGAGCGCCGAGCCGGGGCGGCGCGTGGTGTTCGCCCGCGATCCGGACTGGTGGGGCGCGGGGCTCGCGATCAACCGCGGGCTCAACAATTTCGATGCCGTCGTCTACGACTACTACCGCTCGGCCGACGTGCTCTGGCAGGCGGTCGAGGCCGGCGAGGTCGACCTGTTCGCCGACCCCGACCCGGTGCGCTGGGCGCGCGGCTACGACTTCCCCGCCGTGCGCGAAGGGCGGCTCGCGCGCTCTACCATCGCCAACGCGCGCCCCTCGGGCATGGAGGGCTTCGTGTTCAACACCCGCCGCGCGCCGCTCGACGACCGCCGGGTGCGCCGCGCGCTCGGGCTGGCGTTCGACTGGGCCTGGGTGAACCGCCGGCTCTACGACGGGCAGTACGCGCGGATGGCCTCCTACTTCGCGGGCTCCCCCCTCGCCTTCGAGGGCGCGGCCGAGGGACGCGAACGCGCGCTGCTCGCCCCCTTCGTCGACACCCTGCCCGAGGGCACGCTCGACGGCCGCGCCGTCTGGCCGGAGACGGCGGGCACCGGGCGCGACCGGGCCGCGCTGCGCGAGGCGGCGCGGCTTCTGGACGCGGCCGGGCTCGGCGTCGAGGACGGCGCGCGCCGCCGCCCCGACGGTCGCGCGCTCGTGCTGACGGTGCTGGTGCGCGACAGCGAGCACGCGACCCTCGCGACGCTCTGGGCCGAGGCGCTCGAACCCCTCGGCGTGGCGCTCGACATCCGCCGCGTCGACGGCGCGCAGTTCGCCGAGCGCAAGCGCGGCTACGACTACGACGTCGTGGTCAACCGCTGGGCGCTCTCGCTGAGCCCGGGCACCGAGCAGCGCTACTACTTCGGCTCCGAGGGCCGCGAGACGCCGGGCACGCGCAACTACGCCGGGATCGCCGAGCCGGCGGTCGACGCCGCGATCGAGGCGCTGCTCGCGGCGGAGGGCGAGGCGGCGTTCCGGGCGAGCGTGCGCGCGCTCGACCGGGTGCTGACGGCCGGGCTCTACGTGGTCCCCTTCGGCTATCTGCCCGAGGACCGCATCGCCCATGGCGCGGCCTTCGCCCATCCCGAGCGCCCGAGCCTCTACGGCTGGTGGGGCTGGTGGTCGGGGCCGGGCACCTGGTGGGTCGGGCGATGAGCGGCATGGTCTCCGCCGCCGAGCGCGACCGCCTCGGCGCGATCCTCTCGGAGGTGTTCGGCTTCGACGACTTCCGCCCCGGCCAGCGCGAGATCGTCGAGGCGATGCTCGCGGGGGCCGACGTCATGGCGATCATGCCGACGGGCGGGGGCAAGTCGCTGTGCTACCAGCTCCCCGCCCTCGCCGGGCCGGGGCTGACGCTGGTGGTCTCGCCGTTGATCGCGCTGATGGAGGACCAGGTGAGCGCGCTGACGGCGGCCGGCGTCGAGGCGGCGGCGCTCACCTCGGCGACGGCCGAGGAGGAGCGCGCGCGCATCGGCCGGCTCTTGTCCGAGCGGCAGCTGAGCCTCTTGTACGTCGCCCCCGAGCGGCTGGCCTCCGAGCGGTTCTGCGACTGGCTCGCCCGCCTCGGCGTCGCCCGCCTCGCGATCGACGAGGCGCACTGCATCAGCCAGTGGGGCCACGACTTCCGCCCCGACTACCTCCGCCTCGGCCCGCTCGCCGAGCGCCTCGGCGTGCCGGTCGGCGCCTTCACCGCCACCGCCGACGAGGAGACCCGCGAGGAGATCCGCGCGCGGCTGTTTCCGGGGCGCGAGCCGTCGGTGTTCCTGCGCGGCTTCGACCGGCCGAACCTCTCGCTCGCCTTCCAGCCCAAACGCGGCGGCGACGCGCAGGTGGTCGACTGGGTCGCCGAGCGGCGCGGCGTCAGCGGCATCGTCTACGCCGCCACGCGCGCGCGGGCCGAGAAGCTGGCCGCCGCGATCGCCGCATGCGGGATCGAGGCCGAGGCCTACCACGCGGGGCTCGATCCGGCGGTGCGCGAGGCGCGCCAGCGCGCCTTCTCGCGCGCCGACGACCGGGTGATGGTCGCCACCGTCGCCTTCGGCATGGGCGTCGACAAGCCGGACGTGCGCTTCGTGCTCCAGGCCGATCTGCCGAAATCGATCGAGGCGTACTACCAGGAGATCGGCCGGGCCGGGCGCGACGGGCTCGCGGCCGAGACGCTGACGCTCTGGGGGACCGACGACATCCGCCTCGCGCGCGCGCGCATCGAGGAGTCGGGGGCGAGCGAGGAACGCCGTCGCGCCGATCACGCGCGCCTCAACGCGCTGCTCGGCCTCGCCGACACGCCTGGCTGCCGGCGGGTGACCTTGCTTCGCTACTTCGGCGAGGCGGTCGAGCCCTGCGGCAACTGCGACACCTGCCTCGACCCGCCCGCCACCATCGACGGCACCGAGCCGGTTCAGATGGCGCTCTCGGCGATGCTGCGCACCGGCGAGCGCTTCGGCGCGGGGCACGTCGTCGACGTGCTGCGCGGGCGGTCCGACGAGCGCATCGAGCGGCTCGGCCACGACAGGCTCAAGACCTTCGGGGTGGGGGCGGCCCACTCGGACGGCGCCTGGAAGGGGTGGCTGCGCCAGATGCTCGCTCAGGGGCTCTGCGAGATCGTGGGCGATCGCCACGGTGCTTGGTGCGTGACCGACGCCGGATGGGACGTGCTGAAGGGCCGGGCCTCGGTGGTGCTGCGGCCGGCCGAGGCCGAGCGGGGCGCGCGCCGGCGTGGCGAGCGCGGCGCCGGGGGGCGCCAGGGCGAGCGCAGCGCCGGAGGACGCCAGGGCGAGCGCCGCGTCGCGCTGCCCGAGCTGTCCGAGGCCGACGCGAGCCTGTTCGAGGCGTTGCGGGCCGAGCGGCGCCGGCTCGCCGACGAGGCGGGCGTGCCGGCCTACGTCGTCTTCCCAGACCGCACGCTGGTCGCGCTCGCGGTCGAGCGCCCCGCGAGCCCGGACGCCTTGGCCGCGGTCCACGGCGTCGGGCGCGCCAAGCTCGCGAAGTTCGGCGAGGACTTCCTCGCCGTGATCCGCGCGCACGGTTGAGGCGACCCGTCCCTCAGCCGAGCGCGCTCAGCAGCAGCGCCGCCGCGATCGACCACATGATCGCGGCGACGATCGCGTCGAGCACGCGCCAGGCGACGGGCTTGGCGAAGAGAGGGGCCAGGGCGCGCGCGCCGTAGCCGAGGGTGAAGAAGAACACGAGGCTCGCCGTCGCGCCGCCGGCGACGAAGGCGGCACCGTGGCCGGCTTCGGCGAAGGGCACCGAGATCGCGCCCATCAGCACCACGGTGTCGATGTAGACGTGAGGGTTGAGCCAGGTGAGCGCGAGGCAGGTGGCGAGGGCGGCGGCGAGCGAGCCCGTGCCCTCGCTCGCGGGATCGAGCGTGCCGGGCCGGAGCGCGCGTCTCAGCGCCATGGCGCCGTAGACGATGAGGAAGGCGGCCCCGGCGAGCATGATCGCGGTGTTGAGCCCCGGCAGGGCCTCGATCGCCGCCCCCATGCCGAGGACGCCGAGGGCGATCAGCGCCGCGTCGGAGAGCGCGCAGACGAGACAGATCCAGAACACGTGGGCGCGCATCAGCCCCTGGCGCAGCACGAAGGCGTTCTGCGCGCCGATGGCGAGGATCAAAGAGAGACCGGTCCAGAAGCCGGTGAGGGCAGCGGGCATCATCAGTCGATTTCGTAAGGATTTGCGGTGGCGCGGGCCGTTCAGTGTCGGTCGTGCGGCTCCAGCGGGGCGACGGCATCGGCGAAGGCTTTGCGGCGGGCGGCCACCTCCTCCGACTTAGCGCGCGTCTCCGCCGTGGTGGGTGGGACGACGAGACCTGCGGAGATCACGAGCTTCGCCGCGTCCTCGATCGACATGTCGAGGAGAACCACATCGCGGCGCGGAACGAAAAGTAGAAATCCTGATGTCGGATTAGGCGTGGTCGGCACGAACACCGAGAGCATCTCGCCGCCGCCCGCCGCCTCCAGGATCTCGCCCTTGGTGGTGGTCGAGACGAAGGCAATCGACCAGACGTCGCGCCGTGGGTACTCGACCAGGCAGGCGCGCTGGAACGACGTCTTCGAGTTGGCGAGCGCGGTCTCGACCAGCTGCTTCAGCGCGGCGTAGATCGAGCGCACCACCGGCATGCGGTCGACCAGCCCCTCGCCGAGGCGGATCAGCTGGCGGCCGAACACCTTCTTGGCGAACCAGCCGACCATCACGGTGAACACGACGAACACCAGCACGCCGTAGCCGGGGATGTCGAGGCCGACGTAGACGCGCGGGTCGTAGGCCGTCGGCACGAACGGCATCACCTGGGCGTCGACGAAGGAGATCGAAGCCCAGGTCAGCCAGACCGTGACCACCACCGGCACGACGACGACCAGGCCGGTGAGGAAGTTGTAGCGCAGCCGCTGCAACAGCGTCACGCGCCGGCGCCCGGCCTTCGGCGCGCTCTCGGCCTCCTCGTGGTCCATACCCCTCGCGCCCCGCTCCCCTGCTCCGCCGCGGCCGTGCCGCAGCGCGTCCCCGACGCTCTATGCGTCCGACATACGACCATCCCGCGGTCGACTTGCGGCCGCCTCGCGACCACCGACCCGCGGCCGCCTCGCAGCCACCATGCGAGATACGCGCCATGCCGCCGTCCGTCACGCCGTCGCGGTCGGGACGGGCGGACGGCGACCGGCGCGTTCCGGTCGGCGAGCTAGTAGCCGCTCTCGCGGCGCACAACGTGGCGAAGGCGCTCGCCCGCCTCGGCGCGGGCGATCTGGAGCGCGATCGCCTTCGACGCCGTCTCGGGGCGCGTGACCGAGGCGATGTGCGGCGTCACCGTCACGCGCGGATGCGCCCGGTAGGGGTCGTCCTCGGGCAGCGGCTCGACGGCGAAGACGTCGAGGGTGGCGTGGCCGAGCGCGCCCCGGTCGAGCGCGTCGAGCACGTCGGCGTCGTTCAGGATCGGCCCGCGCGCGGCGTTGACGAGCGCCGCGCCGGGCGCGAGGCGCGCGAGCGCCGCCCGGTCGATCAGCCCCAGGGTCGCCGGCGTCTGCGGCAGCAGCAGCACCGCGATCTCGGCGCCGTCGAGCGCCTGCCCGAAGCCCGCCTCGCCCGCGAGGCAGCGCACGCCGGGCACGTCCTTGGGCGTGCGCGACCAGCCGGTGGTCGCGAACCCCAGCATCGCCAGCCGCTCGGCCACCGCGCGGCCCAGCGCGCCGAGGCCGAGCACCGTGACGCGCCGCTCGCGCGCGAGCGGGGGCGCGGGCACGCCCCAGTCGCGCGTCGCCCCGGGGCCGACGAAGCGGTCGAGGCCGAGATGGTGGCGCATGACGTGGCCGGTGACGTAGTCGAGCATGCCGAGCGTCAGCCCCTCCTCGACCATGCGCACGAGCGGCACCTCGCGCGGCGGGGCGAGTGCCAGCACCTGCGCGACGCCGGCCCAGAGGTTCAGGATCGCCTTCAGCCGCGTGTAGGGGCGGAAGTCCCGCACCGGCCCGCTCGCGGCGAAGACGAGGTAGTCGACCTCGGCCGGGTCGGTCGCCCCGGCGTCCATGCGCAGCTCGATCGCGAGGTCGATCGTCGCGGCCTCGTGCGTTAGGTGGCGCTCGTAGGCCCCGGCCTCGGCGGGCGAGCCGGCGTAGAGCACGACGGGAGCTGTCATTCGGTGCCTCTCGGGGACGGGCTTCTCTGGGCAGGCTTCTCTGGGCGAGCTTTCTTGGGCAGGCTTCCCTGGCAGCGTCTCGGGCGGCTCAGGGGCGGTGGACGCGGGCCGACTGTATCAGCCCGAAGGCGATCATCAGCACCAGCATCGCCGAGCCGCCGTAGCTCACCAGCGGCAGCGGCACGCCGACCACCGGGATCAGCCCGGTGACCATCGCGATGTTGACCGCCCAGAACAGGAAGAACGTCGCGCCGAGCCCGCCCGTCACGAGCGCGCCGAAGCGGTCGCGGTTGCGCAGCATCGACACGAGGCACAGGACCGCCACCGCGACGTAGAGCGCGAGCAGGCCCGTGCCGCCGATGAGCCCGAACTCCTCGGCGAGCGTGGTGAACACGAAGTCGGTGTGCTTCTCGGGCAGGAAGTTCAGCCGCGACTGCGTGCCCTGCATGAAGCCGCGCCCTTCCAGCCCGCCCGAGCCCATGGCGATCTTCGACTGCGTGATGTGATAGCCGGCGCCGAGCGGGTCGGAGGCGGGATCGAGGAAGGTGTCGATCCGGTGGTACTGGTAGTCCTTCAGGAGCTGCCAGTCGCTCCCGCGCGAGGCCAGCACCGCCCAGACCGCGCCGCCCGCGCCGAGGGCGGCCGTGACGAAGTACCAGAGCGAGACGCCGGCGAGGAACATCACCGCCGCGCCCCCGGCGACCAGCAGGATCGCCGTGCCGAGATCGGGCTGGCGCAGCACCAGCGCGGTCGGCACCAGGATCAGCGCGAGCGGGGGCACCAGCCGGAGCGGATGCGAGGCGCGCCCTTCTCCGAGCCAGTCGTAGTAGCGCGCGAGCGCCATCACGAGGCCGATCTTCATGAGTTCCGAGGGCTGGAGCGTGAGCGGCCCGAGCGCGATCCAGCGCGTGGCGCCCATGCCGGTGACGCCGGCGACCTCGACCGCGACCAGGAGCGAGAGCGCCGCGGCGTAGGCGAGCGGGGAGACGAGCCGCCAGAGCCGCACGTCCACGAGCGCGATCGCGAGCATCAGGCCGAGACCGACGACGAAGCGCTTGGCCTGCGCCGCGGCCCAGGGCTCGGCCGAGCCGCCGGCGACCGAGTAGAGCATGAGCGCGCCGACGCCCGCGAGGGCGACGAGCGCCAGCACCAGGGCCCAGTCGAGGCGGAGCAGCTTGGCGACGAGCCCCAGCCGGCGACGCCGCGTCGCCTCGGCCGCCGCGCGGCTGACACCGCCGAGGCGCAGCGTGCCCGTGGTCACGCCCGTCTCCCCGCGCTCACGTCCGCATCCTCGGCGCCTCGGCCGCGGGCGCGTCCGTCTCGGGGCGCGGCTCGGGATCGGGGCGCTGATCGGCGGGGTAGGCGTCGAGCGGCGGCGCGCCGCCCCACCAGGCCCGCATCAGCACGTCGCGCGCGACCGGCGCCGCCGCCGTCGAGCCGCCGCCGCCGTGCTCGACCACCACCGCGACGGCGTAGCGCGGCGCATGGGCGGGGGCGTAGCCGACGAACAGGGCGTGGTCGCGCCGGTGCCAAGGCAGGTCCTCGTTGCGGAACACGCCGCGGGCGCGCTCGGCGGCGGTGATGTCGCGCACCTGGCTGGTGCCGGTCTTGCCGGCGAGCGGGAAGGTCTCGTCGATCACCCGCGAGCGCCGCGCGGTACCGCGCCGGCCGCCCATCACGTCCTCCATGCCCCGGCGCACGAGCGCGAGGTGGGCGGGGTCGATGCCGAGCGGCGCGGTCTCGGCGACCGGCACCGGGCGGCCGCCCCGCGCGCGTACGAGGCGCGGACCGACCGTGCGCCCGGTGGCGATCCGCGCGGTCATCACCGCGAGCTGCAGGGGCGTGGCGAGCACGAAGCCCTGGCCGATGCCCGCGTTCAGCGTGTCGCCGACCTGCCAGGGCTCGTCGTAGCTCGCGCGCTTCCAGTCCTTGGTCGGGATCAGCCCGGTCCGGAGCGCGGGGTTCGGCAGGTCGAACCCCTGGCCGAGCCCCAGCCGGCGGGCCATGGCGGCGATGCGCTCGATGCCGACGCGCTTGGCCACCTCGTAGAAGAACACGTCGCAGGACTGCTCCAGGCTGTCGGCGAGGTTCACGTGGCCGTGCCCGCCGCGGCGCCAGCAGTGGAAGCGCCGCCGCCCGAGCTTGAGCCCGCCGTTGCAGAACACCCGCTCGTCCGGCCCGATCACCCCGGCCTCCAGCCCGGCGAGCGCCACCGCCATCTTGAAGGTCGAGCCCGGCGGGTACATGCCGGATGCCCATTTGTTGTGCAGCGGGCGATGGTCGTCGGCGAGATAGGCGGCGTAGTCGGCGTGGCCGATGCCGGTGACGAAGCGGTTGGGCTCGAAGCTCGGGTTGGAGGCGAGCGCCAGCAGGTCGCCGTTGGTCGCGTCCATCAGCACGACCGCCGCGCTCTCGCGCCCGAGCCGCTCCAGGGCGTAGCGCTGGAGATCGAGGTCGAGCGTCAGGTGCAGGTCCTCGCCGGTCGCGCCCTCGTCGCGGTCGATCTCGCGGATCACGCGGCCCAGGGCGTTGACCTCGATGCGCCGATGGCCGGCCGAGCCGCGAAGGTCGCGCTCGGCCGCGCGTTCGAGCCCGTCTCTGCCGATCTGGAACTCGGGCACCTGCAGGATCGGGTCGCCGTCCTCTGGGTCGGCGAGGTCGCGCTCGGTGACGCGGCCGACGTAGCCGACGACGTGCGCGGTCTCGACCCCGTGGGGGTAGTGGCGCGAGAGGCCCACCTCGGGGACCACGCCGGGCAGGGCGGGGGCGTTGGCGTTGATCGCCGCGAAGTCGCGCCAGTCGAGGTGCTCGGCGACCGGCACGGGGACGAAGCCCGGCTTCGCGCGCGCATCGCGCCTCACCCGCTCGCGCCGCTCGGGCGGCAGGTCGACGAGCAGCCCGAGGCGGTCGAGCACGGCGTCGAGGTCGCCGGCCTGCTCGCGCACCACCACCACGCGGTAGTTCTGCCGGTTGACCGCGAGGGGGCGGCCGGTTCGGTCGAAGATCTCCGCGCGGGCCGGCGCGATCAGGCGGAGGTTGACCCGGTTCTCCTCGGCGAGCAGGCGGTAGTGCTCGGCCTCCTCGAGCTGGAGCTGGCGCAGCCGCCAGGCGAGGGCGCCCGCGACCGCGAGCTTCGCGCCGAACAGGAGCGCCGCGCGGCGGCCGAGCCGGCGGGGGGCGTCCCCGGTCGTCATGGCCGCTCTCCGGCCGGTCGGCGGCCGAGGCCCCGGCCGAGCGGCAGACGGACGAGCGGCCAGACCGCGAGCGAGAGCGCCCCCTGGCGCACCACCGCCATGACGTAGGGCGGCTGAGCGAGCGCCGCGAGCACCAGCGCGTATTCGAGCGCGAGCATGGCGAACAGCACCGCGCCGAGCGTCGCCCATTCGCGCGCGAAGGAGGCGCGGGCGAGACCGGGCGAGAGGCGGCGCAGCGCCTCCGAGCCCAGCACCAGCGCGAGCGCGCCGGCGCCCGGCGGGCCGTCGCCCACGAGATCGCGGGTCAGCCCGAGCGCCAGCACCACCGGCACCATCGCCGCCTCGGGGCGGCGCAGCGCGACGGCGGCGACGACCAGCGGCACCAGGGCGGGGGCGGGCAGGGCGTAGGGCGAGAGGCTAATGGGGGCGATCTCGACCACCAGCGCGGCGAGGCCCGCGAGCCCGAGAAGGCCCGCGCGCCAGAGCGCGCCGGGGCGCGGCAGCACGGCGTCGACGGTCGTGCTCATCGCTCGTCCCCGAGCGTATCGAAATGCTCGCCCCCGAGCGTGCTGGAACGTCCGCCCCCGAGCGTAGCAAAATGCTCGTCCCCGAGCGCGTCGGAACGTTTGCCTCCGAGCGGGCGAGAATGCCTGCCGCCGGGCGGGCTCATCTCGCGTCCGCGGGGAGGGGGGCGTTCTCGGCGACCGGCTCGCCAGCGCGCGGGGCGATCAGTCCGCCGGGGCGGTCGATGCGCCGGTCGGGTTCGTAGCGCAGGAGCCGCACGAATTCGAGCCGGGCGAAGTCGGCGGCGAGGGCGGCGCGCGGCTGCCCGTTCGCCTCGATCACCTGCCCGACGCGCAGCCGGGGCGGGAACACGCCGCCTTCGCCCGAGGTCTCGACCGCGTCGCCCGGCGAGACCCCGTCGAGCCCATCGAGGAAGTCGAGCCGCGGCGCGCCGGTCGCGTCGCCCGCCAGGATCGCGCGCCGGCCCGACGGCTCGATCCTGACCGCGACGCGCGAGGAGAAGTCGGTCACGAGCATCAGCCGTGCCGCGCGCTCGCCGACGCCGACCACGCGCCCGACCAGGCCGCGCCCGTCGATCGCGGCCGCGCCGTCGCGCACGCCGTCGCGGCGGCCGACGTTGACGAGGGCGGACTCCGAGAACGGCCCGCCGCTGTCGGCGATCACGTCGCCGGTGACGAAGTCGAGGCGGGGGGGCAGGCGTACGTTCATCAGCGCGCGAAGCTGCGCGTTCTCCTCCTCCAGGGCGCGGGCGGTGTCGCGCCAGGCGCTCAGCCGCTCGATCTCGCGCCTGAGGCGGCGGTTCTGGCCGTAGACGTCGACGAAGCCGCGCCAGTCGCGCGCCATGGCGCTCGCGAAGGCGACCGGCTCGGCGCTCCAGTCGAGGCTCGGGGCGAGGGCGTCGGCGAGCCCCATGCGCAGCCGTTCGAGCCGCGGGTTGTCGGCGCGCCAGAGCGCGAGGCAGGCGAGGCAGACGAGCGCGGCGAGGCCGACGAGCACCGCGCGCAGGCGACGTTCCAGATCGGTGGCGGCGTCGCGGCCATGCCGGCGCATCGGGCTCCCCCTCTCGGCCTCGGACCCCAGGTTGCACACCGCCCCTCGCGGTGTCCACCGCCAAGACGACTAGATGTCGTTCACGACGAGCTGAACTTCATCACGTGGCCGAGCCGGTCGAGGTGTTCGAGCGCCCGCCCCGTGCCGAGCGCCACGCAGTGGAGCGGCTCCTCGGCGACCGAGATCGCGAGGCCGGTCTGCTCGCGCAGCGCGATGTCGAGTTCCTCGAGCAGCGCGCCGCCGCCGGCGAGCATCACGCCGTTGTCGACGATGTCGGCGGCGAGGTCGGGCGGCGTCGCCTCCAGCGCCATCATGACCGATTCGACGATGTTCTGCACGGGTTCCGACAGCGCCTCGGCGATCTGTGCCTGGGTGATCTCCTGCTCCTTCGGCACGCCGTTCAGGAGATCGCGCCCGCGGATCACCATGGTGCGCCCGACCCCGTCGGCGGGCAGGCGCGCGGTGCCGATCTCCTTCTTGACGCGCTCGGCCGTAGCTTCGCCGATCAGGAGGTTATGCTGGCGGCGCAGGTGGCCGATGATGGCGGCATCCATCTTGTCGCCGCCCGTGCGCACGCTCTGGGCGTAGACGATGTCCGAGAGCGAGAGCACCGCGACCTCGGTGGTGCCCCCGCCGATGTCGACGACCATGCTCCCCGTCGGCTCGGTGATCGGCAGCCCCGCGCCGATGGCGGCGGCGATCGGCTCGGCGATCAGGTAGGCCTTGCGCGCGCCGGCGGCGAGCACCGAGGTCTCGATCGCGCGTTCCTCCACGGCCGTGGCGCCGTAGGGCACGCAGACCACCACCTGCGGCCCGCCGAAGGGCAGCCGCGCCGGGTTCACCTTGCGGATGAAGTGCTTGATCATCTCCTCGGCGACCTCGAAGTCGGCGATGACGCCGTCGCGCATCGGCCGGATCGCCGTGATCGAGCCGGGCGTGCGCCCGAGCATCAGCTTGGCGTCCTCGCCGACGGCCTTCACCTCCTTCTTGCCGTTGATCGTCTGGTAGGCGACGACCGAGGGCTCGTTCAGCACGATGCCGCGGCCCTTGACGTAGACGAGCGTGTTCGCCGTCCCGAGGTCGATGGCCATGTCGTTCGAGAACAGGCCCAACAGTCCGCCGAACATGCGTCCCCCGCCCCGCGGCTCGCGTGAGGCGCGCCTCGTCGCTCCGGGCCGGTTCGGCTCCGCGCGGCGCGCCGGGCGTGCTTATAGGAGGCGCGGGGCGGCTGCAAAGGCAAAGGCGCGGCGGCCGCGGGCCGATCGCGCGCCCGTCGTCGGGGCGCCGGGGCGCGAAGGCCGGCCCGACCGTCGCGGCGGCGCCGGGTGCGCTCAGAGCAGCTTCGTCGAGTGCCCGCCGGCGATCGCCTCGGCCTCCGTCGTGTCGGACAGGCGCTCGGCGAGAGCGTGCAGGTGGTCGCGCATCGCCGCGAGCCCCTGCACGTCGAGCCCGGTGTTGCAGGCGACGCGGCGCTGGACCGCGGCCGCTTCGTGCTCGGTGGCCGCGCCACGCTCGGTCAGCTCGACGTGGACCACGCGGCGGTCGTTGTCGTCACGACGGCGGCGCACGAGGTCGGCGGCCTCGAGCCGGTCGACCAGCGGCGTCACGGCCGACGGCGAGAGCTTCAGGCGGTCGGCGAGTTGGCGCACCGTCCTGTCCCCGTCCTGCCAGAGAACCAGCATCAGCAGGTACTGCGGGTAGGTCAGGCCGATCTCGGCGAGCATCGGTCGGTAGCTGCGCACGATCGCATTGGTCGCGACATAGAGGGCGAAGCAGAGCTGATCGTCGAGGCGCAGCCTGTCCACGGTATACGACATCGGAGCCTCCGACCGATCGCTGACAAAAAAGTTTCTTTACAGAATTACGCACGCGCTTCAATAGTTCAAGACCATAACCCTCGGTCCAATCGGAAAAAGCTATCACCGACCTCAGGGGCGTCTTGCTGTCCGGCAGTCCCGCCGGGGACGCGGCGCCCCCGGCGGGATGTCGGCTCAGCCCGTGCGCAGCGCCTGGGGGCGCTCTTTCAGACGGCGCACCATCAGCTTGTTGAGCGCGTGGACGTAGGCGCGCGCCGAGGCGACGACGGTGTCGGTGTCCGAGGCCTGGGCGGTCGCGATCTTGCCGTCCTCGCTCATGCGCACCGAGACGGTGGCCTGCGCGTCGGTGCCGCCGGTGACGGCGTGGACCTGGTAGAGATCGAGCCGCGCCTCGTGGGGCACGAGGGCGGTCACGGCGTTGAAGGCCGCGTCCACGGGGCCGTCGCCGTGGGCGGTGTGGCGCCGCTCCTCGCCGTCGATCTCGAGGACGATGTCGGCCGACTGCGGCGCCTCGGTGCCGCAGACCACGCGCAGGAACTTGAGCTTGACGCGCTCCGACCCCTCGCCCGCGACGGTGTCGGAGACGACGGCGAGGATGTCGTCGTCGTAGACTTCCTTCTTGCGGTCGGCGAGCGCCTTGAAGCGCACGAACGCCTCCTGCATCGCGTTGTCGCCGAGCTCGACGCCGAGCTCGGCGAGCTTCGCGCGGAAGGCGTGGCGCCCCGAGTGCTTGCCCATGACCAGGTTGGTCTCGGTCAGCCCGACGTCCTCGGGGCGCATGATCTCGAAGGTCTCGGCGTTCTTCAGCACGCCGTCCTGGTGGATGCCGCTCTCGTGGGCGAAGGCGTTCTTGCCGACGATCGCCTTGTTGTACTGCACCGCGAAGCCAGAGACCCCGGCCACCAGCCGCGAGGCGGCCATGATGCGCCGCGTGTCGATGCCGGTGGCGAAGGGCATGATGTCGGCGCGCACCTTCAGCGCCATCACCACTTCCTCCAGCGCGGTGTTGCCCGCGCGCTCGCCGAGGCCGTTGACGGTGCACTCGATCTGGCGCGCGCCCGCCTCGACGGCGGCGAGCGCGTTGGCCGTCGCCATGCCGAGGTCGTTGTGGCAGTGCGTCGAGATCGTGCAGCCCTCGATCTCCGGGACCGCCTCGCGCAGGAACCGGATGATCTCGGCCGACTCGCGCGGCGCGGTGTAGCCCACCGTGTCGGGGATGTTGATGGTGGTCGCGCCGTGCTCGATCGCGACGCGCACCGTCTCGGCGAGGTAGTCGCGCTCGGTGCGGGTCGCGTCCATCGGCGACCACTGCACGTCGGCGGTGTGGGACCGCGCGTGCGCCACCGTCTCGGCGATCTTGGCCAGCACCTGCTCCCTGGTCATCGCGAGCTGGTACTCGCGGTGGAGCGGCGAGGTGCCGATGAAGGTGTGGATGCGCGCCTTGGGCGCGTATTGCAGCGCGGCCCAGGCGCGGTCGATGTCGCCCCTCGCGGCGCGGGCGAGGCCGGCGACGGTCGCGCGCTCGGTCACGCGCGCGATCTCGGAGACCGCCTCGAAGTCGCCTTCCGAGGCGATGGGAAAGCCCGCCTCGATGATGTCCACGCCCATCTCGTCGAGGAGGCGCGCGATCTGGAGCTTCTCCTCCAGCGTCATCGAGGCGCCGGGCGACTGCTCGCCGTCGCGCAGCGTGGTGTCGAAGATCTTCACGCGAGCGCTCCCGGGCGTCGCGGCGATGGTCTCGGTCATGGTGATGGTCCGTGCTTGATCGCGGGGTCTGGCTCGTCCCGGCGTCGGCCGCTCCCCTGAGCGCGCGCCGGGGAGCCGGCACGCTCAGGGGCGGCTAAGCAGGAGGAGGCCGGCGATGGGGCGGATCGCGATCATGGACGCGAGGATGCACGATCGGCGCGGCGAGAAAAAGACCCCGCGGGCCGGTTCGGCACCACGGCGGCCCCGGGAGGCGGCGCGCCCGGCTCAGACGTCGATCTCGCGCGCCGCCGCGGCCACGACCTCGGCGCTGCGTGCGAGGGCGGCCTGCTCGTCGTCCGAGCGCGCGGGCGTCAGCGTGGCGCAGCCCCCGCCCCGGCCGACGAGGCGCGGCAGCGAGACGGCGACCCCCTCGACGCCGGCGACCTCCGGCGCGCGGATCGAGCAGGTGATCGCCGAGCGGCGGTCGCCGAGCACGGCCTGCGCGAGGCTCGCCATGGCGCCCCCGATGCCGAACCAGGTCGCGCCCTTGCGCCCGATGATGCGATAGGCCGCGCGGCGCACGCCCTCGTCGATCTCGGCGCGGAGCGCGTCGTCGAGGGGGCGGCCGAGCTGGGCGGCCGCCTCGTCGAGCCTCAGCCCGCCCACGTCGGCCGAGGACCACGCGAGCACCTCGCTGTCGCCGTGCTCGCCGAGCACGTAGGCGTGGACCGACTGGCTCGACACGCCGAGGCGGGTCGCGATCTCGGTGCGAAAGCGCGCGGTGTCGAGGATGGTGCCCGAGCCGATCACGCGCGCGGGCGGCACGCCCGAGCGCTCGGCGATCCGGGCGGCGACGTCGGTCATCACGTCGACGGGGTTGGTCGCGATCAGCAGCACCGCGTCGGGCGCATGGCGCAGCACCTCGGGCACCACCGCCTCGAACACCTGCGCGTTGCGCTTCAGGAGATCGAGCCGCGTCTCGGAGGGGTCCTTCTGCGCGACGCCCGCGGCGATCATCACGACGTCCGCGCCCGCGAGGTCGTCGTAGCCGCCCGCGCGCACGAGGGTTCCCTGGGCGAAGGGGGCGGCGTGGGCGATGTCCTCGGCCTGCCCGCGCGCGAGGTCGCCCGACTTGTCGACGATCACCACCTCCGCGCCGACGCCGCGCATCACGCAGGCATAGGCGCTCGCCGCGCCGACCTGTCCGGCCCCGACCGATCCGATCTTCATGCGCGCTTCCCCGCTGCGGCTGTCGCGAAGGGGAGACGCGCGAGCGGGCGGGTTCGTCCCGGCGCCGGGGCGAACGCCGCTATGCGGGGGACGTCCCGCCGCCGGTCCCTCCCCCGAGCGTGCGCCGCGCAAGCTTCGGGCGTGCGACGGGCCGGACGTTTACAGAAGTTTCCAATGTAATCCGTGTGAATGACAACCCATACAAGCGAACCCGCTTTCGCTTCACCCCCGGCCGGCCCTCGCCCATCGTCCCCCACGGCCGACGCGGGACGACGTCGGACGGCCGCCCGCGGGCGGGCGGGCCGCAGAAGCCCCAGGGAGGACGACCATGACGACCGAGGCCGGAGCGACGCTCCCCCAGCCCCCCCGCGCGGCGGTCTGACGGAGGGCGCGATGGACATCCACGAATACCAGGCCAAGGAAATCCTCGCGGGCTTCGGCGTCCCCGTCCCGAAGGGCGGCGTCGCCTACGGCCCCGAGCAGGCGGGCTACCGCGCGCGCGAGCTGTCGGGCTCGCGTTTCGTCCTGAAGGCGCAGGTCCACTCCGGCGGGCGCGGCGAGGCGGGCGGCGTCAAGATCCTCGACAGCGAAGAGGCCGTGACCGAGGCCGCGGCCGAGATGCTCGGGCAGGTGCTGGTCACGCGCCAGAGCGGGCCGCGCGGGCGCCTCGTCGGGCGGCTCTACGTCGAGGAGGCCACCGACATCGCGCGCGAGCTGTATCTCGGCCTCGTGCTCGACCGCGCCTCCGAGCGGATCATGGTGGTGGCCTCGGCCGAGGGCGGCATGGAGATCGAGGAGCTGTCGGCGAGAAAGCCCGAGAGCCTGATCCGCTGCTCGATCGACCCCGCGACCGGATTCCGCGACTTCCAGGCGCGCGAGCTGGCGTTCTCGCTCGGTCTCCGGCCCTCGCAGATCGCCGACGCGGTGCGGCTGCTCAAGGGCTGCTACCGCGCCTTCCGCGACCTCGACGCCACCATGGTCGAGATCAACCCGCTCGCCGTCACCGGCGACGGCCGCCTCGTCGCGCTCGACGCCAAGATGAGCTTCGACGACAACGCGCTCTACCGCCGCCCCCGGATCAGCGAGCTGCGCGACAAGACCCAGGAGGACCCGCGCGAGAGCCACGCGAGCGACCGCGGCCTCAACTACGTCGGCCTCGACGGCGACATCGGCTGCATGATCAACGGCGCCGGCCTCGCGATGGCGACGCTCGACATGCTCGAACTCGCTGGCGGCAAGCCGGCCAACTTCCTCGACATCGGCGGCGGCGCGAGCCCCGAGCGGGTGCTGAAGGCCTTCCGCACGGTGCTGATGGACCGCAAGGTCGAGGTGGTCCTCGTCAACATCTTCGCCGGCATCAACCGCTGCGACTGGGTCGCCGAGGGCGTGGTCCAGGCGTTCGAGGCGCTCGACCTGAAACTCCCGGTGGTGGTCCGCCTCGCGGGCACCAACGTCGAGGAGGGCCGCGCGATCATCGAGCGCTCGGGCCTGCCGATCGTGACCGCCGACAGCCTCGCCGACGCCGCCGAGAAGGCGGTCGCCGCCCGCCCCGCGCGGGCGCGCTCCCCCGAACCCGCGCCAGAGACCGCCCGAGAGGAGGCCTGAGCCATGGCGATCCTGATCGACCGCAGCACCCGCGTCGTGGTGCAGGGCATGTCCGGCCGGCTCGGCCGCTTCCACGCCGAGGACATGATCCGCTACGGCACCAACGTCGTCGCCGGCGTCACGCCCGGCAAGGGCGGCGAGACGGTGCTCGACCGCCCGCAGTTCGACACCGTGCGCCAGGCGGTGGCCGCGACCGGCGCTGAGGCGAGCCTCGTGTTCGTGCCGCCCCCCTTCGCGGCGGACGCGATCATGGAGGCGGCCGACGCCGGCGTGCGCCTCGCGGTCTGCATCACCGACGGCATCCCCGCCCAGGACATGATGCAGGTGAAGCGGTTCCTGCGCCGCTACCCGAAGGAGCGGCGCACGCGGCTGATCGGCCCGAACTGCGCGGGCGTCATCAGCCCCGGCCGCGGCTTCATGGGCATCATGCCGACCCACATCTACGAGGCCGGCCGTGTCGGCATCGTCTCGCGCTCGGGCACGCTCGGCTACGAGGCGGCGAGCCAGATGAAGGCGCTGGGCCTCGGGGTCTCGACCTCGGTCGGCATCGGCGGCGATCCGATCAACGGCTCGTCCTTCAAGGACGTCCTCCAGCTCTTCGAGGCCGACCCCGAGACCGACGCGGTGATGATGATCGGCGAGATCGGCGGGCCGCAGGAGGCCGAGGCGGCCGCCTGGGCGCGCGATCACATGACCAAGCCGGTGGCGGCCTACGTCGCCGGGCTCTCGGCGCCCAAGGGGCGGACCATGGGCCACGCGGGCGCGATCATCTCGGCCTTCGGCGAGAGCGCGCAGGAGAAGGTCGAGATCCTGGAGGACTGCGGCATCCGCGTGGCGCCCACGCCGTCCGCCATGGGCGAGACGATCGCGGCCATGCTGCGCGCGGCGGCCGAGCCCGCCTGAGCCCCGCGCCCCCTGGCCGGTCGCGCCCGCGACGGCGCGGCCGGGCCGCCCGACCATCGACGCGAGGAGCCGAGCATGGACGACGTCATGACCGGGACGGCCGAGCGCGAGCGTCCCGACGCGGCCTTTCCTTACGAGACGCACGCGCGCAACGAGATCGCCGAGCTGCTGCACCGCCTGCTCGACGACGTCCTGGCCCAGCGCGAGCCGCGGCTGAGGGGGCTGTTCGCCGACCCCGAACGCTTCGACCGCCTCGACCCCGCGCTCCAGATCGTGGCGCAGCAGGCGATCGGCATCCGCTTCCAGCTCTCGCGCATCGCCGAGGAGAACCTGGCGATGCGCAAGCGCCGCGAGGTCGAGACCGCCGGAGGCCCCGACGCGGTCACGGGCGGCTTCAGCCGCGTGGTCGCCGACGCCGCACGCCGCGGCGTCGAGGCCGGGGCGATGGCCGGGGCCGTGGCAACTCTGGAGGTCGGCCCGACGCTGACCGCGCACCCGACCGAGACGCGCCGCGTCACCGTGCTGGAGGCGCACCGCCGGATCTACCGCCTGCTGACGGAGCTGGAGCAGGAGCGCTGGACGCCGCGCGAGCGCGACGGCGTGGTCGCGCGCCTGCGCGACGAGATCGATCTCCTGTGGCTCACGGGCGAGCTGCGCCTCGCGCGGCCCACGCTGCAGGACGAGGTGCGCTGGGGGCGCCACTTCTTCGAGGAGACGCTGTTCGACGGCGCGCACGCGACGCTCGGGCAACTGCGCGCCGCGCTCGCGCGCCACTACCCCGACAGCCGGGTCGCAACGCGGCCCTTCCTCGCCTTCTCGTCCTGGATCGGGGGCGACCGCGACGGCAACCCCAACGTCACCGCGGCGATGACGCGCTGGACGCTCGCGCGCCACCGCGAGGCGGCGCTCGCGCGCCATCGCGAGAGCGCCGCGGCGCTCTCGCGCCGGCTCGCGGTCAGCGACCTCCTGGCCGCGCCGCCGGCCTACCTGAGGACGCGCCTCGCCGAGCTTCTGGTGTTCTCGGGCGAGGGCGAGGCGATCGCCGCGCGCAACCCCAACGAGCCCTTCCGCCAGTACTTCGCCGCCCTCGGCCGGCGGCTCGACGCCAACCTCGGCCGCGGCGGCGCCGAGGCGGTGGCCTACCGCGGCCCGGAGGAACTCGCCGGCGACGTGGCGCTCGCCGCGCGCGCGCTCGGCGATCTCGGCGCGACCGGCCTCGCGCGCGGGCCGCTCGACAAGATGCTGTGCGAGATCGAGACCATCGGCTTTCGCACCGCCGCCCTCGACATCCGACAGAACGCGGCAGCGCTGAACCACGCGGTCGCGGGCCTTCTCGCCGCGATCGACGGCGACGCCCCCGAGCGCGGCACGCCCGCCTGGACCGCGCGGCTCGTGGACGGCCTCGCGCGGGGCGAGCGGCTGGAGACGCTGCCCGAGGGGCTGGACGGCGCGACCTTCGAGGCGGTCGCGCTGTTTCGCCTGATCGCCGAGCCCCGCGAGGACGCCCGCGCGCTCGGCGCGGTGATCGTGTCGATGACCGCCTCGGACGCCGATCTGGTCGCGGTCTGGTGGCTGATGGCGGCGGTGGGCGGGCTCGCGCCCGAGCGCGCCCCGCGGGTCTGCCCGCTGTTCGAGACCATCGAGGACCTGAGCAACGCGCCCGCGATCCTCGACGCGCTGTTCGGCCACGACGTGCTGCGCCCTGCCCTCGCCGAGGGCGTCGAGGTGATGCTCGGCTACTCCGACAGCAACAAGGACGGCGGCTACCTCGCGTCGAGCTGGGCGGTCTCGAAGGCGCAGCCCCGCCTCGTCGAGACGGCGCGCGCGCACGGGGTCTCGGTGCGCTTCTTCCACGGCCGCGGCGGCTCGGTCAGCCGCGGTGGCGCGCCCACGGGCCGCGCGATCGCCGCCCAGCCCGCGGGCACGGTCGAGGGGCGGCTGCGCGTCACCGAGCAGGGCGAGGTGGTCTCGGCCAAGTACTCGAACCGCGGCACCGCGCACTACGAGCTGGAGCTGCTCGCGGCCTCGGTGCTCGCCCACGCGGTGTCCGCGCCGGCGCGGGACGAGGGGGGGCGGTCGGAGGCGATGGACCGCCTCGCCGCGCTCTCGCGCGAGGCCTACGCCGGGCTTCTGGCGACCGAGGGCTTCGTCGACTACTTCGCGAGCGCGAGCCCGCTCGAGGAGCTGGCGCTCCTCAACATCGGCTCGCGCCCGGCGCGGCGCACCGGGCAGCGTTCGCTGTCGGATCTGCGCGCGATCCCCTGGGTGTTCGCCTGGACGCAGAACCGCCACCTCTTGACCGGCTGGTACGGCGTCGGCACCGCGATCGAGCGCTTCGCCGCCGAGCGTGGCCGGGCCGAGGTGCGCGGCCTCTGGGAGACGAGCCCGGTCTTCCGCCTCGTGGTCGACGAGGTCGAGAAGTCGCTGATGCAGGCCGATCTCGCGATCGCGCGCGCCTACGCCGGGCTCGCCGAGCGTGGCGCCGCCCATCCGGTGCTCGCCCTCGTCGAGGCGGAGGCCGCGCGTACCGAGGCGGCGGTGCTCTCGCTCACCGGCGAGCGGCGGCTGGCCGAGCGCTTCCCCGCCTTCCGCATGCGCCACGAGGCGAGCGCGGCCCTGGTCGAGCGCTGCAACCGCTGGCAGATCGAGCTGCTCGCGCGCTACCGCGAGGAGACCGCCGCGGGCCGCGTCGCCGAGGAGACGCGCGTGGCGCTGCTGCTGACGATGACCTGCATCGCCAACGGGCTCGGCTGGACCGGCTAGGCCCGTCCGGGCGTCGCGCCCGGGCGGCGCCTCATGGCGTCGGCGGCGCTTCCTGCGACACCCCGACCGCGACGCGAGCCCGACGGCCGCGAGGGTCCCGTCGCGGGGGCGCGGCGCGGGCGCGTCGGGGCGTGGATCGGCAGGGTTCGCTCCGTCACCACGGGCATCGGTCCATACCGTGACCCCGTCCGAAGCGGTCGCGGGACCGATCCCGGCCGATCGAGCGCAGCCGACCCTTGTGTCGTCGCCGGAACCAACGTCGGCCCTGCGCGGGCGAAGGATCTCGCGCCCGCGCCCGGCGTGGC
>JBHJHI010000004.1:0-105006 GCA_050330995.1 Paracoccaceae bacterium
CAAGCAGAACAGCACGAAGGCGGTGCTGACGAACAGGTCGCCGCCGACGGCGCTCAGGTCGAGGCGCGGCACGCCCGGCAGGCCGTCGTCGCCGCCGAACACCGGGCTCTCGAACACGTAGGAATAGCCCATCTGCCCGAAGGCGAGCGTGGCCATGATGAAGTAGATGCCATGGCTGCGCGAGCAGATCGCGCCGATCACCCAGGCGACGGCGCCGGTGACGACGATGCCGGCCGCCATGGCGACGGGCGGCGCGAGGCCGGCCTTGGTGGCGAGCGTCGCGTAGGCGTAGGCGCCCACGCCCATCAGCGCGCCGTGGCAGAGCGAGACCATGCCGCCGAAGCCCGCGACCAGATCGAGCGCCACGACGAGGATCGCCAGGATCAGGATCTCGCTCAGGACCTCGAGCCCGAAGTAGTCGGCCGTGAAGGCGCGCCAGAGCCCGAAGGCGGCGAGGAGCCCGAGGGCGGCGTAGCGAAAGGGGGTGTGGCGGAACATGGCGCTTATCCTTTCGCCGGGAACAGACCGACGGGTCGGATGACCAGCACGGCCGCGAGCAGCGCGTAGATCAGCACCGAGGCCAGCTCGGGCGCCAGCACGGCGCCGAAGGTCTGGACGAAGCCGTAGATCAGCGACCCCGCGATCGCGCCGCGCAGGCTGCCGAGCCCGCCGATCACGATCACGATCAGCACCGGGATCAGGATCGAGAGCCCCATCTCCGGCGTGACCGACAGCACCGGCGCCGCGATCGCGCCCGCGAGCCCCGCCAGCGCGCAGCCGACGCAGAAGACCACGAAGAACAGCCGCTCGACGTTGATGCCGAGGCAGGCGGCCATCGCGTCGTTGTCGACGCCCGCGCGGATCATCGCGCCGATCTGCGTGCGCTCCAGCACCAGCGCCAGGGCCGCGAACATCGCGACGCCGACGCCGATGATGAAGAGGCGATAGACCGGGTAGGTGACGCCGAGGATGTCGACCGTGCCCGACAACAGCGCCGGCGTCGGGGCGGCGAGCGCCAGATCCCCCCAGACGAGGCGCGTGAGGTCGAGCAGCACGAAGATCAGGCCGAAGGTCACCAGCACCTGCGCCATCGGCCCGGACTTGCGCATCCGCTGGATGAAGCCGGTGTAGAGCAGGACGCCGAGCACCGCGACCGCGAGGGGGGCGGCGACGAACCCGAGCCAGTAGCCGCCCACCGCCGACAGGCTGGCCGCCACGTAGGCGCCGGCCGCGTAGAGCGCGCCGTGGGCGAGGTTCACGAAATGCATCAGCCCGAAGATGACCGTCAGCCCGATCGAGAGCAGGAACAGCAGCATCGACAGTTGCAGCGCGTTGAGGGCCTGGAAGACCCAGAAGCCGGGATCCGTCGTCATCGGTCGTTCTCCCCGAGCGCGTTCCGTTTCGGCCGGCCGCGCGGCGACCGCGCGGCCGGGGTTGAGGCCGCCGGCTCAGTTGGTCGGCATCTGGCAGCCGTTAGCCGGATCGCGCTCGGGGTCGAGCTGCGCCAGCACGTCCTGCGTCATGCCGTCCTCGCCCGACACGGTCTCGTAGACGTAGATCGGCTGCACGAGGTTGTTGGTCGCGGGATCGATCGAGAGCGGACCGCGCGGGCCGTCGAAGCTGACGCCGCTCAGCGCCGCGGCGAGCGCCGAGCCTTCGGTCGCCCCGGTCTTGACCGCCTCGACCAGGGCGCGGGCCGCGTCGTAGCCCGACACCGCGAACTCCGACGGCAGCCGGCCGGTCTTCTCCCGGAAGGCGGCGACGAAGGTCTCGTTGGCCTCGTTGTCGATGGCGGGGACGTAGAAGCCCGAGGTGATCACGCCCTCGGCCGCCGCGCCCTGCGCGTTGACGTAGAGCGCGGACGTGAGGAAGCCCGAGCCGTAGAGCGGCATGTCGGCCTTCAGCCCGAAGCTGTCGTACTGCTTGACGAAGCTGATCGCCTCGCCGCCGGCGTAGAACACGTAGACCGCCTCGGCGCCGCTGGCCTTGGCCTGCGCGAGGTAGGGGCCGAAGTCCTGCGTCTTCTGGAAGGGCGTGAAATCGGCGCCGACGACCTCGCCGCCCGCGGCCTCGAAGGTCTCGGTGAAGGCGCCGATCTGCTGGCGGCCGGCGGCGTAGTCGGGGGCCAGCGTGTAGACCCGGCTGACGCCCTGCTCGGCGAGCCAGGTGCCCATGGGCCGGTTGACCTGGCTGTTCGAGAACGACAGGCGCACGACGTAGGGAGAGCAGGCCGAGCCGGTCGCGTCGTCGTTGCCGGCGTTGGCGATCAGGAGCGGCGTCTGCGCGCGGTCGACCACGTCGCGAATGGCCCCGAGCACGCCGGAGGACACGACGCCCGCGATCACGTTGACGCGGTCCTGCAGCAGCAGCTTGCGCGTCTTGGCGAGGCCCACCGGCGGCTTCACCTCGGTATCCTCGCGCACGATCTCGAAGGTCGCATCGACCTCCGGGCCGAAGGTGTCCAGGCCGAGCGCGAAGCCCGCGTCGATCTCGTTGCCGAGGGCGGCGTAGACGCCTGAGTAGGGCAACAGCATGCCGATCTTGATGTCCTCGGCGGCGGCGCTCGCGGACATCGCCGCGGCGCTCGCCAAGCCGATCAGGCCGGCCTTGAAGCGCGTCTTCCTCATGGTTTCCTCTCCCGTTCGATTTGTCGGCTTCGTTTCTGTTGCCACCGCCCCGACGCGGGGTCTAGCCGAGGTCGCCGCCGCCGACGGGCACCGTCACGCCCGTGATGTAGGCGGCGTCGTCCGCCGCCAGGAACAGGATGGGCCCCGCCTGCTCGTCGAGCGTGCCGTAGCGGCCCATCAGGCTGGAGGCCGTGGTCTGCTCGACCACCTCCCGCCACCACGTCTTCTCGCGCTTGGTGAGCTTGCCCCCCGTCTCCAGGTTGCGCGGGACGGCGCGCGGCGGCGCCTCGGTCCCGCCCGGCGCCGTCGCCACCACCCGGATGCCGTGATCGGCCAGTTCCCAGGCGAGCGAGGCCGTGAGCGCGTTCACGCCGCCCTTCGAGGCGGCGTAGGGGACGCGGTTCAGCCCGCGCGTGGCGATCGAGGAGACGTTCACGATCACGCCCTTCCCGGCCTTCGTCATGCTCGGCAGCACCGCGCGGCAGCAGTAGAGCGTCGGGAACAGCGAGCGACGGACCTCCTGGTCGATCTCCTCGGGCCGGTAGTGCGTGTACGGCTTGGCCCAGATCGTGCCGCCCACGTTGTTGATCAGCACGTCGATGCGCTTGAAGCGCTGCTTCGCGGCTGCCATCGCCGCCTCGGCGCCGTCCCAGGTCTCGAGATCCGCCGGGACGAAGCCGGCGCTCCCGCCCCGGGCCTCGATGCCCTCGGCGACCTCGGCGCCGAGGTCAGAGCGGTCGACGACCATCACCTTCGCGCCCTCGGCGCCGGCGCGCTCGGCGACGCGTCGCCCGATGCCCTGCGCCGCGCCGGTGACGACGACGACCTTGCCGTCGAAGCGCCCCGGCATCGCGGCGCTCGTCGCCTGTCCTGTCGTCCTGGCGCTCATGCGGCCTTGGCCGGACTCTCTGTGGGGTTGAACTTCTCGAAGAAGAAGCTCGCCGGCGCCACGCCCAGGCCCTCGAAGTGCGCGCGCACGGCGTCGACCATGGGCGGCGGGCCGCAGAGGTAGACGTCGACCCCGCCGTCCCTCAGGTCCTCGGCGCTCACGTGGTCGGTGACGTAGCCCTTGCGCGCGTGCTCGGTCGCCTCGTCGGCGAGGACGGTGATCACCTCGACGTCGCCGATCGTCTCGGCCAGCGCCCGGACCCGGTCGAGTTCGACCAGATCGGCCTCGCGGGTGACGGCGTAGTAGAGGCGGATCGGCTGGTCGCAGCCGCTCTCGGCGAGCTGCTCCAGCATCGACAGGAACGGCGCGAGCCCGGTCCCGCCGGCCAGCCACAGCATCGGCCGCTCGACCGGGCGCAGGTAGAAGGCGCCCATCGGCCCCGTCAGCCGCACCCTGTCGCCCGCGGCCGCGCGGCCGGTCAGGTAGTCGCTCATCACCCCGCCGGGGATGTTGCGGATCAGGAAGGTGCCTTCCGCGGCGCCGGCGGCCGAGGAGAACGAGTAGGCGCGGTGCGCGTCGGTGCCCGGCACCGAGATGTTGACGTACTGCCCGGGCAGGAAGCCGATCGGGCGCTCCATCCTGACCCTGAGGCCGATCGAGGTCTCCGAGAGGCGCTCGACCGCGACGACCTCGCCCGGCACGGCCTCGGTCTTGGTCTTGCAGACCTCCGACGAGGCGGGGACGCGCAGGATGCAGTCGCTCTCGACCGTCATCTGACAGGCGAGCACGTAGCGCGCCTCCGCCTCCTCCTCGGTCAGGCTGTCGTCCATGTGGAACTCCAGCTCGTACTCGCCCTTCTCGCAGAAGCACTTGCAGGTGCCGCAGACGCCGTCGCGACAGTCCATCGGCAGGTTGATCTTCTGGCGGAAGGCGGCGTCGGTCACCATCTCGCCGTCCTCGACCTCGATGACGCGGGTGACGCCGTCCTCGAAATTCAGCGCGACCTGGTAGGTCATGGGCTCGCGGTCCTCCCTTGTCCGCGCGCTCCTGTGTCGGAGCGCGCGTTGTCGTTGAGCATTCCAGCCGGGCCGGATCAGATGTGGTAGATGTCGATCACGTGATGGATCTGATCGTTCTTCAGGACGACCTTCTTGAACCGGATCAGCGGCGTCTCGCCCGTCGTGTCGATCGTGTAGTACGACGTGCCCCAGTGGGTGTCGGTCTTGCCGTAGCGGTAGGACAGCGTGAACCAGTTGAAGCGCACTTTCGTCTCGCCGTTCTCCTGGCTCAGGATCTCGATGTTCGACACGTTGTGGCTGGTGCGCGGCTCCGGCAGCGAGGTGGCCGAGGAGCGGTCGGTCTTGATGCGGAAGACGCGGTCCTCGATACCCGACTTGTCGCCGTACCAGATCAGCGACATCTCGTTCTGCGGGTCCTCGGTCAACTGGTCGAAGTCGTCCCAGGCCGGCATCCAGAACTCGCAGTCCGGATGGTAGTGCTCGAGCCACGTGTCCCATTCGCGGTCGTCGAGGCAGTTGGCCTCGCGCACCAGAAAGGCGCGGACCTCGTCGAAGGTCATCTCGCGCGCCCCGGCGCGGGCTCGTTCCATCGTGCTGACGGTCATGGCGCTCACTCCGCTGCGATCTTGTCGTGGTCGAGGGCGGCGCGCTCGCGGGCCACGGCCTCGCGCATCCGCTCGGCCCACTGGCCGTGCTGGACGACGAACAGGCCCTCGTCCTCGGTCTTCGCGCCCGACAGGATCGGATCGATGCCGAGCGCCTTGGCGTCCTCGTCCGGCCCCTCGATCCAGTGCGTGGCGCCGCGGGTCAGGTCGTTCCACCTGGCGTGGGCCGCGCCCTGGTAGCCGCGCTGGGTCGCGCGGAACTCCTCGGTGTCGTCCGGCGTCGCCATGCCCGAGGCGTTGAAGAAGTCCTCGTACTGACGGATCCGGCGCGAGCGGGCGCTCTGGCTCTCGCCCTTCGGCGCGATACAGTAGATCGTGACCTCGGTCTTGTCGACCGAGAGGGGACGGAACACGCGGAGCTGCGAGCTGAACTGGTCCATCAGGAACACGTTCGGATAGAGGCACAGGTTGCGCAGCACGCCGACCATCCAGTCGGCCTTGGCCTCGCCGTACTTCGCCTTGAACTCGTCGTAGCGCTCATAGGCCGGGCGGTTGGTCGGATCGGCCCAGGTGGTCCAGAGCAGCAGGTGACCGTTCACGTAGGAATGGAAGCCGCCCTTCTGCTTCGACCACTTCGACGCGTCGGTCGCCTTGATCTTGTCTTCCTTGCCCTCCTTGCCGCGACGCGACGTGGTCGCGACGTAGTTCCAGTGGACCGAGGAGACGTGGTAGCCGTCGGCGCCGTTCTCGGCCTGGAGCTTCCAGTTGCCGTCGAAGGTGTAGGTCGAGGCGCCGCGCAGGACCTCCAGGCCCTCCTCCGACTGATCGCAGACCATGTCGATCAGCTTGGTGGTCTCGCCGAGGTAGTCCGCCAGCGGCTGCACGTCGGCGTTGAGCGAGCCGAACAGGAAGCCGCGATAGTTCTCGAAGCGCGCGACCCTGGTCAGGTCGTGGCTGCCGTCCTGGTCGAACTGCTCCGGATAGCCGCCGGTCTTGCCGTCCTTGACCTTCAGGAGCTTGCCGGTGTTCGAGAAGGTCCAGCCGTGGAACGGGCAGGTGAAGGTCTTCTGGTTGCGACGTTTGAAGCGGCAGAGCATGGCGCCGCGATGCGAGCAGGCGTTGATCAGCGCGTGCAGCTCGCCGTCCTTGTCGCGGGTGATCACGACCGGCGTGCGGCCCATGTACAGCGTGAAGTAATCGCCGGGCTCCGGGATCTGGCTTTCGTGCGCCATGTAGATCCAGTTGCCCTCGAAGATATGCTTCATCTCCAGCTCGAACAGATCTTCGTCGGTAAACATGTCACGCCGGGCACGGAACAGGCCGTTGTCGGCGTCCTCCTGAACGATGCCGTTCAGTCGCTGCTCGATGTCGTCGATCTCGATCGCGGTGAACATGTCTTCCTCCTCTTAGCCACCCTTGTTTCGATCGGCCGGGCGGATCTGTTTAGTTGTTGACGACCGACAGTGCGGGCGTCGTGCCGCGTCCGCGTCGGTAGTGCTCGACCTTGTCGGGGTCGAGCGCGACGCCGATCCCGGGGCCCGGGGGCACGAGGACCGAGAAGTCGCGGTAGACGATCGGCTCCGCCAGGATTTCGTCTGTCAAGAGCAGTGGGCCGAACAGCTCGCCCCCCCAGGCTACGGTCGGGACGGTCGCGAACAGCTGCAGCGCCGCCGCCGTGCCGACCCCGGCCTCCAGCATGGTCCCGGCGTAGAGGCCGATGTCTGCCGCCTGCGCGATGGCGACGACGTCGCCCGCCCGCTTCAGGCCGCCCGACTGGGCGATCTTCACCGCGAACACGTCGGCCGCGCGGTCGGCGGCGACGCGCAACGCGTCCTCCGGCCCCTGCAGGGCCTCGTCCGCCATCACCGCGATCTCGTAGCCGTCGGTGAGGCGCTTCAGCGCGTGCACGTCGCCTGCGCGGATCGGCTGCTCGACCAGATCGACGCCGACCTCCTGGAGCCCCGCGAGGCCCCAGCGCGCCTCGGTCGCGTTCCAAGCCTGATTGACGTCGACGCGGATCGAGGCCGCGTCGCCGACCGCCGCCTTGATGGCGGCGACGTGGGCGATGTCCTCGCGCACCGGGCGCTTGCCGATCTTCAGCTTGAAGACGTTGTGCCGACGCGTCTCCAGCATCTCCTGCGCCTCGGCGATGTCGACCTCGGAATTGCCGCTCGCCAGCGTCCAGGCGACCGGCATCGTCTCGCGCACCGCGCCGCCGAAAAGCTCGGCGACGGACACGCCGAGCCGGCGCGCGCGCCCGTCCCAGAGCGCGGTCTCGACGGCGCAGCGCGCGATCGGGTTGCCGCGCACGGCCTTCTCCATGACGTGGATCGCAGCGTTGACGGCGTCGCCGTCGCGGCCCGTCAGCACCGGCGCGATATAGCCGTCGATGGCGAGCTTGATGCTCTCCGGGCTTTCGGCGCCGTAGCTCATGCCGCCGATCGACGTCCCCTCGCCGAGACCTTGGGAACCGTCCGAGAAACGGACGCGCACGAGAACGATCGATTGTGCCGTCATCGTCGTCATCGACAGCACGTGACCGCGGATAGTTGGAATATCCACGATGATGGTCTCAATGTTCTCTATCTCGTTCATCGCGCTCGCCATGGGATCAAGACTGTGAGTGCGAGCGACAATGAAGGAACGGTAGCGATCGGGTCCAATACCCGTACAGTCTGACGTGATACCCGTCTAACCGGCAGGGGATCGATCGAGCTTCCGCCTTCTCCCTTTCGCTCGAACGCCCGGCACTGCCGTCCTGCGTCCGTCGGATCGGGGAGAGGCGGACGCCCGAAGGTCCGTACGAGAGGAACCGCGCCGCACTGCGCGTCGGCGCCCGGCACGCCTCTGGAGCGAGGCGGCGGACGGGCTCGGCTCCTGTCACGAGGCTGTCGTTCGCCAAGGACGCATGCGACGCCGCACGGTGGCCATGACGTTCCCGGCCGCCGCCGACGGACTCTTTCCCCGACGGATCGGGAGACATTCGACGCGACAGGAGACGAGCGCGACTCGGCGAATGTTTCCGGCTGGTCCGAGGAGCATACACGCTGCAGGCGAGGGCAGAAATCGGTCCATGACCTGGACTGTAGATTGGTATCGTCTCCGAAGATCCACGTGCCAAAGGCTTTATTGGTATCGGATTCGAGTCGTTCCCTCGTAATATATTTCTTTCAATATAATCTATATAAAAATAATGTTATAATATTATCGTGCGATTGATTGAGGAATAAAAATAGCATGCCTTCTCAAGTCGCGCGTGAATCATGGAGCGGAGCCAGCAAGACCGCGCGCTGGGATCGACACTATGTGCCCAAGATATCTGCCAGTCCGGCGAATGTGACGGTCATCACAACGCGAAGCGCGTCCCGCGTGTAACCTGCGCGCCCGTTGCAACGTCGCGTTGTGAGATCGTCATGTGCGTCCTTCCCGCTCGCTGTCTGCCCGGCCTCGCCGTTCCGCCCGTTCCGGACACCGCCGCGGGCCCCGCGCTCGCCGATGGGTCGGAGACCGACGCGCCGTCCCGGGAGACGTCGGGGGCGGGAGAGGCGCTCGCGTACGTGCCCGAACCGACCGGGCGACCCCTCGCCTCGTCCGACCCGAACGACGCTGCGCCCAACGACCCGCCGGGACGGCCTCGCACGGCCGCGTGCTCGGCCGTCGCGAGCCCGGCGTCGCCGGGGCGGCGGGGGAGGACTCCCTGACGGGACGACCCGCGTGGCGCGGCCGCATCGGCCCGCCCACGCGGGGGATCGGGAGGGCGCGTCATGGACACCCGAGACGGATCCGGCCTCTGGCCTCGGCGCGCCGCGGAGGCGTCGGGGGGCGTGGCGCTCGCGCTTCCCTCGCGGGGGCAGTCCGTTGTCGGGACGCCCCCCGGTGGGGACGGCGGTCTCGCGGCGTTGATCCTGCGCTCGTCGGCGCCGGCGCAGGCGGCGATCACGGCGCTCGCTCTCGCGACGCTGCCGCTCGGCTACGCCGTGCTCGCCGCGACCAAGGCGCTCGTCGACATGATCGGCGGCGCCACGGCGGCGACGGCGGGCAATCTCGCCGCCGGCGTCGCGCTCGGCCTCGGCGCGCTCGCCCTGCACGGCGGGCTCAAGTACGCGCTCGCGCTCCTGCGCGTGCGCACGGCCGAGCGCATGCGCCGGCGCCTCAGGCTCATGCATCTGCGCCGCGTCGATCCGGCCGCGCGCCAGGGGCTCGGGCCGGCGCTCTCGCAGGAGGTCGAGATCGTCGGCGGGCTCGCCGGCGAGCTGGTCGCCACGCCGCTCGTGCAGCTCGGCACCATCGCGGCCGCGCTCGTCTTCCTCGCCTCCGAGCACCCGGCCCTCGCCCTCGCCTCCGCGCTCGCCGCGCTCGGCAACATCGTCGCGCTGCGCCCCCTGCAGCGCCGCGCCGCGGCCCTCGCGCGCGAGCGCGTCGCCCTCGTGCGCGGCCTGAACGCCGACCTGATCGGGGCGGCGCCGGTGCGCCGGATCGTCGCCGACTGCACCGCGCTCGAGCGCGTCCGGCTGCGTCACGCGCGGGTGAAGTTCCTGACCAAGCTGACGGCCAACCTGATGATCGGCACGACGCCGCTCGCGCTGATCGGTCTCGGCGGCTGGCTCGCGCTCGCGGGTCACGTCAGCGTCGGCGGCGTGGTCGCGGCGGTGATCGCGAGCCGCGAGATCGGCCCTTCGGTCCGCGCGCTCGTCGCCTTCGAGCAGACCCGCCTCGACGCCGGCGCGCGCTACGTCGCCATGCGGGAGAGGTGGTCGGCGCGTCTTGCCTGATCGCGCCGCAGGGGCCTCGGCGGCGCCGCGCGCAGCCGATCGCGGGTGGTTGCACTGCACGCCACGGGGCGCGCGCCGGGCGAGAAGAAGCGGCTCGCGGGCGAGGCCGCCGCGGCGCCGTCGTGCGGCGTGGACGCCGTCCGTCGGCGGACGTCATCGGAGAGGGCGTCGGGTCGGCGCCTTGGCGGACCGGCGCGGGGGGCGGCGCTCGTGCAGGAGCCCGACCTCGCCGCGCAGGGCGCGCATGTCGCGTCGTATCGCGAGAAACCGTCGAGTCATCGCCACGAAGGCATCGTAGACTCGGCTCTTCCGTGCTTCGATGACGGGCGAGGGACTGTCGCCGGGTTCGGGGGGCACGTACGGATCGGAGGGGGAGAAATTGGGCAAGTTCGCCGTCGAGATCGCGCACGCGCCGCCGCTGCAGCGGGTCGAGACGGTGTGCGATCTGCACGACATCCGCTTCGGCGCGGAAGGTTTCGCCTCGGTCGAGGTGCCCTTCGAGCTGCTCGACCGGCTCCCGCTCGTCGGCGCCGAGCGGGGGCCGACGCCGAAGCTGATGGCGCTCGTCGCGCTGATGCGCCGGCGCGGCTTCCCGGCGGACACGCCGATCGTCTGCCGCATCGGCATGAAGGGGCGCTGGGTCGTGCTCGACGGCGGCCATCGCATCACGGCCGCGCGCATCGTCGGGCGCGACCGCTGGGCGCGGCTGTTCGGCCGGCGCATCGAACGGCTTCACTTCCTGCTGTTCACCACGCCCGAGAGCTGGTCGAAGCTGCGCCCGCCGCAGGCCCGTCCCGCTCCGGCGCTCGGTGATCCGGCGCTGTAGGACAGCGGCCGCATCCCTTTTCGGATCGTCTGCGTCGAGGCGAACGCGAGCCCTCGGCCGGGGGGCCGGCCGCTCGCCGAGCGACCGCCTCGCGTCAGGAGGCGGAACGGTCACCGACGAGGCGGAGCGTGTCGCGCGCCTGCGGTGGGCGAAGCGCGGGAGACGGCTTACCTCTCCCGCGCCGATCGGCCCGTCCGTCCGGGCGCCGCCATGCAGGGAAGCTCCCGGATGCTCGCCATCGAGGGCCTGATCGCCTTCACGCTCGTCTTCGCCATCGACAGCGTCTCGCCCGGACCGGCCGCGGCGGCCGTCGTCGCCCGCGGCGCGGCGACGGGCCTGCGCCGGACGCTGCCCTTCATCGCCGGGCTGGTGATCGGCGATCTGGTCCTCTTCGCCCTCGCCGTCGCCGGCCTCGCCGCGCTCGCGCAAGCGCTCGGGCCCCTCTTCACGGTCGTGAAGTGGCTCGGGGTCGCCTACCTGCTCTATCTCGCCTGGAAGCTCTGGCACGCCGCGCCGACCACCGCCGCGGCGGAAGCGCCGCGCGGCGAGGGACGGCGGCTGCTGGTGCTCGGCAGCGTCCTGCCGCTCGGCAATCCCAAGGCGATCGGCTTCTACGTCGCGCTGCTGCCGAGCGTGCTCGACGTGAGCGCGCTCTCGCTCGGCGCCTGCCTGACGCTCGCCGTCGTGATCGTCCTCGTCTGGAGCCTCGTCCTCGGCGGCTACGCCGTCGCGGCCGAGCGGGCGGGCCGGCTGTTCACGACGCCGCGCGCGCAGGTCTGGATCAACCGCACGGCCGCCGGCGCCATGGCCGGTGCGGCCGGGACCATCGCCGCGCGATCGTGAGCCGCGTGCCCTTCGGTCTCCGTCCTCGACGCGCACCTCGGGTCGAACCCGGACGTCCGCGAAGGCGGGAGGGAACGCCGGCTCCGAAAATCGACGCCGACGCCGCCGACGAAGGGCCGCCGAGCCCGGCTACTCCGCCGCCACCGACGGCTCGCCGGTCGCGGGCTTCACTCGGCAGGCCGAGAACTTGAACTCGGGGATCTTGCCGTAGGGGTCGAGCTGGGGGTTCGTGAGCATGTTCGCCGCCGCCTCGACGTAGGCGAAGGGCACGAACACCATGTTCTCGGCCACGGCGCGGTCGGCGCGGGCGGCGAGCTCGATCGCGCCGCGCCGGGTCTCGACGCGCACCCACTCGCCGGGCTCGATCCCCATCGTCTCCAGCGTGCGCGGGTGCAGCGAGGCGAAGGCTTGCGGCTCGGCCGCGTCGAGCACGCCCGCGCGCCGCGTCATCGAGCCGGTGTGCCAGTGCTCGAGCTGGCGCCCCGTCGTCAGGATCAGCGGGAACTTGTGGTCGGGCGTCTCCGCGGGCGGCACCACCTGCGCGGGCGTGAACCGCGCCCGCCCGCCCGGGCGCGGGAAGCCGTCGGCGAACACCACGCTGTTGCCCGGATGGTCGGGGGCGGGGCAGGGGTAGGTGACCGAGCCCTCGGCCTCCAGCCGGCCCCAGGAGATGTTGCGAAGCGACTTCATGCCCATCTTCATCTCCTCGAACACCTCCGAGGGGTGATCGTAGGACCAGTCGAGCCCGAGCCGGCGGGCCAGCTGCACGATGATCCACCAGTCTTCCCGGGCCTCGCCGGGGCAGTCGAGCGCCTTGCGCCCCATCTGCACCTGGCGGTTGGTGTTGGTCGCGGTGCCGGTCTTCTCGGGCCAGGCCGAGGCGGGCAGCACCACGTCGGCGAACATCGCCGTCTCGGTCAGGAAGATGTCCTGCACCACCAGGTGATCGAGATGGGCGAGCGCCTTGCGGGCATGGCTGACGTCCGGGTCGGACATCGCCGGGTTCTCGCCCATGACGTACATGCCGCGGATCTCGCCGCGGTAGGTGGCGTCCATGATCTCGACCACCGTGAGGCCCGGCTCGTCGAAGGGCTCGACGCCCCAGATCGAGCGGAACAGCTCGCGACTGCCGGCGTCCTTGACCGACTGGTAGTCGGGCAGGACGTGCGGGATCAGCCCCGCGTCGGACGCGCCCTGGACGTTGTTCTGGCCCCTCAGCGGGTGCAGCCCGGTGCCGGGGCGGCCGACGTGGCCGGCGAGCAGCGCGAGCGAGATCAGGCAGCGCGCGTTGTCGGTGCCGTGGATGTGCTGGCTGACGCCCATGCCCCAGAAGATCATGCCCGCGCGGGCGCCCGCGAACGTGCGCGCCACCGTGCGCAGCGTCTCGGCGTCGATGCCGCAGACCGGGGCCATCTTCTCGGGCGCGAAGCCCCTCAGGTGGTCGCGCAGCTGGAAGAAGCCCTCGGTGAAGCCCTCGACGTAGTTGCGGTCGTAGAGCTTCTCGGTGACGATCACGTGCATGATCGCGTTCAGCATCGCCACGTCGGTGCCGGGGCGGAACTGCAGCATGTGCGTCGCGTGGCGCTTCAGCCCCATGCCGCGCGGGTCCATGACGATCAGCTGGCCGCCGCGCTTGACGAACTGCTTGAAGTAGGTCGCGGCGACGGGGTGGTTCTCGGTCGGGTTCGAGCCGATCACGATCGCGACCTCGGCGTTCTCGATCTCGCGGAACCCGGCCGTGACGGCGCCCGAGCCGACGTTCTCGGAGAGCGCGGCGACCGAGGAGGCGTGGCAGAGCCGCGTGCAGTGGTCGACGTTGTTGTGCTTGAAGCCGGTGCGGATCAGCTTCTGGAACAGGTAGGCCTCCTCGTTCGAGCCCTTGGCCGAGCCGAAGCCCGCGATCGAGCGCCCGCCGAAGAAGCCGCGCAGCTTGGCGAAGCCGCCCGCGGCGGCGTCGAGCGCCTCGTCCCAGGTGGCCTCGCGGAAGTGGGTCCAGGGGTTCGAGGAATCGACGTTCAGCCCCTTCTCCGGCGCGTCCGGGCGGCGGATCAGCGGCTTGGTCAGCCGCTCGGGGCTGTGGATGTAGTCGAAGCCGAAGCGGCCCTTGACGCAGAGGCGGTTCTGGTTGGCCGGCCCGTCGATGCCGTCGACCCAGGCGATCTTCTCCTGGCCCTCGTCGTCCTTCTTGATCTTGAACGAGAGCTGGCAGCCGACGCCGCAGTAGGGGCAGACCGACTGCACCGCGCGGTCGTAGCCTTCGGTCGAGCCCGTGCGGGTCTCGTCCTCGATGGCGCCGGCCGGCATCAGCGCGCCGGTGGGGCAGGCCTGGACGCACTCGCCGCAGGCGACGCAGGTGCTCTCGCCCATCGGGTCGCCCTGGTCGAACACGGGGGCGGCGTCGAGGCCGCGGCCGGCCATGCCGATGACGTCGTTGACCTGCACCTCGCGGCAGGCGCGCACGCAGAGATTGCAGTGGATGCAGGCGTCGAGGTTGACGCGCATCGCCTTGTGGCTCGCGTCCTGCAGCGGCACCTCGTGGGCGGGGCGCGCGGGAAAGCGCGAGGTTTCGACGCCCTGCCGCTCGGCCATGGCCCAGAGGTGGCTGTCGCGGTCGTGCGCCGTCTCGCGCTCGGGCTGGTCGGCGAGCAAGAGCTCCATCACCAGCTTGCGCGAGCGCTCGGCCTTCGCGTCGGTGGTCGAGACCACCATGCCGTCCTTCGCCTCGCGGATGCAGGAGGCGACGAGCCCACGCTCGCCCTCGACCGCCACCATGCAGGCGCGGCAGTTGCCGTCGGCGCGGTAGCCCGGGGTGTCGCGGTGGCAGAGATGCGGGATGGTCGTGCCGATCCGCTTGGCCACCGCCCAGACGCTCTCGCCGGGCATGGCCTCGACCTCGCGGCCGTCGATGGTGAGGGTGATGGTCTTGACGCCGGCGCCGTCGGGCATGGTCGGTCCCTCTCTCAAGCGGGCTCCGCCGCGCTCGCCATGGGCGCGGCGTAACGTAGGAAGATCTTGTCGCGCTCCTCGGCGCCGAGGGCGCGGTAGAGCGCGACGGCGGCGTGGTTGTCGCGATCGGTGACGATGTCGGCGCGCGCGCCCTCGGCGATCGCCTCGGGCGTCAGCGCCGCGTTCGGGAAGGCGGCGCGGTCGGCCGGGGCGTGGGGGCGCACGTCGATCGCGCTCATCGCCCGATCTCGCGCAGTCCGGAGGCGACGAGCCCCGCGCCGAGCGCGCCGAAGACGGCGCCGAACGCCGCCTCGACGAGCCGCGCGGCACGGGCGTAGGCGCGCCGCGCGAGGCCCGAAGAGAACGCCAGCGCATAGGCCCCGTAGATCAGCGCCGCCGAGACCGCGCCCACGGGTCCGAAGGCCAGCACCTGCCAGCCATCGAGGCCGGCGCCGAACAGGAAGGCCGCGACCGCGCCCCACATCAGCGCCGCCTTGGGGTTGGTGAGCACCACCATGACGCCGTGGCGCCAGGCCGCGCGGAGCGTGCGCCGCCGCTCCGCCGGGACGATCGCGCCGGCGCCGCCGCGCCAGGCCGCGCGCAGCGCCTTGAGCGCGACCCAGAGCAGATAGCCCCCGCCTACGAGCTTCAGCGCGGTCAGCGACAGCGGGTAGGCCTCGACGAGGGCGAACAGCCCGGCGGCGGCCAGGGCCGCCCAGACCAGCACCCCGCTCGCTACGCCCGCGACCACCATCAGCGCCGCCGCGCGGCCCTGCGCGAGCGCCACGCTCGCGACCGCGGCGAGGTTCGGCCCCGGCGAGGCCTGGGCGAGCACGGTGCCCGCGAGGGCGGCGGTGAACGCCTCGATCATCCCGCTTCCTCCGGCGAACGCCCCTCGGTCAGCCGGTCGGGCTCGCCGGGGCGCCAGTCCTCGGAAAGCCCGCCGTAGAGCGTGTGATACATCTCGTCGCCGTCGTGCTGGGTGAACTCCACGTTCACCTGGGCGTCCGTGTAGCCGAGGATCTCCTTGCAGGCCTCGACCATCAGGCGCGCGAGGTCGGCGCGGCTCTCCGGCGGGCGGCCGCGGCGGATGTCGAGCATCAGCATCGCGGCCGGGTAGGGCTCGTCCCCGGTGCAGCGCCAGAGCGCGCCCTCGCCGAGCGAGCGGATCGCCACCGTGATGCGATGCGGGCTCGCGCCCATGCGCTCGGCGTAGATCTCGCCGAAGCGCCGGGCGAGGCGGCGCTTCTGCCCGGCGTCGTGCGCGAAGGGGGTGTCGAGCTGGAGATAGGGCATCGCGGCGTCCTCCCGCCTACTCCGCGGCGCGGCCCGCCCCGCCGATCTCGTCGGGGAAGTGCTTCATCACCAGCCGGATCGGGTTCGGCGCCGCCTGCCCGAGCCCACAGATCGAGGCGTCGACCATCACGGTGCTCAGGTCTTCGAGGAGGTCCGTGTCCCACGTCTCGGCCTCCATCAGCTGCACCGCCTTGGCGCAGCCGACGCGGCAGGGGGTGCACTGCCCGCAGCTCTCGTCCTCGAAGAAGCGCAGCATGGTGAGCGCCGCCTCGCGCACGCTGTCGTGGTCGGACAGCACCACCACCGCGGCCGAGCCGATGAACGAGCCGTGCGGCTGCAGCGTGTCGAAGTCGAGGGGCACGTCGTCGAGCGAGGCGGGCAGCATGCCCGACGACGGCCCGCCCGGCTGGTAGGCCTTGAGCGTGTGGCCGTCGAGCATGCCGCCCGCCGCCTCGACGATGTCGCGGATGGTCGAGCCCGCGGGCAGGAGATGCACACCCGGGCTCTTGACCCGCCCCGAGACCGAGTAGGAGCGCAGGCCCACCCGCCCGTTCTTCTCGACCGAGGAGAAGATCTCCGGCCCCTCGCGGCAGATGCGCGTGACCCAGAGCAGCGTCTCGACGTTGTGCACGAGCGTGGGTCGGTCGAACACGCCGACCTGCGCGACGTAGGGCGGCTTGTGGCGCGGCAGGCCGCGCTTGCCCTCGATCGACTCGATCATCGCCGATTCCTCGCCGCAGATATAGGCGCCGGCGCCGCGGCGGACCTCGACATAGCCCGGCACGATCAGCCCGGCCGCCTCCAGCGCGGCGATCTCGGTGGCGAGGATCTTCAGGATGCCCGGATACTCGTCGCGCATGTAGAGGTACACGCGCTCGGCCTCGACCGCCCAGGCGGCGATCAGCGTACCCTCCAGGAACAGGTGCGGCTGGCGCTCCAGCCAGTAGCGGTCCTTGAAGGTGCCGGGCTCGCCCTCGTCGCCGTTGACGGCCATGTAGCGCGGCCCCGGCACGGCGCGGACGAACGACCACTTCTTGCCCGAGGGAAAGCCCGCGCCGCCGAGGCCGCGCAGCCCCGCGTCGAGGAGCGTCTGCTGCACCTCGTCGGCCGTGCGCGAGCCGCCGCGCAGGGCTTCGAGCGTCTCGTAGCCCCCGGCGCGGCGATAGGTGTCGAAGCCCTCGTAGACCGGCACCAGCGCCTCGGTGGCGTTCGCCTCGACGGCGGCGAGCACGCGCTCGGGGGTGGCGTGGTCGACGAAGTTGTGCCCGACCTCGGCCACCGGCGCGGTGTCGCAGCGCCCGACGCAGGGAGCCCGCACCACGCGCACCTGCGCGGGGTTGGTACCCTTCTCCAGCGCCGCCTTCAGCGCCTCGGCGCCGGCCATCCGGCACGAGAGGCTGTCGCAGACGCGGATGGTGAGCGCGGGCGGCGGCGCCTCGCCCTCGCGGACCACGTCGAAGTGGGCGTAGAAGGTCGCGACCTCGTAGACCTCGGCCTGCGCGAGGCGCATCTCGTGCGCGAGGCTCGCCAGATGGTCCGCTGAGAGGTGGCCGTGCTCGTCCTGGATCAGGTGCAGGAACTCGATCAGCAGATCGCGCCGGCGCGGGCGGTCGCCCAGCAGCCGGCGGACCTCGGCGAGGCCGGCGTCGGTGTGCTGGCGGCCCTTGGGGCGCGGGCGCCCCTTGCCGTAGCCGCGGATCGATTGGCGCGCGTCGAGCGGGGCCATGCGGGTCCACTCCTCGGAATTGCTCTCCATATATAATCACGGAACGCGCAGTTTCGGACAAAGACCGATGCGTGATGCGGCGATGAGGCGGGGTTATCAAAGACCGGGGCCGAGCGCCGCGGACGAGCGTCCCCGGCCCCGTTACGCTCAGGAGAGGGCCTGGGCCCGCTGCGTGGCGAAGGCGAGCGCGATCGCCGATGGCGGGAGCGCGAGGAGCAGGAAGGCGATCTCCGCGCCCGCGGCCGAAACCAGCGGTCCCGCGAGCGCGGGGCCGAGGACGCTGCCGCTGGCCGCGGCGACGAGCGCGGCGGTGAAGCCGAGCGAGCCGCGTCCCGGGAACAGCCGCAGGCTCCAGAACGAGAGCACGGCGCTGATCGTCATCACCGCCGCGCCGTGCAGTCCGGCGGAGGCGACGAGGCCGGCCCAGGAGCTCGGTGTCAGCGCGACGAGCGCGAGCGAGGCGGCGAAGGCGGCGAAGATCGCCGACAGGAGCGCCGCGAGGCCGATGCGCGCCTCGATCCATCCGGTCGCGAGCCCGACCACGCCGCAGGCGCCGTAGCCGAGGAAGATCACCGCCGCGGCGGCGTCGTCCGGCAGGCCGGGCAGCCCGCCCGCGTCGACGACGCGGTCGGCGGCGAAGGCGAGGTAGATCGCGTTGGTCGCGCCGAAGAGGAGCGCCGCGGCGTAGAGCGGCAGCGCGCGGCGGCGCAGGAAGCCGGGCCCGCCCCCGCCCGCCGCCGGCGCCCGCCCCCCCGGCACGCCGAGCAGGGCGGCGACCGCCGCGACGAGACCGGCGGCGGCGAAGGCGCTCCAGGCGGTGCGCCAGTCGAAGCCGGCGACGGTGGTGGCGCGCGCCAGCGCCCCCGCCGCCGCCACGCCGAGGGTCGTGCCGGTCGAGACGGCGGAGAGCGCGGCGGGGCGGGTGCGCTCGGGCACCACGCGCTCGGCGGCGTCGTTGAAGGGCGCCCAGCAGAAGCCCGCGCTCGCGCCCGCGAGCGCGACGCCCGTGGCCAGCGCCCCGACGCTCTCGGCGCCCGCCACCACCGCGAAGCCCAGCGCGGCCGAGAGCGCGCCGAGATAGACCGGTAGGCGCTGGCCGATCCGCAGGCCGAGCCAGGCCGCGAGCGGCAGCGCGAGCAGGAAAGCGAGGAAGCCGCCGCTGGCGATCAGGCCGGAGAGGCTGGTCGAGAGCGCGAAGTCCTCGTTGAAGGCGGGCAGGAACAGCCCGAACCCCATCCGCGCCGGGCCGAAGGCGACCGCGGTGGCGACGAAGCCGGCCGAGGCGAGGCGCACGCTCGGCAGAGCGGACGCGCGGCGTTCATGATCGTTTGGCAAGACGCTTTCCATGCAGGACGCTGGAGCCGTCGCGCCGAGATGGGGCTTTGACGGATGCTCGCCATCCTCCGGCGCATCGAGGGGCCCGGACCGATGCGCCGGGCGCACCCGTGCCGGGCGCACCGAAGTCTCCGGTCGCCCGCGCCCGCCTCGGGCACGGACGCCCCGGCGCGTCTCCGGCCTACGCGACGGTCGTCGCGTCCGGCGCCGGGGCCGGATCGCGCGCGAGGCGCGGCCTCACTCCGCCGCCACCCGCTCGGCCAGCCGCAGCACCGCCGCGACCGCCGGCGGCTCGAAGGCGGCGTCTGGCAGGAAGGCGGCGACCGAGCGGGCGAGTTCGGGCTCGACGAGGTCGAGGCGCACGAAGCCCCCGCTCGTGCCAGGGCCCGCCGCCGGCGGCGCCGCGTTCGCCGGCGCGATGGTCGCGGCCTGTCCGCTCGCGAGGAAGGCGTAGAGGGTCGCGAGGTCGTTGGTCTCGAACACGGGGCGGCAGGCGACGCCGGCGGCGCCGAAGGCGTCGTCGATGATGCGGCGGTTCTTCATGTCGCGCGTGAGCAGCGCGAGCGGCACCGAGGCCGCCGCCGCCCAGGGCAGGCGCGTCTGCGCGTCCGGCGCGAGCGCCGGGGGGGCGAGCAGCACGTAGCCCTCGCTGTAGAGAAACCGCGGCGCCCTGCGCGCCGCCCCGGCGTCGCCGAGCATCGCCCCCCCCGCCATGGCCCCGCCCGCCACCGCCTCGCTGTCGCCCGCGAGGGTGTCGTCGGTGTAGCTGATGCCGATGTCGAAGCGCCCGGCGGCGAGCCCGCTCGCGATCTCGGCGGCCGAGGCCGAGCGCACCACCGGCACCACGCGGGGATAGGCCGCGCGCACGCTGGCCGCGAGGCGCGCGGCGAAGGAGAGCGCGGTCGGGATCACGCCGAGGGTGACGTGGCCGGTGATCTCGCCGCGCTCGCCCTTAAGCTCGGCCAGCATCGCCTCGTGCTCGGCGAGGATGCGTCGCGCCCAGCGCAGCAGCACCTCGCCCTCCTCGGTGAAGCCCGCGAAGCGCGTGCCGCGCCGCACCAGCGCCATGCCGAGCGCGGCCTCCAGGTTGGCGATCCTGAGCGAGAGCGCGGGCTGGGAGATGCCGCAGGCCACCGCCGCGCGGGTGAAGTGCTCGTGGCGCGCGAGTGCCGCGAAGAGCTGCAGATCGCGCAGTTCGAAGCGCATGGGGCGTCTCGGGCTCCGGGGGTCTGGACCGTCTCGTTAGACCGCGCGCCGGGCCGGGGCAATCGGAACGGACCCCACGGCGGGCCGGTTCGGGAGCCGGAGGCGCCGGCGGGCGTGCGCGGCTGCGAGCGCGCATCGGCGCGACGCTTCCCCGGCGGTCGGGTCCGCCGCCCGAGCCCGACTCGCCGGGAGCGATCAGAACAGCTTGGGCTTGAGCTTCAGCAGGGTCGCGTTGGTCTCGCGCACCGAACGCTCCACCGTCTCGTTGATGCGGTCGCGCGTCTCGATGCCGGCGTTGACCGCGCTCTCGATCGCGCTCGCCTGCACCATCGCCGCGACGAGGCCGAGATTCTCTCGCGCGTAGCCTCGGCCGAAGGCGGCGTCGACCGCCTCGATGGCGCGCGCGAGGTAATAGGCAGCCGCGTCGGGCGCTTCCGACTTGCCCGGATCGGCGGGAGGATGGGGCTCGGCGTCGGCCATGGCGCGTCTCCGTTCGCGGGTGCAGGGGAGCGAGGATGGCGGGCGCGACCCTCGCGCACGGGGCGCGCCCGCCGGATCCGGCGGGCCGGGCGGGCGAGCGGATCTCGTCGCCCGCGGGCGAGGGCGGCTCATCGGCGCGACCGGTTCGGGCCGGGCGGGACACCCCGCGGCCGAGGCGCGTGCGGCGGAGACGGCCTTCGTCGGGGTCGTGGCCCTCGGGCGACGTCTCTCCGACGCCGCCCGGCGGGGTTCCGGCTCAGCTGCGCGGCGCGGTCGCCAGCATCGCCGGGGTCTCGCGGTAGTCCTCGAACCACTCGGCGATCTCTGGCGCCTCGCGCCGCCAGCCCATTCCCGAGAAGCGGAAGTCGAGATAGCCGAGGGCGGCGGCGAGGGCGAGGTGGTCGATGCGCTCGGGCGTCTCGCGGATCGCCTCGGCCTCGGCCTCGAAGGCGCCGAGCGCGCGGGTGATCTTGGCCTGCCAGGCGTCGACGAGCTGCTGGCTCTGCTGCGCCTCCGGACGCAGGCGGCGCTCGTCGATCGCGAGCAGCCCCGCGTCGAGGAGGCCGTCGGCGAGCGCCTCGCGCCGCAGCACGCCGAAGGCGCGCTCGTCCGTGGGGTAGAGCCCCCCGCCCGAGAACTCGTCGAGATAGCGGCAGATCACGCGGCTGTCGTAGAGCGCCTCGCCCTCGTCGGTGACCAGCGCGGGCACCTTGCCGAGCGGGTTGTGCGCGAGCACCTGCTTGTCCGGTCGCGTCGGCGTCGTGTTGGCGGTGACGAGCTGCACCTTCTCCGTGAGTCGCCTCAGGTAGAGCACCAGCATGACCTTGCGGACGTAGGGCGAGGTCGGGGAGAAGTAGAGCTTCACGTCGGTCTCCTCGTCTGGGCGCCGCCGTCCCCGACGCGCGCGGTCTCTTGTCCCGCGCCTTCGGGCGCGGCTTTCCCTGGCGCGCCCTCCGGCGCGGTATCGGATCGTGCGGCGCCGGGGCGGGTGGCGTCCGCGCGCAGGAGACGGGCCAGCACCATCGAGGTACGCGGCCAGAAACGGTAGGGCGCCACCGGCCGCCGGCCCGGGCGCCGGGTCGCACGGTATAGGGCGAAGCCGATCAGCGAAAGATGGGTCAGGCCCAGAAGATCGAACATCGCGCCCGGCCCGAGCGCGCCGATCAGCTCGGCCGCGAGCACCGGCGCGGCGATCGCGCCGAGCGAGAAGTAGAACACGATCGAGGCGTTCAGATCGATCACGAAGCCGGGCTCGGCGTAGTCGTTGGCGTAGGTCGCGGCCACCGAGTAGATCGGGAAGGCGGTCAGCCCGAAGGCGAAGCTGCCCGCGATCAGGAGCGCCGCGCCCGGCGTCTCGCCGAGGCCGTGGGCGAACCAGAAGCACGTCGCCGCCGCCACCCCCGAGAGCCCGAGCAGCACGCGCCGGCGCTCGACGCGGTCGGCGATCCAGCCGACCGGGATCTGCGCGGCGACCCCGCCCACCAGCCCCGCGGCCAGGAACAGCGCGATCTCGGACGGCACGAGCCCGCCCTGCTCCGCGTAGATCGGCCCCACCATGCGGAAGGCGGCCGAGGAGGCGGCCGCGACCACCACCCCCGCCATCGCCGTCGGCGACAGCCGCCAGGCCCGGATCGGCGCGAGCCGCGGCGCGTGCGTCGCCGTGGGCGCGGTGCGGTTGGTGAGCGAGAGCGGCAGGAGGCACAGGCAGCAGAAGATCGCCACCACGTTGTAGGCGGCGTAGGAGGCGGGATCGAGCACGCCGATCAGTCCCTGCGCGGCGACCTGTCCGGTCATGTCGACCACGCGGTAGATCCCGAACACCCGCCCCCGGCTCGCGTTCCCGGTGCGCGCGTGCAGCCAGGCGTCGACCACGGTGTAGGCCGAGGCGATGGAGACGCCGGTCAGTATCCTGAGCCCGGCCCAGGCGTAGGGGTCGACCGCGAGCGGATGGGCGAGCGCGCCGATCGCGCCGACCGCCGCGGCGGCGGCGAACACGCGCGCGTGCCCCGCCCGCCCGATCAGCCGCGGCGCGAGGTAGCAGCCGAGCAGGAAGCCCACGTAGTGCCCCGATCCGATCAGCCCGATCTCGCGCTCGGAGAAGCCGCGCGCGGCGCCGGCGAGCGCGTCGAGCGGGCCGAGCGAGCCCGAGCCGAGCTGCTCGAGGAAGATCGAGGCGAAGAGGGCTGCGAAGGCGATCAGGGTGGACATCGGAGGGCGTCCCGAGGGGGCAGGGGGGAATGATCGTGGCGCTTCTCGGGAAGGCGCGTCGAGCGCTCGGGCGACGATGCGGGCCGCAGGGGCGTCGCAACCTACGGTGGCCTCGCGGGAAACTTCGCGCGCCGCAGTCTCTATCGTCGTGCTCTCTGTGCTGTCACCAATTCGAACGATGCGAAGCGAGCCTTCATCCGAGACACCGCCGACGCGGATCTTCGTCCTCCTCGCGAGCGAAGCGCGCCTCGGCGTGGTGCTCGCTTGGCGCCGCTACACCTGCTGCTTCCTCTGGCGGCTGGAGGACGACGTGCTGGAGCGCGGCAACTGCATGGGCGCGCAACTCTATCCCGAGCGGTCGGACCTGTCCCCGGACGGCCGGCACCTGATCTACTTCGCGGCGAGCCACAAGCCGGACGATCCGAGGAGCGGTGCCTGGACATCGATCTCCAGGCCGCCTTGGCTCAAGGCCGTTGCGTTCTATCCCGAGGGCCTTGCCCTGTATGGAGGTGGTTTCTTCCTCTCGAACGAGACTTGGGTCTTCACGGGCCACGGGTATCGCCGGTCTGCATCGACATTCTCCGATGAAAGCGGCCTCGTCCGTATGCCGCCGCCTCACCCGGCCGTACGTGGCATCCCGAGCTCGCGCGCGGCTCACCTGCGCCGTTCGGGCTGGGAGGTGACGACGATGCCGGGTGAGGACGTGCGCTTCGAGCGCAGTCTCGGCCGCCACTGGCGGCTTCTGAAGACGAGGCGCATCCCGGGGGATCCCGGACGCGGACGGATCGACGAGCGCACGGCGCTCGTCGCCGAGGACGGGCGGCGGATCGACTGCCCGGACTGGGACTGGGCGGACGCGGACCCCCGGACGGGCGATCTGCTCTACGCGCAGGCGGGCCGGCTCTGGCGCCAGCCCGTCACCGGCCGGCGCGGCTGGCCCGACCCGACGCTCGTCGCCGATCTGAACGGGATGCGGTTCGCGAACGGGCGCGCTCCCTACTGACGGCCGAAGAGGCCCTGTCTCTTGCCGCGCGTCGTGAAGGACGAACGCGACGTTCCGACCGGCCTCGCCCCCCGGACGCCACGCCGCGCCTCCCGCGCTTGCCCGCGCCGCGCGGGGGTTGATATGGCCCCCCGGCAACCATCCGCAGGAGGCGCGCCGCCGTGAGCGCTCCCGAACCACAGGCCGGCACGCTCGAAGGCACGCGCGCCGGGGCCGAGACCGGGGCGAGCAAGCCGTCGGGCGGCGCGGGCGAGGAGCGCGCCAAGTCCGCGCGGCTCTCGCCGCTGCGCGCGCTCGCGCCCTTCCTCGTGCCCTACCGCGCCCGCATCGTCGGCGTCTCGGTCGCCCTCGTGCTCGCCGCCGCCTTCACCCTCGCGGTCCCGGTCGCCTCGGGGCGGGTGATCGACGTCATCAACGAGGGCGAGTACGCGCTGATCGACGAGTACTTCGGCGCGCTGCTCGGCGTCGCCGCGGCCCTCGCGGTCGCCACGGCGCTGCGCTTCTACCTCGTCTCCTGGCTCGGCGAGCGGGTGGTCTCCGATATCCGCAAGGCCGTGTTCTCCCACGTCGTCACCATGAGCCCGGCGTTCTACGAGCGCGTGATGACCGCGGAGGTGCTGACGCGGCTCACCACCGACACCACGGTAATCCAGACGGTGGTGGGCTCGACCGTCTCGATCGCGCTTCGCAACATCCTGCTGCTGGTCGGGGGCGTGATCGCGCTGTTCGCCACCTCGGCCAAGCTGACGGCGATGACGCTCCTGATCGTGCCCGGCGTGGTGTTCCCGATCCTGATCCTGGGTCGGCGGGTCCGCCGGCTCTCGCGCGTGAGCCAGGACCGCATCGCCGAAGCCGCCGCCCACGCGGGCGAGATGCTACAGGCCGCGCAGACCGTGCAGGCCAACACCTACGAGCCGGCGGCCGACCGCGCCTTCGACGCCAAGGTCGAGGACGCCTTCCGCGCCGCGCGCTCGCGCCTCGTCGCGCGCTCGTGGCTGACGGTGATCGTGATCTTCTTCGCCTTCGCGGGCATCGTCGGCGTGATCTGGATGGGCGCCCGCGACGTGGCCGAGGGCACGATGAGCGCGGGCGAGATGGCGCAGTTCGTGCTGTTCGCGGTGTTCACCGCCGGCGCGGTCGGCGCGCTGTCGGAGGTCTGGGGCGAGCTGCAGCGCGCGGCCGGCGCGACCGAGCGGCTCGCGGAACTCCTCGCCATGCGCTCGCCGGTGGCCGAGCCCGCGACGCCCGTCGCGCCGGCCTGGCGCGCGCGCCGCGCCGAGGGCGCGGTCGCCTTCGAGGACGTCGCCTTCCGCTATCCCGCCCGTCCCGAGACGCCGGCGCTCGACGGCGTGTCCTTCCGCGTCGAGCCCGGCGAGACGGTGGCCCTCGTCGGTCCCTCGGGGGCGGGCAAGACCACGGTGCTCCAGCTCCTGCTGCGGTTCTACGACGCCGACCGCGGGCGGATCGCGCTCGACGGCGCGGCGATCGACACGCTGTCGCTCGCGGATCTGCGCTCGCAGATCGCGGTCGTGCCGCAGGAGCCGGTGATCTTCGCCGACACGGTGCGCGCCAACATCCGCTTCGGCCGCCCCGAGGCGAGCGACGCCGAGGTCGAGGCGGCGGCCGAGGCGGCGGCGGCGGTGTCGTTCATCCGCGATCTGCCTGGCGGCTTCGACGCCTGGCTCGGCGAGCGCGGCGTGCTGCTCTCGGGCGGGCAGAAGCAGCGCATCGCCATCGCCCGCGCGATCCTGCGCGACGCGCCGGTGCTGCTGCTCGACGAGGCGACCTCGGCGCTCGACGCCGAGAGCGAGCGCGCGGTGCAGGCCGCGGTCGAGCGGCTGAGCCGGGGGCGCACCACCATCGCCATCGCCCATCGCCTCGCCACCGTGAAGCGCGCCGACCGCATCCTCGTGCTCGACCGCGGGCGGCTGGTGGACCAGGGCGCGCACGACCAGCTCGTCGCCCGCGGCGGGCTCTACGCGCGCCTCGCCCGGCTCCAGTTCACCGAAGGCATCGCCGCCGAGTAGGCTCGACGGCCTTCGCGTGCGTTGGCCCCGCGCGGGGTTGCCGCGACGCGAGGGATCGGCCTTCGTGGTCCCGTGAGAGCCGGGGAGGAGAGAGCCGAATGGCCCAGGACGCGAGCGTGACGACGCTGGAGGACGGGCGGCTGCGCGTCGCCGGCGTCGAGGACAAGCGCGCCATCGAGGCGACCCCGCTCGCCGAGCGCTGGCCGGGCTCGAGCGTGCACGGCCTGCTGGCCGAGGCCGCGCGCCGCGCGCCGAAGGCGCCCGCGATCAGCTTCCAGCTTCAGGGCAAGGCGAAGAGCCGGGCCGAGACCCTCGACTTCGCGACGCTCCTCGCCGAGGTGAACCGCACCGCCAACCTCCTGCGCCGCCTCGGCGTCGGGCCGGGCGACAGGGTGGCGCTGGTGCTGCCGAACGCCAACGAGACGGTGCTGGCGCTTCTGGGCGGCATGACCGCCGCCACGGTCTGCCCGATCAACCCGCTGCTGGAGCCCTCGCGCATCGCCGGCATCCTGCGCGAGTGCGGCGCCAAGGCGGTCGTCACGCTGAAGCCGTTCGTGAAGACCGACGTTCCCCAGAAGCTCCACGCCGCGCTGGAGCACGCGCCCGGCGTCGAGACGGTACTTGAGGTCGATCTCGCCCGCTATCTGGGCGCGCCGCTCTCCTGGATCATCGGGCTGATGCGCCCGAAATGCCCGCGTCCCCACCGGGCGCGGGTGCTCGACTTCCACGAGGAGCGCGCCCGCGAGGCCGATACCCTCGGCTTCGAGCCCGACGGCGATCCCGACCGGGTCGTGGCGATGTTCCACACCGGCGGCACCACCGGCGCCCCGAAGGTGGCGCGCCACACGCAGCGCGGCGCGGTCTACAACGGCATGGCGCCGACCACCGTGCTGATCGGGTCGAGCGACGTGCTGATCTGCCCCTTGCCGCTGTTCCACGTGCTCGCCGCCTACCCGATCCTGATGTCGGTGCTCGCGGGGCGCGCGCACATGGTGATGCCGACCCCCGCAGGCTACCGCGGCGACGGGGTGATGGACAACTTCTGGGCCCTCGTCGAGCGCTGGGGCGTCACGCTGATGGTGATGGTGCCGACCGCCGCCTCGGCGCTGCTGCAGCGGCCGGTGACCTCGGACGTCTCCTCGCTCAAGTTCGCGATCTGCGGCTCGGCGCCCTTGCCGGTCGGGCTGTTCCGCCGCTTCGAGGAAGCCACCGGCGTCAAGATCCTGGAGGGCTACGGCATGACCGAGGCGACCTGCCTCGTCTCGGTCAACCCGCCCGACGGCGAGGCGAAGGTCGGCTCGGTGGGCCTGCCGATCCCCTACACCGAGGTCGCGATCCTGAAGGGCGACGGCACGCGCTGCGAGACCGGCGTGGTCGGCGAGATCTGTCTCGACAGCCCCGGCGCGTTCGCGGGCTACACCGACGACGTGCTGAACGAGAACCTGTTCGCCGAGGCGACGGACGGGGACGGCCGGCGCTGGCTGCGCACGGGCGATCTCGGCCGGCTCGACGAGGACGGCTATCTCTGGATCACCGGCCGCGCCAAGGACGTGATCATCCGCGGCGGCCACAACATCGCCCCCGCGCTCATCGAGGAGGCGATGTGCCGCCACGACGAGGTCGCCTTCGCCGGCGCGATCGGACAGCCGGACGCGCACTCGGGCGAGGTGCCGGCGGTCTACGTCGAGCTGTGCGCGGGCGCCACGGTCGACCGCGACGGCCTCCTGGAGCACGCGCAGGCCACCATCGAGGAGCGCGCGGCGATCCCGAAGCACGTCGAGATCATGGGCGAGCTGCCCAAGACCGCCGTCGGCAAGGTGTTCAAGCCCGATCTCCGCAAGCGCGCCATCGCGCGGATCTACGAGCAGGCGCTGCGCGAGCACGGCGTCAAGGCGACGGTCGAGGTGGTCGACGACCGCAGCCAGGGCATGGTCGCCGAGGTCCGCCCCGACGGCACGTCGCGCGACGAGGCGGCGGTGCGCGAGGCGCTCGAGCCCTTCGCCCGGCCCTGGCGTCTCGCCGGGGACTGAAGGCGCGGCATCGCTGCAACCCCCGCGCGCATCCCGCACGGTGGGCGGAACCCGGACGGGAAATCTCGGCTTGTCTGTTCGCAGCTGCAGCGCGTGTCGGGCTGCGGCCGCCCCCGTGTTACGCTTTGCGAGAGACCCCATGCTCAGACCGCTCCTCGTCGTCGCGCTTCTCGTCGTCGCCCTCGCCGGCGCCGCGGTCGCGCAGATCCCGTCGAGCGTTCGCACCGAGCAGGCCACCCTCGTCGCGGAGACCGTGGCCTCGGACCTCGACCGCCCCTAGCGAGGAGCGCATCGCCCTCGGCGCGCGTGCGACGTCGCGTTCGGCCCGGACGGCGCGCTCCACGCGCTCGCCGAGCAGCGCGACGGCGAGATGCTGCGCCTCGCGCGCACGAAGGGCGCCCGAGCACGCGCGGGAGGGAAGCGAGCGTCCGCGCGCTTGACAAGCGCCGCCCCGTCAGCCATTCGGCCGGCCTCCGGCCCGAGGGGCCGGACGAGGACGCCCGAGGACCGCGCCGTGGTGCGCGGGCCTGTCGCCCGACCCGGTCGGGAGAGGAGGGCGGCTCGCCAACCTTACACGACGAGGATCGCGCCCGTGACCAAGCGCATTTCCGCGAAGTACAAGATCGACCGCCGCATGGGCGAGAACATCTGGGGGCGGCCGAAGTCCCCGGTGAACCGCCGCGAGTACGGCCCCGGCCAGCATGGCCAGCGTCGCAAGGGTAAGATGAGCGACTTCGGCACGCAGTTGCGCGCCAAGCAGAAGCTCAAGGGCTACTACGGCAACATCACCGAGAAGCAGTTCCGCCGCATCTTCGCCGAGGCCGAGCGCCGTCGCGGCGACACCGGCGACATTCTGGTGGGCCTGCTGGAGCAGCGCCTCGACGCGGTGGTCTACCGCGCGAAGTTCGTGCCTACGGTGTTCGCCGCGCGCCAGTTCGTCAGCCACGGCCACGCCCGCGTGAACGGCCGGCGCGTCGACATCCCCTCCTATCGCGTCCAGCCCGGCGACGTCGTCTCGATCGGCGACAAGGCCAAGGGCATGGCGCTGGTGATGGAGGCGCAGCAGTCGGGCGAGCGCGACGTGCCCGAGTACCTGGAGGTCGATCACAACAAGGGCACCGCGACCTACGTCCGCGTGCCGACGCTCGGCGACGTGCCCTATCCGGTGATCATGGAGCCCAACCTCGTCGTCGAGTTCTACGCCAAGAACTGATGCCCGCGGACCGGGCGCGGCGAGCGTCGCGCCCGGTCCGTTCGCGGTCGCGCGTCAGGCGGCGAGACGCGCATCCATCGCTTCCATGAGCGTGCCCCGCTCGGCCAGCGTGTCGAGCCTCTTCAGATCGCCCGCGATCTTGGCGAACGGGTGGCCCGTCCCCAGCGATGCGTAGGCCATCGACCAGACCGGGAAGCTGCGCCTCGTCGTCTCGCGGTGCAGCAGCACCTCGACCTCGCCGTGACGGCGATCCGCCGCGATGCGCGCGAACGCCGCCTCCACCGCCTCGGTCGGCCCTTCCAGCACCTGGAAGAACCGATCGCCGATGATCAGCAGCAGGCCGGTGATCCCCGAGCACGCGTTGTTGTGGCGCGAGACCGCCACGATCTCCTCGATCCGCCGGGCGCTCAGCTTGCCGACCCGCTTGCTCTTGTACACGATCATCGTCGTATCGGGCATCGCGCTCTCTCCTCGGTTGGCGTTGAGGACGATGCTGCGCGCTCCCCCTGAACGTTTCGTGAAAACGTGGCCGTCCGGTCGGGCGTGTCCCCGCGCGGGCCACCTCTCGCGGTGGCGCGGGAGAAGCGGGGCCGCGGGCTCTGGCGCGCGGACCCGCCGCGCCCTACCACTGCGAAGCAGGAGGACCCGCCATGGCCGTGCCGCTGCCGCCCAGCCTGCGCCGCCCGCCGGCGCTCCTCGCATCCGCCGCGCCGGTGGCGGTCCACGACGTCGCCCACCTGCCGCGCTGGCGCCGGCCCGAGGCGCTGCTCTGTCTGATGGCGGTCGCCTCGCCGCTCGCCTTCGCCACCTGGATGGCGCTCCTCAACAACTTCGTGGTCGAGCGCGCCGCCTTCGACGGGCTCGCCATCGGCTGGCTGCACGTCTTCCGCGAGGTGCCGGGCTTCCTCGCCTTCCTGGTGGTCTGGCTCCTGTTCCTGATCCGCGAGCAGGCGCTGGCGTGTCTGTCGCTGGTCTGCCTCGGCCTCGGCACGGCGGTGACGGGCGAGTTCCCGTCGTTCTGGGGACTGATGATCACCACCGTGGTCTCGTCGGTCGGCTTCCACTACTACGAGACCGTCAACCAGTCGCTGCAACTGCAATGGTTCGAGAAGGCGCGCGCGCCGGGCTCGATCGGGCGCGTGGTCGCGGCCGGCTCCTTCGGCAGCCTCGTGGTGTTCGGCGTGATCATCGCGGTCTGGCGCGCCTTCGAGGTGCCCTACCAGGCGATCTACTGGAGCGCGGGGCTCGCCTGCGCCGGCATCGCCGTCTTCTGCTGGCTGGCCTACCCCCGTTTCGAGGCGCCGGTGGCGCAGAACCGCCGGATGGTGCTGCGCTCGCGCTACTGGCTGTACTACGCGCTGGTGTTCGTCGGCGGCGCGCGGCGCCAGATCTTCGTGGTGTTCGCACCGTTCATGATGGTCGAGCGCTTCGGCCTCGAGGTCCACGAAGTCACCATGCTGATGCTCGTGAACTATGCCTTCGTGATGTGGTTCGCGCCCAAGGCGGGACGGCTGATCGAGCGCTTCGGCGAGCGCACCATGCTCGCGGTCGAGTACCTGGGCCTCCTGGCCGTGTTCGCGCTCTACGCGGGCATCTACGTCTTCGACTGGGGGGTGTGGCTCGCGATGGCGCTCTACGTCGCCGACCACGTGCTGTTCAGCCTCGCGATCGCGCACAAGACCTACTTCCAGAAGATCGCCGACCCGGCCGACCAGGCGCCGACCGCCGCCGTCGCCTTCACGATCAACCACATCGCCGCGGTGGGGCTGCCCGCGCCGCTCGGGCTCCTGTGGCTCGCCTCGCCGGGGGCGGTGTTCGCGCTCGCCGCCGGGCTGGCGCTGGCCTCCCTGGTGCTCGCGGCGATGGTGCCGCGCCACCCCGAGCCGGGTCGGGAGACGACCCTCGGGCGGACGCTGGCCCAGCCGGCGGCCTGAGCGCGCGAGGCGCGCGCGCTCGCGGCATGGTTTCGCCCGGCGCTGCGCCTCGGGCAGGCTGCGGCCGGACGTGCCGCATCGGCCTCGCGGTCGCGAACCGGCCCCGGCCGTGCCGGACGGGGTTCCGGGCCGTTCCTGATCCGACGGTCGCACCCGAGCCCCCGGCGCCGTGGAGGCCGTCCCCGGCAGCGACCGGTTCGACGAGGGTCGACGCGCCCGCCTGCCGCGCCCTTCTGGCGGCGACGCCCTCGCCTTGGCACTCCTGTCCCCGGGACGTAGAAACGGGTCGCGGGACGGCGACACGCGGAGGACGGGGATGGCGCTCGACGACGGCGACCGCGGCCGGACGCGTCCCGACGCCGGCCGCGCCCGCGATCCGCTCCGTCGCTACGCCCTCGGCTCGGTCCTGGTCGGCCTCGCGGTGCTCGCGCTCAAGCTCGGCGCCTGGGTGGCCACGGGGGCGGTCGCGCTCTGGGCCGACGCGCTGGAGAGCCTCGTCAACATCGCCGCCGCCCTGGTCGCCTGGCGCGCGATCGCGCTCGCGAGCCGGCCGGCCGACGCGGGCCACCCCTACGGCCACGGCAAGGCGGAGTATCTCTCGGCCGTGGTCGAGGGCGTGCTGATCGTGCTCGCCGCGGCCTCGATCGTGACCGAGGCGGCGGGCGATCTCGCCGATCCCGCGCGGATCGGCGCGCCCCTCTCCGGGCTCGCGCTGCCGCTCGCGGCCGGCGCCACCGTGCTGAACGCCGCCTGGGGCGGCTGGCTCCTGCGCGAGGGGCGGCGGCGGCGCTCGCCCGCACTAGAGGCGAGCGGGCGCCATCTGATGACGGACGTGGCCTCGACCGCCGCGGTGCTCGCGGGGCTCGGCCTCGCCACGCTCACCGGCTGGGCGGTCCTCGATCCCCTGATCGCGCGCGGCGTCGCGGCGGTGATCCTGACGCAGGGCGCACGGCTCCTGCGCGGCGCGGCGGGCGGGCTGATGGACGAGGCGGCCGACGCGGAGATGCGCGCGCGCATCCGGGCCGCGATCGAGGCGAGCGGGGCGGGGGCCACCCAGGCGCACGCGATCCGCACCCGCGTCTCGGGGCGCCACACCTTCGTCGACTTCCACCTGATCGTGCCGGGCGCGATGACGGTGGCCGAGGCGCACCGGATCTGCGACCGCATCGAGGCGGCGGTCGACGAAGCGCTGCCCGGCGAGGCCGTGGTCGCGATCCACGTCGAGCCCGAGCACGAGGCGGTGCCGCGCCCGGCCGTCACCTTCTGAACCCGCCCGATGGAGATCCCCGATGGAGATCCGATGACCGCCGCGCTCGTCCTCCGCCCCGCCGTGCCGGCCGATGCCGGGGCGATCGCGGCGGTGCATTCGGCCTCCTGGCGCGACACTTACGCCGGCTTCGTCCCCGGCGGACTGCCCGACACGCTGGAGGCCGGGCACCGCGCTCTCTGGGATCGGGCGCTCGTCCCGGACGGGCGGCTGCGTCTCGTGCTCGTGGCGACGCGCGCGGGCGAGATCGAGGGTTTCGCCGCCACGCACCCCGATCCCGACGATCCGGGCACCGACCACCTCGCCGCGCTGCACGTCCGCCCCGACCGCCGCTCGGCCGGCATCGGCGCCTGTCTGATGCGCGAACTCGCCGACCGGCTGTTCGCCCTCGGCCGGCGCCGGCTCTGGTGCTTCGTGCTGGCCGGGAACGACGCCGCGCGCCGCTGCTACGCCCGCCTCGGCGCGGTCGAGGGCGAGAGGGCCGCCGTGCCGCTGATCGAGGGCGTCGTGGTCGAGGATCTGCGTCTCGACTTTCCGCCGCTCGACCGCCTCGGCGCACGGGCGCGCGCCGTGCTCGCCGCCCGCCGCGAGCGCCCGCTCGCGCTCGCCTCGACCGAGGCGCCGCGGGTCGAGGGCGCGCCGCACCCGGCCGGCGAGGCGGGCCGGGCGGCCGGGCGGGGCAAGCACCGCCTCGGCGAGCCGTTCGGCCTGTCGCAGTTCGGGGTCAACCGGCTCGAACTGGCGCCCGGCACCCATTCCGCGCCCGCCCACGCCCACAGCCACGAGGACGAGTTCGTGCTCGTGCTCGACGGCCGGGTCGTACTGGTCTCGGACGGCGAGGAGCGCACGCTCGGTCCCGGCGACTGCGCGGGCTTTCCTGCCGGCACCGGCCGGGCGCATCATCTGGAGAACCGCTCCGACGCGCCCGCCGTGGTGCTGGAGATCGGCGCGCGGCTGCCCGACCGCGACGGCGTCGACTATCCCGGCCGCGACCTGCGCGTCGACCGCGTCGGGGGCCGGCGGGTGTTTCTCAGGAGCGACGGCACCGTCCTCGGCGGCGCCGACTGACGCTGGGCTCGGGAACGAACGCGATCGCTCGGCTGTCGACGGCGGAACGGCGCCGAACCCCGCGGAGCGACGGCGTCGGCATGCGGCCGCGCGCCCGGGGCGAGCCGCGCCGACCGGAGCGCGGCCGTTCGCGGGCCGTGAGGACGGCGCGCCCGCGCGGGCGGCGCTCCCCCGCTCGCCGCCGCCGGCGCGGTGCGAAGGCTGGCGGACGGGTCAGGGCGCGTGTAGGACCGCGCGCACCGGGAGGGCGTCATGGCGGACGGGCACACGGGCGAGGACTTGGTTCTGCGCCTCTGGCGCGAGGGCGCGCGCGTGTTCGCCGAGCTGGCCGCCGCGGCGGCCCGGGCGAGCGAGGGCGGCGAGGCGGACGCCGACGCCTGGGGCCGCGCGCTCGGCATCGGCCGGGCCTGGGGCGAGTTCCTGCGCGCGCTCGCCGCCAGCGCCGAGGCGCGCGCGGCCGAACCCGGCGCGAGCCCGTTCGATCCGGCCGGCTGGCTGCGCGGCGCCGGCGAGGGCGGTATGGCCGATCTCTGGCGCTGGCTCGAAGGCCCGGAGTTTGCCGATCTGTTCGGCACCGAGCGCCGCGCGATTCGCGAGACCGCCGAATGGCTTCGCTTCGCCGCCGCGCTCGAACAGTATCGCCTGGTGATGGCGCGCGGCTGGCTCGCCGCCTTCCGCCGCTTCGCCGAAGCGCTCGCCGAGGCCGAGGACGATGGCGGGGCGCGCGCCTACGACCGGCTGTTCGCGCTCTGGCGCGAGGCGGCCGACGCCGAGATGGCGCGGCTCCAGGCCTCGGACGCCTATCTCGCCGCGCAGCGCGACCTCCTCGCCGCGCATCTGGCGCTCAGGGCCTCGCTGCGGGCCCGCGCGGAGGCGATGGCCGATTTCCTCGGCCTGCCGACGCGCGCGGAAGTCGACGACCTGACCGAGACCGTCCACGCGCTCGGGCGCGAGCTGCGCCGGCTGCGCCGCCAGATGGCCGAGACGGGCACGGCGAGCGATGGCCCTCGGGGCGGGACGCGGTGAGCGGGCCGGGCGCCGGCAGCGGGCCGGGCGCCGGTAGCGCCGACGCGCTCGTGGAGGCGACGCGCCGGCTGATCCGGCTGACGGGGCGGCTCGCCGAGGCGAAGGGCCGGGACGTCGCGATCGCCGAGACCCCGGCCGACGAGGTCTGGCGCGACGCCAAGGCCTCCCTCTGGCGCTATCGGCCCGTCGTCCTGCCCCGTCTCGGGCCGCTCGTGATCGTCCACGGGCTGATCGGGCGGCAGTCGCTGGTCGATCTGGAGCCGCGCCTCAGCCTCGTGCGCCGCCTTCTGGAGGCGGGCGTCGACACCTACGCCGTCGACTGGGGCAACCCGACGCGGGCCGATCGCTGCCGCGACTTCGCCGACTACGCCGATCTCTGGCTCGGCGACGCGCTCGACGCGGCGCTCTCGGTCTCGGGGGCCGCGCGCGCGGTGCTGTTCGGGATCTGCCAGGGCGGCGTGTTCGCCGCCTGCCACGCCGCGCTCCATCCGCAGCGGCTGAAGGGCCTCGCGCTCGCGATCACCCCGATCGACTTCCACGCCGATCTGCGCGCCGGCGCGCCGGGCGTGCTGAACGCCTGGGTGCGCGGGCTCCCGGTCGAGACCATCGAGGCGCTGATCGCCGATCACGGCAACTTGCCGGGCCGCTTCACCAGCGCGGTGTTCCAGGGGCTGGAGCCCGCCCGCGCGGCGGCGCGCTACACCGCCGACCTCGCCGAGATCGCGGACGACCCGGAGGCGCTCGACACCTTCCTGCGCATGGAGAAGTGGCTCGCCGACCGCCCCGACCAGCCGGGCGCGCTCGCGCGGCAGTGGCTGGTCGATCTCTATCGCGAGAACCGCCTGGTCGAGGGTCGCTTCCGCGTCGACGGGCGCAGGATCGACCTCGGCCGCATCGCCTGCCCGGTGCTCACCGTCGCCGGCGAGCACGACCACATCGTGCCGCTCCCCTGCTCGCGCGCGATCCGGCCGCACCTGCGCAACGTCGCGCACCGCGAGATCGCGGTGCCGACCGGCCATGTCGGCGTGTTCGTCTCGCGTCGCGCGCGGACGCGCGTCGCGCCGGGCGTGGTCGACTGGCTCGAAGCGATCGCCTGAGGCGTCGTGACCGTGCCGTCCGGCTTCGGGCGGCCGGACCTTTTCTTGACGAACTCCCGTGCCATCTTCCAAGGGTCGGTCGGTGATGTCGTCCGGTCGGCGCCCGTCCGACCCCCGAACGCAGGAGCGACGCCTTGACCCTTCGTGCCCCGGCGATCCTCGCCGCAGCCCTAGTGCTGAGCCCCGCGCTCGCCGTCCCGACCGCCGGCGCGCAGGACGGACCCTTCGCCGGCGCCTATCTCGCCGCCGAGCACGCCGCGCGCGCGGGCGACGTCGACGCCGCCGCCGATTTCTACGCGAAGGCGCTCGTGGCCATGCCCGGGAACGCCGAGCTGCTCGAACGCACGGCGCTCCACCAGCTCGCCGCCGGCCGCGTCGAGGCGGCGGTGGCGAGCGCGCACCGCCTCGTCGAGATCAGCCCCGACAATCAGATCGCCTTCCTGCTGCTCGCCTCCGAGGCCTTCAAGGCCGAGGACGCGGGCCGCGTCCTCGATCTCGTCGCCGCGCGCGGCGACGCGGGCGGGCCGTTCGTCGGCCATCTGGTCGAGGCCTGGGCGCACTACGCGAGCGGCGAGGCCGACACCGCGCGCACCACCCTGGAGCGGCTGCGCGAGGACGGCACCGGCGGCACCGCGGGCGAGCTGCTGGCGAGCTACCACCTCGGCCTGCTCGACAGCGCGGTCGGCGACCACGCCGCCGCGGCGGCGATGTTCGAGACCACCACCGAGGCCGCGGGGCGGCCGACCGACCGTCTCGTCGCGCTGCAGGCCGGCGCGCTCGCGCGGTCGGGCGACGTCGAGGGCGCGATCGCACTGATCGACGCGCGGCTCGCGCGCACGCTCGGCGACGCCGGGCTCTCGGCGCTGCGCGCCGACCTGGCCGAGGGGCAGGTTCCGTCGCCGATGGTCGCGACCGGCGCCGAGGGGGCGGCCGAGGCGCTGCACGGCATCTCGGGCTTTCTCACCTCGGGGCGCAACGGCATCATCGGCCTCGCCTACGCGCGGCTCGCCACCTACCTGAACCCTGACCTGACCGAGGCGAAGCTCCTGATCGGCGAGATGCTGGCGCGCTCGGGCCAGCCCGAACTCGCCGTCGCCGCCTACGAGGCGGTCGGGCGCGACGAGCCCGAGGCGCTGGAGGCCCGGATCGGCCGCGCCCGCGCGATCTACGAGGCCGGGCGGGTCGAGCCCGCGATCGTGGCGATGCGCGAGGCCATCGCGCGCTTTCCCCGCTCGGTCGAGGCGCAGACCGCGCTCGGCGAGATGCTGCGTCAGGAGGAGCGCTGGAGCGAGGCCGCCGTCGCCTACGACGCCGCGATCGACCTGACCGACCCGGTCGAGGGGCGCCACTGGGTGCTGTTCTACCAGCGCGGCATCGCCCACGAGCGTGCCAAGCAGTGGCCGCAGGCCGAGGCCGACTTCCTGCGCGCGCTGGAGCTGGAGCCCGAGCAGCCGCTGGTGCTGAACTACCTCGGCTATTCCTGGGTCGAGATGCGCGAGAACCTCGGCCGCGCGCAGGAGATGATCGAGCGTGCCGTCGAACAGCGTCCAGAGGACGGCTACATCGTCGACAGCCTCGGCTGGGTGCTGTTCCGCCTCGGCGACTTCGAGGAGGCGACGCGCCACCTGGAGCGCGCGGTCGAGCTGAAGCCGGTCGACCCGGTGATCAACGACCACTACGGCGACGCGCTCTGGATGGTCGGCCGGCGCACCGAGGCGCGGTTCCAGTGGAAGCGCGCCCTGTCCTTCGAGCCCGAGCCCGAGGAGGCCGAGCGCATCCGCGCCAAGCTCTCGCGCGGCCTCGACGCGGTGCTCGCCGAGGAGGCGGCCGCGGGCGAGCCCGCGATCATCAGCGGCGAGACCGACGTCAAGAAGGGCGGCTGAGGCGCCTTTCTCCGACCGCCCCGAGCGGGGCGCCCCCGACGGGGGCGCCGTCGCCGACGCTCCCGCCAGCGAGGACGCGTGACCGAGGACCCCGACGCCAACGTCGTCCCCTTCGCGCCGCGCCGGTCCGGGGCGCCCGCCCCGCGCCTCGCCCGCGCAAAGGTCAACCTGTTCCTGCACCTGCGCGGCCGGCGCGAGGACGGCTATCACCGCCTCGACAGCCTCGTGGTCTTCCCCGAGATCGGCGACGTGCTCGCGTGCGAGAACGGCCCGGGCCTCGGGCTGACGCTCGGCGGTCCCTTCGGCTTCGACCTCCCCTCGGACGGCGACAACCTCGTGCTGCGCGCCGCCGAGCGGCTGGCCGCCGCGACGGGGCAGGCGCGCCCGCGCGCGGCGCTGCATCTGGCCAAGAACCTGCCGGTGGCCTCGGGCATCGGCGGCGGCTCGACCGACGCCGCCGTCGCCCTCGATCTCCTGGCCGAGGCCTGGGGCGTGAGGGTGCCGGACGATCTCGCGCTCGCCCTCGGCGCCGACGTGCCGGTCTGCCGCCGCCAGCCGCGCCCGACGCGGATGACGGGCATCGGCGAGACGCTGGAGGACGTGCCCGCCCTGCCGTCCGTCTGGATGGTGCTCGCCAACCCGCTCGTGCAGGTCGAGACTCGCGCTGTGTTCGCCGCGACGCCCGGGAAGCACGGCACGCCGACGCCGCCCTGGCCCGAGGGCGGCTTCGACGACGCCGCCGCGCTGGTCGACTGGCTCGGCGACACCGCCAACGACCTCGCGCCCGGCGCCGTGCGGGTCTGCCCGAGCGTGGGCGCAGTGCTCGACACGCTCGCGGACGCGCCCTTCGCGCGGATGTCCGGCTCGGGCGCGACCTGCTTCGCGCTCCACGCCGACGAGGCCGCGGCGCTCGACCAGGCCGACGCCCTGCGCCGCGCGCATCCCGGCTGGTGGGTGGCGGCGGCGCGCTGCGGCTGAACCGCCGGCAGGGGGCGCGGCCGGATCTCGCTCTCGCCGTGCCATCGCCGCGTCGGGCGTTCCGGCCGGACCGCGAAGCGCTCTAGGATGCCGCCACAGAATCGGTCAGCAGGGTCTCGTCATGTGGATTTCACGCCGTCCGGTCGCGCTCGCCGCGCCGATCGCGCTCGCGCTGCTCGCGCCGGCCGCCGCTCAGGTCGCCCTGCCGCCGGGGCCGGCGATCGAGACCATACCGGGGCGCTACATCGTCGAGCGCGTGCCCGGCGCCTCGGGCTTCCTGCCCGGCACCTCCGGGGTGATCGGCGGCGGGGGCGTCTCGGGGCTCTCGGTCGTCACCGTGCCGCCCGGCGAGTCGTTCGGCGCCGACCCGGTCTCCCAGCTCCTCGCCTCGCCGGGCGTCGAGGCGGTCTACCCGGACGTGACCGAGACCCTCTACGCCATGCCGAACGACCCGATGGCGGGCGAGCTGTGGATGATCGAGGCGATCCGCGCGGTCGAGGCCTGGGACGTGCGCGACGACGCCTCCGAGATCACGGTCGCGGTGATCGACAGCGGCATCTTCCTCGAGCACGAGGACCTGAAGGAGAACCTCTGGGTCAACGAGGGCGAGGTGCCGGGCAACGGGGTGGACGACGACGGCAACGGCCTCGTCGACGACGTGCACGGCTACGACTTCGGCGACGACGACGGCGATCCCAACCCGCTCGAGCGCTGCTCGGGTGTCAACGGCCGGCAGATGCAGCCCGGCGGGCACGGCACCCACGTCGCCGGCACCGTGGGCGCGGTCGGCGACAACGCCACGGGCGTGGTCGGGGCCGCGCCGCGGGTGCGCCTCATGGCGCTCAAGGTCACGGTCGGCTCGGTCGAGAACTGCAGCGCGGCGAGCATCGGCGCGCGCTTCCTGGCGCTCGCCTACGCGATCGAGAACGGCGCGGACATCGTGAACATGAGCCTCGGCGGCCCGGTGCGCATCCCGCTCGACCGCCAGCTCCTGGAGGCGGCCGCGGAGCGCAACGTGCTCGTGGTGGTCGCCGCCGGCAACTCCGGGCTCGATCTCGACCGCGAGGCCCCCTATGCGATGCTCCACGTCCAGGGCGGCGAGCTGCGCCGCTACGCCTTCGGCCCGGAGTTCCCCGCCGCCTGGAACACCGACACCATGCTCGCGGTGGCCGCCTCGCGGCCGGTGAACGGGCAGGGCGAGTTCATCGACCAGTGGGTGCCGGGCCTGATCTGGAACGCCAGGGTCGACGACGTCGCCTACGACGACCGGGGCGTCCCGGCCCCGCGCGACGGCGCCCGCGCCGTGCCGCTCAACGAGGGCGAGGTGGGCATGGGCTCCAGCTTCGGTCGGCAGAAGGCCCATCTCGGCGCGCCGGGCCAGCAGATCCTGAGCGCGGCACCGGGGCTCTCGGGAGGGCGGTTCACCTCCGAGTACGCGATCACGCAGGGCACCTCGATGGCCTCGCCCGCGGTCGCGGGCGCCGCGGCGGTGCTGTGGGCGGCCTTTCCCGAGCAGAACGCGGCCTGGGTCAAGCGCCGCCTGATCGAGACGGCGCGGCGCGATCCCTCCTTCGCGGACCGGGTCGCGAGCGGGGGGCACCTCGATCTCTACGCCGCGCTCTGCGGGGCGGGGGCGCCGCGCAAGCTCGAGCGCTGCGCGGACGAGGCGCAGGCGCGCACCAATACCTCCGTTCCGACCCCCACGACGTCGGCCCCGGCCGAAGACCGGGGGGCGAGCGCCCCGTCCGGCAACTCGTCCAGCGTCCCCTCCGGCGCTCCGACGAGCGACCCTCTCGGCTCGCGCAACCTCAACGAGGTGATCGAATGGTGATCCGGACGCTTCCGCTCGCGGTGCTGCTGCTCGCCGTCGGCGCCGCCGCCATGGCCCAGGACGGGCCGGAGACCGCCGAGCCGCCGCAGGCCGCCCCGCGCCTGCCCGCGCCGGAGCACCGCTTCATCGTCCGGCTCGACGACGAGGCCACGCCCGAGAGCCTGGGGCGCGCCTGGGCGCTGCTCGACCCCTCGATCCAGCGCGCGAGCGGCGAGGCGGGCTTTCTCGTCGTGCGCTTCGACGGCGGGCTCGCGGCCGAGGAGTTGCTCGCGCTGATCGAGGCGACCCGCGGCGTCGCCTCCGCCACGCCGGACCAGCAGGAGACGCTGCAGGTGCCGGCGCCGGAGATCGATCTCGCCCCGAGCCCGCCCGAGAAGCCCGACGCCGAGGCGGCGTCGGAAGGGGACGAAGGGACCGCGCCGACGGAAGACGAGGCCGCGTCGCGAGGGACGGGCGAGACGGCGCCGGACGGGCCCGCCGACGTCGAGAGCGCACCGGCCCCGGAGAGTGCCGGCGGGGCCACGACGCAGGCCGAGCCCGAAGGGGCGGACGAGGCGACGACGAGCGGACAGTAAGGCGGTCACGGCTCGGCCGGATACCGGGTTCGCCGATCGGGAGGGACGTTCGCGGCCTTCTTCTCGGGGCCGGATCGTGCGTTCGCGCGGGACACGGCCTAGATCACGGCCATGGACGTCCCGACCCTTCGCCTCGACCGCGCCCTGGTCGCCCGTGGCCTCGCCGACAGCCGGGCGCGGGCGGCTCGGCTGATCGAGGCCGGGCGGGTGCGCGTGGAGGGCCGCCGCGCGCGCCGCGCCGCCGAGCCGGTCGGTGCGGGGGCCGCGCTCTCGCTCGACCCGGCCGAGGGTGCGGACGAGGCCGCCTGGGTCTCGCGCGGGGCGCTGAAGCTCCTGCACGCGCTCGACGTCTTCGCCCTCGCGCCGCACGGCACGGCGCTCGACCTCGGCGCCTCGACCGGAGGATTCACCGAAGCGCTGCTGGCGCGCGGCGCGGCGCATGTCCACGCCGTCGATGTCGGCCATGGCCAACTGGCGGCGCGGCTCGCGGCCGACCCGCGCGTCACGGCCTACGAGGGGCTGAACGCCCGCGCCCTCGAACCCGGCATGGTGCCGCCCCCCGACTGGATCGTCGCCGATCTCTCCTTCGTCTCGCTCTCGAAGGCGCTCGGCCCCGCGCTCGCGCTCGCCCGCCCCGGCGCGACCCTGGTCGCCCTCGTCAAGCCGCAGTTCGAGGTCGGGCGCGCCGGTGTCGGCAAGGGGGGGATCGTGCGCGATCCCGCCCTGCGCGAGGCGGCGGTCGAGCGCGTCGCGGCCTGGCTCGACACCGAGGGCTGGCCGGCGCTCGGCCGGTGCGAGAGCCCGATCGCGGGCGGTGACGGCAACGTCGAGTACCTGATCGCCGCGCGGAAGGGCGGGCCGTGAGCGTCGCGGCCGAGACGGTCGAGGTGGTCGCTCTCGACGCCGCGGGCGACGGGCGTGACGCCGCGGGCGGGCGCCATCCGGGGACGCTGCCGGGCGAGCGGCTGGACGGTACGGGCCGGGTCGTCCGTGCCGCCCCGGAGCGGGCCGCGCCCCCGTGTCCGCACGCCGCCGACTGCGGCGGCTGCACGCTTCAGCACGCGTCCGACGCGTTCGTCACCGCCTGGAAGCGCGAGCGCGTCGTCGGCGCGCTCGCGGCGCAGGGGATCGAGGCGCCGGTCGAGGCCACGCTCACCGTGCCCGCCCGCTCGCGCCGGCGCGTCGCCCTCGGCGCGCGGCGAACCAAATCAGGTGCCACCATCGGCTATCGCGTCCAGGGCTCGGAGCGGATCGTGCCGGTCGCCGTCTGTCCGGTGGCCACTCCCGCGATCGAGGCCGCGATCCCGCGCCTCGTCCCCCTGGTCGAGCGGCTGGCGAGCCGGAAGGGCACGCTCAGGCTGACGCTGGCCGAGGCGCCGGCCGGGCTCGACCTCGCCGTCGAGGGGGCGCGCAGGCCGCCCGAGAGCCCGCGTGAGCGCGCCCGCCACGACGGCGATCTGGCCATGCTCGCCCACGACCTCGGCCTCGCGCGGCTCGCCGTCGACGGCGAGGTGGTCGTCATGCGCGAGCCGCCGGTCCAACCGGTCGGGCCGGCACGCGTGCTGCCCCCGCCCGGCGGTTTCTTGCAGCCGACCGCCGAGGGCGCGCGCTGGCTGGCGGCGATGGTGGTCGAGGCGGTCGAGGCGAGCCCCGTGGCGCCGCGCCGCGTCGCCGATCTGTTCGCCGGCATCGGCACCTTCGCCCTGCCGCTCGCCCGACGGGCGCGCGTCGCGGCCTTCGAGCTGGACGACGCGGCGGTCGCGGCGATGACGCGCGGCTGGCGCGAGGCAGCGGCGACGGCGGGGCTGCACCGGCTCGACGCCGGCCGGCGCGACCTCTGGCGCCGACCGCTCACGGCCGAGGAACTGTCGCGCTTCGACGCGGTGGTGCTCGACCCCCCCTTCGCGGGCGCCGAAGCCCAGGCGCGCGCGATCGCCGCGAGCGGCGTGGCTTCGGTGGTCTCGGTGAGCTGCAACCCCGCGAGCTTCGCGCGCGACGCGCGGCTCATGGTCGAGGGCGGCTACCGGCTGGAGCGGGTGCGCCCGGTCGACCAGTTCCGCTGGTCGGGCCACGTCGAGGTGGTCGGCGTGCTGCGCTGGGGGTGAGGGCCGGGCGAGCCGTCCCCTTTACGTTCGCGGGAACCGGGCCGTGGCGGTCGGCCCGCCACGGCCGCGCCTCGCTGGCGCGAAGGCCGGCGCAAGGCGTGGTGGAACGGGACGACGACGGCTGAGGAAGCTGGTGCGCGCGACGACCCCTTCGAGACAGAGGGCGGAAGGGCGTGCGGTCGTATCCAGTGGCCGGAAATGGGACGGCAATCCTGGCATGGGCGCCTTTGTCGTCGTTCCGGGGGAGCCTCGGGCGGTCTCTACGGATGGCGGTGACGAGCGGTCATGGGGCGTTCGCCTGCGGGTCGCGGTCCGGCGTCCCGACGGCTTCGCCCGTCCTCGCGGCGGTATCGAGGGCGTCGTAGAGGGCATCGGCACGCGCGAGCAGGGTCGGGTCGGCCCGCTCCTCGTCGGCACCGCCGCCGGTGCGGAACGGCGCCGCGCCCTCGGGCTCGGGCTCGATCCCGGCGGCTTCGGCGAGCGCGCGCCAGTGGTCGGCATCCTCGCACAGCCGCTCGTAGGCCACGAAGCGGGCGGTGACCGGCGCGGTCTCGGCGAGATGGGCGTAGGCGTCGACCCAGAGGCCGAGCCAGTAGTCGAGCCCGTCCGGATCGGCGTCCGGCGCGGCCGGGGGGCGGCCGAAACGGAACGGCTTGTGGCCGAGGCCGAATTCGTGGTGGGCGAGCCAGCCCATGTAGTCGAGGGTGAAGCGGTCCTCGGCCTGCGCCGCCGTGAAGTGGCGGTGCTGGCGTCTGAGCGAGGCGGCCTGCGCGAGCGGCGCGCGGAAGGGCACCACGATCAGCGCGTTCGGCAGCGCCTCGGCGACGCTCGGCAGGCGCAGGATCGCGTTGTTGTTCTTGGCGAGGTAGCGCGCCGCCCCCTCCCGCGTGCCGTCCCGCGCCTTCAGCACGGCGGCGACGTAGGCGCGATAGGCCTCGATCGTCTCGTCCGAGGGGCGATGCGGCGACAGGTGGTCGGCGTGGATGTAGGCGCGCCCCTCGAACACGCGCCAGAACACTTCCTCGAGCCCCTCGGGGCTGTCGGCGTCGACGCTGATGCCGTCGCCGTGCGCGCGCTCGCCCGCCGCGATGTCGCGACGGTCGCGCCCGGAGAGGCCGCGCCATACCGAGGGGGCGAGCACGAAGGGCATGTCGCGGTAGGTCAGCGAGTGGAACGCGCCGGAGGCGTGGAAGCGGCGCATCAGCGCCGTGGTGCCAGCCCGCGCGAGCCCGGCGACGATCACGTGGCGTCCCTCGACCGCCACGGCCGGGTCGGGCCTCGTCCGCGCGCGCTCGATGTCGAAGCTCATCTCGGCGACGGCGCGCGAGCCGAGCGCGAGGCGGTGCAGCAGGCGCTCGAGCCGGCCGTAGCCTCCCGCCTGCGCGCCCGGCGCGTCAGAGGAGGCGGCGTCTGAGCGTGACATAGGCGGTGGCGAACACGAGGCTGAGGGCGAGGCCGGTCAGGCCGAGCAGGAACTCGCCGAAGCCCGGCGCGACGAACTCGAAGCCCCAGGCGATCAGGCCGACGATGCCGAAGACCAGCACCAGCATGGCCGCGAGGCGGAGCGAGCAGCCGAGCATGGTGACCGCGTAGGCGAGCATCACGCGTTCCTTCCAGTGGTCGGAGACGGCGCTGGCCTGCATGGTGCGCAGCGCCTTGCGGCCGGTGAGCTGCGCGCGGGTGGCGAGGGGGGCGAAGGGCAGGCGCAGTGCGATCTCGACGACCACGACGCAGAGGACGGCGAGCAGCGCGGCCTCGATCACCCCTCGTGCTCGGCCTTCGTGGCCGTGCTCGACGCGGTCCGGGCGTCACCGGGGGCGGGCTTCTTCTTCAGGAGACGCTTGATCGGGTACCAGAGCACCGCGACGAAGGCCATGACGACCGAGGCGATCACCCCTAGGACCACGGCGATGGTCCCCGCGCCCACGCCCGGGCCGATGTAGGCGGCTGCCGGCGTCGCGGCGAGCGCGGTCAGGGCGAAGATCACGGCGGTGAGGAGTGGCATGGCGGGCCTCGTGGTTTCGGCGCGGCTCTCTATCTCGCGACCCCCGGTCGGTTTGACAAGGGTCGCGCGTTGCGTCGCAGCGAAATGCGGCGTGGATGCGGCCTGTCCCCCGCGTCGCTCTCAGCCGTAGGCCATCGACGGCAGCCAGGTGGCGATGCCCGGCGCCAGGAACACCAGCACCAGCGCGAACAGCTGGATCAGGATGAACGGCACCACGCCGCGGTAGATGTCGACCGCGCTGATCTCCGGCGGCGCCACGCCCTTGATGTAGAACAGCGCGAAGCCGACGGGGGGCGTCAGGAACGAGGTCTGCAGGCACATCGCGAACAGGATGGTGAACCAGACCAGGTCGAAGCCGAGATCCTGCACCACCGGCGCCACCAGCGGCAGGATGATCAGCGTGATCTCGACCCAGTCGAGGAAGAAGCCGAGCAGGAACACCGCGAACAGGAGCGTCAGCACGATGCCTTCCGGGCCGAAGGGAAGGCCCAGGAGCGCGTCCTCGATCACCCTGTCGCCGCCCAGGCCGCGCAGCACCACCGCGAAGGCGGTCGCCCCGAGGAAGATCGCGAAGATGAAGGCGGAGGTCCGGGTCGTCTGATAGAGCGCGCCGCTCAGCACGCTCAGGGAGAGCCGGCGCGAGGCGAGGGCGACGAGCATCGCGCCGAGCGCGCCGACGCCCGACGCCTCGGTCGGCGTCGCGAGGCCGGCGAAGATCGAGCCGAGCACGCCGAGGATCAGGAGGGCGGTCGGGATCACCGCCTTGACGATCTCCCAGATCACCGAGGCGTCGATCTTGGGGAGGTTCTCCGGCACGGGCGCGACCGAGGGTTGCAGCGCCGGGCGGATCATCGCGTAGGCGACGTAGAGCGCGCCGAGCAGGAGGCCGGGAAAGAAGGCGCCCATGAACAGATCGCCGACCGACGCCTCGGGCACGGCGAGGCGGTCGGCCATGATCACCAGCATGATCGAGGGCGGGATCAGGATGCCGAGCGTGCCGGTGGCGCAGGCGGTGCCGACGGCGAAGCCCTTCTCGTAGCGGTTCTCCATCATCACCGGCAGCGACAGGAGGCCGAGCAGCACCACCGAGGCGCCGATGATGCCGGTGGTGGCCGCCAGCAGCACCCCGATCACGATCACCGTCACGGCGAAGCCGCCGCGGATCGCGCCGAACAGCTTGACCATGTTGTTCATCAGCCGCTCGGCCACGCCCGACTGGTCGAGCATGATGCCCATGAAGATGAACATCGGCAGCGCGACCAGCGTCTCGGATTCGACCAGCCCCCAGGAGCGTTCGGGCACCAGCGCGAGCGAGGAGGGGTAGTCGAACCACAGATCGGCGCCGAAGTCCTCGACCGCGACGATCCCGATCGCGGTCCAGATCACCGCCGTGCCGGCCAGCACCCAGGCGACCGGGAAGCCGGTCAGCAGCAGCAGGCCGAAGGTGGCGAACATGCCGATGACGAAGTATTCCTCGGTGCCCATCAGCCGGTCTCCCGCTGGTCGTCGATCGCCTTCGGCGACGGCACGCCGAACAGGAGCGCGGTGACGCGCATGAGCCGCGAGACCGCGGCCACGAGCAGCAGCACGAAGGCCGCCGTCAGCACGAACTTCAGGATCCAGCGGTTCGCGAGGCCCGCGGGCGCTTGGCTGCGCTCGTCCTGCAGATACGAGCTGTAGGCGTAGGGCCAGGCCTCGTAGATCGCGAGCACCAGGAACGGCCCGAGCAGCACCAGAAGGCCGAACAGCTCGATCCAGGCCTGCGTCTTCAGCGACATCCGCTCGTGGATGATGTCGACGCGGACGTGGTCGTCGGTGACGACGACGTAGGCGAGGCCCACCAGCCAGGCGGCGCTGGCGAGATGCCACTGCCATTCCTCGAGCCCGACCGAGCCCTGGCCGAAGGCGTAGCGCCCGACGACGGCGTAGATGATGACGCCGACCACCACGAGCCAGAGCCAGGAGAACGCCTTGCCGAGCAGCGTCAGGCCCTTGTCGATCGCCCGGCTCGGCGCGGTCTGGGGCAGGGCGGTGTGGTGGCTGTGCGGGACTTCGTCGGGTTCCTGAAACCGCGGCGCCGCCGCCGCGTCCTCGCGGCCGTCGGACATGGCCGATCCTCCCCTGAAGCGGTCATGGAACGCGGCCCGCGCGGCGGCGGAGGGGCCTCCGGCCGTCAGAGGGCGCGTCGGGCGGGAGGGACGCGCACGAACGCGCGCGTCCCGGTCGCTCAGCGGATCACTGACCCTCGGCCTCTTTGACGTTCAGCTCGGCGGGCAGGTAGGCGCGCTGGTCCCAGACCGCGTAGGTCTCCTGGAACGCCTGCTGGCTCTCGTAGACGCGCTTGAAGTCCTCGTCGGCCTCGGCCTCCTGCCGGAGCACCCGCTCGGTGACCTCCTTCAGCTCGCGCAGCACCTCCATCGGGATCTGGGCGGCGTCGACGCCCTTCTCCTGGAAGCCCTTGAGCACCTCGCCGTTCTTGTACTCGCCCTCGGCGAGGCCGCGCATGGTGGCGGCGGTGCAGGACGCCTCGACGAGCGCCTTCTGCGCGGCGGTCGCCTTCTCCCACTCGCCCGCGTTGATCAGCATGTACTGCGCGGTGAAGGGCTGGTGCCAGCCGGGGAACAGGTTGTTCTTGACCACCTGGTTGAAGCCGAGGATCTGGTCGATCGCGGGCATCGAGAACTCAGTGGCGTCGATCGTGCCCTTCTCCAGCGCCTGGAAGATCTCGCCGCCCGGCATCATGGTGACGGAGGCGCCGAGTTCCTCGAGCACCTTGCCGCCGAGACCGGCGAAGCGGATCTTGAGGCCCTGGTAGTCCTCGAGGTTCTCGATCGGCTGGCTGTACCAGCCCGCCGTCTCCGGGCCGATGATGCCGCAGAGCTGGGCGTGGACGTTGAAGCCCTTGTTGGCGTAGACTTCCTGCAGCATCTCGTGGCCGCCGCCGTAGTAGTACCAGCCGGTGTAGGCCCAGGGCTTCAGGCCGAAGGGCACGGCGGCGAACAGCGGCACCGCGGGCACCTTGCCCTGATCGTAGCCGATCCAGGTGTAGCCCGCCTGCACCTTGCCGTCCGAGACGGCCTGGAGGATGTCGAAGGCCGGCACCAGCTCGCCCGGCTCGTAGAGGCGCACCTCGATCGAGCCGTCGGAGGCGGTTGTCAGGTTCTCGGCCACCCAAGGCGCGGGCGAGCCGAGGCCGGGCAGGTTCGAGGCGAAGGCGATCGGCATGCGCCAGCGCAGGTTCTCGGCTTCCGCCGCGGTGGCGCCCAGCGTCGCGGCCAGGGACGCGGTGATCGCGAGGGTGGTGGTTCTCATCGGTGGCGTCCTCCCGGGACGAAATTTCGTTGCGCCGCCCTTCGCGGGGGCTTGTCGTGACCGCCTTCAAGCACGCCCTGACCGGCGCCGCAACGCCGGAACGAGCCCGATCGTCCCGCGAGGGGCGCGGGCGCCAAGACCAAGCGGCGCCGCGCGGAATCGTTCAGGCGTTCTCCTTCGTCGCCCCGGGACGGGCGTGGCGCTTCTGCTTCGAGGTCTTGCCGATACCCGGATTGAACGAGTTGGTGGGGTCGAGCGCTTCGTAGTGCGCCTTGAGCGCGGGCTTGGCCTCGTAGAGGTGGCCGACGTTGTGCTCGGCCGGGTACTCCGCGCCGCGCCGGTCCAGGATTTCCAGCATCCGCGCCTTCACGCGTGCGGGGTCGGCGCCCTTGGCGATCGCGTAGTCCTGATGGAACACGTGGCAGAGGAAGTGGCCGTAGTAGAGCTTGGCCACCACGTCGCGCTCGACGTCGTCGGGCAGGCGCTCGAACCAGTCATCGTCGTTGCGCCGGAGCGCGATGTCGAGCGCGAGGATGTCCTCGACCTCCCGCGGCTTGCAGGCGGCGTAGCGCGCGGCCGCCCCCGCGGCGGCGAAGCGGAACAGCATCGCCTTCTTGGCCTCGTCAGGCTCGCAGGCGAACCAGCCTTCGCGCCCGACGGCGGCGTCGAGGATCGGCTCGGCCGCTTCGGCGTTCTCGCCCATCTTCAGGATCAGGTGGTGCTCGTATCGGGCGCGGAAGTCGCGCATGCGCCTCGGCAGCACCTCAGGCCAGAGGCGCGAGAGCGCCTGCATCGAGCGGTCGGCCAGATCGTTCGGCAGCCACGACGCCGCGTTCGCGAAGGCGTCGAGCCGGCCCTTCCACTTGAACATCCACGGCAGCCAGTCGGTGCCGAGGCGGTCGATCACGATCATCGTGTCCTTGCCGTAGACCTTCGTCACGTCGAAGATCTCGGCGTGCATGTACTCGCCCGAGATCGGCAGCGGGTCGAGCTCGGTCAGAAGCGCGCGGCGCAGCCGCCCGAGCGCCGCGGTGTCGTTGGTGCCGACGTAGTAGACCCGCTCGCGCGCCTCCTTCGGGAAGGTGTCGAGGCGCACGGCGAAGACGGCGATCTTGCCCGCGGAACCGGAGGCCTCGTGCAGCGTCCTCGGATCGGCGTTGAAGCGCCCCGGCGTGTCCGCGTCCACCTCGCGCACCCGCGCGGCGTAGCCGTCGTCCGAGCCGCGCCGCTCGGTCGTCACCAGATCGGCGTCCGAGATCGCGCCGCGGTCGAGGCGGGCGAGCACGGCTTCCGGGTCGCCCGCGTCGCCGAGGTCGACGCCGAGATGGTTGACCAGCTCCAGCCGGTCGTCCTCGGTGCGCCAGGCGTAGAGCGAGAGCTCGGTGTAGGACGGCCCGCGCCTGACCAGCGCGCCGCCCGAGTTGTTGCAGACCCCGCCCATGATCGAGGCGCCGATGCAGGACGAGCCGATCACCGAATGGGGCTGCCGGCCGTAGGGGGCCAGCCTCTTCTCCAGACCGAACAGCGTGCCGCCCGGCAGGCTCACGATCTGGCGTCCCTCGTCGAGCACGTGGATCGCGTCCATCCTGAGCGTCGAGATCACCACCACGCCGCGGTCGTAGGCGCCCGACGGCGTCGAGCCCTCGGTCAGCCCCGTGTTCTGCGCCTGCATGACGACGATGCGGTCGGCCTCGACGCAGGCCTTCAGCACGCGCCAGAGCTCGACCAGCGAGCCCGGCTCGACCGCGGCCTCGGCCTCGCCCTCGCCCGAGCGCCAGCCCTTGCGAAACCGCGCCGTGCCCGCCTCGCCGACGTGGCACCAGCGCCGCCCGACGATGGCGGCGAGCCGGGCCTGGAAGGTCTCGGTGTCCATGGGCGTCCTCCCGCTTGTCTGTCGTTCTTCCCGCGTCTGGCGAAGACCGCCCGCGTCCGCAACCGGGCGCGGCGCCGCGCCCGGTTCAGGCCGCGAGCACGCGCTCGACCGCCCGTGCCGCCGCGAGCAGTCCGGCCTCGCCCCGCGGTGGGCCGAGCAGCATCAGCCCCGTCCAGGGCGTGCCGGTCGGCAGCGTGATCGCCGAGAGGCCGAGCAGGTTGGCGAGCCGGGTGTTGCGAAGCGCCTTGGCGTTGCGCTCGTGGTAGAGTTCGGTGTCGGCGAGCAGCGGGGCGACCGGCGGCGGCGGGCAGGCGACGGTCGGCATCGCGATCAGCCCGTGCGTCCCGATCCAGGCGGCGGCCTCGGCGCCGAGGCGGGCGAAGGCGGCCTCGACCTCGGCGTCCACGCCCGGGTCGATCGCCGCCCCCGCGCGGATGCGCGCCTCGACCGGCGCGAACACGACGTCGCGGTTGGCGTCGAGGCGCGCGCCCCAGAGATCCCAGGCGTCGCGATTGACCAGCATCGAGCGCTCGCGCGCGATCCGCACCGTCTCGGCGAGGCCGTCGAAGGCGCCGTGCCCGACCGCGATCCCGGCCGCGCCGAGGCGGTCGAGCGCCTGGCCGAAGCCGTCGTCGATCGGGCGCTCCAGCACGTCCATCACCTCGGTGCTCGGCACGAACAGCGCCACGTCGCCCGGCTCGACGCCGTCGATCGCGGGCGCCGCCTCGCCGGTCAGCAGCGCGAGGCCGAGGGCGGCGTCCTCGACCGAGCGCGCGAGCGGGCCGACGGTGTCGAGCCGCGGCGAGAGCGGCACGCAGCCCTCCAGGGGGACCAGCCCCGCGGTGGTCTTGAGGCCGACGAGGTCGTTCCAGGCCGCGGGGATGCGCACCGAGCCGCCGGTGTCCGTGCCGATCGCGAGGGGGGCGAGGTCGAAGGCGAGCGCGGCGGCCGCGCCCGAGGACGAGCCGCCCGGCGCGAGGTGGGCGCCGTGGCGGTTCGGCGGCGTCGCCGCCATCGGGTTCACCCCGAGCCCGGAGAAGGCCAGTTCCGACATCTGCGTCTTGCCGAGGCAGACCGCGCCCTGCGCCGTCGCGCGGCGGACCACCTCGGCGTCCTCGGCCGGCATGCGCGCGGCGAGCAGGCGCGAGCCCGCCTCGGTGGGCACGCCGGCAGTGTCGAACAGGTCCTTCCAGACGACGCATACGCCGTCTAGGGGACCGAGGGAGCGCCCCTCCCTCGCCCGCGCGCGCGCCGCCTCGGCCTCGGCCCTGGCGCGGGCCGGCGCCAGGCGGGCGTAGACGAGGTGGCCGGCCGGATGGCGCCCGATCGCGTCGAGGTAGGCCTCGGCGAGCGCCACCGGGTCGAGCCTGCCCGCGGCGATCGCCCGGCCCTGCTCGGCCGCCGACCAGCTCCGCGCCTCCTCGACACTGGCGTCCATGCTCGTCCCTCCAGATCCGCGACGCATGGACAATTCCGGCGCGGGCGCCATAAGTCAAAGCTATGCCCGCACCGGACGCGATAAGGGCCGAGGTCGCCGTGGTCGGCGGCGGGCTCGTCGGCCCCGCCCTCGCCCTCGCCCTCGCGCGCCTCGGCCTCTCGGTCGCCCTCGTCGAGCGCACGCCCGAGGCGCGCCGCCGCGAGCCCGGCTTCGACGGGCGCGCCTACGCCGTGGCGCTCGCGAGCGCGCGCGCGCTCGACGCGCTCGGGCTCTGGGCCGATCTGGAGCCGCTCGCGGCCGAGGTCCGCGCGATCCGCGTCGGCGAGGGGCGGACGGACGCGCAGGGCGCGGGGCTGCTCGGCTTCGACCCGCGCGCGCTCGACGAGGGGCGCATGGCGTGGATCCTGGAGGACCGCTGGCTCCGCCGCGCGCTCCTCGACGCGGCCGGCGCCGAGCCCGGCATCGAGAGCGTGGCGCCCGCGACGGTGGTCGCCGCCGACCTTGACGGGCCGTGCGCCCGGCTCGATCTGGCGGACGGGCGCACGGTCGAGGCCGCGGTCGCGGTCGCCGCCGACGGCCGGCGCTCGGCGCTCGCGGCGATGGGCGGGATCGGTCGGCAGGTGTTTCCCTACGCCCAGACCGGGCTCGTCTGCGCGATCGAGCACGAGCGCGAGCACCACGGCCTCGCCTGGCAGTCGTTCTTTCCGGGCGGCCCCTTCGCGGTGCTGCCGCTGCCGGGGCGGCGCTCGCAGATCGTCTGGTCCGAGCGCGACCGCGCGGCGAGGCGGCTCGCCGCGCTCGACGACGGCCCTTACACGCTCGAACTCGCGCGCCGCCTCGGCCCGCGGCTCGGGCCGATCCGGCTCGCGGGGGAGCGCCACGCCTATCCGCTCGATCTGGTGCTGGCCGACGCCTACGTCCGGCCGCGCCTCGCGCTCGCGGGCGACGCGGCGCACGGGGTTCACCCGATCGCGGGGCAGGGCTTCAACCTCGGGATGCGCGACGTGGCGGCGCTCGCCGAGACGCTGGCCGAGGCGGCGCGCCGCGGCGAGGACCCCGGCAGCGCACTGGTGCTCGGTCGCTACCAGACCCGCCGGCGCTTCGACAACGTGACCTTCGCGCTCGGCATGGACGCGCTCGACCGGCTGTTCTCGAACGCCGTGCCGCTGGTCGGGCCGCTGCGCCGGCTCGGGCTCGGCCTCGTCGACGCGAGCCCCGGCCTGAAGCGCCGCTTCATGCGCGAGGCCGCCGGGATCGAGGGCGCGCTGCCGGCGATGCTGAAGGGCGCCATGCCCTGAGCCGAGGGAGGCGTCCCGCGACAGCGCGGGCGTGGCGGCGCGACGAACGCTTCCCGGATCGCGATACGGCAGGCGGTCGTGTCAAAACAGGACAGGTTAGAGGCGGGACGCGACAGTATCCGGGCGCGCAGGCGCCGATCCGGACCGTCGTCGCGAGGCGCGAGCGCTCGTTCCCGTGCCGATCGTCGGAGAGAGAACCGGGATCGTCGCGCGATGGAGCCTTTTGTCGAGGATGCCGGGCGAACGCCGCGCGCTGCCGGCGGTCGCGTTGCTCGCCGTCCGGCCGCCGGCCTCGTGCGCGACTATGGTTGACTAAGCGTCAATCACGGAGGGTCTGGTCGTGATTTGGCAGGGCGGGCCGATGATCGGCCGCTGAGGTGGTCTCGACCAAGGTGATCCGACCAATTTCATCCTCTAGAAGTTCTGATTACACGTAGAAACGCATGCGTCTCGATCGGGAGTTCGGAGGGTATCCGAAGACGGCGCCCGCCAGGCATCAGCATCCAATCAGATTCTTTTAGACAGCGAGGATATGTTCTGCGTATGATTCTTGTAAAAGCGAGCCCGACTCGCGGCGTCGAGGGGAGAGCCGGATGTCCAACATCGCCGGCAAGGCGTATGCGATGAACGTCGTGACGCCGAGCCATCCCCGAAAGACCTGGATCAATCGCGCGCTGTTCATGCTCGCACGCTGTCGTCCGGGCCAGCTCCGCGGCCTGCTCGGTTTGTCGCTGATCCACTTCGCTCGCTGGGTGATCATCAAGCGCGACCAGTGGCCGGATCTGGGGCAGGGCAAGCAGCACCTGCGATACGACTACATGCTGTTCGCCTCCAACTTCAACGGCACCTGGGATCAGTACATCGATGCCTTCTCGGACGGCATTCCGAACGGGCTCGACCTGTTCTGGTACACGGCGCTCAAGTACCCGAACTCCATCCCGGTCACGACTTTCAAAGATTATATCACGTTCAACCAGATCATGACCGAGTATTATTACAATGCGACGCCCGGCGCGGCGCAGCGCGACGTCAAGAGCGCGCTCAGGGTGCGCCGCGCGGTGCGGGCGCTGGCGCGGGCGCACGCGAGCGAGGACCCGGCGACCTTCGCCGAGACCTACCGCAAGGCGGTGGTGAGCGTGCAGGGTTGCTTCGGCGCCCCCGGCTTCGGTCCGGTCGCGAGCCTCGACACCGAGCGCGCCGACCAGAGCCGTGCCGAGCTGATCCGGAGCCTCGCCGAGCGCCACCGCGCGGAAGGTCGCGCGGGCGACGGCGACGCGCATCGCCGCGCGGACGATGGTGGCGCGCGTCGGCGCGCGGACGACGGCGACGCGCGCCACCGCGCGGGGGCGGCCGGCCATGCCTGACTTCGACACCGGCAGCCTGTTCCTGACCTTCCTCGCCCCGATCAGGCTCGGGATGACGACCGATCGCGCCGGCGAGGCGATCTCCTTCGAGGGGCGGCTGCGCGCGGTCCTGGCGCTCTTGCCGACCGCGGCGCAGTCGCCGGCGACGCAGGAGATCGGCGTGGCGAGCCCGTTCTCGCGCAACCGCCGCACCCATCTCGCCCGCTTCGTGATCATCGACGACGTCCCCTACAACGGGCGCGTGCCGCGGGACCCGATCCTCGGCTCGCTGCGCGGAGCGAACCCGATCACGCCCGAGCCCGTGGACCGGCTCACGACGCCTTACCTGTTCTTCGGCGCCGACATCGACGCGGTCGCCGAGGACGGCGCGACCCTGCCGAAGTACCTCGACGAGGCGGGGCGGCGGCGGATGCGCGACGCCTGGGCGCGCGAACTGTGGGACACCATGGCGCCCGAGCTGCGCTCTGTCTTCGAGAACTGCCACGGCTTCGAGGCGGTGGAGGACGCCGAGGGCTTCGCGCGCTACCTCGCGCGCTGCCAGGTCGAGACGACCATGCCGTTCCACGACTACTGGATCGACCCGCCCGACATCCCGGCGGTCAACATCGGCGCGCTGCTGGCGCTCGTGGCGGTCCCGGCGGTGGTGGCGCTGCTCGGCCTCGCCGGCCAGCTCCTCGGCCTCGCGACGACGCCGATCCTAGGGCTGGTCGCGGCCGTGCCGCCGCTCGCCGCGCTCCTCGGCGGGCTCGCCCTCGCCGCGGTCGCCGCGGTCGGCGCCTACGCCTACGTGATGGCGCGCGGCGCCCGGCCCTTCCCGCCGCAGCCCGGCGCGGGCCTGCCGGCGGTGCTGAAGGCGCTTTACCTCCAGCAGCACTTCAGCGACTTCGTGGTCGCGCACCAGGGCGCGGCGCCCGACGCGCTCCACCGCGCCTTCGGCGACTTCCTCGGCGCGCACCGCCCCGACGACCTCGACGGCCCGACCCAGGCGCCCGGCGTGATCTCGTCGCGAGCGCCGGGGGGCACGATCGCGTCGCGCGCGCCGACGGACGCGGCCGACCGGCAAGAGGCGGCGACATGACGAAGGTCCTCGATTACGCCGACATCCAGGGCAACGTCACCCGCGCCTACGGCCGCTATTCCTTCCCGTTCGCGCGCTACGTCTTCCTGCACATCGACACCGTCGAGGCCGGCCGCCGCTTCGTCGACCAGGTCAGGCCCAGGGTCACCACGGCGACGCTCTGGGACGAGACGACCAGGCCCGAGGTGACGCTCAACATCGGCTTCACCTTTCCGGGGCTGCTGCGGCTCGGCGTGCCGACGCGCACGCTCCAGCGGCTGCCGAACCCGTTCATCGACGGCATGAAGGCGCGCGCCTTCCTGCTCGGCGACCGCGACCAGACCCTGACCGAGGCCGAGGCGCGCCGCCAGGACTGGTGCGCGCACTGGGACCCGATCTGGCAGGCGAGCCGCGACCACGACGGCGACGGCGCCGACGACGTCCATATCTGGATCTCGATGAACGCCCGGGCCGCCGCCGAGGGCCGCGCCGAGCCCCACGGGGCGCTGGAAGCCCAGACCGAGTGGCTGCGCGGCCTCTGCGCCGAGCTCGACCGCAAGGTCCGCATCCTCGCGACCAACGGCCCGAAGGGAGAGGACGAGTACCAGGAAGCCTCGGCCGTGTTCCACGACCTCGGCGGCGGCCACCTGGTGCCGACGCCGCGCGAGCACTTCGGCCTGACCGACGGCATCGGCAACCCGGTGTTCGCGGGGCAGTACCCCGACCCGGCGGTGGAACGGCGCCGGCTGATCGGGCGCGGCAAGTGGATGAGCCGCGACGGGCGCTGGGAGCCGCTCGCGACCGGCGAGTTCCTGCTCGGCCACCCCGACGAGAGCCAGGAGATCCCGCCGGCGACCGTGCCGTCGGGCTTCTCGAACAACGCCACCTTCATGGTCTACCGCAAGCTGCACCAGAACGTCGGCTCCTGGCGGGACTTCGTCGCGTCCGAGGCGACCGGCTTCGCCCGCGCCATGGGCATCGACGAGGCGGAGGCGCGCGAGACCCTGGTCGCCAAGATGGTCGGGCGCTGGTCGGACGGCGTCCCCCTGTCGCTCGAGCCCACCTACGCCGAGTGGCGCGCCTACCGCCGGAAACGGGGGCTGGAGCACGACGACCCGGCCGAGGCGCTGAAGGCGCAGAACGCCTTCCTGTCGTCGGACGACGCTTCCGACTTCCGCTTCGGCGACGACATGGCCGGCATCAGGTGCCCAGTCGGCAGCCACCTGCGCCGGGTCAACACCCGCGACTATCTCGATCCGCTGAACGAGCCGGGCGGGCGCAACCGCGACGCCACCACCCAGCTCAACAAGCGCCGGCGCATCCTGCGCCGCGGTCTGCCCTACGGCGATCCGCTGTCGCGGGATCTGAGCGACGAGACCGAGCAGGGCATCGCCTTCATGGCGGTCGGCGCCTCACTGTTTCGCCAGTTCGAGTTCGTCCAGCAGCAGTGGATCCAGTACGGACTCGACTTCAACGAGGGCAACAACACCTGCCCGCTGATCGGCGACCACCGCGTCCACGACCGCTACCCGATCCCCGCCGATCCGGCGGGGGACAAGCCCGCCTACATCGTCTCCAGGCTCAAGACCTTCGTGGAGACGCGCGGCGGCGACTACTTCTTCCTGCCCTCGCTGAGTTGCCTGTCGCTGATCGCGATGGGCGCGGTCGACCCGACCTGAGAGGGCGGGCATGGCGCCGATCGCGAACCTCCTGCGCGCCCCGCTGCTCTGGCTCGCGACCCTGTGGGACGCTCTCGCGGGGCTCGTCGGCCTCGCCGGCGCCGCCCTCCGGGCTCGGCGCTCCGGCACGGGCATCGCCGCGGCGCTGCTCGCGGCGCCGAACCAGGTCCGCGTCATGGCGGTGCTGCGCGCCGTCACGCCGAACCTCGTGCTCTCGCGCCGGGTGGTGACGGCCTACGACAACACCGGCACCGCCGTGGTGGCCCGCGCCGAGGACGTGCGCGACGTGCTCTCGCGCGACGCGGACTTCGAGGTGGTCTACGGCCCGCGGATGCGCAAGCTGACGGGGGGCGAGAACTTCTTCCTCGGGATGCAGCCGGGCTGGGACTATTTCCGCGACGTCTCGGCGATGCGCCTCGCCGGACGGATCGAGGACGTGGAGACGATCGTGCGCCCGCGCGCGGGCGCGCTCGCGCGCGAGATCGTCGCCGCCTCGGGCGGCCGGCTCGACCTGCCCGAGGCGCTGACGCTGCGGGTGCCCTGGGACATGACGGACCGCTACTTCGGCGCCGGCGGGCCGGACGCGGCCAGCATGCAGGGCTGGACCACCACGCTGTTCTGGTACCTGTTCGGCGATCTGGGCGCCGATCCCGACCTCGACCGCCGGGCGATGGCCGACGCGGCGGCGCTGCGCGCCTATCTCGACGCCCGCGTGGCCGAGGCCAAGGCAGAGCGCGGGAATTCCGGACAGGACGGGGCCGACACCGTCCTGAACCGCTGCCTCGCCCTACAGGCGGCCGGCACGCCGGGGATGAGCGATCTCGGCATCCGCGACAACCTGCTCGGCCTGCTGATCGGCGCGATCCCGACGATCTCGAAGGCGTGCTGCCTCGCGCTCGACGAGTTGATGCGCCGCCCCGACGCGCTGGCGACGGCGCAGGCCGCCGCGCGATCGGGCGACGACGCCACGCTCGCCGCCTGCCTCTGGGAAGCGCTGCGCTTCAACCCGCACAACCCCGTGGTCTACCGCCGTGCGACGCGCGACACGCTGGTGGCGCCCGGGCACCTGCGCCAGCGGCGCGTGCCGAAGGGGACCATGGTGTTCGCCGCGACGCTGTCGGCGATGTTCGACCGCCGCGCGATCGCCGAGCCGCACGCCTTCCGCACCGACCGGCGCTTCGAGGACTACATCGTCTGGGGCTACGGGCTGCACACCTGCTTCGGCGCGGCGATCAACCGGGCGGTGATCCCGGCGATCCTGACGCCGCTGCTCGCGCCGCGCGGCCTCCGCCGCGCCGAGGGGGCGGCGGGCCGGCTCGACACCGGGGGCACGCCGTTCCCGCGGCACTTCCACGTCGTCTTCGATCCGGCCTGAGGACGCCCGTCCGATGGAGGCCGCCATCGCGTTCGGGCGTCGCTTCGGTCGCCCGCTCCCGCGGCACCGCCGCGAGGCGCCGCGCGCGGCGTTCCGCCGAGGGCGGCGCGACTGTCGCGGTGAACGCCCGGTGGGTTCGATCGAGTAAGGGGGGAGGCGGCTCATGCCGGAGGAAGACAAGGTGTTCCTGGTCGGGCTGACCATGGCGGGCGCGGTGTCGGCCGGGGCCTACACGGCCGGGGTGCTCGACTACCTGTTCCGCGCGATCGACGCCCACAACGCGCGCGCCCGCCGCGGCCCGACCGAGGACGACCCCGAGCCGCCGCGGCATCGGGTGGTGATCAAGGTCATGTCCGGCGCCTCGGCGGGGGGCATGTGCACCGGGCTCGCGCTCGCGGGGCTCCTGAAGAACCGCGCGGCGGGCGGCGGGCGTCTCGGCGCGGGCCGCGCGATCGACTACACCGACGCGGACGGCGCGACCGCGCGCTGCACCGCGGTGCTCGAGCCGCTGTTCGAGGCCTGGGTCGAGAACATCAAGCTCTGGGACGGCGAGGACGGCCTGCTCGCCACCAGGGACATGAGCGGCGAGGCCTCCCTCCTCGGCGCGCCCACGGCGGTGCCCGAGGAGGAGCGCCCGGTCTACTCGGTGCTCGACAGCAGCCACGTCGACCGCGCCGCGATCGGAGCGCTGAAGGACGTGCCCCCGCTCGGCGACGACGCGCCCTACGACTTTCTGGCCAGCGATCTCGATCTGTTCGTGACCACGACCGACCTGAACGGCGTGGTCTACCGCGTGGGGTTCGCGCGGAACGAATACCGCATGAACCAGCACGGCAGCGCGCGCCACTTCCGGGTGAGCGGGCTCGGGCGCGCCGGGAACGACTACCCCTCGGCCTGGCTCGATCTGTGGCGGGACCGCGGGATCGCGCTCGACCCGAAGGCGCAGCATGAGGGCCGCGTCCCCTTCGTCTCGAACAGGGCCTCGCCCTGGTACGCGCTGACGGTCGGCGCGGTCGCCTCGGGCGCCTTCCCGGTGGGCCTCGCGCCCCGTTCGGTCGCGGCGACCGCGGCGCAGATGGGCGCGATCGATCCCGGGACCGGCTACGCCGAGGGCGGCGCGCTCACCGTCGAGTTCGGCGACACCCCGCCCGCCGGGCTGCCGCGGCCCGATTTCGCCGGCCTGACCGGAGGGGGCGGCCCCGCCCCCTACGTCGCCGTCGACGGGGGCGTGATCAACAACGAGCCGTTCGAGCTGGCGCGCTACACGCTGCGCCGGGGCAGGGAGGGCGGCGGGCTCCATGCCAACCCGCGCGGGGGCCAAGAGGCCGACCGCGCCGTGATCATGATCGACCCCTTCCCCGAGACGCCGAGCTACAGCCTGCTGAAGACCGGGGATCTCCTGCGCCTCGGCAGCCTCCTGCCGAGCCTGCTCGCGCTGTTTCCGGCGCTGATCCAGCAGGTGCGCTTCAAGCTCGACGCGCTCCTGCTCGGCGGCCACGACGAGGTCCACTCGCGCTTCCTGATCGCTCCCGAGCGCGACGCGACCGCCGACAAGCCGGCCGCGAAGGGCGCCGACGCGATCGCCTGCGGCGCGCTCGGGGGCTTCAGCGGCTTCTTCGCGCGCGACTTCCGGCTGCACGACTTCGTGCTCGGCCAGCGTAACTGCCAGCGGTTCGTCGAGGCGCACTTCACGCTGCACGCCGACAACGCGGTGCTCGGCCTCGGCGAGGACCATCCCGACGCCGTCGCCGCCAGGGACGCGCGCGGGGCCGGCCGGCCGCTCGGCGGCGCGCACTGCCGCCGGATCGTCGATCCCGGTACCGGGGACGGCTTCGCGCCGGTCTCGACCGCGACCTGGCCGAGGGTCGCGACCGGCGACCTGCGGCGGATGCTGGAGCAGCTGGAGACGCGTCTCACCCGGATCGGCGGGCGGGTGTTCGACGTCGAGGGCGTGAGCGGGCGCAACACCCTCGCCCGCGTCTGGAAGGGCATCCCGCTGATCTACCCGAACGGCCTGCAGGGCGACGCGACCGCGGCGAGCGGCCGGGCGGTGCTGACCGCCTTCGTGCTGCGCGGCCAGCACGAGGCCTACGCCGGGTTCGCGCCGGCCGAGCGCTACGCGATCGTCAAGCTGATCGCCGCGGGCGACGAGGCGCGCACCGCGGCCGAGCTGCGCCGCGCGCTTCTGGCCGACGAGAAGGACAAGACCTTCCCCGAGGATCTGACGGTGCCCACCGAGGCCGCGATCGAGCGGCTGCTGCAGCGCCTCGTCGAGAAAGGGCTGGCGGCGCGTCCGTGGAACAACCTCTTCCAGCCGTTTCGCTACCGCCACTTCTCGGGCTGAGCGCCGCGGATGCGTCGGCGGAGGCCGCGTCGTCTCGGCCGGGGCGACGCGCCCGGGCGAGCCGGACCGGGCTGGAAGGCCTCGGGCCGCCGGCGATCATGCGCCCGAGCGCGCGCTCGGCCTGCCGCGTCTGGGCGCCTGCCCGGCCTGCCGCGTCCGGGCGCCTGCCCGGCCTGCCGCCATGTCATGACGCGGCGTCGCGAAACGGCGCTCGCGCACCGCTCGGCCTTGTTGCACCGCGCTCGGTTCCGTTACACGACGAAGACCGCGGGTCCGACCGGGCCGCGAAGGAGCATCGGATGTTCGACGAGATGACGCGGGGCGACGGCTCCGTCCGTCCCGCCTATACGACCGTGTCGCGCTGGATCGAGCGCACCGGCCTCGACGTGCTGCGCCGGCGCTCGGCCGAGGCCGAGGCGATCTTCCGGCGCATCGGCATCACCTTCGCCGTCTACGGCGAGGGGGGCGACCCCGAGCGGCTGATCCCCTTCGACCTCATCCCGCGCGTCTTCGCCGCCGAGGAGTGGCGCCGGCTCGACCGCGGCATCCGCCAGCGCGCCCGCGCGCTCAACGCCTTCCTCTACGACGTCTACCACCGCGGCGAGATCCTGCGCGCCGGCATCGTCCCCGAGCGGCTGGTCATCTGCAACGACGCCTTCCAGCCGGCGATGGTCGGCGTCGAGCCGCCGGGGCGGGTGTACTCCCACATCGTCGGCATCGACATCGTGCGCACCGGCGAGGACGCCTTCCAGGTGCTCGAGGACAACTGCCGCACGCCGTCCGGGGTCTCCTACATGCTGGAGAACCGCGAGATCATGATGCGCATGTTCCCCGAGCTGTTCTCGGGCGGACTGGTCGAGCCGGTGGACCGCTACCCCGACGATCTCCGCGCGACGCTGGAGGAGGTGGCGCCGCCCGCCTGCAAGGGCGAGCCGACGGTCGTGGTGCTGACGCCGGGGCCGTTCAACTCGGCCTACTACGAGCACTCGTTCCTGGCCGATCTGATGGGCGTCGAGCTGGTCGAGGCGCAGGACCTGTTCGTCGACGACGGCCTCTGCTGGATGCGCACCACGCGCGGGCCGCAGCGCGTCGACGTGATCTACCGCCGGGTCGACGACGACTTCATCGATCCCCTGAGCTTCCGCCCCGACAGCGCGCTCGGCGTGCCGGGGCTGTTCACCGTCTACCGCGCGGGAGGCGTCACGCTCTGCTCGGCGCCGGGCGCGGGCGTCGCCGATGACAAGGCGGTCTACGCCTACGTCCCCGAGATGATCCGCTTCTACCTCGGCGAGCGCCCCGTGCTCGACAACGTGCCGACCTGGCGCTGCTCGATCCCCGAGGAGTGCCACCACGTGCTCGCCAACATCGAGGAGATGGTGGTCAAGGAGACGCACGGCTCGGGCGGCTACGGCATGCTGATCGGGCCGAAGTCGACCAAGGAGCAGTGCGCCAAGTTCGCCGAGAAGGTGCGCGCCGACCCGGCCGGCTTCATCGCGCAGCCGACGCTCGATCTGTCGTCCACGCCGACGCTCGCGCCCGCGGGCCTCGGGCCGCGCCACGTCGACTTCAGGCCCTTCTGCCTGGTGGGCAAGGGCATGCGCCTCGTGCCGGGCGGGCTGACCCGCGTCGCGCTGAAGGAGGGCTCGCTGGTCGTGAACTCCAGCCAGGGCGGCGGGGTCAAGGACACCTGGGTGTTGAGCGAATGACGCCGGCTCGTCCCAGCGGCTACGCCGCGCGCGTCCTCGCCGTCGCCGGCGCGGGGCTCCTCCTCGGGCTCGTCGCATGGTGGCTCGTGCTCGCCCCCGCGGCCGAGCCGGAGGCGCTGACCTGCGCGGGCGGGGGCGACTGGAACGTGGTCGAGAGCGCCTGCGACGCGGGCGGGGAGGCGGGCCGGTGCGCCCGCGCCGCCCCGTCCCGCGCAAGCCCGTCACCGTGCGCAAGGCGCGGATCATGACCGCGATCCTCGCGGGCACGCTCGTCGTCGCCGGCCTCGGCATCTGGCAGGCGGTCGCCGACTTCCGTGCGGTCGATGCCTGCCTCGATGCGGGCGGCGCCTGGGCCGAGGCGGAAGAGCGCTGCATCGCCTCGCAGGCTGAGTGGGATGCCTACAAGGAGGCCAACCCTTGATGCTGAGCCGCAACGCCGAGAGCCTGTACTGGACGGGCCGCTACATCGAGCGCGCCGAGTGCACCGCGCGGCTGATCGAGATGGGCCACCGCATGGCCATGCTGCCCGGCCACTACGGCGACCGCGAGTGGCGCTCCGTCGCCGCCGCCTCGGGCGCCGCGCATCTGCTCGAGGACGAGGCGAGCGTCGACGACGCCGCGATCATCCGCACCCTGATGCTCGACGAGGACAATCCCTCCTCGATCCGCTCCTGCCTGCGCGCCGCGCGCGCCAACGCCCGCGCCGTGCGCACCGCGCTCACGCGCGACATGTGGGAGAGCCTGAACGACGGCTGGCGGCGGCTGGAGGAGATCGACCTCGCCACGGCGCGGCGCGACTTGCCGGCGCTGCTCGAATGGGTGAAGACCCGCGGCGCGCTGTTTCGCGGCGCTACCATGACCTCGATGCTGCGCCACGACCGCTACGACTTCCTGATCGCCGGCGTGCACGTCGAGCGCGCCGACATGACGCTGCGCTTGCTCGACGTCAAATACTACGTGCTGCTGCCCGAGACCGACGTGGTCGGCGGCGGGCGCGACCACCACCAGTGGACCTCCGTGCTGCACGCGACGTCCGCGATGCGCGCCTTCCACCATGTCTACCGCGGCGACTACTCGCCGTGGAAGATCGCCGACTTCATGATCCTGAACCGGCGCTTCCCGCGCTCGGTCGCCTTCTGCTACGATCAGATCGGCGACAGCCTCGACCGTCTCGCCCGCGGCTACGGCGCGCGCCATGACTGCCACCAGACCGCCGGCGAGATGGTCGCGCGCCTCGGCGACGCCGAGATGGGCGAGTTGTTCAGCCACGGCCTGCACGATTTCATCACCGAGGCGGTCGGCCACACGCGGCGTCTCAACGCCGAGATCTACCGCGCCTATCACTTCTGAGGGAGGGGCCATGCGCCTCGACGTCGAGCACCGGACCGCCTACGCCTACGAGCCCGCCGTGGCCGGCCTCGCGCTGCGGCTGCGCCTGTTCGCGCGGCCGACCGCGCAGCAGCGCGTGCTCGACTGGCGCGTCGAGGTCGACGGTGATCCGATCGAGCCTTTGATCACCACCGCCTACGGTGAGCCCGAGGCGCTGTGGTTCGCGCGGCGCGCGTCGGACACGGCCGAGATCGTGGCGCGCGGCACGATCGAGACCAGCGACAACGCCGGTGTGCTCGGGCGCGAGACCAGGCTGCGCCCGGCGATCTATCTGCGCGAGACCCGGCTGACCAAGACCGGCGAGGCGGTGCGCGCGGTCTCGGCGAAGGCCGAGGGCGACGGCCCGCTCGCGCGGATGCACGCCTTGAACGCTGCCGTGCGCGAGGCGCTCGACTACCGCGAGGGCGCGACCGACAGCGCCACCACCGCCGAGGAAGCCGCCCGCATCGGCGCCGGCGTCTGTCAGGACTTCGCCCATCTGTTCGTCGCGGCCGCCCGCGCGCTCGACGTGCCGGCGCGCTACGTGGTCGGCTATCTGCACGACGAGGCCGCGCCCGAACTCGCGAGCCACGCCTGGGCCGAGGCTCATCTGGAGGGTCTCGGCTGGGTCGGCTTCGACCCGGTCCACGACGTCTGCCCGACCACCGCGCACGTCCGCCTCGCCACGGGCTTCGACGCCTTCGACGCCGCTCCGATCCGCGGCACCATGCGCCCCGGCGTCGAGGAGACGATGACGGTGTCGGTCAGCGTGGCCCCGGCGGGACAGACGCAGCGCCAGGGCCCCGAGGGGCAGAGCCAGACGCAGTGAGCCGCCGCCCGGCCCGTCGTCCGCTGGCCAGGACCGCTCACCCCGAGCGGGTGCAGACGCGGCCGCCGGGCGCCTGGATCGATCGCAGGACGGCGGCGCGACGGGGAGGGGGGTGATCGTGACGACGATGGCACCGGACCCTTTCGGCCGCCCGGCGCCTCTCGGTAGCGCCGATGACGCATCGAGCCGGAAGGGCAATAAGTCCCCGTTTTCCCACTGATGCAGGATCGGGCGTAGGATCTGCGTAGAGCTTCGTTTTCGAGGGGGTGCCGACGCTGATCCATTCGATGTCGAGATGTCTTTCCCGCCGCGACGTCGCAACGGCACACTGTCCCCGGCACCGGCCCCCTTCGGCCGGCTCGCGGCCGAGGCGCGGGCGCCGGCAGCGCGCGGCATCCTCGGGCGCATGGCCGCGACCGAAGGAAGGATCCTCGACGCCTACAAGTCGGTGCCGTTCGAAACCGGGCTCACGCTCCGGGCTTTCGACACCATCCGCAGCGTCACCGAGGCGAGCGACTTCGGCGATCTGAGGCGCAGGCCCGCCTCGATCCACCTCGTGGTGTCCTTGGCGAAGCTGCGGAGCGACGCGCCCCTGACGCGGCCGTGCTGCGCACGCTCGTCGATACGCCGCAGGCGCGCCTGCCGGGGGCGGACGAGCGCTGCCCGGTGCCGTTCATGGTGGATGAGTTCTCCTCGCTCGGCGACATGGGCGACGTTTCCCAGACCATGACCTCGATCTACGGCTACGGTGGGCGGTTCACGAGCATCGTCACGCAGCTCGCCGGACCTCGTCGCGGTCCACGGTGAGGCCGGCAAGGAGCGCATCCCCGGCAACGCCGACGTGCAGCTGTTCATGGCGACCAACGACGGCCTGACGCCGAAGCACGTCGCCGAGGGCATCGGGCCGATGACCCGCCGGGCGCGCTCGACGAGCTGGTCCACGGCGGACTCTCGCACGCGCTGTCAGGAGCGCGACGAAGGGGCGCCGCTGATCCGGCCCGACGAGCTGCGCCGGCTGCCCGACGACGAGGCGATCGTGCTGGTGCGCGGCGCCGATCCGATCCGGGTGCGCTCGCGCGCCGGGCAAGCCTCGCGCGCGAGGCTCTTGCCGTCGCGCGCGCCCTCGTGATCCTGAGGGGTGCAGCAGCCTGAGGACCGCATGGCCGAGCCCGACCGAGAGCACCGCAAGGACTACGCCGTCACCAACGACGACCCGCGCCGGCCGGCCCACGACGAGCAGATGTTCTCGGGCGCGCTGTCGTTCTGTCGCCGTCCTTACGCGCGTGCGCTCGATGGCGTCGATCTCGCGGTGGTCGGCGTGCCGTTCGACACCGCCACCTCGAACCGCCCCGGCACGCGCTTCGGGCCGCGCGCGATCCGGCAGGCCTCGGCGCAGCTCTCGTGGTCGCACTTCTGGCCCTCGCCGTTCGATCCGTTCGAGCGCGTGGCCGTCGCCGACTGGGGCGACGTGCACCTCGACTTCGGCCAGCCGCAGGGCGTGCCCGGGCAGATCGAGGCGGCGATCGCGTACGTGCTCGCCCGCAGCGGCGCGGCGCTGGTCCTGGGGGGCGATCACTTCGTTGCCTATCCCTCGCTGAAGGCCCACGCCGAGCGTCACGGCCGGCCGCTGTCGCTGATCCAGTTCGACGCCCACTGCGACACCGCGATCGCCGAGGCCGACCGGATCGACCACGGCACGATGTTCGCGCGCGCGGCGGCCGAGGGGATCGTCGACCCGGCCCGCTCGATCCAGATCGGGATCCGCACCACCTATACCGATCCCTCGGACTTCGCGGTCCACGACGCGATCGCCGTCCACGAGGGCGGGGTCGCGGCGACGGTCGAGCGCGTCCGTTCGGTGGTGGGCGACAACCCGGCCTACGTCTCGTTCGACATCGACTGCCTCGACCCCGCCTTCGCCCCCGGCACCGGCACGCCGGTCTGCGGCGGGCTGTCCTCGGCGCAGGGACTCGCGATCCTGCGCGGCCTGGGGGCGGCCGGCGGCACGCCGATCCGGCTGGCGGGCGCGGACGTGGTCGAGGTCTCGCCGCCCTACGACCACGCCGAGATCACCGCGCTCGCCGGCGCCACGGTCGCGCTCGCGCTGGTCTGCCTGTTCGCCGAAGGGCGGGCGGGCGCGTGAGCGCCGAGGCCTTCGGCGACCGCCTCGGCGCCGTGCGCGCGGCCCATCCGGGCGCGGAGGTCGCCGAGGTCTGGGTCACCGACCTGAACGGGGTGGGGCGCGGCAAGCTCGTGCCGATCGAGATGCTGGCCAAGCTCGGGCAGGGCAAGATGCGCCTGCCGATCTCGACGCTGGCGCTCGACGTGTTCTCGACGGACGTGCCCGAGGCCGGCCTCGCGATCGAGCGCGGCGATCCCGACGGGGTGATGATCCCGATCCCCGAGACGCTGGCGCCGATGACCTGGGCCGGGCGGCCGACGCTCTCGGTGCAGTGCATGCTCTCGGACGTGGACGGGCGGACGATCGCGCCCGTGGACCCGCGCGGCGTGCTGGAGAGGGTGGTCGAGCAGGCCCGCGCCATGGGGCTCGCGCCGGTGACGGCGCTGGAGCTGGAGTTCTATCTGATCGACCGCGAGCGCCCCCTGCCGCCGAAGAACCCGCTCGCGGGCGGGCGGCTGAACCGTGCGCAGGTCTACGACATGGGCGTGATGCGCGCCTTCGAGCCGGTGCTGGGCGCGATCGCGGAGGCCGCGCGCGCGCTCGGCGCGCCGGCCGAGACCGCGATCTGCGAGTTCGGCCCCGGTCAGTTCGAGATCAATCTCGCGCATGCCGGCTGCCCGCTCGCGGCCTGCGACCACGTCTCGGCGCTGAGGCGCGCGATCCGCGGCGTCGCGCGGGCGGCCGGGATGGACGCGAGCTTCATGGCCAAGCCCTTCGGCGACATGGCCGGCAGCGGCCAGCACCTGCACCTGTCGCTGCTCGACGCCGAGGGCCGCGCCGTTTTCGCCGACGGCGAGGACGGCCGGCCGAACGCGCGGCTGCGCCACGCGATCGCGGGCGTGCTGGGCGGCCTCGCCGAGACCACGCTCCTGTACGCGCCGCACCTGAACAGCTACCGCCGCTTCCAGCCGGGCTCCTACGCGCCCACCGTCGCCGCCTGGGGGCTCGACAACCGCGGCGTCGCGGTGCGCGTGCCCGAGGCGAGCGGCCCGGCGGCCCGGCTGTAAGCGCGGCTCGCGGGGGCGGACGCCAACCCCTACCTGATGGCCGCCGCCGTGCTCGCCGGCGCGCTCGACGGCCTCGAGGCGGGCGCCGAGCCGCCCGCGCCCGTGCCGGCCGAGGCGGGGCCGGGCGACGGCGCGGCGTTGCCGAATTCCTGGGCGGTCGCCGAGAGCGCCTTCTCGGCCTCCGAGCGGGTCGAACGCCGGCTCGGCGCCGAGTTCCGCCGCGTCTACGGCGCGATCAAGCGCCAGGAGCGCGCCACACTGATGGGTCGCGTGCCGGACATCGAGTACGACGCCTACCTGCGCACGGTCTGAACCGCCATCCCCTCGTAGAGCGCCATCTCGCCCGCAGCGGCGACCCGCCCGGCGAGCGCGTCGCGGGTCAGGAGGCCGGCGGTGGTGTCGACCACCGAGACCACGGCCGCCGCGTTGACCGCGGCCTCGGCCATCGCTTGCGCCGGCTCGACCTCCTCGACCAGCGCCGCCGTCAGCGTCGAGGTGAAGCTGTCGCCGGCTCCGGCGGTGCCCGCGACCTTGGCCTTCACCGACGGGCGCCAGATCGCCTCGCCGGGGCCGCAGCCCGGTCCCGCGAGCCAGGCGCCGTCGGTGCCGTCGGTGAGCAGCACGAAGCGCGGCCCCGCCTCGCGCACGGTGGCGAGGAAGCGTAGCAGCCCGATGTTGAAGCCCCCGGCCGTCAGCCCGGTCTTCAGGAGCGTCGGCGCGCCGGCGGGGGGCAGGGGATCGGGGCCTTCCGCCCGTGCCGCCATCGCCGGCACCAGCGCCTCGGCCTCGACGCGGTTGATCGACAGCAGATCGACGTTGGCGAGCGCCTCGATCAGCGGGCCGGTGCGCGAGGTGAGCTGGCGGATGCCGGGGTTGGCCGAGACGAAGGCGCCGGCGCGCCGCCCCCGCGCGGCCACCTCGCCGAAGGCGTCGGCCGAGCGCGAGGACAAGGGCGCGATGTGGACGAGATCGCGCCCCTCGAACGCCGCCTCGCCGAGATCGCCGGTCGAGATCCCCTCGTTGGCGCCGCGGTGGACGAAGATGGTGGCGTTGCGGTCGTGCGAGGCGACCATCACCGAGGTCCCCGTCGCGGTGTCGGGCGTGGTCGCGAGCCAGCCGGGATCGACGCCGTTGCGGTCGAGATGCTCGCGCACCGCGCCCGCGTTGTGGTCCTCGCCGACGCGCGCGAGTACGGCCGCGTCCCAGCCGCGCCGCGCCAGCGCCACGGCGGTGTTGCAGGCGCCGCCGCCGACATGGGTGGTGACCGACTGCGCCGGGATCTTGCGCCCCGCCTCCAGCATCAGGAACGACTTGGACTCGTTCGAGAAGCTCATGCGCTCGATGTTCTCGGGCGCGACGATGCAGATCACGTCGATCATCGCCGAGCCGATGTGCAGCGAGCGGAGCGTGCCGCCAGGACGGCCGCTCGGATCGGTATCGGTCATGGGCGCCTGCCGCTGTCGTCAATCGGGTCCGTCGTGCGAGCGCCCGCGCCGCCCCGGCGGTTCCGCCGCGGGACGCCGCGCCGGGGCGCGCGTGTCCCGTGTTCTACGGGCCGCAGCCACGACGGCAAGGCGCGAAATCGCGTCGCGGTGGCGAACGATGTTTCCGCAAGGCGGTTGACGGACACACGGACGGAGCCGCGCGCCCGGACGACGCTTTCGGGAGGCGACACGATGGCGAACGAGCGCAACCGCGAGATCGACCCATGGCTGGGGCAGCGCGTTCAGCGACAGCTCCGCCACTACCGCGTGCTGGTCCACTCGACCCTGCTGGCCGCCTCGGCCGCCGGCGTCGCCGTCGCCGGGCTCGCGGTCGTCCTGTAGGCTAGCGCTTCCCGCGCTCGCGGAAAGGGGCGCCCGCATCGACGCGCGAGAGCCGGGCGCGCTCGTCCCTGCATGATGCGCACGCTTGCCTTCGCGCGACGAGCGCTCGACAACCGGCGCCGGCCGGGTCGCCTCGCCCGGCGCCGCCCGGACGGACCCTCCCATGACGACGCTCTTCCGACCCGCCCGTCGCCTCGACGCGCTCGTCCCCGGCCGGCACGCGCTCGCCGGCGCGCTCGCGGGCCTGGTTGTCTGGGGACTTTGCCTGGCCTTCGCGCAGGCGCCGCTGTTTCACGACGCGCTACCGGGCGACATCGCGCAGAGCGCGAGCGGCGCCGCGGCCTTCGTCGCCGACGCCTGGCGCTGGCCGCTGCTCGCGGTCGAGGGGCTCTCCGATCTGCCTGACCAGAACATCGTCTTCACCGACAGCCTGCCGCTCGTCGCCCTCTTCTGGAAGCTGGTCCGGCCGGGGGCCTTCGACGCCGCCCTCTACGTCAACGCGCTGATCGCGCTCGCCTTCGTGGGGCAGGGCACAGCCGGGGCGGTGGCGGTGGCCCGTCTCGCCGGCCACCCCGGCGCGCCGGTCGCGACCGCCACCGCCTGCGGCGCGGGGCTGGTGCTCGCGGCTTGGCCCGCCTTCCAGTATCGCCTCGCGGTCGAGCACGTCGCGCTCGCCCACCACTGGGTGCTGATCCTGGCGCTGGTGCCGGTGCTGCTCGCCGCGCAGGGGCGCCGGCCGGCGGGCGGGCTCGCGGCTCTCGCCGCGCTCGCCGCGCTCGGGGTGCTGGTCCATCCCTACATGGCAGCGATGACGCTGGGGCTCCTCGGCACGTTCTGGGCGATCGAGACCGTCGAGACCTGGCCCGGACGCGGGCGTGGGACATGGCGCGGGACGGGGCGCGATCTCGGGCGGGCAGGGGGGCGGCTCGCGCTCGCCCTCCTGCCGACGATCGCGACGGTCGGGGTGGCGGGGCACTGGACGGGCTCGGCCGCGGGCGGCGGCTACGGCACCGACCTCGCCTTCAACCTCGCCACCCCCCTGATGCCGGGACAGTTCTCGGCGCTCGTGCCCGACTGGCTCGCCTTCCCGCGGATGCAGGTCGACGGCTTCGCCTATGTCGGCCTCGGCGGGCTGGCGCTGGCGGCGGGGGTGATCGCCCTCGCTCGACAGGCGCCGCCGCGACAGGCGCGCCGCGCCCGGCCGGCGCTTTGGCTGACGCTCGCCGCGCTCGGGGGCGCGCTCGCGGTGGCGCTCAGTACCGACGTCTGGCTCGGCGGGCGGCGGATCCTCGTCTACGACATCGCGAGCCCGATCGAGGCCGGGCTCGGCGCGTTCCGCGGCCTCGGACGCTTCGCCTGGATACCGCTCTACGCCGGGCTCCTCGCCGCCCTCGCCTTCCTCGCGCGCCGCTGGACGCTGACGGAGGCGGCGGCCGGCCGGCGCGAGGGCTTGGCCAGTGCGCTTCGCGCGGCGCCGCCGGGCGTGGCCCTGCTCGCCGTCGCCGCGCTGCTCCTCGTCGAGATGCACCCGCTCGCCGCGCGGGTGATGCCGCGGGTCTCGGCCTTCGCCGCCGACGCGCCCTTCGCGCGGCTGATCGCCGAGACGGGGAAGCTCGCGATGTATCCCCCCTTCGGCTGCGGCCAGCCGGGGACCGACGCCTACCACGCCTTCCAGCTCGTCGCCGTCGAGACGGGGGCGCGGCTGACCAACAGCGTGGTCGCGGGCCGCGTCGCGCCCGAGTGCCCGGCCTCGACCCGCGCGGCGGTCGAGGCGTCGCTGGCCGAGGGGACCCTCGCCGTGGTCGCGGCCGCGCCGCTCGGCACCGCGCTCAGGCTCAACGTCGAGGGACCGCGCTGCCGCGAGCGGCTCGACGTGGTCGCCTGCCTCGACGACTGGTCGCGCGTCGGCGATCTGGCCGAGGCGTTCACGCCGGTCGCGCCCCTCGACCTCGCGGCGATGGACGTCCTGAGGCCGGTGCGCGGCGAGCCGGCCGCGGCCTTCCTCGACGCGGGCTTCGGCGCGCCCGAGGCCTGGGGGGTGTGGTCGCTCGCCTCGCGCTCGGTGATCGCGCTGCCCTGGCCGGTCGGGGACCGACGCCTCGCCGCGGTCGAGGTCGACCTGATCGGCTACCTCCCCGCCGTCCGGCCGCGCCAGACCCCGCGGATCGCCCTGGAGGTGCGCGCGCCAGACGACCCGGAGACGCGTCCGCCGGACGGGGCGCGAGCGCCCGGACCAGACGGCTGGCGGCGCGTCGCCGTGGCCGCGACGGTGCTGGCGCGCGAGGGGGGCGAGCGCGCGACGCTGCGCCTCGCGCCGGGCGCGCCCCTCGCGGCGCCGGGGCCGGCGCGGCTCGTGATCGACCGCGTCGAGCCGCTCAGCCCGAAGGCGGCCGGCGAGGGCGACGATCCCCGCCCGCTCGGGGTGGGCGTCGTGGAGGTGCGGCTGGAGGCGGGTCGCTCCCGATAGAAGGCCGTCGATGGGAGACGCTCCGACGAGCGGGGCTGGCGTTCTGTTCGAAGGGAGACCTGCCGACGCCCGATCGAGGCGTCCGGGTCGCGCTGCGACCGGACCCGCCTCTCGGCGATCCTGCGCGCCAGGGCGCCGTTCGACCCGACCGGATCAGGTCAGGCACTCTGACCGTTCGTTCTTGCGCATTTTCGTGACGCCCGGGGAGGGCGCTCGGGACGGGAGACATCCGCGAGCGGCGTCCCGGAGCGCAGGACCCGCGTCGATCGGGTCGCGCGCTTCGACACGACACTCAGCCGCTGCGGCGGACGAGAGCGCCGGCGTCGCCCGATGTCAGCAGGCGAGGCGGCGGAACGCGGGGCTGAGCGCGCTGCGATCGGCACCGTGATGGCGCGAGCGCCGGTAGTAATCGACGCCCGGCCGCGCCGGGGTCGCCGCGATGCTCGCTCGAAGGTAAGCGGCCATCTCTCTCGCCATACGCACCATGGGGCTCTCCCTCCGTCCCGACGCACCCTTGATCGCGCGGGACCTGGGCGAGATGCGGGCGTCCTCTAGGTAAAGTCGCGAACCGCCGGGACGGAGCGCGCCGTTTCGGGAGGACGGCACCGGGACGGGACGATCGCCGTGCGCCGCGCGTCCTCGTGGCATCCGGGCGCCGCTCGCGGGCGCTGCGAAGCCAGCAAGCCGGAGCGCGCGGTCCTGTCCGGTCGGGTGGAACGGTGCTCCCCTATCCCGTCGCCCGGCGCGCCCGCGTGAGCGCGTAGGCCTGCAGCGGCATCACGTCGAGGTCGCCTTCGGCCATCGCCTCGATCGCGCGCGCGGCGGCGAGCGCGCCCGCGGCGGTGGTGTAGTAGCTGATCTTCATCGCGAGCGCGGTGGTGCGGATGTCGAAGCTGTCGCGCACCGACTGCGCGCCCTCGGTGGTGTTGATGACCAGCGTCACCGCGCCGTCTTTCAGGGCGTCGACGATGTTGGGCCGGCCCTCGTAGACCTTGTTGACGCGCTCGACGGCGACGCCGCGCTCGGCGAGGAAGGCCGCGGTCCCCCGCGTCGCGATCAGGCGGAAGCCGAGGCGCGAGAGGGTGGCGGCCGCCTCCAGCACCGCGGCCTTGTCGGCGTCGCGCAGCGACAGGAAGGCGGTGCCGCCGGTGGGCAGGGGGCTACCGGCGCCGAGCTGCGACTTCAGGAAGGCGCGCGCGAAGCTGCGGTCGAGGCCCATGACCTCGCCGGTCGAGCGCATCTCGGGGCCGAGAATGGTGTCGACGCCCGGGAAGCGCGCGAAGGGCAGCACCGCCTCCTTGACCGCGACGTGCTCGGTCTCCGGGTCGGGCAGGCGGAAGTCGGCCAGCCGCTCGCCGGCCATCACGCGCGCGGCGATCGCCGCGACCGGCACGCCGGTGGCCTTGGCGACGAACGGCACCGTGCGCGAGGCGCGCGGGTTCACCTCCAGCACGTGGATCTCGCCCGACTGGATCGCGAACTGCACGTTCATCAGCCCGCGCACGTCGAGCCCGCGCGCCATCGCCTCGGTCTGACGGGCGAGTTCGGCCACCGTCTCGCGGGTGAGGGTATGCGGCGGCAGCGCGCAGGCCGAATCGCCCGAGTGGATGCCGGCTTCCTCGATGTGCTCCATCACGCCCGCGACGTGGACCGTCTCGCCGTCGGCGAGCGCGTCGACGTCGACCTCGACGGCGCCGGAGAGGTAGCGGTCGAGCAGCACCGGGCTCTCGCCCGAGACCACCACCGCCTCGCGGATGTAGCGCTCCAGTTCGGCGTCCGAGCGCACGATCTCCATGGCGCGTCCGCCGAGCACGTAGGAGGGGCGGATCACCAGCGGGAAGCCGAGACCCTGCGCGATCGCCTGCGCCTTCTCGCCCGAATTGGCGATGCCGTTCTGCGGTTGCCTGAGGTCGAGGTCGTGGAGGAGCTTCTGGAAGCGCTCGCGGTCCTCGGCGTGGTCGATCGCGTCCGGCGCGGTGCCGAGGATCGGGATACCCGCGGCTTCCAGCCCGCGCGCGAGCTTCAGGGGCGTCTGCCCGCCGAACTGGACGATCACGCCGACGAGCCGCCCGGCCGACTGCTCGACGCGCAGGATCTCGAGCACGTGCTCGAGCGTCAGCGGCTCGAAGTAGAGCCGGTCGGAGGTGTCGTAGTCGGTCGAGACCGTCTCGGGGTTGCAGTTGATCATCACCGTCTCGAAGCCGGCCTCGCTGAGCGCGAAGCAGGCGTGACAGCAGCAGTAATCGAACTCGATGCCCTGGCCGATCCGGTTCGGGCCGCCGCCGAGGATCACGATCTTGTCGCGCGCCGAGGGGCGGGCCTCGCACTCGGCGCGCGCCTCGGGGCCGTCGCCGTAGGCGGGTTCGTAGGTCGAGTAGAGATAAGGGGTCTGCGCCTCGAACTCGGCGGCGCAGGTGTCGATACGCTTGAACACCGCCTCGACGCCGTAGGCGTGGCGCAGCCGCCTGACCGCCTCCTCCGAGAGGCTGGTGAGCGCGGCCAGCCGCGCGTCCGAGAAGCCCATCTGCTTGAGCGCGAGCAGCCCGTCCGCGCTCTCGGGCAGGCCGCTCGCCCGGACCTCCGCCTCGGCGGCGACGATCTCCTCGAGGCGCGCGAGGAACCACGGGTCGTAGGCGGTGGCGCGGTGGATCGCCTCGCGGGGCAGACCCTCGCGCATGGCCTGGGCGATGACCTGCAGACGGTCGGGGGTGCGTCGCCCGAGGGCGGCGATCAGCGCCTCGCGCCGGTCCTCTGGCGTGGCGCCGGCGTCGAGCCCTTCGATCGCGATCTCGTCGAGGCCCGAGAGCCCGGTCTCCAGCGAGCAGAGCGCCTTCTGCAGGCTGTCGTGGAAGCCGCGCCCGATCGCCATCGCCTCGCCGACCGATTTCATGGCGGTGGTCAGCTCCGGCGTGGAGCCGGGGAACTTCTCGAAGGCGAAGCGCGGGATCTTGGTCACCACGTAGTCGATCGCCGGCTCGAACGAGGCCGGCGTCACCCCGGTGATGTCGTTGACCAGCTCGTCGAGCGTGTAGCCGACGGCGAGCTTGGCAGCGATCTTGGCGATCGGAAAGCCGGTCGCCTTCGAGGCCAGCGCCGAGGAGCGCGAGACCCGCGGGTTCATCTCGATCACGACCATGCGGCCGGTGTCGGGGTCGATCGCCCACTGCACGTTGGAGCCGCCGGTCTCGACGCCGACCTCGCGCAGCACCGCGATCGAGGCCGAGCGCATGCGCTGGTACTCGCGGTCGGGCAGCGTGAGCGCCGGGGCGACGGTGATCGAATCGCCGGTATGGACCCCCATGGGGTCGACGTTCTCGATCGAGCAGACGATGCCGGCGTTGTCCGCGCGGTCGCGGACCACCTCCATCTCGAACTCCTTCCAGCCGAGCAGGCTCTCGTCGATCAGGATCTGGCCGACCGGCGAGGCCTCCAGCCCCGAGCGGCAGACCCGCTCGTAGTCCTCGCGGTTGTAGGCGACGCCGCCGCCGGTGCCGCCGAGCGTGTAGGCCGGGCGGATGATCGCGGGCAGGCCGGTGACGTCGAGCGCTGCGCGCGCGCTCGCGAGCCCGGCGTCGATGTCGCGCGTGCCGTCCGCGCGCAGGGGCGCGGTGGCGATCGTGGCGGCGGGGCTCTCGAGCCCGATGCGCTCCATCGCCTCGCGGAACAGCTGGCGGTCCTCCGCCTTCTCGATCGCCGCGCGGTTGGCGCCGATCAGCTCGACGCCGTATCGCGTGAGCACGCCGCGGTCGTCGAGCGCGATCGCGGCGTTGAGCGCGGTCTGCCCGCCCATGGTGGGCAGGAGCGCGTCGGGGCGCTCGGCCGCGATGATGCGTTCGATCACGGCCGGGTCGATCGGCTCGATGTAGGTGGCGTCGGCCATGTCCGGGTCGGTCATGATCGTGGCCGGGTTCGAGTTGACGAGGATCACCCGGTAGCCTTCCTCGCGCAGCGCCTTGCAGGCCTGCGCGCCGGAGTAGTCGAACTCGCAGGCCTGCCCGATGACGATCGGACCTGCGCCGATGATCATGATCGAGCGGAGGTCGGTGCGCTTGGGCATGGGGGCGGGCCTCGGTGGGCGCGGTCGAAGGCCCCCGCGCGGGGCGCGCGAGCCTTATCGCAAGCGCGCGGGCGAAGCCAAGCGGGGGCGGCGGTTCCGGGCGGATCGGCCCGAGGACTGGGACCGCGCGAGCCGGCGCCGCGTCCGGGCCGGTGCGAGGTCTCAGAGCCCGAGGTTCACCGTCGTGATCGCGATCGCGAAGCCGACCACGCCGAGCGGGATGCCGTGGGCGAGGCCCATCTGCACCCGGTCGGCGCGCGTGCCGCCGCGCCGGCCGGCGCGGACCCAGCCGAGCGCGAAGCCGGCGATCAGGAACAGGAGGCCGAGGACCATCGTGGCGTCTCCGTCAGCGCCTCTAGCGCTGGTACTTGATGAAGTCGGTCGCCCGCGCGAGGCGGTCGTAGAGCCGCCGGGCGGTCGCGTTGCCCTCCTGCGTCAGCCAGTAGACCGAAGGGGAGCCGGCCGCGTCGGCCTCGGCGTAGACCGCCTCGATCAGCGCGCGCCCGAGGCCGGTGCCGCGCGCCTCCGGGGCGACGTAGAGGTCCTGGAGATAGACCACCGGCTCGATCCGCCAGCCGTGGCGGTGGAACAGGAAGTGCGTGAGCCCGACGGGGCGGCCGTCCGCGAGGGCGATCAGGCCGCGGAACTCGCCCGGCCGCCCGCTCAGCAGCCGCTCGAAGGCGACGTCGTAGACCGACCCGTCGACCGAGGTGGCGTAGAAGGCGAGATAGTCGTGCCAGAGCGCGCCCCAGGCGGCGCGGTCCTCCGGGGCGAGCGGGCGGACGGAGACCTCAGCCATGCAGCACCCGGCCGAGATAGGCGGCGAGGTCGAGCCCGAGCGGCAGGCTCGGGTTGACGTGGTGGCTCGCGCCAGGAATGCGCTCGTGGTCGAGATCGGTGCGCGAGTTGGCGTGGCCGAGCGCGTCGAGCGTGCCGAGCGCCTGCCGCGTCCAGGCGACGCCCGGCGGGAAGGCGGTGACGCAGCCGACGGTGATCACCTGCGCCTGCGCGGCGCGCAGGAAGGGGCGGCGCTCGGCGAGGCGCGAGAGGCGCGCGTAGGCGGCCGAGAGCGCGAGGCCGCCGCGCGAATGGGCTAGCACCACGTCGAGGCGCCGCTCGGGGTCGGTCATCAGCCTGAGCAGCGTCGCGACCGCGGGGGCGGCGAACAGCTCCGGCGCGAGCCGCGGGCCGCCCGCCAGGCGCTCGGCGAAGCCGCGCCGCAGCGTGCCGGCGGCGTGGCGCGCGCGGGCGGCGGCGGAGAACAGGAACAGCCCGCCCATCGCCTCGGCCACGAGGTCGTCGCGGTCGTAGCCCGCGGGCACCGCGATCACGGCGCGGCCCGTGACGTCGGCGAGCGCGCGAGCGAGCGAGGCGGCGCCGAGTTCCGAGCCGCCGAGGCCGCCGACGGCGATCTGGCGCGCCACGGGGCCGTCGGCGACGAGAAGGGCCGCGTGGTCGGCATGGCGCACCACGCCGCGCTCGCCGTGCGCGCCCCGGGGATGGACCGTCAGGCAGGCTGCGCCGGCGTCGCGCGCGAGCATGGCGCGCTCGGCGGGCGTCAGGCGGCAGACGCCGTAGGTCATGGCGTCGAGCATGGCATTGCGGGCACGCAGCGTCGTGTCGAAGGCCATCCCCGCCACCGGGAGCGTGGCGAGGGTCCGGATCGTCGCTGGGTGCATCGTCTCTCGTCGCTCGTTCCGGCTCGTTTTTTCATGGCGTAACAGAAAGCGCTGCCCGCATGCCATCGGCATGCTAGCCTCGCGTCGTGGTTGCGTCATCCATCAGGGAGATCCGCCGGATGCCGACGTCCGTCCCGACGCGCGGTTTCGTCCTCGCTCTCGCTCTCGCTCTTCTCGCCCCCGGACCGCTCGCGGCGCAGGAAGCGCCCGTCACGATCGACGATCCGGAGGCGCTCGCGGCGCTGGAGCGCCTCGCCGCCCGCGCCGGGGAGCGCCCGCTCGCGGTGCCGGGCGAGTTCATCATCGACCGCTCGCGGGTGAGCGGGGCGGTCGCGGTGACGCCGGAGACGCTTTCGACCAACGGCGCGATGCTGCTGGAGGCCGACCAGGGCACGGGGCTCGATCTGGTCGCGGTGCGCGGCACGGAGGATGTCGAGCGGCTGGTGGGTGCCTACGGCGAGGGCGCGGTGATCCCGAACTACCTCCTCTATCCCGACGCCGTGCCGAACGACCCGCGTGCGGGCGATCTCTGGATGATCGAGGCGATCAACGCGAGCGCGGCTTGGCGCGTGCTCGACGACGCGTCCACGGTCACGGTCGCTGTGATCGACGACGGGGTCTATCTCGACCACGAGGACCTCGCGGCCAACATCTGGGTCAACGAGGACGAGGTTCCCGGCAACGGCCGCGACGACGACGGCAACGGCTTCATCGACGACGCTTACGGCTGGGATTTCGGCGAAGGCGACAACGACCCGAACCCCGAACCCTGTGGCGCCGCCCATCGGGGCTATCAGCCGGATCTGCTGACCCACGGCACCCACGTCGCCGGCACGATCGGCGCGATCGGCGGCAATGCCATCGGCGTGGTGGGCGTCACGCCGAAGGTGCGGATCATGGCCTTGAAGGTCGGCGTCGCACAAAGCTGCCGGGCGCTCTCGACGTTCGGGATCCTGCGAGCGCTGGATTACGCCGTACGCAACGGCGCGGACGTGATCAACATGAGCCTCGGGGGACCGCTCTCTCATCCGGTCATCGAGGACGTCTACCGTCGCGTCGGTGCCGCCGGTGCCTTGATGGTGATCTCCGCCGGCAACGTCGGGGTCAACAACGACCTCAGGGGAGATCATGGTTCGTTCACGGTATATCAAAGCTACTTTCCCGGCCTGATCTACGAGAAGAACGGACGACAGGGGGCGATCCCGACGGTCCTGATCCCGTCCATGGGACCGAGCTTTCCCGCCTCCTATGACGTGCCCGAGATCGTCAGCGTGGCCGCGGCCGAGACCGGCGAGGGCGGGCGGATCGGTCTCGTCGAGTCCTGGTATCCGCTCGCCGAGCAGTTCGTGCCGATGCGGCGCTGGTCCGACGTGCGTCTCGGCTTCCTCGGCCTGGACTTCTCGAAGGCGACGGTCGCGAACGTCGAGGCGGGGGAGCTGACATACGGCTCGAACTTCGGCGCGACGGCCGTCGATATCGCCGCCCCCGGACAAGGCATCGTCAGCACCGTGCCGCTCTACGCCGGCGGTGGCCTCGCCTCCGGCTACGCCAGCATGGGCGGCACCTCCATGGCCGCTCCCCACGTCGCCGGCGCCGCCGCCCTCCTGCGCGCGGCCTTCCCCGAGATGACCCCGGTCGAGGTCAAGGGCCGCCTGATGGCTACCGCGCGCGAGGTGCCCTCGCTCGAAGGCAAGGTCGCCTCGGGCGGGCTGCTCGATCTCTACGCCGCGCTCTGCGCGCCGGGGGCGCCTCGTACGCTGGTCGGCTGCGACACCGCTGCACCCTCGGCAGCGATGGCCGACAGCGGCACGACGACCACCGAGGCCCAGCGCGAGGCGGTGGTCGAGCCGAAGCGCTCGACCCCGGCGGCCGCGGAGCCGGTCCCCGCCCGCGGCCCGGCCTCGGTCAACCAGGAGCCCAGGGGGCCAGTCAATCTCAACGAGGTCATGGAGTGGTGAGCCCGTCGCGGACCGGTCCCATCGGGCCGGCCCGCGACGCCCGGCTCAGCCGCGCTCGCGCCGGGCCATGAAGGCGAGGCGCTCGAACAGGTGGACGTCCTGCTCGTTCTTCAGGAGCGCCCCGTGCAAGGGCGGGATCGCGTGGCGCGGATCGCCGCGCAGCGCCTCCGGCGAGACGTCGTCGGCGACCAGCAGGCGCAGCCAGTCGAGCATCTCCGAGGTCGAGGGCTTCTTCCTGAGCCCCGGCGTCTCGCGGATCTGGAAGAAGCGGGTCAGCGCCGCGCGCAGGAGGTCCTGCTTCACGCCCGGAAAATGCACCTCGACGATCCGCGCCAGCGTCTCCGTGTCCGGAAAAGCGATGTAGTGAAAGAAGCAACGGCGCAGGAAGGCGTCGGGCAGTTCCTTCTCGTTGTTCGAGGTGATGATCACCACCGGGCGGTGGCGCGCCTCGATCGTCCCGCCGGTCTCGTAGACGTGGAAGGCCATGCGGTCGAGTTCGTGCAGGAGGTCGTTCGGGAACTCGATGTCGGCCTTGTCGATCTCGTCGATCAGCAGCACCACGCGCTCGGGGGCGGCGAACGCCTCCCAGAGCTTGCCGGGACGGATGTAGTTGGCGACCTCGCCGACGCGGGGATCGCCGAGCTGGCTGTCGCGCAGGCGCGAGACCGCGTCGTACTCGTAGAGGCCCTGGGGCGCGCGGGTGGTCGACTTCACGTGCCATTCGATCAGCCGCATCCCGAGCGCCGAGGCGACCTGGCGGGCGAGCTCGGTCTTGCCGGTGCCGGGCTCGCCCTTCACCAGGAGCGGGCGTTCGAGCGTGATCGCGGCGTTGACGGCGACGGTCAGGTCGGCGGTCGCGACGTAGTCGCCGGTGCCCTCGAAGCGCATGGTTCTCCCGATGCCCCCGTTCTTGCCGCAGTGCAGCGATTCTATCAGTGGAATGAGGGGTGTAACCAAATCGTTTGCCGGTTTCGAGACGTGACAACCGGCTTTGATCCGTCTATGACCCAGCCAGCCGGCCGTCGGGCCTCGCCCCCGAAGGCGGTGCGTGGGCACAGAGGGTCGCAATGAATATCAAGACGATGATCGAACCCGAATATCGGCCGCACGACGACGAGCCGTTCATGGGCGAGCGCCAGCAGCGCTACTTCCGCGAGAAGCTGGAAGCCTGGCGCCAGTCGATCCTGGACGAGAGTGCCGAAACGCTCGCCGATCTCCAGGAGAGCGGTCAGAACATCGCCGACGTCGCCGATCGTGCGTCGGCCGAGACCGATCGTGCGATCGAGCTGCGCACGCGCGATCGCCAGCGCAAGCTGATCGCCAAGATCGACGCCGCGATCCGGCGGATCGAGGACGGCTCCTACGGCTATTGCGAGATGACCGGCGAGCCGATCTCGTTGCGCCGTCTCGACGCCAGACCGATCGCGACGCTCAGCGTCGAGGCGCAGGAACGCCACGAGCGTCGCGAGAAGGTCCACCGCGACACCTGACGCTCGCCGGGAGGCGCGGGTGGGAGGCGGGCCGGCGCCTCAGCCGGCGCCTTCCGCTTCCGTCTGCGCGGGCTCCCGCCCGTGCGGGCGTACCATGACGACCGCGGCGACGATGGCGACGGCGATCTCGTAGATCGCGAGCAGCACGATCACCGGGCTCCAGGCGTCGGTCTCCAGCATCCCGAACACCCGTCCCGCGGCAGCGCCGGCGCAGCCACAGAGCAGCAGCATCAGCGCGCCGGGACGCAGGCGCGGCCAGACCACCGCGAGCCAGAGCAGCACCGCGACGCCGGCCATGAAGCCGCCGTAGAAGGCGCGCAGCTCGATCAGGACGACGCCGTCTTCCTCGTAGCCGAACAGCGAAGCGAGCAGTCGCGGCGCGAGAAGACCCAGAACCGCCTGACCGGTCGCGATCGCGGCGGTGATGCCGAGCAGGGCGCGCTGGCGAAAGACGAGGCTGCCTAGTGAGGACATCGAAACTCCGGCGTCGAGCGGGCGCGACCGGCCGTCGCGCCCCGTTCAGCCGGTCTACGCTGCCTCGCTTTCGAAGTTCCCGTCGTCCGCCGCGTCACCGGCCTCTCCGCGGCGCGTCGTAGCGGTGCGGGTACGGCGCAGCATGTGCGCGGGGACGGGACGCAGCAGGAAGGCGGGCGTATGCTCGCCGAGGCCTACTACCGGCTCGGCGCCGGCACGTTCCTCGCGGCGCCGCCCGCCGCGCTTGCGCCCCCCGGCACTCTGGCCGCCGCTCGTCTCTTCGCGCTTGGCACCGGCCTTCTCGGCGGGCGGCTTGGCCGGCATCGCCTCGGCGGGCTCGCGCGCGGGACGGACGTCCTCGGGCAGCGGCGCTTCCGGGATCTCGGTGCCGATCAGCTTGTGAATACGGTCGAGATACTTGTCGTCCGACGGCGTCGCGATGGTGAAGGCCGCGCCCTCGCGTCCGGCGCGACCCGTGCGGCCGATGCGGTGGACGTAGTCTTCCGGGTGGGTCGGCACGTCGAAGTTGACGACATGGCTCACGTTCGGGATGTCGAGCCCGCGCGCGGCGACGTCGGAAGCGACCAGCACCTTGATCGTGCCGTTGCGGAAGCCGTCGAGGGTCGCCATGCGCACCGACTGGTCGAGATCGCCGTGCAGTGCGCCCGCGTTCCAGCCGTGCTTGTCGAGCGACTTGAACAGCGTGCCGACGTCGCGCTTGCGGTTGCAGAACACGATGGCGTTGCGGAACGCGTCGCCTTCCCCCTTCAGCACGGCGCGCAGCACGGCGCGCTTCTCGGTCTCGGCGCGATCCTTGCGCGAGGGGGTGAGGCGGACCAGGCGCTGCGTCACCGTGAGCGCGGCGGAGGCCTGCTTCGCCACTTCCACGCGCACGGGGGTGTGCAGGAAGGTATCGGTCAGCCGCACGATCTCCGGCGCCATGGTCGCCGAGAAGAACAGCGTCTGGCGCTTCAGCGCGTTGGTCAGGTTGAAGATGCGCTCGAGGTCGGGGATGAAGCCCATGTCGAGCATGCGGTCGGCTTCGTCGACCACCATGATCTCGATGCCCGTCAGCATCAGCTTGCCGCGCTCGAAGTGGTCGAGCAGGCGGCCGGGCGTGGCGATCAGCACGTCGACGCCGCGGTCGATCAGCTTGTCCTGGGCGTTGAAGTTGACCCCGCCGATCAGCAGCGCCATCGAGAGCTTGGTGTTCTTCGAATACTGTTCGAAGTTCTCGGCGACCTGCGCGGCCAGCTCGCGCGTCGGGCACAGGATCAGCGAGCGCGGCATGCGCGCGCGGGCGCGACCCTTCTGCAGGAGCGTGATCAGCGGCAGGGTGAAGGCGCCGGTCTTGCCGGTGCCGGTCTGGGCGATGCCGATGACGTCGCGCCCTTCGAGCGCGCGTGGGATCGCCTGCTCCTGGATCGGCGTGGGCTGCTCGTAGCCCGCGTCGGCGATCGCGTCGAGAACCTTGGGGTCGAGCTGGAGCTCGTTGAACTTCATCTATCTCCGTCCGAGTAGCTGCGGCCTGCGAGTGCGGCTCGTCGAGTAATGGCCGCATCGTCCGCGCGACCCGTGGCGTCCGTATTGACGTCGACGTGCGTGGATATGAGCCCGCGACATCGTGTTGTCAACGTCGATGATCCGGCCCTGCACGACTTGAGACGACCTGCGCCCCGCCGTGCGACATCTCGGCAAGGGGCGATTTGATCGGGTTCTCGAACGACCTCAGGAATCGGGGTCATTCCGCCGGATGCGGCGCCCGCTGGTCGACCGGCTGGGTGCGCGAGAGCGGCTCGAGCCCGGTGATCAGCCGCGCTCCCTTGTCGTAGGTCAGGTAGTACCAGAGCCATTGCATGGCGACGACCGCCTTCGAGCGCGACCCGATCAGGAAGTAGATGTGCGAGAGGCCCCAGAGCCACCAGGCCAGCCGCCCGCGCAGCTTGACGCGCCCGAAGTCGGCCACCGCCTCGTTGCGCCCGATCGTCGCCATCGAGCCGAGGTGGGTGTACTCGAACGGTCCCGGCGCGGCCTCGCCGCGCGCCGCCGCCGCGATCGCCTTGGCGACGTACCGGCCCGCCTGCTTGGCCGCCGGCGCGAGGCCGGGCACGGGCGAGCCGTCGGGGTTGTGCATCTTGGCCGCGTCGCCGATCACGAAGACGTCGTCGTGGCCGGCGAGACGCAGATCGGCGCCGACCTCGACCCGGCCGGTCTTGTCGGTCTCGAGGCCGAACCACTTGGCCACCCGCGGCACCGTCACGCCCGCGCCCCAGACGATCGCCGAGGCCGGCACGACCTCGCCCGCGATCTCGGCGCCCTCGCCGGGGCGCACCGAGACCAGCTGGTTCAGCACCACCTCGACGCCGAGGCGTTCGAGCGCCCGTTTCGCGTAGTCGGATAGATCGGGCGGGTAGGTCGAGAGAATGCGCTCGCCGCCCTCGACCAGCATGATCCGCGCGTCCTTCGGGTCGATGTGGCGGAAATCGTTCTCCAGACAGTGGTGCGCGAGTTCCGCGATGGCGCCGGCCATCTCCACCCCGGTCGGGCCGCCGCCGACGACCACGAAGGTCATCAGCTGACGGCGCTCCGCCTCGTCGTCCGTCGTCTCGGCGCGCTCGAAGGCGAGCAGCAGCCGCTTGCGGATCTCGGTCGCGTCCATGATGCGCTTCAGCCCCGGCGCGTGCGCCTCCCACTCGGGATTGCCGAAGTACGAGTGCTTGGCGCCCGTGGCCACCACCAGCACGTCGTAGGGGGTCTCGCCACGGTTCGTGCGGACCACCTTGCGCTCGGCGTCGATGTCCTCGACGTCGGCGAGCAGGGTCTTGGCGTTGCTCTGGCCGCGCAGGATCGAGCGGATCGGCCAGGCGACTTCCGACGGGTTCAGCGCGGCGGTCGCCACCTGGTAGAGGAAGGGCTGGAACAGGTGGTAGTTGCGCTTGTCGATGACGGTGACGTCGACGGGCGCGCCCTTGAGGCGCCGCGCCGCCGACAGCCCGGCGAAGCCCGCGCCCAGGATCACGACGCGCTTGGCGCTGGCGGTGCTCATCTCGCGTTCCTCTCCTCGTCTCGGGCCTTGCCCGGACCCGTGCGAGCCACGGGCCTCGCCTCGACAACGGCGCGCGCTGGTGACGGTTCGGCCGCATCGACGCGACCGTACGTCCCATAAGTCACGCCATCGACCATACCGCGTTCTTCTTCGCCGTATTGGATCGAGACTGCTCTGAACAAGAAGAGAACCGATCCATCGCGATCGGTTCGATAACAATGGAGCCAACAATGGCGGGCCTTTGCCTGCAACCGACAGAGGCCCGCGACAACGGGCCCGCGATCGTGCCTGCGCCGGTGGGCGCTGGCGTCCGTGTCCGACCCTCCGCGGGCGGCACCGGCGGCGAGGGAGACGGCTGCGGTACGGCCGGCCCCCTTCGTGGCTGACTACGACGACGTCCAGGCGGCGGCGCGTCAGCGCGTCGAGGCCGAGCTTCGCGCTCTCGCCGAGCGGGTCGCCCGCCTCGAAGGCGACAGCCGCGCCGCCGACAAGGCCGAGCACTACATCCGCGAGCGCTTCGACCGCATCGAGCGTCAGATCGCGGATCTGAAACAGGAGAACGACAACACCGCACAGGCGAGCAAGCAGCAGAACCGGCAGATCTTCATCGTCGTGTTCACCATCATCGCGTCGCAGCTGTTCCAGTTCGTCGTGACGGGAGGGCTGAATGTCTCGGTCGATTGACTGGCTTCTGGTCGCGGTGATGGCGCTCGGCGCCGCGTTCCCGATGATCCATCTGTCTTTCTACATGTACGGACCGAGGATCGAGGCGGCGCTGTTCCCGCCCGTCTGGCGACTGGAGGCGAGCCAGCGCCGTTGCGAGGGCGACGACCAGATCGTCGAGGGCCGCGTGGTCAAGAACCGCGGCGTCTTCCGCGAGCTGACCGTCACCTCGGGCTCGACACGGATCGAGTGGCAGGCGCTCGACCAGCCGAGCCGCGCCCCGGCGGATCGCCCGCCCGGCGAGACCGTCCTCGGCCTCAGGCTCGCGGGCAACTGCGATCGGCCATTCTCGCTGCACACCGTGCACGACGCCAGCCACGATCTCTGGTCGCTGCGCCAGACCTGGGGACCGTTCAACGAGGATGATGGCTGATGTGCTACGTCGACGATCGTCTCCACGAGATGCTGACGGTCCACGTCCTGTATCTCGTGTTCGGCGCCCGCGTGCTGCTCCACACGCGGCCGTGGGAGAGCCGGGCGAAGCTGCCGTTCCTCGCGGCGCCCGCCGCTTTCGTGCTGTGCGCGCTGACGAGCTACGGCCTGCCCGTGGTGGTCTCGTGGCAGCCGCTCTGGATCGAGGCGGCCCGGGACGCGCACGACGCGAGCCTGCGCCTCCTGCTGCTGGCGGCCGCCTGGCTCGCCGTCGGCCCCGTGCCGCGCGCCCTCGGGCGGGCGGCGGACTCTGGTACGGCGCCGCGCGCCCTCGGGCGGGCGGCGAACCCTGACACGGCGCCGCGCGCTCTCGGGCGGGCGGCGCGACCCGACCCCGCGTCTCGCGCGCGCTGATCGGGCGACATCGCGAGAGCCTTCACCACCCCGGCGACGTCCGCGTCGCCGGGGTTTCGCGTGTCAGGTCAGCGTCTCCTTGACCGCCGAGAGCGTCACGTCGGGATGGTCCCGCTCCGCGCGGTCGATGTCGAACTGGATGCGGGTCAGGAACACCGGGTCGCCGTCGTGGTCGGTGGCCATCTGGCTGCGGTAGGCCTTCTGGAACGCCTCCAGCTTGTCGTCGGGCCCCGAGATCCAGCGCGCCGAGGCGTACTGCGTCGGCGCGAAGCGCACCGGGATGCCGTACTCCTGCTCGATGCGGCTCGCGAGCACCTCGAACTGGAGCTGGCCGACGACGCCCACGATGAAGCCCGAGCCGATCGCGGGCTTGAACAGCTTGGACGCGCCCTCCTCGGCGAACTGGGTCAGCGCCTTGTCGAGGTGCTTGCCCTTCATCGGGTCGCTCGCGCGGCAGGCCTGCAGAAGCTCCGGCGCGAAGGCGGGGATGCCGGCGAAGCGCAGGTCCTCGCCCTCGGTCAGCGCGTCGCCGATGCGAAGCTGGCCGTGGTTCGGGATGCCGATGATGTCGCCCGCCCAGGCGTCCTCGGCGGTCTCGCGCTCGGCGGCGAGGAACAGCACCGGGTTCGAGACCGCCATCTGCTTGGCCGAGCGGACGTGGCGCAGTTTCATCCCGCGGGTGAAGTGGCCCGAGCACAGCCGCAGGAAGGCCACGCGGTCGCGGTGCTTGGGGTCCATGTTGGCCTGCACCTTGAAGACGAAGCCGGTGACCTTGCCCTCCTCGGCCGTGACCTGACGCTCGCGCGTGCGCCGCGGCTGCGGCGGGGGCGCGTGGGTGGCGATGCCCTCCATCAGCTCGCGCACGCCGAAGGAGTTGAGCGCCGAGCCGAACCAGATCGGCGTCATCGAGCCGTTCTCGAAGGCGCGCGCGTCGAATTCGGGCAGGAGCCCGCGCGCCATCTCGACCTCCTCGCGCAGGGTCTCCAGCCGGTCGGCCGGCAGCGCGTCCGCAAGCTTCGGATCGTCGAGGCCCTCGACGGCGACCGACCCGGCGCGGCGGTTGCGGTCGGCGCGGTCCATCAGCTCCAGCCGGTCGCGAAACAGGTCGTAGGCGCCGAGGAAGTCGCGCCCCATCCCGATCGGCCAGGACGCGGGGCAGACGTCGAGCGCCAGCGCCTCCTGGATCTCGTCGACGATCTCGAAGGTCTCGCGGCTCTCGCGGTCCAACTTGTTGCAGAACGTCAGGATCGGCAGATCCCGCATCCGACAGACCTCGAACAGCTTGCGGGTCTGGCTCTCCACGCCCTTGGCGCCGTCGATCACCATGATCGCCGCGTCCACCGCCGTCAGCGTGCGGTAGGTGTCCTCGGAGAAATCCTCGTGGCCCGGCGTGTCGACGAGGTTGAACCAGTGCTCGCCGTAGGGAAACGACATCGCCGAGGCCGAGACCGAGATGCCGCGCTCCATCTCCATCTTCATGAAGTCCGAGCGCGTGCGCCGCGCCTCGCCCTTGGCGCGCACCTGGCCGGCCATCTGGATGGCGCCGCCGTAGAGCAGGAGCTTCTCGGTCAGCGTCGTCTTGCCGGCGTCCGGGTGGGAGATGATCGCGAAGGTGCGCCTGCGCGCGATCTCCGGCGGCAGGGGCGGGCGGTTGGTCGGGCTCGCGTCCTCGGGCATGGCCCTCGGTCTAGCGCCAGCAGTGGCGAGGCGAAAGCCCCGACGCCCGCGGCGGCCTCAACGGTCGTGCGTGCCGTAGGCCATGACGTGGCAGAGCGTCGCGAGCCCCTGCAGCGGATACCCGAACTCGCTGCGGTTCCCGCCGGAGAGGGCGAGATCGATGCAGGCCCGTTCCGCGATCCGCCGCAGCGCCGCCGTCCGACCCGTGTCGTCGAGACGCCGGACGCGATGCAGCAACGCCTCGAATTCGGCGAGGAGCGCGTCCGATCCGTCGTCTTCGGAGCGGCGGGAAGTACCCGTCATCGTCGTTCCCTTCCTGTCAAGACTCCCACGGGTGCGTTGCGAGCGCGAGGCGGGCGCGCCCGGCCTTGCCCGAGCGATCCGGTCGCGACGTCGCGCGCGGCGGACCGAGGCGTCGGCCTCGTGCGCCATGGACACGATCGTGTCGTCGCGACGCGGCGCGCCGCGTTCCGTCACCGGGCGATCCCCCATCGATCGTTCTTCGCGCCGGGCCGACCGAGTCGCCTCTCCCGGCGCGATCCCTCGCGTCGTCGAGCATAAGGCGCCGCGACGCCGCGTCCATGGTCGCGCTCGGGCCGTGCTTGTCGTGGGTCGACGGTGTTGCTATGTGCGCCTTACCCGACCGAAATCGTCATCTTGAGTCCCGGATCAGAGGGAGACCCGTGACGGCGACGAAGACCAGTGAAGAGCCGCCGGCCCGCCTCGCGCTCGACGGCGTCTCGGTCGCGTTCGATGGCCACCGCGCGGTCGACGACGTCTCGGTCGCGATCCGGCCCGGCGAGATCGTCTGCCTGCTCGGCCCCTCGGGCTGCGGCAAGTCGACCACGCTGCGCGTCGCCGCCGGGGTCGAGCGCCAGAGCGAAGGGCGGGTGTCGATCGACGGGCGCACGGTCTCGGACGAACGCCGCCACATGGCGCCCGAGGCGCGCGAGGTCGGGCTGATGTTCCAGGACTTCGCGCTGTTTCCCCATCTCAGCGTCGCCGAGAACGTCGCCTTCGGGCTGAGGCGCAAGCTGCGTCCGCGCGACCGCGGCGCGGTGGTCGAGACGCAGCTGCGGCGGGTCGGGCTCGCCGGGCGCGGCGCGGCCTACCCCCACCAGCTCTCGGGCGGCGAGCAGCAGCGCGTGGCGCTCGCGCGCGCGCTCGCGCCGCGTCCGCGGGTGATGCTGATGGACGAGCCGTTCTCCGGGCTCGACAGCCGGCTGCGCGACGAGGTGCGCGAGGAGACGCTCGCGATGCTGCGCGAGGCCGGCACGGCGGTGATGCTGGTCACCCACGAGCCCGACGAGGCGATGCGCATGGCCGACCGCATCGCGCTGATGCGCCGCGGGCGCATCGTCCAGGTCGGCGCGCCCTACCACGTCTACAACTACCCGGTGGACCGCGAGGCGGCGGCGTTCTTCTCCGACGTCAACGTTGTGCACGGCGTGGTGCGCGGGCGGCGCACCGACACGCCGTTCGGGCTGTTCCTCTGCCCCGGCCTCGTCGACGGCGCCGACGTCGAGATCGTGTTCCGCCCCCAGCACGTCGCGATCCACGCCGAGGCCGAGCCGGCCCGCGGCGAAGGCGGCGTCGCCGCGCGCGGGCGGGTCGAGCGCGCGCGCTTCGTCGGGGCCGAGAGCCTGATTGAGGTGCGCATGGAGCACGACGGCGCGCGCCTGCGCGCGAGCGTGCCGCACGCTTGGCTGCCGAGCCCCGGCACGCCGGTGCGCCTCAACCTGCGCCGCGAGCGCTGCTTCGTGTTCCCCTGCTCGCGCCAGAGCCGGGTCGAGAGCCCCTACGCGGCCGAGTGAGGCGACGCCCGTAACGGGGCCGGAGCGAGACGACGCCTCGCAGCGGGGCGACGCCCGGCCCGGTCCCGTGGCGCTCGTCCCCTCGGTAGCGGAACGGAGCGCTCCTTCGCGGCGGGCGGTGTCGCCTCGGCCCGGTTCGACGCGACGGCACGGCCGCCGGTCTCGATTCCGTCAGGAACGATGCCCCGGAGCGCTTGTTCGTGCGGTGAAAGCCGCGCCCGCTCCGTGGCGCGGTCCCCCTACACAGGCACGGATTTCCCTCCATGGCCAACGTCACCGATACCGACACCCGCTTCGGCGCGGCGCAGGGCGCGCCCGCCGGGCTTCTCTCGCGCGTCTCCTGGGGCGCGATCTTCGCCGGCGCCGTCGTCGCGGTCGCCGCCATGCTGCTGTTCAGCCTGCTCGGCTTCGGCCTCGGCTTCGGGCTCGTCAACCCGCTGACCGAGAGCGCGCCGACCGAGGGCGTCGCCACGGGCGGGCTGATCTACTTCGTCGTCACCCAGCTCCTCGCCACCTTCATCGGCGGCTTCGTCGCCGCGCGCCTCGCCGGCGTGCCGATCGCCATGACCTCGGCGCTGCACGGCGCGAGCGTCTGGGCGGTCACCACCGTCACCATCGTGTTCCTCGGCTTCATGGGCGGCTCGGCCGTGGTCGGCGGGCTCACGAGCCTCGCGGGCTCGGCGATCGGCTCGACCTCGGACGCGCTCGGCGAGGTGGTGCCCGAGGACCTGCCGCAGGTGCGGATGCCCGAGATCGGGATGCGGGACCTGCCCCAGCCGGTCCGCCAGACGCTGGAGGCGCAGAACGTCTCGCCCGACCAGCTCCGGAGCGCGGTCGGGAACGCCTTCCGCGACGTGCTCGGCCAGGAGGAGCAGGAGCGGCTTCGGGGCGAGCTGCGCTCGACCGCGCAGGAGATCATCCGCACGCCGGGCGACGTCCAGCAGGACCTCCGGGACCTGCGCGCGAGCGTGATCGGGGCCGAGGACGCGGCGATCACCGAGCAGGACCTCGAGGAGGCGCGCTCGACGCTGCAGCGGGAGCTGGGGATCAGCCAGCAGGAGACGCAAGCGATCGTCGACACCGTGCGCTCGCGCGTCGAGGCGGCGCTCGACCGGCTGACCTCGGCGATCGAGCAGGCCCGCCAGCAGGCGATCGACGCGGCGCGGACGGCGATGGACACGGTCTCGACCGCCTCGCTCTCGGCCTTCGTCGCCTCGCTCCTCGGGCTGGCGGCGGCCGTGGGCGGCGGCCTCGTCGGCCGGCCGAAGCGGCCGATGGTCGCGAACGGCTGAGGCCGCGACGTCGCGGGGGCGCGAGGCCGCGCCCCCTTCCTATTCGGGCGCGTCGCGAATATGTCGTGGCCTCAGGCAACGAAGCGACGGGCGCCGGGCAGGGTCTGCGAGGGGCGCCGCGCATAGGGAGTGACCGCCATGGGCCTCAGCATCTGGCAGATCCTGATCGTCGTCCTGCTGCTCGTGCTGCTGTTCGGCCGCGGCAAGATCTCGGAGCTGATGGGCGACATGGCCAAGGGCATCAAGTCGTTCAAGAAAGGCATGGCCGAGGACGACGAGCCCAAGCAGGTCGCCGAGCACCACGAGCCCGCCGCCGGGCGCACCATCGACGCCGAGACCACCTCGGCCAAGAAGGACAGCGCCTGACCCGCCACCGCTGAGAGAGGGTCCCGGCGATGCTCGACATCGGCTGGTCAGAGCTTCTGGTCATCGGCGTCCTGGCCCTCCTCGTGGTGGGGCCGAAGGAGCTGCCGGGACTGTTCCGCACCGTCGGGCGCTACGTCGGCCAAGCGCGCAGCGTGGCGCGCGAGTTCCAGCGCTCGATGGAGGACGCCGCGCGCGACGCCGACGGCGGCGCCTTCGACCAGCTGAAGAACGCCAGGCGCGACTTCGAGCGGCTCGGCCGGGTCGATTACAAGGAGCAGGCGCGGCGCAGCCAGGCGGCCACGACCTCGTCGCCGAAGCCCGCGGCCGAGCGCGCGACGCCCGCCCCGACCGGCACGTCCGCCCCGGCGGGCACGCAGGCGACGCCGGAGCCCACGCCCGCACGGGCGCAACCCGCGCCGGAGACCCCGTCGCCGGACGCCGCAGTGCCGTCGAACACGGGTGCCGACCGGGGCTGAGGCGCGAGACCACGGCGCCGCGGGCGCCAGACAGGGCGGGGACGGCTCTTGAAGGACGACGACAGCCATATCGAGGCCAGCGCCGCGCCGCTGATCGAGCATCTGACCGAGTTGCGCGCGCGGCTCGTCAACGCGCTGATCGGCCTCGGCGTCGCCTTCGTCGTCTGCTGGATCTTCGCCGACCGGATCTACTTCGTGCTGACCGACCCGCTCTGCGACCGGCTGGAGGCGCGCGGCCAGACCTGCGACCTGATCTTCACCGCGCCGCAGGAAGCGTTCTTCACCTACCTGAAGCTCGCCATGTTCGGCGCCGTCTGCCTCGCCTTCCCGGTCATCGCCAACCAGATCTGGAAGTTCGTCGCCCCCGGCCTCTACCGCTCGGAGCAGCGCGCCTTCCTGCCGTTCCTGGCCGCGACGCCGGTGCTGTTCGCCCTCGGCGCCAGCTTCGTCTACTTCCTCATCATGCCGCTCGCGCTCGACTTCTTCCTGAACTTTCAGGTGCCGGGCGAAGAAGCCGGGTCGGGCGTGCGCATCGAGTTCCTGGGCAAGGTCAACGAGTATCTCTCGCTGTCGATGACCTTCATCCTCGCCTTCGGCATCTGCTTCCAGCTCCCGGTGCTGCTGACGCTGATGGGCCGCGCCGGGCTGGTGACCGCCGACGGGCTCGCGCGCGGGCGCAAGTACGCGGTGGTCGGCATCGCCGCCGTCGCCGCGATCCTGACGCCGCCCGACATCATCAGTCAGATCGGCCTCGGCGGCGCGGTCTACGTGCTCTACGAGATCTCGATCCACCTCGTCCGTCTCGCCGAGAAGAAGCGCGCCGAGGCCGACCCGGACGAGGAGGAGGCGTGAGCCCCGACCCGCGCCCCGGCCATACCGCGAGCCCCGAGGCGCGCGAGGCCGACGCGCTGGAGCGCATCGCCGACGCGCTCGAACGCCTCGCCCCCGCGCCTTATCCCGTGCCCGACTTCGACGCGGCCGAGGCCTGGGTCTGGCACCCCGAGCCCGACCGGCTGGTCGCGGTGGCCGAGGTGGCGCGCGTCGATCTCGACCTGCTGATCGGCGTCGAGCGCCAGCGCGACGTGCTGATGGCCAACACCCGCGCCTTCGCGCACGGCCGCCCGGCCAACAACGCGTTGCTCTGGGGCGCGCGGGGGATGGGCAAGTCCTCGCTGGTCAAGGCCGTCCACGCGGCCGTGGGCACTGAGACCGGGACGCTGCGGCGCGTCGAGATCTTCCGCGAGGATCTGTCCTCGGTCGGGCGGCTGCTCGACTATCTGCGCCTCGCGGAGCAGCGCTTCGTGCTGTTCTGCGACGACCTCTCGTTCGAGCCGGGCGACGCGGCCTACAAGTCGCTGAAGGCCGTGCTCGACGGCGGCGTCGCTGGGCGGCCCGACAACGTGGTGGTCTACGCCACCTCGAACCGGCGCCACCTGATGCCGCGCGACATGATCGACAACGAGCGCTCGACCGCGATCAACCCCGGCGAGGCGGTCGAGGAGAAGGTGTCGCTGTCGGACCGCTTCGGCCTCTGGCTCGGCTTCCACCCCTGCGACCAGGACGACTTCCTAGCGATGGTGCGGGGCTATGCGCGCTACTTCAGGCTCGACCTCGACGACGAACGGCTGCGCGCCGAGGCGGTCGCCTGGCGCCAGGCGCGCGGCGCGATGTCGGGCCGGGTGGCCTGGCAGCTCGCGCAGGACCTGGCGGCGCGGGCGGGAGCGCGAGAGGGCTGAGCGAGGGCGCGGGTTCCTCTGGCGGAGAGGGGACCGCTCGCGGCGATGGCCGGTCGTCGGGGATGGGTAGGACGCACGTCGGAGGTTCGCTTCGCGCCGTGTCACGACGTAGGTCGCTTCTCCGAGGCCAGCCGCGCTCCGGTCATGCGAGGCGGCCGGAACGTGCTGCGATGTCGGGAGCCCCGCACGGGCCCGCGAGGCGACGGGCGTCCGCCGGGCTCGACGCGGCGCCGGTGGGGAATGGCGCCGCGCGCGGCCCGACAAGTCGCCGCACCACGCCATATCGCCGCCCGTGCGTCTCCGTCGCGCGGCCGCGCGTCCGGTGGAGGCGTCCAGGGCCATCCACTCGGGAGACCGTCATGACCGATCGCCTGTTCACCCGCCGCACCGCGCTCGCGGCGCCGGCCGTCCTCGGCGCCGCCCTGGCCACCGCGCCGTCGCGTGCCGCCGCGCCGCTTCAGGGCCCGCTGCGGGGCGGCGTGCGCCGCGTGACGCTCGGCGGCTTCGAGGTGACGACGCTGCACGATGGCTACGTCGTCGCGGGCGACCCGCACGGTATCTTCGGCACGGACCAGCCGCAGGAGGAAGTCCACGCGCTCGCCGAGGCCAACCTGCTGCCGGCAATGGAACTGGTGAACAACTACACGGTCACGCTGGTCAACACGGGCGCCGAGCTGGTGCTGTTCGATACCGGCAATGCCCCCTCGCGCGGCCCGACCCGGGGCCATACGGTCGCGCGTCTCGCCGATGCCGGGATCGCGCCGGATCAGATCGACGTCGTCGTCATCACCCACATGCACGGCGATCACATCGGCGGCCTCGTGACCGATGGCGCGCCGACCTTTCCCAACGCGCGCTACGTGATGGGCCGGACGGAGTACGACGCGTGGACGGGGGGAGGGGTGCCCGAGGAGCGCGCGCAGAGCGTCGTCCCGGTGGTGACGCCGCTCGCCGAGAAGACCACCTTCATCGAGCCCGGGCAGTCGGTCGTCTCCGGCATCGACGCGGTGGAGGCTTTCGGTCACACCCCCGGCCACATGATCTACCACGTCGAGAGCGAGGGTCGGCGGATCATGATCACCGCCGATACCGCCAACCACTTCGTACTGTCGCTGCAGCGGCCCGACTGGGAGGTGCGCTTCGACATGGACAAGGACGCGGCGGCCGCGACCCGAAAGCGGGTTCTCGGCATGATCGCGGACGAGCGTGTCCCCTTCATCGGCTATCACATGCCGTTCCCGGCGATCGGCTATCTCGACGCGATGGACGGGGGCTTTCGCTACGTCCCGGAGAGCTACCAGCTCGCGCTCTGAAGGTGCGGCGCCTGTCCGCGAGAGCGGATCGGCGCTCTCCTCGCCCCGACGACGATCGACGTCGCCGTCGGAAAGGCCGGGCACGGGTCGGCCTCCTGCGCCCCACCGGCCCCGGATGCCGACGCCTCCGCCGTCACCGCGGCGAGCGCTTCGCCAGGATCCGCTGCAACGTCCGGCGGTGCATGTTGAGCCGGCGCGCCGTCTCCGAGACGTTGCGGTCGCAGAGTTCGAACACCCGCTGGATGTGCTCCCAGCGCACGCGGTCGGCCGACATCGGGTTCTCGGGCGGCTCGGGCTTGTCGGCCTCCGAGGTCAGGAGCGCCTTCTCGACGTCGTCGGCGTCGGCGGGCTTGGCGAGGAAGTCGACCGCGCCGATCTTGACCGCGGCGACGGCCGTCGCGATCGCGCCGTAGCCCGTCAGCACCACCGAGCGGCAGTCGGGGCGGCTCTCCTGCAGCGCCTCGACCACGTCGAGGCCGTTGCCGTCCTCGAGGCGCAGGTCGATCACCGCGAAGGCGGGCGCCTTGGCCCGCGCGACGGCGAGGCCCTCCTCGACCGAGCCCGCCGTCACCGTCTCGAAGCCGCGCTTCTCCATCGCCCGCGCGAGGCGGGTGCGAAACGAGACGTCGTCGTCGAGGATCAGGAGGGTCTTCTCCCCCCCGGTCGTTCCTTCGGGCATCGGTCGCTTCCCGTATGATTATTGCTGGCGGGGAAGTGTCCGCCGCGGCCCGCGTGTCAAATCCGCACGCCGGCGTCGTCGGAGCGGGGGCGGTCTCAGCCCGCCGCCTCGATCTCGGCGCGGATCTCGCGCGCGATCTCCCCGGCGTCCTGCTCGGTGCGAAACAGCCGCACCACCCCCTCGTCCGGCAGCACGAGGTAGGTGAAGCTCGTGTGGTTCATCAGGTAGTCCTCGCCGCCCCCCTCGGTCGACGCCTTCTGGAAGTAGACCTTCCAGTCATCGGCGACGCGCGCCAGCGTCTCGGCGTCCGGCGAGAGCCCGACCATCGCGGGGTGCATCGCCTCGACGAAGTAGCCGAGCTGCTCGGGCGTGTCGCGCTCGGGATCGACGGTGACGAACACCGGCGTCACCTCGATGCCGTCCTCGGCGAGCAGGTCGACGGCCGCGGCCATGTCCTGCGCGTCGAAGGGACAGACGTCGGGGCAGAAGGTGTAGCCGAAGTAGAACAGCGCCGGGCCGTCGGTCAGCGCCTCGTAGCTCACTTGCTCGCCGGTGTGGGCGGTCATGGTGAAGCCGCCGCCGATGTCGGCGTCGCGCGCGTCGATCGAGGCCGAGCCCGGCCCGACGAGCTCGGGCGTCGCGTCGAAGACCATCCACAGCGCCGCCCCGAGGCCGAGCGCCACCGCGAGCCCTGCCAGCCCGATCAAGCCCGGCCGTATCGCACCTCGCATCGTACCCCTCCGCGGTCGTGTCGCTACGGCACTCACAAAGGCACCTCGCCGGCGCCGCGCAAGGGCACGCGTCGACGCGCCGCCCGGACACGCGCCCCGGCACGTCGGGAGGGGCGCGCGCCTCCGCGCGACGCTCCCGACCTCCCCGCACGCGGGCGCGACCCCCGGCCCGCCCGGAGCGGGAGGCGTCCGTGTTGCCGAAGGACGGGATGCGGGCGCGTTGCCAAGCCCCCCGCGCGGCGCACATCGAGCCGTCATGCAGGAGACGGGTTCGGTCTATCTCTTCGACATGCGCGCGCGCGGCGACTGGGTGCGGCTGCGCACGCTGATCCTGTTGCGCTGGATCGCGGTGATCGGCCAGTCCTCGGCCGTGATCGCGGCGAGCGTGGCGTTGGATTTCGCGCTGCCGCTGCCGCTCTGCGCCGTGCTGATCGCCGCGGCGGTCGTGGCCAACCTCGTGGCGATGGCGGTGTTCCCGATCGAGACGCGGCTGTCGGAGCGCGCCACCTTCGCCTCGCTCTGCTTCGATCTCGTGCAGATCGTCTCGCTGCTGATGGCCACCGGCGGGCTCAATAACCCCTTCGCGCTCCTGGTCATCGCGCCGGTGACGATCTCGGCCTCCTCGCTCAGGCTGCAGCCGACCCTCTGGCTCGGCACGCTCGCGATCCTGCTCGTGGCGCTGATGTCGAGCGTCTACCTGCCGATCCGCCTCGCCGACGGGACCGCGCTGGAGGTGCCGCTCGCCTACCGCACCGGCTTCGCCGTCGCGCTCGCCGTCGCGGTCGCCTTCCTCTCGCTCTACGCGCGGCGCGTCACGGTCGAGAGCTACGCCATGAGCCAGGCGCTCTCGGCGACGCAGATCGCGCTCGCGCGCGAGCAGCGCCTGGCCGCGATCGGCGGCATCGCCGCGGCGGCGGCGCACGAGCTCGGCACGCCGCTCGCGACCATCAAGCTCGTCGCGCGCGAACTCAGGCGCGAGCTGGAGGACCGCCCCGATCTCGCCGAGGACGCCGACCTGATCCACGCCGAGGCCGAGCGCTGCGGGCGCATCATGGCGGAGCTCTCGCGTTCGAAGAACGCCGACGAGCATCTGCGCTCGGCGCCGATCACCGCGGTGATCGAGGAGGCGGCCGCGCCGCACGCCGGCCGCGGCGTCGACATCGTGCTGCGCTACAACGGCGTCGCGGTCGAGGAGGGCGCGGGCGCGCTCGACGACGTGGCGATCGTCGCGCGCCGCCCCGAGCTGATCCACGGGCTGAGGAACCTCGTGCAGAACGCCGTCGACTTCGCGCGCGCGCGCGTCTGGATCGACGTCGCCGCCGATCCGGTCGAGGAGGGAAGCATGGTGATCTCGATCGGCGACGACGGCCCCGGCTTCCCGGCCGAGATCCTGCCCCGCCTCGGCGAGCCCTACGTGTCGAGCCGCCCGCGCGAGGGCCGCGGGACGGGTATCGGAGCGGGAGGCGCGACCGGCGTCGAGGCCGGCGGGAGCTACGAGGGCATGGGTCTCGGCGTGTTCATCGCGCGCACGCTGCTCGCGCGCACGGGCGCGCAGCTTCGCTTCATGAACGCGCCGCGCTCGTCGGAGGACGGCCCGACCGGGGCGCTGATCCTGGTGCGCTGGCCGCGCGCCTCGATCCGCGAGACCAAGGCGGAGGGCCGCCGCGCCTTCGGCGGCGCCCTCGGCGAGGGCCGCCCCGCGCGGGCCTGAGACGGGGCGGCGTCCTCCCGCACGGGACCGGGCCCGGGAATTCGGTCGACCTCGCCCGTCGTTTCGGGTTTTGTTAAGCGGCTTGACCCCGAGTGGGGACGCGCTCGATTGTCGAGAAGCCGGGCTTTGTCCCGATCCGGCCTTGATGGATGTCCGACGTGGCGATGTTCGCGGTCGCTTGTTCGTTGCTGGTCTCGGTCGGGGCGCTCGTCCTCGCCCTGCGCCTGAGCGCCCGTGCCGTCCGGCTCCGGGCCGAGAACCGCCGCCTCTCCGACCTCCTCGACGGCATCGTGCTGCGCGCCTCGGGCGACGAGCTGCTCGACGCCTCGCCCGAGGCGCGCGCGGGCCTCGGCGCCGCGCCCGGCGCCTCGCTCGCGGCGCTGTTGTCGGACCACCTCGGCGACGGGCGCGAGGAAGCCCTCGCCGCGCTCGACGCTCTCGTGCGCGACGGCCGACCCCTGCGGCTCCTGGCGCGCGACCGCACGGGCCGCCCGCTCCAGCTCTCGGGTCATCCGCGCGGCGGCGAGATCCTCCTGTCCGTCGCCGACGGCTCGCTGCTCGCCACCGAGCTGTCCAGGGCCGAGGCGCGCATGGCGCTGCGCGAGCGCGCGCTCGTGGACGGGCTGCACGAGAAGCGGGTCATGGGCGCGCTGATCGAGGCGGGCGGCGCGATCGCCTGGCAGCGCGACGCCGAGGGCACGGTGGTCTGGTCGGCGGGCTCCGTCGCCACCGCCGAGGGCCGCGTCGGCGCGGGCCAGACCACGGCGCTGCTCGCCGCGCGCCCGAGGAGCGCCGAGATCGCGCCGGGCGCGGTCTCGCGCACCCGGCTCGAGATCCTGCCGGCCGGCGCCATCGAGCCGCTGCCGCTCCAGGTGGTCGAGGTGGGCGACCAGCACGGCGGCGCCTGCGGGCTCGCCACCGACGGCACGGTCGCCGCTCAGGCCGAGCGCACGCTCGGGCGCTTCGTGCAGACCATGACCGAGACCTTCGCGCACCTGACCGCGGGGCTCGCGATCTTCGACCGCAGCCAGAAGCTCGTGCTGTTCAACCCCGCCTTCGCGACGCTGCTGCAGCTCGACCCCGCCTGGCTCGCCAACCGTCCGGGCCTGCGCGACGTGGTCGACGCGCTGCGCGCGCGCCGCCGCATCCCCGAGACCGGCGATTTCCACGCCTGGCGCCGGCGGCTCCTGTCGTTGTTCGACCACCCCGAGCGGGTCGATCTCGACGAGGTCTGGCATCTCGTCGACGGCTCGAACATCAAGGTGCTCGCCCGCCCCCACCCGCACGGCTCGCTCGCCTTCGTGTTCGACGACATCACCGACCGGATGCGCCTCGAACAGCGGCTCGGCCAGTCGAACGACCTCTACGGCGCCACGCTCAACCGGCTCGAAGAGGGGCTTGCCGTGTTCGGCGCCGACGGCAAGCTCCAGCTCGTCAACGACAGCTTCCACCGCGTCTTCGGCACCGACAGCCGCAGCGTGCCCCCCGAGACGCACGCGAGCGACGTGGTGCGCCTCTGCCGCGGGCTGACGATCGAGACCGAGGTCTGGCGCCGGGTCTCGAACTTCATCACCGCCGAGGGCGCGCGCGGCGCCTGGTCCGAGCGGCTGACGCTCGCCTCCGAGCGGGTGCTGCGCCTGCGCCTCGCCCCCCTGCCGGGCGGCGCCACCATGCTGGTGGTGGTCGACATCACCGACAGCGAGCGCATCGCCGACGCGCTGCGCGAGCGCAACCGCGCGCTGGAGGCGGCCGAGGAGATGCGCTCGGCCGTGATGGACCAGATCAGCCACCGTCTGAGGACGCCGCTCAACACCATCTTCGGCTTCGGCCAGCTCCTCTCCGACCCGCGCTTCGGCCAGCTCTCCGAGCGCCAGCGCGAGTACGCGGGCGGCATTCTCGAAGCCTCGGGACAGCTTCTGTCCACCATCGACGAGGTGACCGAGCTGGCCTCGCTGCACCCGGGCGACTGGTCGGACCAGGGGGGCGGGCTCGCGATCGGCGAGACGGTCGAGCTGACGCGCTCGCTCTTGGAGAAGCGCGCGGCCGAGGCCGGGCTGCGCCTGCGCACCGCCGTCGCCGAGCCCGGCGCGCGCGTCGACTGCGACGCCGGCAGCCTGCGCCAGATCGCCTTCATCCTCGGCGCCGGGGCGATCCAGCGCGCGGCGCCGGGCTCGACGGTGCGCATCGAGGCCGGCCCCGGCGAGGGCGGACGCATCGAGATCAGCGTGTTCGAGCGGCGCCGGACCCCCCAGGGCGAGGAGACGGCCGAGGGCGTCGGGCTGCGCGCGCTGGTGCGCCCCGACATCGCCACGCTGCGCGGGCGCTCGGACTTCGCCACATCGATGGCCGGCGGCGCCGACACGCTGGCGCTGACCCAGCAGATGGTCGAGGCCGCCGGCGGCAGCTTCTTCTACGGCCCCGCCGCCGAGCCCGCCCGGGCCGGCGCACGCGCCGGCGGCTCCGAGATGCGCACCATCGCCGTGTTCGACCGCGCCCGCACGCCGGAGGCGAGCGAGCCGCAGGCCGCCTTCGCCCGCCGCTGAACGCCGCGGGCCCGCGCGCCAGCGGGGCGCGCCGTCCGCCTTCGGTGCCTGCCCGTCCCGAGCGTCCGAACGCCCGGACCGCGCCGACGCGGCACCGCCCAAGCTATCGGCCGGCGCGCCGCGGGTTCGTCGCCCCGGCCGCGTCGCTCGGGCCGCATCGGCGACGCCTCGCGGGCGAGCCGAACCGGCGGCGGCCGACGCCGGGACTGGCGAGGCGGCGCCCGACGCGATAACCAGACGGGGCAGGGGGATAGGCGGACGCGACAGGGGGCGCGGGCGGCGGTGACGAGCAGCGAACCGGCCGGAGACCGGAAGACGGCGCGCGCCATCGCGCTCGCGGACCGAGCGCCACCTACGGACCAGCCCGCGAACCGGGCGCCACCTGCGGATCCGCCCGCGGACCGGGCGACGCGCGCGATCGCGCTCGGCGCTCCGGCGGCGACCGCCCGTCTCGGCGCGGCGCTCGGCCTCGCCCTCGGCCCCGGCGACACGCTCGCGCTCTCGGGCCCGCTCGGCGCGGGCAAGTCCGCGCTCGCCCGCGCGGCGATCCGCGCGCGCCTCGGCAACGCGGAGGCCGAGGTGCCCTCGCCGACCTACACCCTCGTGCAGGTCTACGGCGAGGACGCGGACACGCTCTGGCACGCCGACCTCTATCGTCTCGGCGACGCGTCCGAAGTGGCGGAACTCGGCCTCGACGAGGCTTTCGTCACCGCCGCCGTGATCGTCGAGTGGCCCGAGCGTCTGGGGCCCGCCTTGCCCGCGCGCCGCGTCGATCTCGCGCTCGACATCACCGGCGACACGACCCGTCGCGCCCGCCTCGCGCTGAGTGGCGAGGGGTGGGAGCGCGTCGAGGCCGCGCTCGGGAGGGGCGCGTGAGCGCGGCCGCGCCGTGGGCCCTTACCGCAGACGCACGACGGCCTCGCCCGGACGCCATCGCTCGTCGGCGCCGGGGGAGCACTTTCCCGCAGGGGGGTGGCGTAGGCGCCGCCGCGCTCGGGAGGCCCGCATGAGCGCGACCGACCCGCGCCTCGCCGCCTTCCTCGCGCAGGCGGGTGTCGCCGGCGCCGCGCTCGCCCCGCTCGCGGGCGACGCCTCGATGCGCCGCTACCTGCGCGTCCACCCCGAGCATGGCTCGGGCCTCGTGCTGATGGACGCGCCGCGGCCTCTGAACGAGCGCATGGACGCCTTCGTCGCCGTCACCGACTGGCTGCGCGCCGCCGGGCTTTCGGCGCCGCAGGTGGTCGCGGCCGATCTCGACGAGGGGCTCCTGCTGCTCGAAGACCTCGGCGACGCGCTCTACGCCCGCGTGCTGGCGCGCGACCCCGCGGCCGAGCCCGCGCTCTACGGCGCGGCGGTCGACCTGCTCGCGCGGCTGCCGCGCACGGGGGCGGCGGACGCGCCGCTCGGGATCGGGCCCTACGACCTCGCCGTGCTCGGGCGCGAGGCGCGCCTCGCCGTCGACTGGTGGGCCGATGGCGCGGGCCGGGCGCTCCCGCCCGAGGCGGTGGCCGAGTTCGACGCGCTGGTGGCCGAGGCCGTGGCGCCCGCCGCGCCGGAGGCGGCGCGCACGGTCACGGTGCTGCGCGACTACCACGCCGAGAACCTGCTCTGGCTGCCCGAGCGCAGGGGTGCGGCGCGCGTCGGCCTGCTCGACTACCAGGACGCGCTGGTCGGCCATCCGGCCTACGACCTCGTCTCGCTGCTCGAAGACGCCCGCCGCGACGTCGCCCCCGATCTCGCCGAGGCGATGATCGCGCGCTACGCCGCCGAGGCCGGGCTCGGCGCCACGGACGCGACCGCCTTTCGCGACGCCTACGACGCGCTCGGCGCGCAGCGGAACCTCAAGATCGTCGGCATCTTCGCCCGCCTCGCGCTGCGCGACGCCAAGCCGCGTTACCTGGGGCTGATCCCGCGGGTCTGGGGCCATCTGCGGCGCGACCTCGCGAGTGCCCGCCTCGCGCCCCTGGCCGCCTTCGTGGAGCGCTGGATTCCCGAGCCCGACGCCGCCGCCCTCGCGCGCGTCGCGGTGCGTGCCCGTGCCGCCGAGGCCGCGAGCGCGGAGGCGGGAGCGTGAGGCCCGCCCCGGAGGCCGCCATGGTGCTCGCCGCGGGTCTCGGCACGCGGATGCGGCCGCTGACCGATCGCGTGCCCAAGGCGATGGTCGAGGTGGGCGGGCAGAGCCTGATCCATCGCGCGCTCGACCGCGTCGCGGCCGCGGGCGCGCCCCGCGCGGTCGTCAACCTGCACCATTTCGCCGACGCGCTCGAAGCCCACATCGCGGCCCGCCGCGCGCCGGCCGTCGTCTTCTCGGACGAGCGCGCGCGGCTCCTCGACACCGGCGGCGGCGTCGCGCACGCGCTGCCGCTGCTCGGCGAGGCCCCGTTCCTCGCGCTGAACGCCGACGCGGTGTTCGCCGGCCCCGAGCCGCTGACGCTGCTCGCCGAGACCTGGCGGCGGATGGCGGACGACATGCTGGCGCTGATGCTGCTGGTCCCGCGCGAGCGGGCGTGGGCCTACACGCGGCCGGGCGACTTCTTCCTCGACGCCGACGGCGGAGTGCCGGCGCGGCGAGGCGGGGCCGGACACGCGCCTTACGTCTTCACCGGTGCGCAGGTGCTGAGCCCCGCGGTCTTCGATCCCGCCGAGCGCGTGGGCGGCGAGGCGTTCTCTCTCAATCCCGTCTGGGACCGCCTGATCGCCGCCAGGCGCCTGCGCGCCGTGATCTACCCCGGCGCCTGGGTCGACGTCGGCACACCCGCCGGCATCGCGGAGGCCGAAGCCGCGCTCGCCGAAGGAGCCGCACCGTGACCCGTCTGTTCGCGCCACGGGCCGACCGGCGCCCGCGCGTCTTCGCCCTGCCGCCCGGCGTCGACTACGCGGCCGCCTTCGCCGCCGGCCTCGCGCACCGGCTCGACGGCCATCCCCCCGAAGCGGCGGCGCGGGTCGATCTCCTGGTGAACTCGACCCGCGCGCGGCGCACGATCGAGGACGCGCTGGCGCGTCGCGCGGGGGGCGCCGCCTGCTTCCTGCCGCGGATCACCTTGACCGAGAGCGCGCTGGCCGACCCGCCGCCCGGCCTCGGCCCGCCCGGCGAGGCCGAGCCGGTCTGCCCGCTGATGCGCCGTCTCGCGCTCACGCGGCTCGTCGAGCGCTACGCCGACGCCGGCGAGATCCCGCGCACCGCCGCGCCCGATCTCGCGCAGAGCCTCGCCGAGCTGATCGACCTGATGGACGAGGAAGGGGTCGACCCGGCGCTTCTCGACGGCGCGGTCGCCGCCGAGATGGCCGAGCACTGGCAGCGCTCGCTCGCGTTCCTGTCGATCGTGCGCGAGCAGTGGCCGGCGCTCCGCGAGACGCTGGCGCCGGGGCGGCTCGACCCGATGGCGGGCGAGGCCGCGCGCGCCGGGCGGCTGGCCGCGCACTGGGCCACGCATCCGCCCGCTCATCCGGTGATCGCCGCCGGCTCCACCGGGGCGCGCGCGGTGATCGCGACCGTTCTGGAGGCGGTGGCGACGCTCGACCAAGGCGCGGTGGTGCTGCCGGGCTTCGACCCCTCGATCGATCCGGACATCTGGGCGCGGGCGGGCGACGACCATCCGATGGCGCCGTTCCGCCGCCTGCTCGACCGCCTCGGGATCGAGCCCGCGGACGTCGAGCCCTGGGACCCGGCCGCCCCCTGTCCACTGAGGCTCGACCTCCTGACCGAGGCGATGCGCCCCGCGCCCGTGACCGACGCCTGGATCGCGCGACGCGACGACCTCGCGCGCCAGGCGCCGACGGCGACGGCGGGCGTCGAGCTGATCGAGGCGCCCCATCCGCGGCTGGAGGCCGAAGCCATCGCGCTCGCCGTGCGCGAGGCGCTGGAGACGCCCGGCCGCACGGTCGCGATCGTCACCCGCGACGCCTCGCTGGCGCGGCGGGTGACGGCGGCGCTCGCGCGCTACGCGGTGCTGCCCGACGACAGCCTCGGCCGCCCGCTCGCGCTGACCCCGCCGGCGATCTTCGCCGAGCTGGTGCTGCGCGTCGCCCGCGCGGCGGCGGCGAGCCGGCCCGACCCGGTCTCGCTCGCGGCCCTGCTCGCCCATCCCTTCGCCCGCGCCGGCCACCCGCGCCGCCACCACCGCCGCCTCGCGCGCCGCTTCGAGCGCCGCGTCCTGCGCGGCGTGCGCCCGGTCGGCCGGCCCGGCGCGGTGCTGCCGCCCTGGCCCGACGACCCGCGCCACCCGCCCGAGCCGGAGGATCTGGCCTGGGCGGCCGCCGTCGAGGCCATGCTCGCCCCCCTGATCGCGGCGCTCAGGGGCGGCGCCGCGCTCGGCGATCTGATCGCAGCCCACGTCGCCGCGATCGCCGCGCTGAGCGCCCCCGTCGGCGCGCCCTCGCGCGCCGACGCCGCCAAGCCCGCCGCCATCGAGGCCGAGGACACGCACTCGCCCAGGGAGGGGGCCGCCGGCATGGCGTTTCGCGATCAGATGGCCGCCCACGGGAGCGCGGACGACGCCTACGCCGCGGA
>JBHJHI010000005.1:0-11512 GCA_050330995.1 Paracoccaceae bacterium
CGCGGCGAGCGGCGCGGTCAGTGCGGCGTTGCGCGCGGTCGGCTCGGCGTGCGCGCGCGCGGTGCCCTGCGTGCGCGTGCGCGGGGCGCGCGCGTGGGCGGCGTTGGCGGCGGCGCGCGCCTACTCGGCGAGCGCCGCGGCCGCCTCGTACTCGCCGTCCTCGGCGAGCACCTGCGCGCGCGCGAGCTTCTCCTGAGCGGTCGACAGCTCGGTCGAGGCGAGCCGGCCCGCGTCGGCCGCCTGCGCCTCGTTGACGGCGTTGCGTGCGTTGGCGAGCGTCTCGGTCGGCGGCTCGCCCGACGCGCAGGCGGCGAGGGCGAAGAGGGCGGCGCCGGCGAGGGCGGTCCGGTACGTCATGGGAACTCCGCTACGGGTTGGGGGCAAGATCGGCTCGCGCCGTGACGTAGGGGCGATCTGGGCGCATCGGCCCGGCGGTCCAAGCCCGGCCGGCCCGATCGTGACGGATCGATGACGAGCGTAACGCTTCTTGAGCGGACGGCCGGAACCGCCGGCCGCTCAGAACCTGAGGCTCGTGCCGATCGAGAAGATGTGCGCGCCGCCGCGATACTCGACCTCGGAGCCGGCGAAGGGGCCCGAGCGGATCGTCACCGTCGGGTCCTCCAGCGCCAGCAGGTAGGAATAGGCGGCGTCCAGCGTCATGTCCTGGCCGAACAGGCCGAGATCGTAGGAGAGCCCGCCCGAGAGCCAGAGCCGGTCGCCGTCGGGCACGCGCACGGTGCGCCCGACGCCTTCCTCGGTGAGCGCGGTGGTGTCCTGCGTCGGCGTCTCGTCGTAGGCGAGCCCCGAGCGCAGCGTGAAGGCGGGGGTGACGTCGTACTCGCCGCCGAGGGCGACGAAGAACGCGTCCTCGTAGTTCTGCGCGTCCTGGTTCTCGAAATCGAGCGCGCCGATCGCGGTGTCGAGGCGGTCGAAGCGCGACCAGTTGAACCAGCGGAACTCGGCGGAGACGCGCGCGCGCCCGCCGATGTCCTGCGTCACGCCCGCCTGCACCCAGTTCGGCAGTTCGGTGCGCACGGTGGCGTCGAGCGCCTGGCCGGCGAAGAGGTTGAGCGGCGCGGGCGCCGCCGGCGAGAACACGCCCTCGCCCTCGACGTCGAGCGAATAGCCGTTGTGGTAGGCCACTCCGAGCTGCGTGCCGTCGAGTGGCTCCCAGAGCCCGCCGACCGAGAACGAGTAGGCGAAGTCGTCGCCGTCGAGCGCGATCGCCGTCGAGGTCAGCCGCGCGTCGGCGTAGAGCACGTCGAAGGCCGCGCCGAGGGCGAGGCGGTCGGTCACCTCGTAGCTGATGGTGGGCGAGGCCGTGACCGAGATCAGCGAGGAGGCGATGCCGTCGGGCGCGCCGATGAAGTTGTCGGGGTTCTCGGTCGCGAGGCCGAACTCGGTGCGGGTGTTGAGCCCGATCACCACCGCGTCCGTCACCCGGTAGCCGAGAGAGAGCGCGGGCACCCCGGCCGAGCGGTCGGCGTTGGTCTCGGTCGTGAAGCCGAGCGCGCCGGCGGTCGAGAGGGGCGCGGGCTGGCCCTGCACCACGAGACGCTCGGTCTCGCCCTCCGAGATCGGCGCAATGAAGGACAGGTTGCCCGCCGCCTCGAAGCTCCCGACCGTCGAGAGCGCGGCCGGGTTGAAGCCCGCGTAGGTCGCGTCCTTGGCGCCCGAGACGCTGTCGGCGAGCGACATGCCCTGCGACTTGGCCGAGCGCTCGTTGATCTGGAAGGCGCCGGCGAACGAGGTGTCGGGCGTCGCGAACGCGCCCGCCGCGGCGAGCGAGACCGCGAGGCGCGAGCCGAGCGATGATGTCATGGCGGTTTCCCCCTGGGGTTTCCCCTGATGTCACGATTCCGTCGTGATCTCGGCGCTCCCGTGCGCGTTCGCGCGCGCGCGAGCAAGGGGGTGACGTCGGGGCGCGGGCGGAAAATCTGACGCAGACGTCAACATGCATCGCTCCCGCGTCTCCGCCGGCCCGTCGAGCGATGCCGTCGGCGCTCGTCAGGCCCCGCGCCGAGCGGCGCTGGACGCCGGCGCGGGGCTTCGCCATAGTGCGCGCGCCTCCGCCCGGCCGGCTCGGCCGGGCGTCCCGGACACGCGAAGGACCCCCCATGCGCCTCTACGACTGGCTGCGCGAGATCCTGACCTGGTGGCACGGCCAGACCCTCGGCACGCGGATCTGGACCTGGCGGCGCGGGCATCTCGTCGGCGAGGACGGCACGGGCAACAAGTACTACCGCAACGCCGACGACAGCCGGCGCTGGGTGATCTACAACGGCCCGATCGAGGCGAGCCGGATCGACGCCGAATGGCACGGCTGGCTGCACCACACCTTCGACCAGCCGCCGACCGAGCGGCCTTTCGAGCTGAAGTCCTGGGAGAAGCCCCACCAGCCGAACCTGACCGGGACCGAGGGCGCCTACCGCCCGCCCGGCAGCGTCCTGACCCCCGCCAAGCGCGAGCGCGCGCGCGGCGACTACGACGCCTGGCAGCCGGAGTAAGCGCTTGCCCGAACGTACCGCTGAGACCATCCTCGGCGCCGTCGTCCTGACGGCGGCCGTCGGCTTCATCGTTTATGCCGCCACCACGGCCGATCTCGGCCTGACCGGCGGCTCGGGCACGCGGCTCACCGCCGAGTTCCGCTCGCTCGGCTCGGTGTCGGAAGGCGCGGCCGTACGCATCGCCGGCGTGCGCGTCGGCTCGGTCAGCGAGGTCGTGCTCGATCCCGAGACCTACAACGCGCAGGTGACGCTGCGCCTCCAGCCCGGCATCGAGATCCCCGAGGACACCGCCGTTAAGATCACCCAGGCGAGCCTGCTCGGCGACAGCTTCCTCGCGCTCGATCCGGGCAGTTCCGACTTCATGCTCGAGGACGGGGGCGAGCTCACCTACACTCAGGACGCGGTCAACCTGATGGACATCGTCTCGCGCTTCATCGCCGGCTCCGGCGCGCCCTCGGGCGGGGGCGACTGAGGATGCGCCGCCTCGCGCCCGCCCTGGCGGCGGCGGTCCTCGCGACCGCGCCGACCGGGGCGTCCCTGGTCGTCGCGCCGGTCGCCGCGCTCCTGGACGCCGCCCCGGCCGCCGCGCAGCGCATCGAGACCGTGCCGCTCGACGATCCCGGCGCCACCGACGGCACGCTCCTGCCGAACGGGGCGCGCTCGCGCCGGCGCGACGCGGTGCCGGGCGGGCCGGACGAGGACGGCGACCGCTTCGTGGTCGCGCCCTTTCGCACCGAGGCTTATCCCGACCCGCCGCGGGCGATCGCGATCGGCGAGACCCGCCGCTTCGATGCCGCGCGCCTGCGCGTGCTCGACATGATCACCGGCGAGACCAGCACGATCGAGATCGCGGTCGGCCGGCAGACCGAACACCGCCGGCTCACGCTCGCTCTCAGGACCTGCGCGCGCCCCGAGCGCGGCTCGGTCGGCGACCTCGCCGCGCTGGAGGTGGTGGACCGTCGGCTGCACAAGGACGTGCCGGCCTTCTCGGGCTGGATGTTCGCCGAGAGCCCGGCGCTCTCGGCCCTCGATCACCCGCGCTACGACGTCTGGCTGATCGCCTGCACCACCGCCTCGGCCGGCGAGGGCGAGGGCAGCGAATAGAAGTCCGCCCGGCTCGACAGCGCCTCCTCCAGAAGGGCGCGGTAGACCGGGCGGGTCACCGTGATCGCGCCGAGGCTGACCAGATGCTCGGTGGTGAACTGGGTGTCGAGAAGCTGGAAGCGGCCGAGCTTCAGGCGCGCGACCAGATGGGCGAGCGCGATCTTCGAGCTGTCGCGCGCGAGGCTGAACATGCTCTCGCCGAAGAAGGCCGCGCCGAGGCGCACGCCGTAGCGCCCGCCCGCGAGCCGGCCGTCGATCCAGACCTCGACCGAATGGGCGTGGCCCTTGCGCGCGAGCGCGGCGTAGAGATCGGCGATGCGCCCGTTGATCCAGGTCTCCTCGCGGGCGGCGCAGCCGGCGAGCACCGCCTCGAAGGCATGATCGACCGTGACGACGTGGTCGCTCCGGCGCAGCCGCTTCTTCAGCGAGCGCGAGAGATGGAAGCCGTCGAGCGGCAGGATGCCGCGCCGGCGCGGCTCGACCCAGAACACGTCCTCGGCCTCGGCCGAATCGGCCATCGGGAACACGCCCGCCGCGTAGGCGCGGAGCAGCAGTTCGGGAGTGAGATCGAGGCCGGGTTCGGCGTCCTTCATCGACGAGCCTCTCGCGACTGACCTGCGAAGGATCGCATAGCCCGGCGGGCGGCGGAAGCCGCGCCGGCCCGGCGTGCCGCTTCGCAACCGCCGGTGGTCTCAGTTCGGGTCGAGCACGCCCGAGGCGAGCCATTCCTCGAGCCAGTGGATGTCGTAGGCGCCCGTCTCCATCGCCTGTGCGCCGAGCAGCGCGCGAAACAGCGGCGTCGTGGTGTCGACGCCGTCGACCACCAGTTCGCCGAGCGCGCGGCCGAGCCGGCCGAGACAGGCGTCGCGGTCGGGGCCGTGCACGATCAGCTTCGCGATCAGGCTGTCGTAGTAGGGCGGGATCCGGTAGCCGGCATAGAGCGCGCTGTCCATGCGCACGCCCAGACCCCCGGGCGCGTGAAAGGCGGTGACCGTACCGGGCGAAGGCGAGAAGCCCGGCACGCGCTCGGCGTTGACGCGGCACTCGATCGCGTGGCCGCGCGGGCGCACGTCCTCCTGGCGGATCGAGAGCCCATGGCCTGCGGCGATGCGCAACTGCTCGGCCACGAGATCGACCCCGTAGACGGCCTCGGTGATCGGGTGCTCGACCTGGAGGCGGGTGTTCATCTCGATGAAGTAGAAGCGCCCGTCCTCGTACAGGAACTCGATGGTGCCGACGCCGCGATAGCCCATCTCGGCGATCGCCTCGGCGCAGAGCCCGCCGATCTCGGCGCGGGTCGCCGCGTCGATCGTGGGCGAGGGGCACTCCTCCAGCACCTTCTGGTGACGCCGCTGCAGCGAGCAGTCGCGCTCGCCGAGATGGACGGCGCTCCCCTTGCCGTCGCCGACCACCTGGATCTCGATGTGGCGCGGGCGGTCGAGGTACTTCTCTAGATAGACCGCGTCGAAGCCGAAGGCGGCCTTGGCCTCGGCGCGGGCCTGGCCGAAGGCCGAGGCGAGCGCCGCTGGCTCGCGCGCGACCTTCATGCCGCGCCCGCCGCCGCCGGCAGCCGCCTTGACCAGCACCGGATAGCCGATCTCGCGCGCCGCCGCCTCGGCCTCCTCCGCGGTCGAGACCGCGCCCTCGGAGCCCGGCACGCACGGCACGCCGAGGCGGCGCATGGTCTCCTTGGCCGAAATCTTGTCGCCCATCAGGCGGATGTGCTCGGCCGAGGGGCCGACGAAGATCAGCCCGTGCTCCTCGACGATCCGCGCGAAGCCCGCGTTCTCGGAGAGGAAGCCGTAGCCCGGATGCACCGCGTCGGCGCCGGTGATCTCGCAGGCGGTCACGATCGCGGGCTGGTTCAGGTAGCTCTCGATCGAGGGCGGCGGGCCCACGCAGACGCTCTCGTCGGCGAGGCGGACGTGCATCGCCTCGGCGTCGGCGGTCGAGTGGATCGCCACCGTCTCGATGCCCATCTCGCGCGCGGCGCGGTGGACGCGGAGCGCGATCTCGCCGCGGTTGGCGATCAGGAGCTTTCGGATCATTCGAGGACGACGAGCGGCGCGCCGAACTCGACCGGCTCGGCGTTGGCGACGACGACGCGCTTGCCCCGCCCCGCGCGCGGCGCGGGGATCTGGTTCATGGTCTTCATCGCCTCGATGATCACGAGGGTCTGGCCCTCGGCCACCTGCTCGCCGATCGCGACGAAGGGATCGGCGCCGGGCTCCGGGGAGAGATAGCAGGTGCCGACCATCGGCGAGGCGACGACGTCGTCGCTCTCCTCCGCCGCCGGCGCCTCGGCGGCGGCGATCGGCGCGGGGGCCTGGGGGGCGACCGGTGCGACGGGGGCGGGCATCGGCGTCGGGACCGGCTGGGCCGCGGCCTGACGGGCGAGGCGGACCTTCAGCTCGTCGTCCTCGCCGTACTCGCGCTCGACCTCGATCTCGCCGAGTTCGTGCTCGCGCAGGATTTCCGCGAGTGCGCGGATGAAGGCGACGTCCGCCCCGGTGTCTCTGCTCATCTGCATCCCATGACCGCGCTCCGGCGGTGCGCGCCGGGCAGGCGAAAGCGCGGGCGACGCTCCGGCCGCGCCCCGTCGGCCTGCGGCCTAGCGCCAAGCGGAGGCGGCGTCAAACGGGGGGCCAGCGGGGCTCCCGTCGCCGGGAGCGATCGGGGTGCCCGGAGACCGGAGCCGCCCGGGCCGTCGGCCGGGCGCGGGCGGCCCGCGAGACAGGACCGGGGCCTTCTCCGCCGACGGCGCCGTCCCGGGGCGCCATCGGCCGCGTCGCGCCGAGCGGCCGGCTCGGCGCGCCGTGCACCATTCGCCGCGCTCACCCTTCCGCGCGGGCCGCCTCGATCTCCTCGATCAGGCGGGCGGCCGAGACGGCGCCGCGCAGGATGCGGTCCTCGACGATGAAGGTGGGCGTGCCGCGCACGCCGAGCACCTCGCCCAGGCGATAGGTCTTCTCCAGCTCCGCCCCGATCTCGTCGGAGGCGGCGAGCAGGCGCAGCTCGTCGGCGTCGTAGCCGACGCTCTCGGCGATCTCGTAGGCCGTCGCCTCGTCCAGATCGCCCTGGTGCGCCATCAGCGCGTCGTTCAGCGCGGGATAAAGATCGGGCGCGCTGCGGTAGGCGGCCATCGCCTTGCGCCCGGCCGCGACCGAGGCGTCCCCCAGGATCGGATACTCGCGAACGATCAGCCGGGTGTCGCCGTCGCGCTCTAGCGCCTCCTTCACCGACCCGTGGGCGCGCTTGCAGAAGCCGCAGCGGTAGTCGGTGAACTCGACCACCGTGACGTCGCCGTCGGTGTCGCCGCCGGCCCAGGCGTAGGAGGTGTCGTGCAGCGCCGCGCGGTACTGGCGCGCGCGCGAGCGCTCGACCGCGGCCTGCGCCGCCTCCTCGCGCTCGCGCAGCACCTCGATCGCCTCGGCGATCACGCCCGGGTTGTCGAGCAGATAGGCTCGCACCGCCTCGCCGAAGGCGGCGCGCTCGGCCTCGCTCATCGTCTCGATGTCGAAGCCCTGCGCCGAGGCCGGCGGCGGGGCGAGGGGGGCGAGCGCGAGGAACGCGAGGCTCGCCGCGGCGAGAAGGCGAAGGGTCATCGGTCTGCTCCTTGCAACCGCTGTCGAGGGGAGGGCCATCGAAGCCCCGGCGAAGGCGTCGCGGCCCGGGCCTCATGAGCCACGCCTACCCGCGCGCACGAGGCGACGCGCCGCCGCAGCGCGCTCACGCCCCTTTCGTCCGGGCGCGGGAAAGACGGCCGGGAGCCGGGGTCATGCGCGATCCTCCCCGCGTCGTCGCGATCGGGCAGCGCGGCTCGGCCGCCCGGCCAGAACGCCTCCCGCCCGTCCGCGCGTCAAGCATCGCCGCGCCCGACCGGCGGTCGCGGCGGCAGAGGCAGGTCCGCCGCCGCGAGGCTCGCCCAGGGCACGCGCGGGCGGCACGTCACCCGTCGGCCATCGCCAGGATGTCCTCGGCGCGCAGCCACCCCGGCGAGCCGCGCGGCAGCATCCGCACCGCCCGCGTGGCGTGCAAGAGCGCGTCCTCGCGCGCGCCGACGAGGGCGAAGCGCTCGGCCGTCACCAGCGCGGCCATCCCGTCCTCGCCCGCGCGCGCATGGGCGACCGCGAGCGAGCGCAGCATCGAGGCGTCGCCCGGATCGCTCTGGCGCGCCTCCTCCAGCACCGCCAGCGCCTCGGCCGAGGCCGCGGGCGTGTCGAGCGCCAGCAGCACCTCGCCGAGCCCGCCGAGCAACAGCGGCTCGCCCGGCGCCAGCGCCACCGCGCGGCGCCAGGAGGGCAGGGCAGCCTCGGCGCGGCCGATCTCGTAGAGGATCTGGCCCTTCAGCTCATGGTAGAACGGGTCGGCCGGGCGCATCGCGATCAGGCGGTCGATCGTCTCCAGCGCCGCCTCGGGATCGGGCAGGCGGTGCAGCGCGACGGCGCGGGCGTAGAGTTCGGCTTCAGAACCGGGCTCGCCGAAGCCCTGCTCGAGCACCCGGCGGGGATTGTCGAGAAAGCCGACGAGCTTGGCGCGCATCCGCTCGTGCCAGTAGACGTCCTCCGGGTCCTGCGGCCAGTCGCGGGTCCGCGCCTCGGCGACGGCGCGCTCGATCAGCTGGAAGCGCTGCGTCGAGAGCGGGTGGGTCCGGGTGTAGGGATCGAGGCTGCCGAAGTTCAGCACCTCCTGGCCGCGGAAGCGCGCGATCACCTCCAGAAGCCCCTCGGGGTTCACCCCGGCGCGGCGCATGGTCGAGATCGCCGACTGGTCGGCCGAGGCTTCCTCCGCGCGCGAGTAGCGCAGGAGCGAGCGCTCGGCGAGGCCCTGCGTGCCGAGCCCGAGGCCGATCCCCGCCGGCCCCGCGCCCGCCGCGGAGGCCGCGACGCCGAGCAGGAGGCCGAGAAGCGCCGGGCCGCGCAGACGGCTCACCGCCTGCTGGCGGCGCGCGAGATGGCCGCCGGCGATATGGCCGACCTCGTGGGCGATCACGCCCTGCAGCTCGCCCGGCGTCTCCAGCTCGGCGAGCAGGCCGCTGTTCAGGAACATGTTCCGCCCGCCCGCCACGAAGGCGTTCAGCGCGTCGTCGTTGACGATGTAGACCTCGACGCTGTCGGGCGCGACGCCGGCCGCGCGCATCAGCGGATCGCCGAGGCGGGCGATGGTGCGCTCGATCTCGGCGTCGCGGATCAGCCCGAGCGCCATGGCCGGGCTCGCGGCGAGCGCGATCCCGGCGGCGAGCATCAGCCCGAGCGGTATCGAGGGACGGCGTCGCGACATGGGCGGCCTCTCGGATGGCGACGGCGCGGTCGCCGCTTGCGCCCGCGCCCCGGCTTCCTCACGTCTATCGGGCCCGCGCCCGTCGCTGTCCAGAGACGAGCGGGACGCGGCGCGGGTCGGTCCGGGCGTCGCGCCGTCACGGACCCCGGGTCATGGGCGGTCGACCGGGCGCGGGAGAGATCGCCGATCGGCGAGAGGGGGCGAGATGAAGGACACGGACGGCGGCGCCCTGCGCCTGTCGCGGCGCGCCATGGTGGCGCCGTTCAGGGCGATGGACGTGCTGGCCGAGGCCGGCCGGCTGGAGGCCGCCGGCCGCGACGTGGTGCACATGGAGGTCGGCGAGCCGGCCTACGGCGCGCCGCGGGCCGCGCGCGCGGCCCTCGCGCGGGCGATGGGGACGGCGCCGCTCGGCTACACGAGCGGCCTCGGCACCGAGGCGCTGCGCGCGGCCATCGCCGGGCTCTACCGCGCGCGCCACGGGCTCGATCTCGATCCCGGCCGGGTGGTGGTCACGGCGGGCTCCTCGGCCGGCTTCGTGCTGTCGTTCCTCGGGCTGTTCGAGCCGGGCGCGCGCGTGGCGCTCGCCGATCCGGGCTATCCGGCCTATCGCAACGCGCTGGCGGCGCTCGGCCTCGAGGTCGTGCGGGTCGAGGCCGGTCCCGAGACGCGGTTCCAGCCCACGCCCGCGCTCCTGGCCTCGGCGCGCGCGGGCGGCGCGCTCGACGGACTGATCGTCGCCACGCCCTCGAACCCGACCGGCACGGTGCTCTCGCGCGACGTGCTCGCCGCGCTGATCGAGGACTGCGCGGCGCACGCCACGGCGCCGATCGTCGACGAGATCTACCACGGCCTGACCTACGACGCCCCGGCCGAGACGGCGCTCGCGCTCACCGACGAGGTCGTGGTCGTCAACAGCCTCTCGAAGTACTGGGCGATGACCGGCTGGCGGGTCGGCTGGCTGGTGGTGCCCGAGCGGCTGGTGCGCCCCTTCCAGACGCTCGCGCAGAACCTGTTCATCTGCGCGCCGCACGCGGCGCAGGTCGCCGCCCTCGGCGCGCTGTCGCCCGAGGGTATGGCCGAGGCGGAGGCGCACCTCGCCGACTACCGCGCCAACCGCGACGCGCTGGTCGGCGCGCTCTGCCGCCTCGGCTGGCGGGACATCGCCCCGGCCGACGGCGCGTTCTACGCCTACGCCACGTTGCCGGAGGGCGCGGAGGACAGCCCCGATTTCTGTCGCCGCCTGCTCGCCGAGGCGGGCGTGGCCGCGACGCCGGGCCTCGACTTCGATCCCGTACGCGGCCACCGCACCGTGCGCTTCAGCTACGCGCAGTCGCCCGAGCGCATCGCCGAGGGGATCGGGCGGCTGGAGCGGTTCACGGGGCGGGGATGAGGGCGCGAGGAGAGATCGATTGACGATGCGCCTCCGCCGCCCGGGCCGGCCCGATGCGGCGGAAGCGAGGCCGTCATCGCCTGAGCGACCACCACCCGCGCCGCTTCGGCCGCTCGCGGTGAGGCTCGGTGCCCAGAGCCTCCTCGGCGGAGCGCTCGGTCTCGTCGCTCGCGCGGTCCGCGGCCGTCTCCGCCTCGGACGGGGCCTCCGGCGTCGGCGCCTCGGCGAGCGGTTCGGCCTCCGGCACCGCGCCCGCCTCCGGCGTGCCCGCCGGCGCGTCGACCGGATCGGGCACGGCCTCGGGCGCGGGCGGCGCCGAGGGATCGGCCTCCGGCTCCGGCAACCCGGGCGCCTCGTCGGCGAGCGGCACCGCCACGGGGGCGGCCTCCGCCGCGTCGACCGGTCGGTCCTCCGGCAGCGGCGTCTCCTCGACCGTCTCGATCGGCACCTCGGCACGCATCTCGTCAGGCAGCGACTGCTCGGCCGGGTTCGGGTCGGCCTCGTCGCTCAGGACCGGCGCGCCGGTCTCGGGCTCGCCCGTCTCCGGCGCCTCCGCGGCGGCGTCGATCGGGTCGCCGTCGGCGTCGAGCGGCAGGGGCTCGGCGTCCGCGGCCGGTCCGGCCTCCGCGCCCGGCTCGGGCTCCGCGTCGCGGGGCAGGACGGCCTCGGGCAGACCGGTGTCGGCCGGACCGGCGCCGACCGGCTCCGTCTCGGGCACGGCCGGGTCGGGGGCGGCCGCGTCGAAGACCGCCGGGTCCGCCGCGTCCTCGCCGGGCGCCGCCGTCGCGGTCCAGCCGTCGCCCTAGCCGCCACGGCGCTTGCCGCGCCCGCGCCGGCGTCCGCGCCGGCCCTGGCCGCGGCTCTCCTCCGCCTCGTCCTCGCCGGCCGTCTCCTGCTCGTCCTCCGCGGCCTCGTCGGCCCCCGAGGTGGTCGCGCTGCCCGAACCCGGCAGCTCCGCGCCCTCGCCGTCGCGCCGGCGCCGGCCCCCCCGCATACCGCGCCGGCCCGAAATTACCCAGCCGAAGCCCGAGAGACCCCAAGCCGCCCGGGGGGGCCCCAACCGCGGAAAAGCCCCGGCGGGCGAGGACCCCGCGCGGCCCCCGGCCCCGCCGCGACGGCGTGGCCGCGGTGCGGCCGGTGGCGGGCCGCGCGCCCACCTCGCGGGCCGACGAGGCCGCGGAGGACGAGCCGGAGACGGCCGGCGAGGACGAGGCGGAGGAGAGCCGCGGCC
>JBHJHI010000006.1:0-26153 GCA_050330995.1 Paracoccaceae bacterium
CCGGCCCCCGGCGCCCCCTGTGGGCTGCGCGGGGTGGGGGCCCATTTGCGCGGGTCCCGGTGGCCGGGGGCCGTCCCCGGCCGCCCGCCGCGCGCCCGGTGCGGCCGCGACGGGATCGCCAGCGAAGGAACGACCCTCCCCATGCCCCTTCCCGCCAACGGCCCCGGCCTGCCCGTCTACGCCCGCATGGCGCTCGACGCCTACGATCTGCGTCTGCGCGCGAACGATCCGGCCGCGCCGCTCCCGGCCGACCCGGACGTCTCGGCCAGGTTCCCCGCCTGGGAGCGCCGGCCGACCGACGCGGCGAGCGAGGCGCGCGACAGCGATCTCTCCGAGGACAGCGGCCTCGACGCCAACGTCTACCTCAACGACAGGGACGGGCAGGTCGTCGTCGCCTTCCGCGGCACCGAGTTCGCGTTCTTCCGCGACGCGCTCGACGACAACGACCTCGACCTGCTCGACGAGGCCAACCTCACCAACGACCTGCTGACGCTGTTCGGCTACTATCAGGACGACGGCGAGACCATCGCCGCGTTCGTCGAGGCGCAGGGCGGGGTTGAGGCGTTCCTGCAGGAGACGCTCGGCTTCGGCGACGACGAGGCCGACGACGTCGACGACCTCTTCCGCGTGATCGACAACGTCCCCTTCTTCGGCGGCATCGAGCGGATCGGGCGCATCGGCGAGAACCGGATGCGCGACCAGGCCGAGGGCGCGATCCGCGCGGTGCTCGAAGCGGCCGCGGACAACCCCGGCCGCGCCGTCACCGTGACCGGCCATTCCCTGGGCGGCGCGCTCGCGGCCTATGCCTCGGCCGCGCTCGGCGTGCCGGGCGTGCTGTTCGACCCCGCCCCCTGGGGGGCCACGGACTTCCTCGACGAGCTGCGCGCCTTCGCCGACGGGCTGCTCGCCGACGAGTTCTCGGGTCTCGACACGGCCGCGCTCGGCTGGGACCGCTCGCGCCCGCCGGCCGAGACGGCCGTGGGCCAGACCGCGACCTACCGCGTCGCCGACAGCTTCGTGCCGGACCTCTACCTCGCGGCCGATCCGCGCGACCTGCCGGGCGCGCTCGACGAGACGGTGATCGAGCTGGCGAACACGTCCGACGTCGACCCGCTGCTGCTGCACTCGGTGTCGCTGCACGCGCTCGCGGCGGACAGCGCCGCGCGCGAGGGGCGCGTCGCCTTCGCCGACCTCACCGAGGCGACGCCGCGGCTGATGGAGCGCCTGGACGCGCTCGACGTGCCCGGCGAGGCCGACGTCGAGGCGCTGCTCACGGGCTTGGTCGTCTCCGACCCGGCCTACGCGCTGCTGGAGGATCTCGTCGGGCGCACCGCCGAGGAGGTCGCGGACTACGCCCCCGAGGGCTCGGGCGAGGACGGCGCGGCCGTCGAGGCGGCGCTGCTCGACCGCGCGCTCGGCCAGCTCGCCGGCGCGCTCGCCACCGACCGCCTCGACGTGCCCGGCTCGGTCGCGGGCGTGTTCGGCGACGGCACCGGCACCGGGCGGGCGGACGTGCTGGTCGGCGCCTTCGCCGAGACCGAGACCGTCCGCCCGGGCCTCGGCGACGACGTGATCGCGACCGGCGCGGGCGCGCGCGACGTGGTCGCGGGCACGCCGGAGGCGCTCGACGGCGACCGCATCCTCGACCTCGACCGCTTCGACCGGGTGCAGGTGGTGGGCGCCGCGTTCGGCCGCGAGGCGGTGACGCTGGCGGACGACGCCCTCCTGATCGACGCGGACGAGGATGGCGACGCGGGCACGCGGATCGCGCTCGACCGCCTGCCGCAGGGCGGCGAGGACGCTCTGCGCGTCTCGACGGCGGGGAACGTCACGACCGTCGCCTTCGGCCCGCTGCCGGGCGAGCCGGGGCCGCTCGCGCTGGCCGAGGCGCGCACCGTGGCGCTGCTCTACGAGGCCGGGCTCGGGCGCCGCGCGGACGAGGCGGGGCTGAACTTCTGGATCGACCAGCGCGAGGCCGGGGCCTCGGAGGAGGCGCTGGCCGGGTTCTTCCTCGCCTCCATGGAGTTCGCCGAGCGCGTCGGTCCGCCCGCCACCCTCTCCGACCGCGCACTGGTAGAGGGGCTCTACGAGAACGTGCTCGACCGCGAGGGCGAGGCGGAAGGGGTCGATTTCTGGACGGGGCTGCTCGGCGACGGCTTCGGCCGCGACGAGACGCTCCTCGCCTTCGCCGATAGCGAGGAGAACCGCGCCATGGCCGAGGGTCTCGGCTCGCTCTCCGAGACGGAGGAGGGCACCTGGGCCTTCGCCTGAGCCGTCCGCCGGCACGGGCCGACGGCATCGTCGGCCGGACCGTGCCTCTGCGCGCTCGTGCCCCTCGGCACGCTCCCGAACGCGAAGCGGCGCCCCGCAGGAGCGCCGTTTTCCGCCTAAGTCGTTGATTTCGTTGGTGGGCGGTACTGGGCTCGAACCAGTGACCCCAGCGATGTGAACACTGTGCTCTACCAACTGAGCTAACCGCCCGCCGCGCTGCTCATAGGCACGCGCGCGTCCGGCGGTCAAGGGGGGCTGAGGCGTGCCAGGGTCGCGGGGATCTCGGCGAAGCCCTCGGCGAGCGCCTCCGGCGCGAGCGCCGCCAGCGGGGCGCGCGGCTGGCCGTGGGCGATCAGCACGCAGGGCACGCCGGCGTTGGCTGCGGTCTCGCGGTCGGTCGCGGTGTCGCCGAGCATCACCGAGCGGGCCGGGTCGGCGCCGACGCGCCGCGCCGTCTCGCGGAAGTGTTCGGGGTCGGGCTTGCGTACCGCCAGCGTGTCGGCGCCGAGGATCGCGGCGAAGCGATCGCGAAGCCCCAGCGCGCCGAGCAGCGACAGCGCCAGCCCCTCGGGCTTGTTGGTGCAGACCCCGAGCCGCCAGCCGTCGGCCTCCAGCGCGTCGAGGCAGGCGTGAAGGCCCTGGAACGGGCGGGTATGGACCGCGATCGCGCCCGCGTAGGCGTCGAGCAGGCGCGGGTAGAGATGGGCGAACAGGCGATCGGCCGCCGCGCCCTCGGGCTCGCGCCCGGCGAGGGCGAGCGAGCGGCGCACCATCGAGCGCCCGCCCTTCATCGCGATGACGCGGTCGCGCGGCAGCGCCAGCGCCGGCAGCCCGTGGGGGCCGAGGGCGACGTTGGCCGCGGCCAGGAGATCGGCGGCGGTGTCGGCGATGGTGCCGTCGAGGTCGAAGATCGCGCCGCGCATGGCCCCTCGCTGGTCGCTCTGACGCCCGCACGGCGCCGGTTGCGTCGCGGCGGCGCGGACGATCCGCCCCGCCGCCGGCGCGACAGCTAGTCCGGCCCGCCATGTTCGGAAACGAAAACTGACCGCCGCGGCGGGCGCCCCGCGCCTTCCCCGCCCGCCGCCCCGCGCTCTATAGAGGCGCGCATGAGCGACGCCCCGACCGACCGCGCCGACACGCCGGCGCTCGCCCGTCCCCTCGCCGTGGTGGTCCTCGCCGCCGGCCGGGGCAAGCGGATGCGCTCGCGCCTGCCCAAGGTGCTCCACCCCGTCGGCGGGCGGCCGATGCTGGCCCACGTCCTCGCGACCGCCCGTGCGCTCGCGCCCGAGCGGGTCGCCGTGGTGGTGGGCCACGAGGGCGCGCGGGTGGCCGAGGCCGCGCGCGCCGCCGACCCGGACGTCCTGATCGCCGAGCAGGCGGTCCAGCGCGGCACCGGCGACGCGGTCGCCTGCGCGCGCGAGGCGCTCGCGGGCTTCGAGGGCGACGTGCTGGTGCTCTACGCCGACGTGCCCCTGCTCTCGGTCGCGACGCTCGCGCGTCTCGTCGGCCTGCCGGGCGCCATGGTGCGGGTGCTCGGCTTCGAGGCGGCCGAGCCCGGCGGCTACGGCCGGCTGGTCCTCGCCCCCGACGGTCGGCTCGAGCGCATCGTCGAGGCGCGCGACGCGAGCGTCGCCGAGGCCGCGATCACCGCGTGCAATTCCGGGGTGATGGCGGCCGACGCGGCCCTGCTCTGGCGGCTGCTCGCGCGGGTGACGAACGCCAACGCGCAGGGCGAGTACTACCTGACCGACGTCCCCGGCCTCGCCCGCGCCGAAGGCGTCGCGGCCGGGGTCGCGTTCTGCGACGAGGCCGAGGTGCAGGGGGTCAACGACCGCGTCGACCTCGCGCGCGCCGAGGCGGCGTTCCAGACGCGCGCGCGCCGCGCCGCGATGCTCGCGGGCGCGACGCTCGCCGACCCGTCGAGCGTGCACCTCTCGTGGGACACGACGCTCGGGCGGGACGTGAGCGTCGGCCCCTCGGTGGTGTTCGGCCCCGGCGTCGCGGTCGAGGACGGGGCGCGGATCGAGGCGTTCTGCCATCTCGCCGACGTGTGCATCGGCGCCGGCGCGCGCGTCGGCCCGTTCGCGCGGCTGAGAGGCGGCACGGCGGTCGGCCCCGACTGCCGCATCGGCAACTTCGTCGAGATGAAGAACGCCGATCTCGGCGCGGGCGTGAAGGCGGGCCATCTGGCCTACGTCGGCGACGCGAGCGTCGGCGCGGGCGCGAACCTCGGCGCAGGGACCGTCACCTGCAACTACGACGGCGTCTCGAAGCATCGCACGACGATCGGGGCGGGCGCCTTCGTCGGCACCAATTCGTCGCTCGTGGCGCCCGTCGCCATCGGCGAGGGTGCCTATGTCGCGACCGCCACCACGGTCACGCGCGACGTCGAGCCGGGTGCGCTCGCGATCGCGCGGGTCGAGCAGACCAACCGCCCCGGCGCCGTGGCGCGGCTGATGGGGCGGCTGCGCGCGCGCCTCGCGAAGGACTAGGGGCCGCCGAGCGGCGGCCGAGAGGGAGGGACCCCCATGTGCGGCATCATCGGCGTGCTCGGCGAGATGGAGGTCGCCCCGCGCCTCCTCGACGCGCTGCGGCGCCTCGAATACCGCGGCTACGACAGCGCGGGCGTCACCGTCATGGACCGCTCGGGCCACGCCGTGCGCCGCCGCGCGGTCGGCAAGCTCTCGGCGCTGCGTACGCGTCTCGCCGAGGACCCGGTGTCGGGCACCGCCGGGATCGGGCACACGCGCTGGGCGACGCACGGCGCGCCGACGACGGCGAACGCCCATCCCCACAAGGCGGGCTCGGTCCACGTCGTCCACAACGGCATCATCGAGAACTATCGCGCGCTCGCCGCCGGGCTCGTCGAGGCCGGCGAGGCGTTCGACAGCGACACCGACACCGAGGTGGTCGCCCGCCTGGTCGCGCGCCGGATCGAGACCGGCGACACGCCGGCCGAGGCGGTCGCTGCCGTGCTGCCGCGGCTCGAAGGCGCCTTCGCGCTGGTGTTCCTGTTCGACGGCGCGCCGGACCTGATGATCGCCGCGCGCCACGGCTCGCCGCTCGTGATCGGCTGGGGCGACGGCGAGATGTTCGTCGGGTCGGACGCGCTCGCGCTCTCGCCGATGACCGACGAGATCACCTTCCTCGAGGAGGGCGACCACGCCGTGCTGACGCGCGCGGGCGCGGCGATGTTCGACTTCGAGGGCCGGGAGGTGGAGCGCGAGCGCAAGCGCGTCGCCGTCGACCCCGCCCTCGCCGAGAAGGGCAACTACCGCCACTTCATGCTCAAGGAGATCCACGAGCAGCCGACCGTGCTCGGCCACGTGCTCGCGCGTCATCTCTCGGGCGACCGCCGGCGCATCGTCTCGGCCGCCGCCGACATGCCCTGGGCCGAGGCGAGCCGCCTTCTGCTGATCGGCTGCGGTACCTCGGCCTATGCCGGGATGGTCGCGAAGTACTGGTTCGAGGCGATCGCGGGCCTGCCCGCGGAGGTCGATGTCGCCTCCGAGTTCCGCTACCGCGAGACGCCGCTCGCGGGCGACGAGATCGGCGTCTTCGTCAGCCAGTCGGGCGAGACCACCGACACCCTTGCGGCGCTTCGCCACGCCCGCCCGCGCCTCGCGCATACCGCGGCGGTGGTCAACGTGATCGAGAGCCAGATCGCGCGCGCGGCCGACACGGTGCTGCCGCTGGTCGCCGGCCCCGAGATCGGCGTCGCCTCGACCAAGGCCTTCACCGCGACGCTGACCACGCTCGCCGCGACGGCGGTGGCGGCCGGCCGCGCGCGCGGGCGCCTCGACGCCGAGGGGGAGGCGCGCCATGTCGGCGAACTCGCCGAACTGGCGCGGCTCGCGAACGACGCGCTCGGCGTCGAGACCGCGATCGCGGGGCTCGCCCAGGAGATCGCGGCGGCGCGCGACGTGCTCTACTTCGGGCGCGGCGCGCTCTACCCGATCGCCCTGGAGGGCGCGCTGAAGCTCAAGGAGATCAGCTACATCCACGCCGAGGGCTACGCCTCGGGCGAGCTGAAGCACGGCCCCATCGCCCTCGTCGACGAGGGCGTGCCGGTGGTGGTGGTCGCCCCGCGCGACCGCCTGTTCGCCAAGGCGGTGTCGAACATGCAGGAGGTCGCCGCCCGCGGCGGCCGCGTGGTGCTGATCACCGACGCCGAAGGCCTGGCCGAGGCCGGCTCGGACGCCTGGCGCACGATCGCCATGCCGAGCGTGCCCGCCTGGCTCGCCCCGGTGATCTACGCCCCTCCGGTCCAGCTCCTCGCCTATCACACCGCGCTCGCCAAGGGCACCGACGTGGACCAGCCGCGCAATCTGGCGAAGTCGGTCACGGTGGAGTGACGTCCCCGACGCGACGGCCGCGGGCGAACCGGCTCGCCCGCGCGCGGCGAGCCCGGCCCTCGACCCACTCCGCTCGCCGGACCCCGGGTCATGCCCGTTGCCCAGGCGTAACTTTCGGGTAAGGTGCGGCGGTATTCGAGATCGAATGAAATGCATATCGCCCGCTGGCTCGTCGCCCTCTCGCTCGTGATCGCCGTTCCCGCGCCCCGTGCCGGGGCGCAGGAAGTCGGCGTCGTCAAGACGATCGAGGGCAAGGTGCGCATCGAGCGAGGCGAGGCGACGATAATGCCCGACGTCGGCACGCCGCTCCTGCGCGACGACCGCGTGGTCACCGAGCTGCGGAGCGCGTTCGGCGCGACGCTCCACGACGGGACGACGCTCTCGCTCGGCGGACGCTCCAGCATCGAGATCGCCCGTTTCGTGTTCGAGCCCGACGAGGGGATCTTCGCGCTCCTGGTCCGCGTCCTGACCGGCCAGATGATCTACCGCGCGGGCCGCATCGGCGCGGCGCGGCCCGATCGCGTCGAGATCGAGACACCCCGCCTCTCGGTCGGCACGAGGGGCACGCGCTTCGCCGTCGTCGTGCCGCCCGATCCGTGATGAGGCGCCGTTCGCTCGCGCCCGCCTGCGCGCTCGCCGTCCTCGCCGCCTGCACGCGCGAGCCGCCGCCCGAGGCGCCGGACCTGACGCCCTTCGATCGCGGCCTCGCCGCTGGATACGAGCGGCTGCGCGCCGACGAGAGAGCCGAGAACGACTGGCGCGACGCGCGCGGCTTCCGGCGAAAGCGCGACGCGGCCCTGCGCGGCGAGCGCCCGCCCCCCGACGGCCTGGAGACGCGCGCGCTCGGCGCGGCGGCGCGCACGGCGCTGGAGGACGCGCGTGCGCGACTGCTCGACGTGCTCGACGGTATCGTGCGCCTGACCGCGCCGGAGACGCTCGCCGAGGCGCAGACCGCCTTCGACTGCTGGGCGCAGGAGGCCGAGGAGGACCGACAGCCCGACGAGATCGCCGCCTGCCGGATGCGCTTCTTCGAGCGCCTCGCCCTCGCCGAGAACGCGAGCGACGCGTCCGTGGTGGTGCTGCTTCCCTCGGACGAGGGCGGTGCGATCGTGGTGAGCGACGGCGGCGCGGACGTCGCGATCGACGCGCCCTTCGCCGGCGTGGCGGCCGCCGAGGAGGGCGTGTCGGCCGCGATCGTGTTCGACGAGAACGCCGTCGCCGAGACGCTCGCCGCCTCGCTGGCGGCCGAGCCGCTGCCGCAGCGCAGCTACCTGATTTACTTCGAGACTGGCGGCTCGACCTTCGAGGAGATCACCGCGGCGAGCCGCGACGCCTTCGCCGACGCCCTCGCCGACGTGCGCGCGACCGAGGCGGCGCGCGTCACCGTGTTCGGCCACTCCGACCGCGTCGGCCCGGCCGCGCTCAACGTCCGTCTCTCGCGCGAGCGCGCCGCGGCGCTCCGCGACGCGCTCGTCGCCGCCGGCGTGCCCGAGGCGGCGATCGCGGTGGAGAGCTTTGGCGAGAGCTTTCCGCTCGTGCCCACCGACGACGAGGTGGCCGAGCCGCGCAACCGGCGCGTGGAGATCGCGGTGCGCTGAGACATGGCCGGGGGGAGGGAGATCGGCATCGTGTCGTCGCGGTCCAGATCGTCGATCGTGCTCGCCGCGCTCGCCCTCCTCCTGTTCGCGGTGCGGCTCGCCGAGCCGGAGGCGCTGCGCCGGCTGCAGACGATCGGCTTCGACCTCGCGCAGGGCGTCGCGCCCGCCGCGGCGGCGCCGAGCCGGTTCGCGGTCGTGCACATCGGCGAGGAGAGCCTCGCGCGCGTCGGCCCCTGGCCGTGGCGGCGCGACCGCCTCGCCGCGCTCGTCGAGCGCATCGGCGCGCTCGGCGCGTCGAGCGTGACGCTCACCGTGCTGCTCGACCGCCCCGACCGGTTCTCGGCGCCGAGCCTCGGGGACACGCTCGGGCGGGCGCTGCCGGCCGCGGAGCGCGGGCGGCTCGCCGAGGCGCTCTCGGCCCTGCCCGACACCGACGCGACGCTGGCGGCGGCGCTCGCGCGGGGGCCGAGCGCGCTCGCCACCGCCGTCCGGGCCGAGCCAGACGGCGGCGCGGCGAAGGCCCCGGTCTACCGGTTGCCGACGCGCGCCGCGATCGATCCCGCCGTCCCGGAGTTCACCGGGGTGGTCGCGCCGATCGCGCCGTTGCACGAGGCGGCGAGGGCGCAGGGCGCCGTCAACCTGCTGCCCGAGGACGACATGGTGCTGCGACGCGCGCCCGTGTTCTTCCTGGTCGACGGCGTCGTCCATCCCGCGCTCTCCGTCGCCGCGCTCGTGGCCGACGGACGCTCGGCGACGCTGGTCGGCGGGGGCGACGGGCTTCTCGGCCTCGCGCTGGACGACGCGTTCCGGCGCACCGGCGCGGACGGCACCGTCTGGCTCGATTTCGGCCGGCGCGACCGGATCCCCGTCCTCCGCGCGGGCGAGCTCGCGACGGCGCCGGCCTCGGCGCTCGCGGGGCGCGCCGTGGTCGTCGGCCTCGACGCGGTCGGCCTCTCGGTGCCCTGGCGCCTCGCCGGCACCGGCCTCGCCAGCGGTTCGGAGGTCGTCGCCCTCGTCGGCGACGCGCTCGACGTGGGCAGCGCGCTCAGCCGGACCGGCCGGGTCGAGCGCATCGAACTCGGCGCACTGCTCTTCGGCATGATCCTCGTCGTCGTGTTCTCGCCCGTGCGGGCGCCGCGCGCCGCCGTTCTGGCGACGCTCGGCGTCGCGGGCGTCTGGCTCTGCGTCGTCCTCGCCGCCCGCGCCTGGTTCGGCGTCGTCATGGACCTGGTCGTGCCGATCGCGCTGTGGGGCGTGCTCGCGGCCGCCGGTCTCGCGTTGCACGCCGGCGTTCTCTGGCGGGCGCGTCGCGAGCTGGTGGCCGCCCTCGAGGGCCGGTCGGTCGCGGCCGAGGCCGCGAGCCGGGCGAAGACGCGGTTCCTGCAGGAGATGCACCACGACCTGCGCACGCCGCTGAACGCGATCCTGGGATTCTCGAGCCTGATCGAGACCTTGCCGGACCAGTTCTTCACGCCCGAGCGAGGACGGGAATACGCCCGCACGGTCTCCCGCTCCGGCGAGCACATCCTGCAGCTTTCCGAGCGCGCGCTCCGCGCCGCGGAGCTGGAAGGCGACCGCTCGCCGCCCCGCGAGACCGTCGATCTGAGCGAGACGCTGCTCGACGCCGTCCGGATCGTGCTCGCCAGCCGGAAGTTCGCCCGACGCCTCGGGACGCGCCTCGAGGCCGAACGCCTGTTCGTCTCGGTCGAGCCGGCCTATCTCCTCGAAGCCGTGCTCAACCTCCTCGACAACGCGTTCCGCCACGGCGGGGAGGCCGAGGTGACGCTCGCGGTCTCGCGTCCCGGCCCCGGCCGCGTCGCCATCGACGTGCTCGATCGGGGCCCCGGCATGACCGCCGAGCTGATCGCGCGCGTCGGCACGCCGTTCCTGCCCGGTCGCGCCGAGCACGAGGGCGTGCGCGGCGCCGGCCTCGGCCTCTACATCGTGACCTCCTTCGCCGAACGCCACGGCGGCCGGTTCTCGCTCCGCAACCGGGAGGAGGGCGGCTTGCGCGCCCGTATCGAGCTGCCCCTCGTCGGGTCCGCGGCCACGGCGCCGGCGGCGGCGGCGGCGCGGGAACGGGCTCCGGAACCCGGCCGGCCCTGACCCGCGATCGGGCGAGCCCTCGTGGAGGGACGCTCGCCCGAGGGGACCGGCGATCCGGGGCGGGTTTCGCCCCGAGGCAGGCCATTCCCCCCTCTCCGGGCTTTCGACCCGGAGCGCTCGCCTATCCGTCCGACGCGGCCCCGGAGGTCGGCGGCGCCACCATCCGTGGCCCGCCCCCGCAGGACCGCCCGTGGTCGGAGCTGCGGCATCAGCCCACGCCGGCCTCGCCGGACACGCGTCGGTCGGGCGGGGCGGCGTGATCGTGCGCGTGCGCGTGCGGCGCGGCGGTCGCCGTCGCGTGGCGGAGCACGTCGTCCAGCTCGGACTTCCGGATCGGCTTGACGAGGTAGTGGTCCATGTCGTGCGCGACGCAGCGCTCGTGCTGCTCGGTCCCCGCATGCGCCGTCAGGCACACGATCGGCGTCCGGGTCCGGCCCTGCTCCGCCTCGATGCGCCGGATGGCGGCGGTCGCCTGGTAGCCGTCCATCTCCGGCATGGAGATATCCATGAGAACGACGTCGAAGCGGGCCGAGCGGAAGGCCTCGACCGCCTCGGTGCCGTTCGCGGCCAGGGAGAGGGCGTATCTCTCCCGGTCGAGCATGTGGTCGACGACCATGCGGTTCACCTGGTTGTCGTCGACCGCGAGGACCCTGTGCCGCTCTCGGGCGGAGGCGGCCGGCGCGACCGCGGCGACGACGCCGGAGGCTTCGTCCCGGACGCCGCCGCCTCGGGGGCTGGCCTGCAGGACGGCGGACAGCACTGCGTGGAGCGCCTCGCTCCTGATCGGCTTGGCGAGGAAGGCCCCGGCGCCGAGCCTTCGGAAGGCGGTGGCGACGCTCTCGTCGTCGGTCGGGGAGAGGACGACGATCTTCGCCGGCCGCAGTCGGTCGTTCGAGGCGATGTGCTCTGCGACGCGGAGCCCGTCGACGTCGGGCATGTGGTGGTCGAGCAGGACGAGGTCGAAGGCGTCGCCCGCCGCGACGGCCCCGTCGAGAAGCGCGATCGCCTGCTCGCCGCCGAGGGCGCGGACCGTCTCCAGCCCCCAGACCCGGCACTGCGTCTCGAGGATGTCGAGGCTCAGGGCAAGATCGTCGACGAGGAGGAGCCGCGCGGTGGGAAGCGACGGGCGGACGGCCGGGGGCCCGGCCTCGGCCATGGCGGGCACCATCGGCAGGGTGACGGAGAACGAGGAGCCTCGCCCGCGTTCGGACACCACGTCGATCCGCCCGCCCATGAGGCTCGCGAGCCGGGAGGAGATGGTCAGCCCGAGCCCGGTGCCGCCGTACTGGCGCGCCGTGGTGCTCTCGGCCTGCGTGAACTCCTCGAAGATCGCCCGGACCCGGTGCGGCGCGATGCCGATGCCGGTGTCCTCGACCGTGATCCGCCACGACGGGCGGCCGTCTTCGGGGGGCGCCCGGGCGACGTCGATCAGGACGTAGCCCTCCGCGGTGAACTTCACCGCGTTGCCGGCGAGGTTGGTGACGATCTGCCGGACGCGGCCGGCATCGCCGAGGAGGGCCGAGGGCAGCGCCGCGGCGCAGCGGACCAGGATCTCGATCCCCTTCTCGTGGGCGGCGGGGGCGAGCAGGGTCGCCACCTCCTCGACCGCGGTGCGCGGGTCGAACGGCGCCTCGGCGATCTCGAGCCGCCCCGCCTCGATCTTCGACAGGTCGAGCACGTCGTCGATCACCCCGAGGAGCGCGCGGCCGGAGCGGTGGATCGTCTCGGCGCAGGAGCGCTCGCGATCGGCGAGGTCGCTCTCGAGGAGGATCTCCGACATGCCGAGCACGCCGCTCATCGGCGTCCTGATCTCGTGGCTGACGTTGGCGATGAAGGCCGACTTCGCCCGGCTCGCCATCTCGGCGCGTTCCCTGGCGATCTCGAGCTCGGCGTTGCGTTCCCCGAGCATCCGGGTCAGGGCCTGGAGCTTCTCGGCCTCCGCGGCCCTGAGCCGGCTCGTGTTCTGGTCGACGATCGAGGCGACGAGGCTGATCGCGAGGACGACCACCGCGGCGGTGGCGGTCGCGCCGGCCAGGAAGGTCGAATCGCCGCTCCAGGCCGCCTCGGAGACGTCGAGCGGCACCATCGTGAGCGCGGCCATGCCGATGAAGTGGATGGAGACGACGGCGAGGACGAACAGCGCCGGGCTGACGACGAGGCGCGTCAGCGAGCGTCCGGTCGTGAAGAACTGGACGCAGCCGAGGTTGAACGCGGCTCCGAGCGCCACGGAGACGGCGATCAGCTGCGGGTCCCATTGCATGAGCGCGCTCGCCGCATAGGCCGACATGCCGACGTAGTGCAGGACCACGATCGAGAGCGTCAGCGCGGCGGCGCCGATGAAGCGGCAGGCCTGGCAGCCGAAGCCGCGCATGATGGGTACGACGCTGAGGCCGAAGAGCAGGCAGCCGAGCCCGAGGGAGAGGGCGAGCCGCCCGAGCGAGACCCCCCGCTCGATCTCGTACTGATAGCCGAGCATGGCGATGAAGTGCGTCGCCCAGACGCCGCAGCCGGCGGTGAGGCCCCCGACCGCGACCCAGAGCAGCCGCCCCCCCGGTCCCGACGCCTCGACCGCCCGCACCCAATTGCCGACGACGGTCCAGCTCGCGAGCGCGCAGACGCCGACCGCGATCAGGACGAGCGGCCACTCGTGCTCGTTCACCAGGCAATCGATAACGAGATTCATGGGCACCCGACTCGCCCGTGATCATATGCGCGAATGGTACGATAGTCTGTTCGGACGTCAAAATATCGCGCGCCAATCGAAGGATTTGAGGGAACCCGTCGGAGGCGTCCCGGCGCCCGGCAGGCGCGGTCGCGCCCCGGCGCGGCGTCTCAACCCCGCCGCGGACGCTGCCCGAGCCAGACGCCGACCAGCACCAGAGCCAGCGCGCCGGCGTGGTAGGCTTCGAACGGCTGGCCGAGGAGCGCCACCGCGAGGCACGCGGCGAACACCGGCACGAGGTTGATGAACACCCCCGCCCGGCCCGGCCCGATCAGGTCGACGCCGCGCAGGAAGAAGATCTGCGAGGCGATCGAGGGGAAGACCACCGTGTAGGCCACCACCGCCCAGCCGACGGGCGTCGGCCAGCCGCCGGCACCCGACCAGACCTCGACCGCGGCCATCGGCAGCGCGGTCGCGAGCTCGATCGGGGCCAGCAGCGTGAAGAAGGCCGGCCCAGACAGCGCCGGGCGTCCGCGCAGCGCCACCGCGTAGCCCGCGTAGAGCACGCAGGCGATCAGCATCAGCCCGTCGCCCGGATTGACCCCCTGCTCCAGCACGGCGAGCGGCGCGCCCTTGGTCGCCACCAGCACCACGCCGACCAGCGTCAGCGCCACGCCGGCGGCCTGCACGCCCCCCACCCGGTCGCCGAGCGCGAGATAGGCGCCGATCAGCACGAACACCGGCATCGATCCCTGCAGGATGCCGACGTTGACGGCCGTAGTCGTCAGGCTCGCGGCGTAGAGGAGCGCGTTGAAGCAGGCGAAGCCGAGCACCGCCATCAGCACCACCCGCTTCAGCTTGGGGCGCACGAGCGGCCAGCCCTCGACCACCGCCCGGCCGTAGAGCGGCCAGAGCACCGCGCTCACCCCGAGCCAGCGCAGCGCCGTCAGCGTCATCGGCGCGATCTCGCCGGCCGCCAGCTGTCCCGCGATCGCGTTGCCTGCCCAGAACAGCGCCGTGAGCGTTAGCAGGAGCGCGGGCGCGGCCCAGAGACCGGCCCGGAGCCGGGCGAGCGGGCCGCCCCCGCGTCCGGCGTCGCCGTCTCGGGTCTCGTCGGTCATGCGGCGCCCTCCCGTGGCGTCGTCCCGTCCGGCAGGGTCGGCCGTCGCGCCGACGCCGGTCCGGCGCGCTGTGGCAGGGACCGTTGCCCCCGGCTCGCGTCGTGTCCATCACGAAGGAGGCGCGCGATCTCCGCGCGCCTCCCGTCGAGGACCCGCCGTGCCCGATCGCGTTCCCCCGAACCACCCTTCCGTCGCCGCCTTGCCGATGTACGACCTGCCCGAGCGGCGCGCCGAGACCGACGCGCTCTGGACGGCGATCGCCGCGCGGCTCGACGCCGAGGGGGTCGCTGCGCCTGGCCGGCTCGACCGTGGGCGCGAGCTGGCGGCGATCTGGACCGACCCCGCGCTCCTGCTCGCGCAGACCTGCGGCTATCCCTTCGCGACAGTGCTCAACGGGCGGGTGCGACTTGTCGCCACGCCCCGCTACCGCGCGCCGGGCTGCGCGGGCGCGCGGTATCGCTCGGCGGTGGTGGTGCGTGCGGGCGATCCGGCGCGGCGGCTGGCCGATTGCGAGGGCTATCGCCCGGCGGTCAACGATGCGCGCTCGCAGTCGGGCCACCAGGCGCTGCGCGCGGCGCTCGCGGAGGCGCGGATCGGCCTCGGCCCGGCGATCGGGACCGGCGCGCACCGCGCCTCGATCGAGGCGGTGGTCGCGGGCGGGGCCGATCTGGCGGCGATCGACTGCGTCACCTTCGCACTCCTCGGCGACGCGGCGCCGGGCCTCGTGGCCGGCGTCCGGGCGATCGCCTGGACGTCCCCGACGCCGGGGCTGCCGCTCGTCACCGCGAGCGCGACCGACGAGGCGACGCGCGCCGCGCTCGGGCGCGCGCTCGACGCCGTGGCGGCCGACCCCGCGCTCGCGGGCGTGCGCGCCGCGCTCAGGATCGTGGATTTCGCCCGCCCCGACGCGGCCGACTACGCGGTCCTCGCCGAGCGGGCGCGGGCGCTCGACGCGCGAGGCGCGCCGCGGCTCCTCCTCGATCAGAAGTCGTAGGCGATGCCCTTCTTCTCCCAGTCGCCGTAGCGCACGGGCTCGGGGCCGTCGCGCCCGCCGATTTCCCTCGGCAAGGCCGGCGCCTCGGCTTCGCGACGGCGCGCCTCGGCCTCCGCGAGCGCGCGGGCCGCGGCGGCGCGCAGGCGCTCGGCCCGGGCGTCGTCGTCGTCCCGCCCGCCAGTGGCGCGATCCTCCTTCCGGGGCGTCTCGTGCATCGCCATATCCACCTCCGTCATCCGTCTGTCCTCGATATGGCCGGTCGCCCCGGTCTTCGCCATGGGAGTGGGACACCATGAACTACACCAAGACCGCCGCGCTGCTCGCGGGGCTCGCGGGGCTGTTCCTCGTGGTCGGCTACTTGATCGCCGGCCCAACCGGCGCCGTGATCGCCTTCGTCGTGGCGCTCGCGATGAACGCCTTCGCCTATTGGAACTCCGACAAGATGCTGCTGCGGATGCACAACGCCCGCGCCGTCGACCGCGCGAGCGCGCCGGAACTCCACGCCATGGTCGAGGATCTGGCGAAGCGCGCCGGCCTGCCGATGCCGGCGGTCTACATCATGGACGAGGCGACCCCGAACGCCTTCGCCACCGGACGCGACCCCGACAACGCGGCCGTCGCGGTCACCACCGGGATCATGCGCACGCTGAGCCGCGAGGAGCTGGCCGGCGTGGTCGCGCACGAACTGGCCCACATCCGCAACCGCGACACGCTGATCATGACGGTCGCGGCCACCGTGGCCGGCGCGATCTCGATGCTCGCGAACTTCGCCTTCTTCTTCGGCGGCTCCTCGGACGGCGAGAACCGCAACCCGCTCGGCTTCCTCGGCGTGATCCTCGCGGCCATCGCGGCCCCGATCGCGGCGATGATGATCCAGTCGATGATCTCGCGCACCCGCGAGTACGCGGCCGACCGCGCGGGCGGCGAGATCTGCGGCAACCCGATCTGGCTGGCCTCCGCGCTCGCGCGCATCTCCGGGCGGGCCGAGCCGGTGACCTCGGCCGAGCGCAACCCGGCGACGGCGCACATGTTCATCGTCAACCCCCTCTCGGGGCGCGGCCTCGCGGGGCTGTTCTCGACCCACCCCGATCCCGACAAGCGCATCGCGGCGCTGCGCGATCAGGCGGGGGCGTCCGAGCCGATGCCCCAATCCTGGCGCGGGGGCGGGCAGGGCCCGGGGCGCGGGACGCAGGGCGATGGCGGACGGCGCGGCTGGCCCTCGGCTCCGGGCGACGACGCCACGACCCGCGCGACCCGCGTGCCGAGGACCGGCCGGCGCGCCGGGCCGTGGTCCTGAGCGTGGCCGACCGTCCGGGACCCGCCCGCCGCCGCCCCGAGCGCGAGCGCAAGCCGCCGCCGGGCCTCGCCGCCCGGCGCGGCGCGGTCGATCTGATCGCCGACGTGCTCGACCCCGGCCGTCTGCTCGGCGAGGGCGCCCTCGGCGGGCTCTCGCCGCGCGAGCGCGCCGAGGCGCACGGGCTCGCCGAGGCGGTGCTGCGCCGGCTCGGCGAGGTCGACGCCGCCCTCGCGCCTTACGTCGAGCGCATGCCCGGCTCGCCCGCCTGCCACATCCTGCGCCTGATGGCCGCCGAGATCGTCTTCGTCGGCACCGCCTCGCACGCGGCGGTCGACGTCGCGGTCTCGCTCGCGCGGCTCTCGCCGCAGGCGGCCTCGATGGCCGGGCTCGTCAACGCGGTCGGCCGCCGCCTCTCGACCGCGCCGCCCGAGCCCGTCGAGAAGCCCGGTCGGCTGAACGCGGCCCCCTGGCTGGCCGAGCGCCTCGACGCCGCCTGGGGGCGCGAGACGACCGACGCGATCCTGGCCGCCCATCTCGGGGCCGCGCCGCACGACCTGACGCCGCGCGACGAGGCCGACGTCGAGGCGCTCGCGGCCGAACTCGACGCGATGGCGCTGCCGTCGGGCACGCTCAGGCTCCCGGGCCGGCCGCAGCTCTCGGCGCTGCCCGGCTTCGACGCCGGCGCGTGGTGGGTGCAGGACGCGGCCGCGGCGCTGCCCGCGCGCCTGCTCGCCGTCGCCGAGGGTGAGCGGGTGCTCGATCTCTGCGCCGCGCCGGGGGGCAAGACGCTCCAGCTCGCCGCCGCGGGCGCGCGAGTGACCGCGCTCGACCACAGCGCCAAGCGGATGGCGCGGCTCGAGGAGAACCTCGCGCGCACGCGCCTCACGGCCGAGACGGTGGTGGCCGACGCCTTCGACTGGACGCCCGAGGCGCGCTTCGACGCGATCCTGCTCGACGCGCCCTGCTCGGCCACCGGCACGATCCGGCGCCACCCCGACCTGCCCCACCGCTTCGACCCGGCGGCGCTGGAGCGGCTGGTCGATCTGCAGGCCCGGCTGCTCGCGCGCGCCTGGGGCTGGCTCGCGCCGGGCGGGCGGCTCGTCTACGCCACCTGCTCGATCCTGCCCGAGGAGGGCGAGGCGCGGGTCTCGGCCTTCCTCGCGGCGACCCCGGCGGCCGGGCGCGTCGCCTTCGACCCCGACGACCCTGCGCTGCCGCCCGGCGCGATCGACGCCGAGGGCGCGCTCAGGACGCTGCCCTCGATGCTGCCCGAGATCGGCGGGCTCGACGGGTTCCATGCGACCATGTTGCACTGCAACAAAGGGTGATCGGGGGGTTCCCTGGCCGATCGGTGCGCTTATGGTCCATGAGTGTTGTGCGAGCGCAGCATGCAAGGGCGTGAGCGATCAGGGAGGCACGGCGTGTACGACAAGCCCCAGAGCCGAGAGACGATCGGCGACGAGGACGCCGGCATCGCGCCGGTGGGCCGCGCCCTTCTCTCGGTCTCCGACAAGACCGGTCTCGCGACCTTCGCCCGCCGCCTCGCCGGCGCCGGCGTCGGTCTCGTCTCGACCGGCGGCACCGCGCGCACGCTCTCGGTCGAGGGTCTGCCCGTCGCCGACGTCGCCGACCTGACCGGCTTTCCCGAGATGATGGACGGCCGGGTCAAGACGCTGCACCCGGCGGTTCACGGCGCGATCCTGGCGCGGCGCGACGATCAGGGCCACCGCGCGGCGATGCGCGAGCACGCGATCACGCCGATCGATCTGGTGGTGGTGAACCTCTACCCCTTCGAGCAGGCGGTGGCGCGCGGTGCCGCCTACGACGAGTGCGTCGAGACCATCGACATCGGCGGCCCGGCGATGATCCGCGCGGCGGCCAAGAACCACGCCTACGTCGGCGTGGTGGTCGACGTCGAGGACTACGACGCGGTGGCCGGCGAGATCGAGATGACCGGAGGGCTCTCGGACGCGACGCGCCGCCGCCTCGCGGCTATCGCCTATGCCCGCACCGCCGCCTACGACGCGGCCGTGGCCGGCTGGCTCGCGCGCGAGGCGGGCGAGAGCGTGCCGCGCCGGCGCGTGGTCGCCGGCCGGCTCGACATGCCCCTTCGCTACGGCGAGAACCCGCACCAGGCGGCTGCCTTCTACCGCACCGACGACGCGCGCCCGGGCGTGGGCACCGCACGGCAGGTGCAGGGCAAGGAGCTGAGCTACAACAACATCAACGACACCGACGCCGCCTTCGAGCTGCTCGCCGACCTCGGGGCGGAGCGGCCGGCCTGCGTGATCGTCAAGCACGCCAACCCCTGCGGCGTGGCCTGTGGCGCGACCCTCGCCGACGCCTACGAGCGTGCCCTCGACGCCGACCGCACCTCGGCCTTCGGCGGTATCGTCGCGCTGAACGGCCCCGTCGACGCCGGCACCGCCGAGGCGATCACGCGGCTGTTCACCGAGGTGCTGATCGCCCCCGACGCCGACCCGGCCGCGCGCCGCGTGCTCGCGGCCAAGCCCAACCTGCGCGTGCTGCTGACCGGGCGCGTGCCCGATCGGGTCCGCCCCGGCGAGCGGCTGCACTGGCGCGCGGTCGCCGGCGGGCTCCTGGTGCAGGACGCCGACAGCGCGGGCCGTATCGAGGACCGGCTTCGTCAGGTGACTGCGCGCGCGCCCTCCGAGACCGAGCGCGCCGATCTGATGTTCGCCTGGACGGTCGCGCGCCACGTCAAGTCGAACGCGATCGTCTACGCCAGGGACGCGCGCACCGTCGGCATCGGCGCGGGGCAGATGAGCCGGGTCGACGCCACCCGCATCGCCGCGCGCAAGGCGCGCGACATGGCCGAGACGCTCGGGCTCGGTCCCGTGCCCACGACGGGCGCGTCGGTGGCCTCGGACGCGTTCTTCCCCTTCGCCGACGGGCTGATCGCCGCGGCCGAGGCCGGGGTGACGGCGGTGATCCAGCCCGGCGGCTCGATTCGCGACGCCGAGGTGATCGAGGCGGCCAACGCCCGCGGCCTCGCCATGCTGTTCACCGGGCGGCGCCACTTCCGGCACTGAGCCGGCGCGACATTCTGACACGTCATCCCGGCGATCCGGACGTCTGCGAGCCGTCGGCGCCGACCGGGCCGCCGCCTCCGGCCACGCGATGTCGTCCGAACGGAGGCTCTCCCGGCGCGGGGACGGGGCGCGATCGCCCGAAGGCGGACGACGCGGAGCGTTCGGGCCGGGGGGCGCGGGCTCCCTCGCCGCGCACCATCGCCCGGCCGGCGTCACACGCCGACGCACATGTACTTCATCTCCATGAACTCCTCGATGCCGTGCTCGGAGCCTTCGCGGCCGAGGCCGGACTGCTTGACGCCGCCGAAGGGTGCCACCTCGGTCGAGATGATGCCGGTGTTGACGCCGACGATGCCGCTCTCGAGCGCCTCGCCGACGCGCCAGACGCGCGAGAGGCCCTGCGCGTAGAAGTAGGACGCGAGGCCGTAGATGGTGTCGTTGGCCATCCCGACCCCTTCCTCCTCGGTCTCGAAGCGGATCAGGCCCGCGACGGGGCCGAAGGTCTCCTCGCGGCTCATCTGCGCGTCGGGCGCGACGCCGGTCAGGAGGGTGGGCTTGTAGAACAGCGAGCCCGGCTCCAGGCGCTCGCCGCCCAGGACCAGCTCGGCGCCGCGCTCGAGCGCGTCGGCGACGTGGCGCTCGACCTTCTCGACCGCCTTCTCCTCGATCAGCGGGCCGATCTTGACGCCGTCCTCGAAGCCGTCGCCGACCGTCAGGCCCGCGACCGCCTCCTTCACCTTCGCGCTGAACGCGTCGTAGACGCCCGACTGCACGTAGATGCGGTTGGCGCAGACGCAGGTCTGCCCAGCGTTGCGGAACTTGCAGGTGATCAGCCCCTCGACCGCCGCGTCGAGGTCGGCGTCGTCGAACACCAGGAACGGCGCGTTGCCGCCGAGTTCGAGGCTGATCTTCTTCACCGTCTCGGCCGACTGGCGCATCAGGATGCGGCCCACCTGGGTCGAGCCGGTGAAGGTGATCTTGCGCACGACCTCGGAGGCGCAGAGCGTCTCGCCGATCGTCTTGGAGTCGGTGCCGGTCACCACGTTGAACACGCCCGCCGGTACGCCGGCCTTCTCGGCCAGCACCGCGAGCGCGGTCGCCGAGAGCGGCGTCAGCTCGGAGGGCTTGATCACCGCGGTGCAGCCGGCGGCCAGCGCCGGGGCGAGCTTGCGGGTGATCATCGCGCAGGGAAAGTTCCAGGGCGTGATCGCGCCGACCACGCCGACGGGCTGGCGCAGCACCAGGATGCGCTTGTCGGGCTGGTGGCCCGGCACGATCTCGCCGCCCGCGCGCTTGGCCTCCTCGGCGAAGAACTCGACGAAGCTCGCACCGTAGGCGATCTCGCCCTTGGCCTCGGCCAGCGGCTTGCCCTGTTCGGCAGTCAGGAGGCGCCCGAGGTCGTCCTGGTGCGCCATGATCAGATCGAACCAGCGGCGCAGGATCTGGCCGCGCTCCTTGGCCGTGCGTGCCGCCCAGTCGGGGAAGGCGCGGTGGGCGGCCTGGATCGCGCGCTCGGTCTCGGCCGCGCCGCAGTCGGCGACGCTCGCGAGCGTCTCGCCGGTCGAGGGGTTGGTGACGGCAAAGGTCGAGCCTCGGTCCGCCCCGACCCAGTCGCCGCCGATGTAGGCCTGGGCGGCGATCAGGCTCTGCTCGCTGAGATCGAACATGGTGGCTCCTCCCGCAGCGTGATGGTTGCGAAGGGAGATGGCGCGCCGGGGCGTGGAGGGCAACGTCGCGGGGCGCGGGCGGGCGACACACGAGCGTCATCGACGGATGCTACGTTATAACATCACAACAACGATGAGGCTCGACATGAGACTGCCCCTTCTCGTCCTCCTCCTCGCCGCCCCCGGCCTCGCCCTTGCCCAGAGCGCGGACGCGCTGCTCGACTTCGGCTGGCTGAGCGAGGAGCAGCGCGGCCGCAGCGAGCAGGCCCACACCGCGCTGGAGGAGGCCGAGGCAGAGATGTGTTCGACCATGATCGACCTCTACGCCGAGCACGCGAGCCGGGTGCACGGCGAGGGGGATGGCGAGGGCCTCGCCGAGGAGGAGATCGCCTTCTTCAAGCGCCGCTGCGAGGCCGAGGCCTTCGCCGACCACGTCGCGCAGTCGATCGATCTGCACGAGGCGGTCCAGCGCGAGACCCACGCCGGCGGCCACGGCGACTGAGACCCCGCCTCGCCGGGGAGGCCGGCGGCGCGCGGCCGCCGGCTCGCGCCGTCAGTGCAGGCGAACGCTCTCGCGGCGCAGCTCGGCGACGTTGCTGACCCCCATCAGCTTCATCGCCCGCTCGATCTCCTCGCGCATGAGCCCGAGCGCGCGCTCGACGCCGGGGCGGCCCGCGGCGGCGAGGGGGTAGAGGTAGTAGCGCCCGAGCCCGACCGCCTTGGCGCCCATGGCGAGCGCCTTGACGACGTGGGTGCCGCGCTGGACGCCGCTGTCCATGATGACGTCGATCCGGTCGCCGACCGCGTCGACCACGTCGCCGAGCTGGTCGAACGGCGCGCGCTGGCCGCAGAGCTGGCGCCCGCCGTGGTTCGAGAGCACGACGCCGGTGCAGCCCATGTCGGCCGCGCGCTTGGCGTCCTCGACCGACATCACGCCCTTGAGCGCGAACTGCCCGCCCCAGCGCTCGACCAGCTCGGCCGCGTCGTCCCAGCTGAGCGAGGGCTCGAGCATGTCGGTGAAGTACTGCCCGATCGACAGCGCGCCGTTGCCCATGTCGACGTGCTCCTCGAGCTGGGGCAGGCGGAAGCGCTCGTGCGTGACGTAGTCGATGCCCCAGCGCGGCTTCAGCACGAACTGGGCCATGCCCTGCAGGTTCAGCCGGAACGGGATCGAGAAGCCGGTGCGTTTGTCGCGCTCGCGGTTGCCGCCGACCGCGGTGTCGACCGTGAGCATCATGATCTCGACCCCGGCCTCCTAGGCGCGGTCGAGCATGGCGCGGTTCAGGCCACGGTCCTTGTGGAAGTAGAACTGGTAGATCTGCGGGTTTTTATGCTTCTGCTTCAGCTCTTCGAGCGAGGTGGTGCCGAGCGAGGAGCAGCCGAACATGGTGCCGTACTTCTCGGCCGCGGCCGCGACCGCGCGCTCGCCCTCATGGTGGAACAGCCGCTGCAGCGCGGTCGGCGAGCAGTAGGCCGGCATGTCGAGCGTCTGGCCGAGCACCTTGGTGGTCAGATCGACCTTGTCGGCGCCGCGCAGCACGTTCGGGATCAGCTCGGCGCGCTCGATCGCCTCGGTGTTGCGCCGGTAGGTGACCTCGTCATCGGCGCCGCCGTCGATGTAGTCGAAGATCGGCCCGGGCAGGCGACGCCGGGCGAGACGGCGGAAGTCGTGGATGTTGTGGCACTGGGCGAGGCCCATGGGTTTCCTCCCTGCGTATTTTCTGGCGCCGCGGCGCTTTCCGCCATGCTCGGCATGCGACGCGCGGCCCGTTGAGGGCCATGCGCGTCCTTGCCGCGCGACGGGCGCGCTCGGCAAGCGTCGCGTCCGCCCCGAACGCCGCCAGCCGCGTCGTCAGTCGACCAGACGGCGGTAGAGGTGCCAGCTCGCGTGCCCGAGCAGCGGCAGCGCCACTACGAGCCCGGCGAAGAACGGCGCCGAGGCCAGCGCCAGCACCGCGCCGATGAAGGCGCCCCAGCCGAGCATCACCGCCGGCGAGGCCAGCACCGCCTTGAAGCTCAGTACCATGGCGGTGATGAAATCGGCGTCGCGGTCGAGCAGGAACGGGAAGGCCACGACCGAGAGGCAGAAGGCGACGATCGCGAAGAAGGCGCCGAAGGCGTGGCCGACGAGCAGGAACGTCCACCCGTGCGAGGTGGTCACGAGCTGGGGCGCCAGCTCCCAGAAGCGGTCGGTCGAGGCGTGGAAGAAGATCGCCCAGAGCATGACGCCGACCCGGCTCCAGACCGCGAGCCAGAACATCAGCACGAAGCCGTGGTAGAGGATCTGGCGCCGCGCGGTGGCGGCGACCATGGCCGGCAGCTCGCGCCAGCGCAGGCGGTGACCGCCCTCGCGCCGGCGGCTGATCTCGTAGAGGATCACCGCCACGAACGGGCCGATCAGCGCGAAGCCCGCGACCACCGGGAAGGAGAGCCCGCGCCACTCGCGCAGGTCCAGCACCCAGAGGAGCAGGAGCCCGCCCGCGGCGTAGAGCGCGCCGACGGCGAGGCCCATGGCCGGCTCGGCCCTCAGATCCGCCCATCCCGCCGCGAGCGCCGCGCGCAGGTCGTCGAGCGTGGCCGCGCGGACCGGCGGCACCCCTTCGCTCGCGCGCCACGGTCCCGCCCGTTCGACGCCGCTCCCGGCGCTGCCCGCCTCGCCCATCGACGCCCTCCCCGGCACGGTCGTCGCCGGGGCGCATCATAGGGTGAAATCGTCCTCCGCGCGACAGGACGGGCGCGCCTCCCGCCGCGAACGCGGGGACGCGGCCTCCCCGCTCAGAGCCGGTGCTCCCAGCGGCCGTGCACGAAGTCGTAGCCCTCGTCGCCGGAGGCCTTGATCAGGTGGCCGAAGGAGGGGAAGTCGACGTGGCTGCCGGCGAAGGCGAGGCGGTCGGTGGCGACCATGTCCATCACCCGCGCGCGCGTCGCCGCGGCCTGGTCGGGGTCGACGTCGAAGGCGATGGTGACGTCCGGCGCGCTGAACTGCACGGGCCCGATGTGGACGATGTCGCCCCAGATCAGAAGCTGCTCGCCCCCGCTCTCGATCGCGAGCCCGGTGTGGCCGGGCGTGTGGCCCGGCAGGTGCATCGCCGTGACGCCGGGGACGATGTCGTCGCCGTCGCGGATCTCGCGCAGCCGGTCCTGGTAGGCGCCGAGCGTGTTGCGCGCGATCCGCGCGAAGTTCTTGGTCTGCTCGCCGGCGTTCGCGAAGTTGGCGTCGTCCGACCAGAAGGCGCGCTCGGTCTCGTGGACGGCCAGCTCCGCGTTCGGGAAGGTGGCCTCGCCCTCCGACTGCAGGAGCCCGACGTGGTCGGGGTGCAGGTGGGTGGTGAACACGGTGTCCACGCTCCCGAGATCGACCCCGGCCGCCTCGACCGCCCCGCGCAGGTGGCCGGCGGTGTCGCCGAACACCGCGCCGGCGCCGCCATCGACCATCACCGTGCGATCGCCCGCCCGGATCAGGTAGGCGTTGATCGAGGTGTCGACCTGGCGCCCCTCGACGAAGGCGGCGCGCAGGAACTCGTTGGCGCGCGCGGGCTCGATGCCCGACAGAAGCTCGGTGTCGAGCGGGATGAAGCCGTCGAGCAGCGCGGTGACGGTGACGTCGCCGACGCCGTAGCGGTAGAGGCCCGCGACCTGCCGCGGGCCGCCCTCGCCCTCCTGCGCCGCGAGGCGGCCGAGCGGGATCAGGGTCAGTCCGGCGCTCGCGCCGGCGAGGAGGTCGCGACGGGTGGTCATGGCGTTCGCTCCGAGCGGGTTGTGACGGGGACGGGAGATAGCGCTGGCAGCGCCACGTCACGCGCGCCGTCGCATGACGTGGCGAGCGCGCCTTCGCACGAAGCAGCGGGCGCGCCTTCGCGTGACGTCACGGGCCGGGGACGCGCGGCGGCGAGGCCACGCCGGGGCGGTCCACCGGGTCGCCGGGCTGGAGGCGGAAGGCACGCTCCCAGGCCGAGTAGATGAAGGTCGCCGACCAGGTCAGCACCATGAAGCCGCCGAGCGACTGCATCATGCCGACCGCGCGGATGTCGCCCGAGGCCTCGATCTGCGTATAGCCGAGCGTCGTGAAGTTGATCCCCGAATAGTAGAACAGATCGCCCCAGGTGCCCTGATAGGCCCCGGCGAGCTGGCCGAAGTCCCCGCTGCGCAGGAGCGCGGCGTAGGCGAGCATCCAGATCGCGATCTCGGCGGTATGGAGCGTCAGGAGGCCGAGGAAGACCACCAGGATCGTCGCGTTCGGCGATACGCGGTCGCGTCCGGTCAGCCGGTCGAGGCCGCGCAGGCAGACGTGGTGGAAGACGCCGACGACGGCGACGAGGGCGAAGCCGATGAGGAAGGCCATCCGGTCCTCCGACGTGGCGTGCGGGCGGCGGGTCAGGACGAGACGCGCCCGCCCGCGGAGCGTTCGCTCCCGCGGCCGGGGCGACCGGCGCCGGCGGCCGTGCCGCATCGACGCCGCCTTCCGGACGGCGGGCGCGATCCCGCGCCCCCTTGAAACGCGTCCCTCCCCGCGCGAGAGAGCGCGCCGGAGAAGGCGCGCGGGCCGGCGGGAGGCGTCGCGCGCGGCAACCAGGGACACGCGGCGAGCGTGGCGGGCTCATGGAAAGCGTCGTGCTGATCGTCCACCTGATCATCGCGCTCTGCCTGATCGCGGTGGTGCTGCTCCAGCGCTCGGAGGGCGGCGCGCTCGGCATCGGCGGCGGGGGCGGGGGGCTCGTCTCGGCGCGCGGCGCCGGCAACGCACTGACCAGGCTCACCTGGGGGCTGGCGGTCGCCTTCATCTGCACCTCGATCCTGCTGACGATCCTGTCGGGGCGCGGCGAGGTCGAGGGCTCGGTGGTCGACGATTTCTCGCGGCCGCTGGAGGAAGGACAGACCGTGCCGCTGCCGGGCGGCGAGGGCGGCGACTTCGGCGGCGGTCTGGAGGGCGACCTGCTGCCGCCCGCCGGGGACGAGGCGCCCGTGGCGCCGCCCGCCGCGGACTGAGGGCGTGGACGCCGCCGCGCGCGGGCGGCGCGCGGGCGCCGGC
>JBHJHI010000007.1:0-38957 GCA_050330995.1 Paracoccaceae bacterium
CAGCCGGCGAGCGGGCTCGCGGGCGCGGCGAGGCCGGCAAGCACCCCCGCGGCGAGCGCGAGGTCGGCGGCCTCCGGCGCGGGCTCGGCCGCGAGCCGATCGCCGCCCCGGCCGATCAGCCCGGTGTCGAGCCGGCCGGCGCGGACGTCGGCGTCGTCGATCAGCCGCCCCAGGAAGCCGAGGTTGGCGTCGAGCCCGACCAGGTCGGAGGCCGCGAGCGCCTCCGCGAGCCGGTCGAAGGCGGCCTGCCGCGTCGGGCCGTGCGCGATCACCTTGGCGATCATCGGGTCGTAGTGCGCCTCGACCCGGTCGCCCTCCTCGACGCCCGCGTCCACGCGCACGCCCTCGGGGGCGGCGAGGCGCAGGCGGTCGAGCCGCCCCGTCTGGGGCAGGAAGCCGCGCGCGGGGTCCTCGGCGTAGAGCCGCGCCTCGACGGCGTGACCGTCGAGCGCGAACGCCTCCTGCGCCGGCAGGCGCGCGCCGAGGGCCACGTCGATCTGGAGGCCGACGAGGTCGAGGCCCGTGACCATCTCGGTCACGGGGTGCTCGACCTGCAAGCGCGTGTTCATCTCGAGGAAGTAGAAGGCCGTCGGCGCCGCTGCTTCCTCGCCCCGCGCCGCGGCGGCGCCGTGCTCCTCCAGCACGGCGCCGTCCACGATGAACTCGACCGTTCCTGCGCCCTCGTAGCCGACCGCGCGCGCCGCCTCGACCGCCGCCTCGCCCATAGCCCGGCGAAAGGCCGGGGTCATGCCGGGCGCCGGGGCCTCCTCGATCACCTTCTGGTGGCGGCGTTGCAGCGAGCAGTCGCGTTCGAACAGATGGACCACGCCGCCGTGGCGGTCGGCGAACACCTGCACCTCGATGTGGCGGGGGTTGGCGACCAGCTTCTCGATCAGCACCGCGTCGTCGCCGAAGGAGGCGCGGGCCTCGGATCGCGCGCGCGCCAGCGCCTCGGCGAACTCGCTCGGTCCGTGAGCGGCGCGCATCCCCTTGCCGCCGCCGCCCGCGCGCGCCTTGACCAGCACCGGCCAGCCGATGGCCTCGGCCTCGGCAGCCAGGCGGTCGTCGTCCTGCTCCTCGCCGTGGTAGCCCGGCACCACCGGCACGCCGGCGGCCTGCATCAGCCGCTTGGCGGTGTCCTTCGGCCCCATGGCGCGGATCGCCTCGGGCGGCGGGCCGATCCAGACCAGCCCCGCCTCGATCACGGCCTCGGCAAAGGCGGCGTTCTCGGAGAGGAAGCCGTAGCCCGGATGCACCGCGTCCGCCCCGGTCCGCCGTGCGGCGTCGATCACGCGGTCGATCCGGAGATAGCTCTCGCTCGCCGCCGGCGGGCCGATGGCCACCGCCCGGTCGGCGAGGCGGACGTGCAGCGCGTCCGCGTCCGCCTCGGAATGGACGGCGACGGTCGAGAGGCCGCGGGCACGGGCAGTGCGGACGATCCGCGCGGCGATCTCGCCGCGATTGGCGATCAGGAGGCGTTGCATGGACGCGAGGCTATCGCGCCTCGCGTGCCGTCGTCACGCCCCGAGCGCGGTCGTCGCGGCGAGGCGGGAGACGATGCGCGATGCGAGGCGACATCCCCGTGGGAAAGACGGTGCGAGAGGACGACGGTCGATGGCGCATCGGTCGCGATAGACGGCATCGGGCCCATCGCCGCCTCACATCCGGAACACGCCGAAGCGCGTCTCCTCGATCGGGGCGTTGAGGCTCGCCATCAGGCTCAGCGCCAGCGCCTCGCGGGTGCGCTCGGGGTTGAGGATGCCGTCGTCCCAGAGCCGGGCCGAGGCGTAGAGCGGGTGGCCCTGGCGTTCGAACTGCTCGACGATCGGCGCCTTGACCGCCTCCTCGTCCTCGGCCGAGAGCGTCTCGCCGGCGCGGGCGGCGGCGTCGCGGCGGAGCTGGGCCATCACGCCGGCCGCCTGGAAGCCGCCCATCACCGAGATGCGCGAGTTGGGCCAGGTCCAGAGGAAGCGCGGCTCGTAGGCGCGCCCGCACATGCCGTAGTTGCCCGCCCCGAACGAGCCGCCGACGATCAGCGTGATCTTCGGGACACTGGCGCAGGCCACAGCCGTCACCAGCTTGGCGCCGTGGCGCGCGATCCCCTCGGCCTCGTAGCGCCGGCCCACCATGAAGCCGGTGACGTTCTGCAGGAACAGGAGCGGCACGCCGCGCTGGCAGCAGAGTTCGACGAAGTGCGCGCCCTTGGTCGCGCTCTCGGAGTAGAGGATGCCGTTGTTGGCGAGGATGCCGACGGGCTGTCCCATGATCTCGGCGAAGCCCGTCACCAGCGTCTCGCCGTAGCGCGCCTTGAACGGATCGAGCCGCGAGCCGTCGACGAGACGGGCGATCACCTCGCGCACGTCGTAGGGCACGCGGGTGTCGCTCGGCAGCACGCCGGGGATCTCGGCGGGATCGTAGGCCGGCGCCTCGCCCGAGGGCAGCGCCGCGGGGGCGAGGTTCAGGTTCCTCACCGCCGCGCGGGCGAGGGCGAGGGCGTGGACGTCGTCCTCGGCCAGATGGTCGGCCACGCCCGAGAGGCGGGTGTGGACGTCGCCGCCGCCGAGGTCCTCGGCGCTCACCTCCTCGCCGGTCGCGGCCTTCACCAAAGGGGGGCCCGCCAAGAAGATCGTGCCCTGCCTAGCTACGATGATCGTCTCGTCCGACATCGCTGGCACGTAGGCCCCGCCCGCGGTGCAGGAGCCCATCACCACGGCGATCTGGGCGATGCCCGCGGCCGACATCCGCGCCTGGTTGTAGAAGATGCGCCCGAAGTGGTCACGGTCGGGGAACACCTCGTCCTGCATCGCGAGGTTGGCCCCGCCCGAGTCGACCAGATAGATGCAAGGCAGCCGGCACTGCTCGGCGATGGCCTGCGCGCGCAGGTGCTTCTTGACGGTCATGGGGAAGTAGCTGCCGCCCTTCACGGTGGCGTCGTTGGCCACCACCATGACCTGCCGCCCCGCGACCAGCCCGACGCCCGCGATCGCGCCGGCGGCGGGGGCCTCGTCGTCGTACATCCCGTGCGCGGCGAACAGCCCGACCTCCAGGAACGGCGAGCCGGGGTCGCGCAGGCGCTCGATCCGCTCGCGCGGCGCCAGCTTGCCGCGGGCGCGCTGGCGCTCGCGCGCCGCCTCGCCGCCGCCTTCGAGCGCGCGCGCCGCCGCCTTCTCGACCGGCGCGAGCGCCTCGGCGAAGGCGCTCGCGTTCGCGGCGAAGGCGGGGTCGGCGGGCGAGATCTGGGACTGGATCCGGGTCATGGCGCGCTTTCGCGAACGGGAAGGGGGTCGGCAGGGAAGGCCGCGCGCGCCGGCGGGTCAAGCGGCAGGGCGCGGTCTTTCCGATCCGGCTCGCGCGGCCGGGAAGGCGAGGGCGTCCGCCGGCGCCGCCGTCGCGGGGCCAGGGGCGATACGCGGTCTCGGCCCCGATCGGTCCGCAGCCGCCACCGAGCGGGATCGCCCGCGCGCCCGGGCCGTTGACGCGACCGGAGCGCCAGGGAGGCAGGCCGTGCTCGACGATCTATCGCCCGTGTGGCTCGGCCTCCTCGGCAGCCTCGCGGCCGGGCTGATGACCGGGGTCGGGGCGCTGCCCGCGCTCGCGGGCCGCGTGCCCTCCGATCGCGCGCGCGACACCGCGCTCGGCTTCGCCGCAGGCGTGATGCTCGCCGCCTCGTTCTTCTCGCTGATCGTGCCCTCGATCGAGGCGTCCGAGCGGCTCTACGGCGACGGCTGGAGACCGGCCGCGATCGCCTGCGTGTCGATCCTGATCGGGATGGGCGCGATCGGGCTCCTGAACCGTTCGCTGCCGCACGAGCACTTCGTCTCCGGCCAGGAAGGGCCGACCTCGGCGTCGCTCAGGCGCATCTGGCTGTTCGTGATCGCGATCACGCTGCACAACGTCCCCGAGGGGCTCGCCGTCGGTGTCGGCTTCGGCTCGGGCGAGACCGGCCGCGGCCTCGCGCTCGCGACCGGGATCGGGCTGCAGAACGCGCCCGAGGGCCTCGCGGTCGCGGTCGCGCTGATGGGCGAGGGCTACGCGCGTGGCCGGGCGGTGGCGATCGCCACCGCCACCGGCCTCGTCGAGCCGATCGGCGGGCTGATCGGCGCGGGCGTGGTCGCGGTGGCCGCGCCGCTCCTGCCCTGGGGCCTCGCCTTCGCCGCAGGGGCGATGCTCTACGTGATCAGCCACGAGATCATCCCCGAGACCCACCGGCGCGGCCACCAGGGCGAGGCGACGACGGGCCTGGCGGTGGGCCTGGCGCTGATGCTGTTTCTGGACGTGTGGCTGGGGTGAGGCGCGAGGCGTCCTGAGGAAGCGGGCGTCGGCGGGGCCCGTCGAGGGGCCGGCGTCGACCCTACCCGGCCGGCCGTGCCGCGTCGAATACGCGCGCGTTTCCTTCCGGTCGCGTGGGTACTGGCCGTGACGCCGTCGATCTCGTGACGCAGGTCCAACCTGACCCCGATCCGCAGGGCGCAGGCTCGCGCGGCGCAGGCGGACCGTGGCTTCGGCGATGGCGAGGTTGCGTTCGCGGAGGTCGAGCGTGATGTTCGACCGTCCAAGGGGGGGCAGGCGCGCGGATGACCAACCGTTCCGCGGTGCCGGCGCCGAGGGGGGACAGGGCGACCTGCGCGGCCGCTTGCGGGGTCGTGCGGGGCCCGATCCCGACGGGCACCGCCCCGGCGCCGGGCGCTAGGATGTCGCTGTCCGACGCGGGTGGCGCGACGTGTCCCGAGGGACGGACGCCCAGAAGACCGGGGACGGCGTGCCCTCCAGCACGGGGTGGGAGCGGTAGATCGGGTCGGTCCCGGCGCGACGGCGCGGTCCGTCCAGCGGTACGAGCACCGCACCGCCGGCTCGACGCCTCAAGCCGTCGTCCGGCGCTCTCCGATCGGGCCGGCACGGCCGGGCCCCGCGGGAACGCGCGCCCTCGACCACGCGGGGCGCCCGGTTCGCCCGGGTCGGGCGGCGTCCCGGCATCGGTCTGCCGGGGGCGGACTGGCGTACCCGGCGCTCACGGCCGCATCATCAGCCAGACCATCGCCGCCAGGAAGGCGAAGGTGACGACGTTCAGCACCGTATCGACCAGCTCACCGATCAGCATGAACCACCTCCTCTGTCCCCTCGTCGCCGAGCGCCCGGATCAGGCAGACGCAGAGCAGGATCGAGACGAAGACGAAGGGCAGCGCGCCGATCGCGATCATCTTCTTGACCGCGTCGATCGAGCCCGAGAGCACCATCGCCGCGCCCAGCACGCCGAGCAGGGCGCCCCAGATCAGCCGGATGCGCGGTGCGGGGTTGGCATCGCCGCCCGTCGAGAAGGTGGCGAGGACGAAGGCCGCGCTCACCACGCTCGTGACGATGAACAGGAAGGCCGCGAGGATCGTCGCGAGCGTCGTGAGGCCGCTCAGCGGCAGCCGCTCCAGGAGCGCGAAGGTCACGCGCTCGACGTTGCTCGTGGTGACGGCGAGCAGGTCGCCCGTTCCGCGCAGCACGTCGTAGAGGCCGATGCCGCCGAACACGCCGAACCACAGGATCGAGAACAGCGTCGGGCCGACCAGCACGCCGAGCACGAACTCGCGGATCGTGCGCCCGCGCGAGATGCGCGCGATGAACACCCCGACGAACGGTCCCCACGCGATCCACCAGACCATGTAGGTGAGCGTCCAGTCCTGGAACCAGGCCACGATCGCCTCGTCGAAGAAGTTCAGGGTCTGGAAACCTCGCGGGATCGCGACGGTGATGTATTCGCCGAAGCTCGTCAGCACCGAATTCATCAGGTACTCGGTCGGCCCGAGCACGACGACGTAGGCGATCAGGCCGATGGCGACCGACATGGCGAGGTTCGAGAGCCGCGCCATGCCAGCGCCGAGATCGACCATCAGCGGCGGCAGGTAGGCCGCGACGATCAGGGCGAAGACCACGGCGACCAGCCAGGGCGCGGCCTTCTCGCCGCCGAGCAGCACGTCCAGGCCGTCGGCGACCTGGAACACCCCCATCGCGATGGAGCCGCCGACGCCGATCGCGATCGCGACGATGGCCATGAAGTCCGAGAGCCAGCCGACGACGCGCGCCCAGCGCTCGCCGGGGAACAGGTACTCGACAGGCGCGCTCACCAGCATCGGCGTGCCGCGCCGGAAGGCGAAGTAGGCGATCACCAGCGCGGTCGAGCCGTAGATCGCCCAGGCGTGCAGGCCCCAGTGGAAGTTCGTCGCCAGCAGCGACTGATGCGCGGCGACCGGCGGGTCGACGAACTCGATGGCGAAGCCGTAGTGCGTCAGCGGCTCGGCCACCGCCCAGAACAGGAGGCCGACGCCCATGCCGGCGGCGAACAGCATGGCGATCCAGGAGGGCGTCGAGAACTCCGGGCGGTCGTCGTCGGCGCCGAGGCGGATCCGGCCGTAGCGCGAGGCGGCGAGGCCGATGCAGAGCGCCAGCATGCCCGAGACCGCGAGCATGACGAACCAGCCGCGACTGACGAAGTACTGGTTCACGACGACGCTCGCGCCGGCGACGATCCCGGCGGGGTCGAGCACGCCCCAGAGGCCCACGAGCGCGATGGTCGCGAGCGAGGCGGCGAGCAGGAGGCGCGAGCGTGTCATGGGGGCTCCGTCGGCGAGATGGGCCTTGGATGGACCGTTCCGCGAGCGGAGTCCAACGGCCTCGACCCGGATGGAGACAAGGTGCGCGCGAGCGGCTAGGAGCGATGTACCGCCCCCGCGATCTCTGCCACGACCGACGAGACCACCATGTCCAGACCGACCGCCCTCCTGGCCTTCGGCCTAGCGCTTCTGCTCGGCGCCTGCGACGGGGAGGACGACGCGCCGGCGGAGACGCGCGTGCGCGCGATCAAGAGCTACGTGGTGACCGAACCCGCGGGCGGCGACGTCCGGCGCTACTCGGGCACGCTCGCGGCCTCCGACACCTCGGCGCTGAGCTTCTCGCAGGGGGGCACGGTCGTGACCGTCGCCGTCGCGCGCGGCGACCGGGTCGCGGCCGGCGACACGCTCGCCACGCTCGATCCGGTGCCGTTCGAGCTCGACCGCGACGCGGCGCGCGCCGAGGTGGCGAGCGCCGAGGCCGCGCTGATGGAGAAGCGCCAGGCGTTCGAGCGCCAGCGCGCGCTCTACGAGAAGGGCTGGGTGGCGGCGGCGGCGCTGGAGCAGGCGACCTCGGCGCTCGACGGCGCCGAGGCGGCGCTGGAGCTGGCCCGGTCGCGTCTCGGCACCGCCGAGCGCGCGCTCAACCGCGCGACGCTCACCGCGCCCTTCGACGGGCTGATCGCGAGCCGCGAGGTCGAGCCGTTCCAGGACGTCGCCGCCGGTCAGGCGCTGTTCCGGATCAACGCCGAGGGAGCGCGCGAGGCGGTGGTCTCGGTCTCCGACAGCGTGGTCGGGCGCGTCCCCCTCGGCGCCAGCGTCACGGTGGACGTCGCCACCGTCGCGGGCTGCGGCTGCACGGGGCGGATCATCGAGATCGGCGCCGCCGCGGAAGCGGCCAACGCGGTGCCAGTCAGGGTGGCGATCCTCGACGGACCGGACGGGCTGCTCCCGGGCATGGTCGCCGAGGTCGCGATCACGCTCGACGGCGGCGCCGCCGAGGCGGGCTTTCTGGTGCCGCTGAGCGCCATCGCGCCCGGCGACGAGGCGGCGCGGGGCTACGTCTTCGTGTTCGACCAGGACGCCGGGGTGGTGCGCCGCACGCCGGTGCAGGGCGGCGAGGGCGCGGTCGACAACCTCGTCGCCGTCGTCGAGGGCGTCGCCCCCGGCGACGTCGTCGCCTCGGCGGGCGTGAGCTTCCTGCGCGACGGCCAGGCCGTCAGGCTGATGGGCGAGTGAGACCGTGCTCGCCCGCCTCGCCATCGCCAACTCGCGTATCACCGTCATCGCCATCGCGCTGCTGATCGGCCTCGGCCTCGGCACCTACCTCGGCTACCCGAGCGCCGAGGACCCGAGCGTCACGATCCGCACCGCCAGCATCGAGGCGCGCTATCCCGGCCTCTCGGCCGAGCGGGTCGAGGAGCTGCTCGCGATCCCGATCGAGACGGCGATGCGCGAGATCGCCGAGATCGACGAGATCAAGTCGACCTCGAAGCCCGGTGCTGTGAAGGTGACGGTCGAGGTGCGCGACGCGATCGACGATCTCGACGCCGTGTTCGCCGACGTGCGCGACAAGATCGACGACCTCGCCCCCCGCCTGCCGCAGGGCACGCAGGGCCCTACCGTCAACGACGAGGAGGGGCTGACCGCCGTCGCCACCGTCGCGCTCTGGTCGGACGGCTTCACCATGGCCGAGATGCTGCTGGCCGCCGAGGACCTGCGCGATCTCGTCTACACCCTGGACGGCACGCGGCGCGTGCAGATCTTCGGCGGCCAGCAGGAGCGGATCTTCCTCGACTTCGACCCCGTCGCCCTCGCCGGCCTCGGCGTGCCGCTCCAGAGCGTGTTCGGCGCGCTCGCGAGCCAGAACGTGCTGGAGCCGGGAGGGGCGATCGCGGCCGGCGGGCGCAGCGTGCGGCTCGCGCCCTCTGGCGAGTTCGCCTCCGTGGACGAGATCGCCGACACCGTGTTCGCCGTCCCCGAGACCGGGCGCGTGGTCCGGCTCGGCGAGGTGGTGGACGTGCGCCGTGGCTACGCCGACCCCCCGGTGTTTCCCGCCTTCTACAACGACCGCCCCGCCATCGTGCTCGCGGTCTCGACCATCGAGGGCACCGACAACATCGCCTACGGCGCGGCGCTGACGGCGCTGCTCGACGAGGCCGAGCAGGAACTGCCGATCGGCTACGTGATCGACTACGCGACCTTCCAGCCCGAGCTGATCGAGGCGGCGGTGCAGGGGGCGGTCTCCAACGTCTACCAGACGCTCGCCATCGTGCTCGCGGTGGTGATGGTGTTCCTCGGCCTCAGGACCGGGCTGATCGTCGGCTCGTTCGTGCCGCTCACCATGCTGCTCGGCATCGTGGTGATGAGCGTGCTCGGCGTCGAGCTTCAGCGCATGTCGATCGCGGCGATGATCATCGCGCTCGGCCTGCTGGTCGACAACGGCATCGTGGTGGCCGAGGACATCCGCGGCCGGCTCGAACAGGGCGCCGAGCGGGTGCAGGCCGCGATCGCCGCGGCGACGAGCCTCGCGGTGCCGCTCCTGACCTCGTCGCTCACCACCGTGTTCGCCTTCCTGCCGATGCTGCTGACGGAGGGCGGTTCCGGCGACTACGTCCGCTCGTTGGCGCAGGTGGTGGCGATCCTGCTGCTCGGCTCGTGGTTCTTGTCGATGACCGTGACGCCGGCGATGTGCGCGTGGTTCATGAAGGCGCCGCCCGTGTCCGACGATGCGCGCGACGCCGCCTACGAGGGGCGTATCTACACGATCTATCGCCGGCTCCTGGAGCGGATGCTCGGCGCCCGGCTCGTGGTCGTGGGCGTCGTGGTCGCGGCCTTCCTCGGCTCGATCCAGCTTCTGGGCGTGGTCAAGACCGAGTTCTTCCCGCTCGGCGATCGCAACCAGCTCCTCGTCTACCTCGACTTCGAGGCCGGCACCGACCAGCGCGAGACCGAAGCCGCGCTGCGCCGACTGACCGCCTGGCTCGCCGACGCGGACGCCAACCCCGAGATCACCAGCCACGTCGCCTACGTGGGCTTCGGCGGCCCGCGCTTCTTCCTCGCCCTCAGCCCCGTCGATCCCGACCCGCACCGCGCCTTCGCGCTGATCAACACCCGCACGACGGACGACGTCGCGGCCGTGCGCGACCGGGTCAACGCCTTCATCGACGCGCGCCTGCCGGCGGCGCGGGGCGACGCCAAGCGGATGTGGTTCGGCTCGACCGAGCCCGGCATCGTCGAGATCGAGCTGATCGGCCCCCGGGCCGAGGCGCTGACCGCCGCGGCGGGCGAGATCGTCGAGGCGCTCCACGCCATCCCCGACACCGCCGGGATCAAGCAGGACTGGGAGAACCGCGTGCTGGTGCTCGGCGTCGAGGTCGATCAGACCCGCGCGCGCCGCGCCGGGGTCACCTCGACCGACGTGGCGCGCTCGCTCGACGCCACCTTCGCGGGCGTGCGGCTCACCGATTACCGCGAGGGCGACCGGGTGATCCCGGTGGTGCTGCGCGGCGAGGAGGCCATGCGCTTCTCGATCGCCGCCCTCTCTCGCGCGCAGGTCTATTCGTCTGCCGGCGACACCGTCGTCAGCCTCGACCAGGTCGCGGCCGTCGTGCCCAAGTGGCAGCCGAGTCGGATCAAGCGCCTCGACCAGCAGCGGACCGTGACGGTGGAGGCGCGCCACCCCGACCTCAGCGCGCCCGAGCTGCTGGCGCGGCTGCGCCCGACCCTCGACGCGCTCGACCTGCCGGCTGGCCACGTCTGGCGCATCGGCGGCGAGATCGCCGATCAGGCCGAGGCCAACGACAACCTGTTCGGCCTGTTACCGATCGCCCTCGGCGGCATCGTCGTGCTCCTGGTCGGTCAGTTCAACTCGCTGCGCCGCGGCGGCATCATCGTCGCCACCATCCCGCTCGTGATGATCGGCGGCACGCTCGGGCTCGTGATCATGGGCGCGCCCTACGGCTTCATGGTGTTGCTCGGCTTCTTCAGCCTCGCGGGCATCCTGATCAACAACGCCATCGTGCTGATCGACCGCATCGAGGTCGAGCGCGCTTCGGGCCTCGCGCCGCGCGAGGCGGTGATCCGCGCCTGCCTCGCGCGGCTGCGACCGATCCTGATGACGACGTTGACGACCGTGCTCGGCCTCGTGCCGCTGATCCTGTTCGGCGGCGCGCTGTTCTACGGCATGGCGAGCGTGATCGCCTTCGGCCTGATCGTCGGCACCGCGATCACCCTCGGGCTCGTGCCGGTGCTCTACACCCTGCTGATGCGCGTGCCGATGAAGGGATGAGCCGTCGCGCGCCAGCCCCGCTCGCGCCTGCCGCTCAGAGGCTCAGGAAGGCCTGGATCACGAAGGCGTTGGTGATGTCGACGAAGCAGGCGCCGACCAGCGGCAGGATGATGAAGGCGGTCGGCGCCGGCCCGTGGGTCTTGGTCACTGCGGTCATGTTGGCCACCGCCGTCGGCGTGGCCCCGAGCGCGAAGCCCGCGAAGCCGGCACTGAGCACCACGGCGAGATAGTCGCGTCCCATCGGCGGGAACAGCACGAACAGGATGAACGCCACCACCGCCGCCACTTGAGCGGCGAGCAGTACCAGGAGCGGCCCGGCGAGATCGGCGACGGCCCAGAGCTGCATCCCCATCAGCGACATCGCGATGAACAGCCCGAGCGAGAAGTCCGACACCAGCGCCAGCGCCTTGGTGCGCGCGGGCCAGCGCAGTCGCGGCAGCACGCGCGGCACGGTGTTGGACAGCACGATCGCCACCATCAGGCACGAGACGAACAGCGGCAGCTTGAGCCCGGCCCCGGCGATCGCCTCGCCGAGGGCGAAGCCGAGGATGATGGCGATGTGAAGCACGAGCAGCACGCGCATGATGGAAATATGATTGATCTGCTCGACGTCCGCGTCCTCATGCGGGATGCCGACGATCGGGGCCCCGTCGTGGGCGGGCCCGACGTCGTGGCGCGCGAGCAGGCGGGCGGCGATCGGCCCGCCGATCAGGCTTGCGACCACCAGCCCGAGGGTCGCGGAGGCCACGCCGATCTCCAGCGCCCCCGGCACGCCGTGCTCGGCGGCGATCTCGGGCGCCCAGGCGATGGCGGTGCCATGCCCGCCGATCAGCGAGGCCGAGCCTGCGAGGATGCCGACCGCGCTCGGCTGGCCGATGATCAGCGCCATCACGACCCCAATCACGTCCTGCACCACGATGAAGCCGAGCGTCAGGCCGAGGAGGATCGCGAGCGGTCTGCCGCCCCGCACCAGATCGCCGAGCCGTGCGTTGAGCCCGATCGCGGTGAAGAAGTAGACCAGAAGCCGGTCGCGCGTCTCCAGATCGTAGTCGAGCGCGAGCCCCGTGGCGACGAACAGCGCGAGGGCCGCGAGGGCGGCCACGATCCCGCCCGTCACCGGCTCGGGGATGTTGTAGTGTCGTAGGACGCTGATCCGGCCGGTCAGCGTCATGCCGACGAAGTAGACCACGATGCCCACGGTGTAGGCGAGAAAGCCGTCGACCGGCAGCGTCGTCGTGTCCACGGCTTACCTGCGTGCCGGGCGCGGTTGGCAAACCGGTAAGACGATCGCAACGCGGGTCGTGGTCCGTCCCGTACTCATGGCGCTCTTCTACTCCGGTCGAACGACCCGGTCGCGAACGGCCTGTCATCGTCGCCGCGAGAGAACGCCCGCCCGTCGCACAGCGCAAGCCTCATTCGCCCTCGGCGCGCGACCCCGCGCTCTCGATCGTGGCGGGCCGGTCGCGCCAGAACGTGCCGGTCCGGCCGATCTCGCGCCCGACCTCGATCAAGGCGCGCATGTAGACCGGGTCGAACGCGGTGCTGCCATCGGCCTCGAAGCTCTCGGGGATCGCGACCATGCCAAAGCCCAGCCCGTCGCGCCGGCTCAGCCAGTAGATCCGCTCCAGGTCCGCGTTCAGATGGTTCTGCAACAGCGTGTTGATCGCGCGCGCGGCGATCGGCACGAGCCGCGTCGGCGCGGGGCTGTAGTCGAGCCGCTCGTTGCTGTTCTGGATCACGTAGATCTCGCGCCGGAAGCGGAGGCCCAGGATCTCGTCGAGCCGCCCGACCGGGATCTGCGCCGGATAGGCGAAGACGTTGTGCGACAGACCGCCGTCCACATGAAGTTCGGTGAAGGTCTGTCCGTCGTGCTCGAAGGCGATCGGCACCGGCGGGAAGAAGGCCGGGATCGCCGCGGAAGCCTGGATGATCTCGCGGATCAGACGCACCGCCTCGTCGTCGCGCTCCGTCGCGATGGCGCCGATGTCCCAGACCACGGGGCGGTTGGCGTCGAAGTGCGTGGTCACGATGAACAACTGGCGCTCGCGCTCGTACTCGCGCGCGATCGCCTCGATCAACTCGGGCGTGACGTGGCGCTCGATCTGGCGGCGAAGCGGGGTCGTGTCGGCCGCGGCCGAGCCGAACAGCAGCCCGCCGAGCGGGGTCGGCTCGAAGACCTGATCGCGCGCGCCGGCGGCGTAGATGTCGACCAGGGTCTCGTCGTAGTCGGGGCCGAGGAAGGCGAAGGGCGCGATGATCGCGCCGGTGCTGACCCCGGTGACCACGCCGAAGTCGACCCGCTCGCCGCTCTCGCTCCAGCCCGCGAGCAGGCCCGCGCCGAACGCGCCGTTGGCGCCCCCGCCCGAGATCGCGAGGAGCCGACTGAACGGCGCCTCCTCGGGGCGCGCGTCGACCGCCTCGGGAAAGCGCGCGCGCAGCGCCGGCGCCCGCTCGCGGATGCGGCGCTCGATCTCGTCGGGCGCCTCGTCGCCCCAGAAGCGATGGGGGAACACCTCGCGCAGCTCGGTCGCCGCGTGGGCTTCGGGCGATAACGGCCGGTGCTCGACCGGGCGCGCGCATCCCGTGAGCGCGGCCAGGACGACGAGACCGACGATCGCGGCGGCGTAGCCGGCCACGCGGCGGGGACATGCGTTCATCGTGTCGACCCGCCCGACCCATGGCTCCACGCGCTGACGGCGCGACCCTGCCGCCGGCGGACGCGCTTGGCTAGCCCGCTCCATGTTACGGGTGCGAACGACGATCCCGCCGGCGGGACGATGCCAGGGCCCCGAGCGCGCGAAAGCGCAGCGATGTCGCCTCGATCCATGCCTCGAGAGTGTTCGACGTCGTCCGCCGACGACCGGGGCTCGGCTGAATGCCTGAAGATGTTCGGATGATCGAGCTTGAGGCCGGCGACGCCGTACGACCGCTGCCGGCACCCGGACACCCTACCCGAGCCCGCCATCCCCCGGCCACGACCCTACCGATCGTTCCCCGGCAGGAACCTCGTCGGGCAGCCGCCGCGGTCGCCGCCGACGCGCGTCCACTTCTGCGTCCGACCGAACAGGCGCACGCCGAGGTAGCCGCGCACCGAGAGGGTGTCCGGCCCCGACAGCTCGACGTCGAGGCCGTAGATCGAGCCGTCGCGCGAGTTGTAGATCTCGCCGTCCTCCCAGCGGTCCGCGCCCGCGCGTTCCAGCCCGCTGACGAGGCGGAGGCCGCAGAGCGGGCGCCCGCGCCGGCTCGGGTCGGGGTTCTCGGTGTCGCGCTTCGGCCCGCCGTCGTCGGCGTAGGGCTCGGAGAGCCAGGCGAGGCGGCCGCACATCGTCGGGCCGCAGGGTTCGAGGCGGATGATCGCGCGCTCGTTGGCCACGAGCCAGTGACCGGCCACGCCCCGGTTCGCCGCCGCGGCCTTGCCTACGAGCGCCGTGGGCGTCGGGACCACCAGGGCGAGCGCGGCGAGGGCGAGCAGGAGCGCGGCGGGGAAGGCGCGCCTCATGCCGCCTCCCCGCCGCGCCCGGTCAGACGCGCGCCCGTGGCGGCGAGCCAGCGGCAGACCACGTAGAACACGGGCGTGAACACCAGCCCGAACACCAGAACGCCGATCATGCCGAAGAACACCGCGGTGCCGAGGGCGATGCGCATCTCCGCGCCCGCGCCGGTGGCGATGAGCAGCGGCACCACGCCGAGCACGAAGGAGAGCGAGGTCATCAGGATCGGGCGCAGGCGCAGGCGCGCCGCCTCGATCGCGGCCTCGACGCGGGTGCGCCCCTCGGCCTCGGCCTGACGCGCGAACTCGACGATCAGGATGGCGTTCTTCGACGCGAGCCCGACCAGCACCACGAGCCCCACCTGCGTCAGGATGTTGTTGTCGAGCCCGCGCCAGAGCACCCCCTGGATCGCGGCCAGGACGCACATCGGCACGATCAGGATCACCGCGAGCGGCAGCGTCCAGCTCTCGTACTGGGCCGCGAGCACCAGATAGACCGCGAGCACGGCGAGGCCGAACAGGAAGGCGGTGTTGCCCTGCGCCAGCTTCTCCTGCAGCGCGAGCTCGGTCCACTCGTAGCCGAAGCCCGAGGGCAGCGTCTCGGCGGCGACCCGTTCCATCCTCACGAGCGCCTCGCCGGTGGAGACGCCGGGCGCCTGCGATCCCTGCAGCGCCGCGGCCGGGTAGAGGTTGTAGCGCGCGACGCGGTAGGGGCCGGTGGTGTCGCGGAAGGTCGCGACCGAGCCGATCGGCACCATGCCGCCCGAGGCCGATCGAGTGCGCAGGTTGGCGATGTCGCCCGGCGTGTCGCGGAACTCGCCGTCGGCCTGTGCGGTGACGCGGAAGGTGCGGCCGAGGAAGTTGAAGTCGTTGACGAAGGCCGAGCCCAGGTAGACCTCGAGCGTGGTGTTCACCTGGTCGGCAGTGACCCCGATCTTCTCGGCCTTGACCCGGTCGAGGTCGGCGAAGATGCGGGGCGAGGCGACGTTGAACTGGGTGAAGGGGCGCACGATGCCGTCCACCTGCATCGCCGCGCCCATCATCTGGTTGACAGTGTCGGCGAGCGCGTCGAGCCCGCGTCCGCGCCGGTCCTGGATGTACATCTTCCAGCCGCCCGTGGGGCTGACGCCGCTCACGGGGGGCGGCTGGATCAGGAAGATCATGCCTTCCTTGATCGCGCCGAACAGCTGGCCCTGCAGCTCGCCGAGCACGCGGCCGGCCGGATAGCCGTTCTCGGCGCGCCAGGCGAAGTCGCGCATCGGCACGAAGATCGCCGCCGCGTCGGGCGCGGTGGTGAAGGTGGCGCCGTTCAGCCCGACGATGCGCACGGTGTGCGCGACCGCGGGGTGTTCGAGCATGACGTCGGAGGCGCGCTTGGCGACGGCGTCGGTGCGCGAGAGCGCCGAGCCCGGCGGCAACTGGACCACCGTGATCAGATAGCCCTGGTCCTGCTCGGGGATGAAGCCGGTGGGGGCGGCCTGGAAGCGCTCGACCGTCAGCACCAGCAGTCCCGCATAGACCACGAGCGCCAGCGCCGCCACGCGCAGCACGCTGCGCACCAGTCGGGCGTAGCCGTTCGAGAGACGGTCGAAGCCGCTGTTGAAGGCGCGCGAGAAGCGCCGCGCGGGGCGGCCGGCGTAGAACAGCGCCTTGCGCCACCCCGGGGGCGGCTCGCGCCCGGCCGGCTGCGGCGCGCGCATCAGAAGGGCCGCGAGCGCCGGCGAGAGCGTCAGCGAGACCAGCGTCGAGATCGTGGTCGAAGCGGCGATGGTCAGCGCGAACTGCTCGAAGAACTGCCCCGAGATGCCCGAGACCGAGGCTACCGGCAGGAACACCGCGAGCACCACCAGCGTGGTGGCGATCAGCGCGCCCGACACCTCCTCCATGGTCTTTCGCGCGGCCTCGCGCGGGTCGAGCCCTTCGCGCAGGTAGCGCTCGACGTTCTCGACCACGACGATGGCGTCGTCGACCACGATGCCGATCGCGAGCACGAGGCCGAACAGCGAGAGCTGGTTGAGCGAGAAGCCGAAGGCGGCCATCGCCAGGAACGTGCCGATCAGGCTGACGGGGATCGCGACCACCGGGATGATCGCGGTGCGGATCGACTGCAGGAACACCACGATCACCAGCACCACCAGCGCCATCGCCTGGAACAGCGTGACGTAGACCTCCTCGATCGAGGCGGCGATGAACTCGGTCGGGTTGTAGACCACGGTGTATTCGACGCCGACGGGGAAATCGGCCGACATGGCCTCCATCTCGGCGAGCACCGCCGCGGCGGTCTCCAGCGCGTTCGAGCCCGGACGCTGGAAGATGCCGATCGGCAGCGCGGTGTTGTCGTCGAGATAGCCGTTGATCGCGTAGCTCTCGGCGCCGAGCTCGACGCGGCCGATGTCGGCGACGCGCACCACCGAGCCGTCGTCACGCGAGGCGACCACGATCTCGCCGAAGGCCTCCGGCTCGACGAGGCGGCCGCGGGTGGTCACCTGCAGCTCGTAGGCCGACTGGTCGGGCACCGGCAGGCGGTTGATCGTGCCCGACGCGATCTCGGTGTTGTTGGCGCGAAGGGCCGTGACCACCTCGGCGGCGGTCAGGTTGCGCGCCGCGACCAGTTGCGGATCGAGCCAGACGCGCATCGAATAGGCGCGCTCGGCGAACACGGTGGCCCGTCCCACGCCTTCGACGCGACGCAGGCGATCGACCACCTGGGTCTTGGCATAGTTCGAGATGTAGAGCTGGTCGCGGCTGTCGTCGGGCGACAGCATGTGGATGACCATCATCAGGTCCGGCGAGGACTTCTGCGTGGTCACGCCCTGGCGGCGCACGGGCTCGGGCAGTCTGGGGTCGGCGGCGGCGACGCGGTTCTGCACCAGCACCTGCGCCTGGTCGACGTCGGTGCCGAGCTCGAAGGTGACCGAGAGCGTCATCGAGCCGTCGCCGGTCGACTGCGAGGTCATGTAGAGCATGCCCTCGACGCCGTTGACCTCCTCCTCGATCACGGCGGCGACGGTGTCGGCCACCGTCTCGGCGGAGGCGCCGGGGTAGTTCGCGCGCACCTCGACCGAAGGGGGCGCGATCTCGGGATACTGCGAGACCGGCAGCGCGGTGTAGGCGACCGCGCCCAGCACCACGAGCAGGATCGAGACCACCGCCGCGAAGATCGGGCGGTCGATGAAGAAGTGGCTGAAGCGCGCCATCGGCTCAGTCCTCGAATTCGAGCTTGACCTCGTTGGGCTGGACCGTCTGGCCGGGCTGCGCGCGCATCACGCCGGCGACGATCACCCGCGTGTCGGCCGAGAGACCCTCGCGGATCGCGCGCAGCCCGCGATGGAGCGGGCCGAGCGTGACGCGCGCGGGCCTGACCTTGTTCTCGCCGTCCACGGTGAGGACGATCTTGTCGGCCTGGTCCGAGAGGATCGCGTCGTCGGGGATCAACGGCGCCTCGTAGGGTTCGCCCGCGCGCGTGCGGATGCGGCCGAACACGCCGGGCACCAGCACGTCGGCCGGCTCCTCGACCACGGCGCGCACCTCGATGGTGCCGGCGTCGGGGTTCAGGCGGTTGTCGACGAAGTCGAGGTAGGCCTCGTGGACGAAGTCGTCCTCGTCGATCAGCTTGATCGCCGCCGGGCGGCGCGTGCCCTCGCCAGCGGGGCGCTCGGCGATCGGGATCAGCCGCGAGTAGCGCAGGTAGTCCGCCTCGGAGGCGGTGAAGGTGAAGTGGATCGGCGCGATGCGCACCACGGTCGCGAGCAGCGTGGTGCCGCTCGTGCCGCCGACCACCAGGTTGCCCGGATCGACCTCGCCGTCGCTGATGCGCCCGGAGAAGGGGGCGTTGATGGTGGTGAACTCCAGATCCAGTTCGGCCTCGGCGACATCGGTCTCGGCCACGCGCACTTCGGCCTCGGCCTGGGTCATCTGCGCGCGGGTGCGGTCGACCTCCTGCTGGGTGCCGACGTTGCGCTCGGCGAGCTGGAGGGCGCGGTCGAGTTCAACCTGGGCGAGCTGGCGCGCGGCCTTGGCCGACTCGAGCGCGGCCTTGGCGCCTTCGACCGCGTTCTGGAACGGGCGCTGGTCGATCACGAACAGCACTTGGCCCTTCTCGACCAGCGCGCCGTCGGTGAAGCGCTGCTCGGAGAGATAGCCCGATACCCTGGCGCGCAGCTCGACGATCTCGGCCGCCTCGAAGCGGCCGGTATAGACGTCGTAGTCGATCACCTCGTCGGTGAGCGGTGCCGCGACGTCCACCGGCGGCTCGGCGGGCATGCCCTGCGGCGCGGCCGGCGAGGCGGCCACGAGGGCGAGAAGCGCGGCGGCGAGGCCGGCGCGGATCGGTGTCAGGGCCATGACGAGGTTCTCCGTCCCGGCGGGTCGATGGAGGGCACCATGCCCGCAACGTCCGGGGGCCGCCAGTCGCGAGACGCCACCGCGAGCGACATCGCACGACCGTGTGACAGCCGCCGGCGGTTCGACCGGGACGGCTCGGCCCGCCGGGCTCCCCGGTGGCGGATCGACTCTCCGAGGTTCTTCAAGGAGTTGCCACCTTCCGAAACCGCCCGGCCGGGGGCGCGGGCGTCTCGGTCGATCCACGAGGCGGAGCGGGGGAGCCCGCCCGACGACGCGGCGCCCGGACGCGCCCGCACCGCCGGATCGGCGCCCGGACCTCCCCGCGCCACCGGTCGGCGCTCAGAAATCCCTGCGCCAGTTGACGCCGAGCGAGGTCGAGCCGTCGCTCTCGACCTGCCCGTCGACGCTGACGTTGCCGAACACCTCGACCTCGACCACCACCTCGGTCTCGCTGCCGTCGATCGGCTGCGAGGCGCCGATGAAGACGTTGTCGCCGACGTTGCGCCCGACCGTCAGCGCCGCGCCGCCCGAGGCGGTGGTGTCGATGCGCAGCACGTCGACGCCGACGGCCGAGCGGATCTGGTCGAAGGTGCCGCCGGAGCCGTCGAGGAGGGTGGCGACCGCGTTGGCGAGCTGGAGCGCCTCGGCCGGCGAGAGCGACTGCGAGGACTGGCCGAACACCGTGCGCGGCAGCACCTCGCTCTCGGGCAGGGCGGGGTCGGAGGTGAAGCGGATCACCGGCTCCGAGGCGGTGCCCTCGACGCGCACGAAGCCGGTGACGCCGTCGTTGGTGTGCGCGAGCGCCACGTTCAGGCGCGGGTCGATCTCCTGTCCGCCGGTGAAGGTCACCTGGCCCTCCTCCAGATCGAAGCGCTTGCCGAGGAAGTCGAGCACGCCGCGGATGCGCTCGACCGTGCCGGTGATGCGCGGGTCCGAGGCGGTGCCGTCGACCTCCAGGTCGATCTCCCACTCGCTGTCGAGCCCGCGCCCGCGCACGAACACGTCGTTCGGCGCGCGGATCGCGAGATCGAGCCCGATCGCGCCCTCTCCCGAGGCTTCCTCCTCCTCGATCGGCTCGCCCTTGATGCGCACCTCGCCGAGCGAGGCGACCGAGGGGGGCGTGGCGTTGACGAGGCGGATCTCGGCGCGGTCGATCACCACCTCGCCGCTGACGTCGAAGCCGGTGAGCGGGCCCTCTGCGGCGATGTCGGCCGAGATCCGCGCGGTGACGTCGTCGCGGCGCACGAGCACGGCGCCGTCGGCCTCGATCGAGGCGTCGAGGGTCGCGCCGTCGAGCGCTACCCGCCCCGTGACCGTACCGCCCGCGCCGTCGCGCGCGTCGAGCGAGAGCACGACCCGGTCGGTGCCGGCGAACTCGGTGTCGATCTCGACATCGGTCAGGATCGTGCCGGTCTCGAGGTTCTGGTACTGCCCGTCGGCCAGCTCGAAGGTGCCGCCGATCTCCGGGGCGGCCGGCGTGCCCGAGACCTGGACGTCGATGGTGGCGTCGCCGTCGAGCACGCTGTCGGGCGCCGGCACCAGTGCCCAGAGCCGGTCGATCCGCCCCTCCCACTCGACGCTCGCGGACAGCGGCGCGGTCTCGACCAGCGCCGGCGCGATCTCGCCGGTCGGGCGCAGCGGCACGCCGGCCTCGATCGCGACCGGATCGCCGAAGTCGCCGGTGACGCGCAGGCTCGCGTCGAGGCGGCGCCCGTCCCAGTCGCCGTCGATCGTGGCGCCGAGCCCGCCGACGTCGGCGAGCGCGTCCTCGAACACGAGGCCCGAGGCGTCGCCGTCGATCGTCGCGCCCGCCGAGCCGGGGCGGGTGTCGAACGCGGTGTCGAGATCGAGCCGGCCGGCCGTCAGCGGCAGGTCCTCGGCGAGCGCGTCGAGCCGGCCGAGGTCGTCGAAGTCGCCGGCGAGATCGCCGGCGGCGCCGTTCTGGTAGAGCGTCGCCTGCCCGGCGATCCGCCCGCCCGGCAGCGACAGCGCGAGGTCGCGCAGTTCGGTCGCCGAGCCCCGCGTGCGCACGACGAGCGGCTGGTCGAGCCCGACGCGCGCGTCGCCGAGGGTGGCGTCGAGCGTCGAGACCGTGACCGCGAGCGGGCCTTCGACGTCGGCGCGGGCGCGCACTCCCACGTCGAGCGGGCGGCGGTCGTACTCGCCGGCCGCATCGAGCGCGACGTCGAGGCGCGAGAGCGGCCCCTCGACCGTCAGCCGCGGATTCTCGACCGTGACCGGCGCGCCGTCGACGCCGTCGAGCGTGAGGGCCACGTCGAGCACCGGGGTGCCGAGCGCGTCGGCGATCTCGGCGCGAAGCTCGGTACCGGTGACCGTCAGCTCGCCCGTGCTGAGCGTCGGCGCGGCGAGGGTCGCGTCGACGGCGGTGGTCTCGCCGCGGTCGATCAGCCGCGCGTCGAGCCGCGCCTCGCCGACGCCCACGCCGCCGGCCGAGAGCCCGTCCGTGCGGACCCGGATCGTGCCGGCGGGGTCGGTCAGCCCGCTCATGTCGGCGTCCACCGTGATCCGCCGCGCCTCGGCCGCGCCGGAGAGGCCGGTCGCGACCACCTCGGCCGTGCCCGAGCCGGTGCCGGTCACGTCGGCGAGATCGGCGGTCAGGTCGACCTGGCGCACCGCGACGCCCGCGCCGTCGATCGAGGCGAGCGTCGCCGTCGCCTCGACCGAGGGGCTGCCGGTCAGGTCGGTGGTGCTCGCGTTCGCGGTCATCGAGGCGATGGCGACGTCGGCGGCGGCGATGTCCTGGGCCGTCAGGTCGAGCGTCGCCGCGGGCGCGCCGGTCGGGTCGGTCACCTCGAAATCCGCCTCGGCGCGGGCGAGGCGGGCGTCCGGGCCGTCGACGCCCCGGACGGTGAGCGTGCCGTCGACCGTGCCGCCTTCGAGCACGTCGGTGAAGTCGGTGTCGAGCGTCAGGTCGTCCACCGCGTAGCCCGCCGCCTCGATCGCCTCGGCGACCGCGCGCGCCTCGCCCGAGATCGCGCCCGTCAGATCGCGCGCCGTGCCGTCGAGCGTCAGCCGCGAAAGCCGCGCCCCGCCCTCGACCGCGTCCGAGGTCACGTCCTGCGCGGTCAGGTCGAAGTCGGCCGAGGGGCTCGCCTCGATGTCGCGGATCTGCGCCGTGCCGGTGAGACGCGCGACGCGCGCGGCGTCGGTGGCCTCGGCGCCCTCGACGGTCAGGTCGAGATCGAGCGTGCCGCGGCGCATGAGCCGCTCGGCGCGGGCCTCGATGGTCGCGCTGTCGAGCGCGCCCTGCGGGTGGCGCGCGTTCTCGACGGTGAAGGTCAGATCGCCCGTGGGCGTCTCCAGCACGTCGCGCACCCGGCCGTCGATCGCGACGCGCGCGACCGACGCCTCGAAACCGCGGAAGTCCCGGAAGGCGAGGTCGAGGGCCGCGACCTGCTGGCGCTCGGTGGTGCCGAACGCCTGCTCGACCTCCTCGACGTCGAGCGTGATCGTGCCGCCGCCCGAGCCCTGGAGCTCGAGCCCGGTCGCGGCCTGCGCGGCGTCGAGCGAGGGCACGTCGATCTCGATCTCGCCGGTGGCGAGCGTCGAGGCGGTGTTCAGGTCGAGCTGGCCCGTCACCATGGCGTCGAGGGCCGCGACGCGCAGCTCGTCCAGGGTCAGCACGTCGCCGTCGAGCACGAACCGCGTCGCCACCTCGGCCGGGCCGTAGCGCGAGCCGGAGGCGTTGACCGTCAACCGCCCGTCGGGGTCCTGGTCGAAGGTGGCGACGTGGCGGACGTCGACCTCGCCGTATTCCTCGCCCTGGTAGGCGAGGCCGGTGAGGGCGATGGTGCCGTCGAGCGTCGGCGCGTCGAGGGGGCCGTCGACCGCGCCCTGCATCCGGAAGTCGCCGCGCGCCTCCTGCTCGTAGGCCGCCGCGATCTCGGCGATCCGGTCGGCGACGATCTCGTAGCGCAGATCGAGCGTGTTGCCTCCGGTGTCGACCACGCCCTCGGCCCGGACGTCGAGCGGGCCGGTGTCGAGGCGGAAGACGTTGAGCCGCGCGACGCCCGGCTCGATCTCGTAGACGGCGCGGCCGAGCAGATCGAAGGTCTCCAGGATGTCCGGCCCGAGCCGGTCGAGGCGCAGGCCCCGGCCGTCGCCGTCGAGGTTGACGCGCGCCACCTCGGGCGTGGTCTCGAAGGTCGCGGTCACGGCCGCGGTCTCGACGTCGGCGGTGGAGCTCGCGAGCCCCTCGACGCGGATCTCGGCGTTGCCCTGCAGCCCGTCGAGCGGGCCCTGCACGTTGCCGTCGAGGCCGAGGGCGGCGAAGCTCACCCCCTCGGCGCCCTCGGCGAGGCCCGGCGAGGCGTCGAGGCGCACGTCGAGGTCCAGCCGCTCGCCGGGCTGGTCGTAGAAGCCGTTGGCCGCGAAGGTGATCTCGGGGCTGTCGATCCGCGCGCTCTGGATGCGGATGATGCCGTCCTCGCCCTCGACCACCGCGACGTCGAGCGTCGCCCGCGGCGCGAGCAGGCGCGCGACGCCCGGGTCGAGCTGGCCGCCGGGCTCGGCTTCGAGGTTGGCGCGCACCTCGATCGGCGCCGTCAGGTCGACGCGCGCCCCACCGTCGAGCGCGATCACCTCGTCGGCGGTGACCGCGAGATCGAGCGTCCAGTCGGTGAGCGGCCCGGAGGCGTCCACGCGCGCGCTGGTGGCCGAGCCCGCCGGCAGCCCCGCGATCTCGGCCACCAGCCCGCCCGCGTTCTCCTCGGCCAGGAGATCGAGGTTCAGCGTGTCGGCCTCGAAGTCGCGCTCGTAGTCGACGCGGATGGTGCCCGCGACCGCGGCGGTGCGGGTGACCTCGAGGTCGAGCGCCTGGATGTCGCCCCAGTCGCGCGCCGAGCCGGTCGCGTTTATCGAGAAGCCCTGTTCGGCGAGCGTGCCAGGGCTCGCGGTGAAGTCGTCGAGGCGCAGCTCCTCGACCTCGACGTCGATCGGCGCGCGCGGCCAGTCGAACAGCTCGCCGTCGTCCTGGGCCGCTTCCGCGTCCTCCTTGACCTCGACCGAGGCGCCGGGCGCGCGCAGGTAGTCCACGTCCGAGGCGGCGAGGCGGTCGATGAACAGGTTGCCGCGCAGGATCTGCGAGGGCGTCCAGGCGAGCGAGGCGCGCCCGACGCGCAGCCACACCCCGTCGGCGTCGGCGATGGTGAGGCCGACGAGATCGGTCGAGCCCTCCTCGCCCTCCTCGACGCGCTCGGCCGAGATCTCGAACTCGCCGGGCACGCTGATCTGGTCGAGCACGAACTCGATCAGGTTGTTCTGCAGCCCGAGGAAGGAGAACTGCGCCGAGGCCGGCACGGCCGCGAGCGAGCACGCCAGGACCGCGGGGACGAGCAGACGCCGGGGCAGCCGACGGGACATGGGGTCGCTCCTCAGAAGGCCTGGCCGATCGAGATGTAGAACTGGAACGTGTCGTCGGCGTCGCGTCCGTTCACCGGGAACGCGAAGTCGAGCCGGATCGGGCCGACGGGCGAATAGTAGCGAAAGCCGGCGCCGGCCGCGAGCTGGAAGCCCTCGTCGAAGTCGGGCACGATCTCGGTCGAGACCGAGCCGCCCTCGGTGAAGACCACGCCGCCGAGATCGCCCACGATCGGGTAGCGCAGCTCCAGCCCCGCTTCGATCACCGAGCGCCCGCCGATGGGGTCGTTGTTGTCGTCGAGCGGGCCGATGAAGTCCTCTGCGTAGCCGCGCACCGAGCCCGCGCCGCCCGAGTAGAGGCGCCGGGTCGGGGGCACGTCGTCGAGGCTCCCCGAGGGGATCGCGCCGAGACGGGTGCGGGCGGCGACCACGAAGTCCTCGTCGCGGTCGAGCGGGCGGTAGATCCGCCCGAAGGCGTCGATCACCCCGAAGCCGACCGGCTCGTCGTCGAAGAAGCCGCCGAAGGGGGTGAGCTGCACGCCGAAGCGCTCGCCGTCGACCGGGTTCAACAGGCTCTCGGTCGAGTCGTAGACCGCGTTCAGCGGAATGCCGAACAGGTAGGCGGTCTGCTCCTCGCCCATGTCGGTGATCTGGCTGACCTCGATCAGCCCGCCGAAGCCGACCGTCCAGCGCTCGCTCACGATGCGCGCGAGCCCGAGCTGGAAGGTCGCGCCGAGCTCGTCGAACTGGTCCTCCTCGATGCGGCGGAACTCCAGGCTGGAGACGAGATCCTGGCCGGGGCGCAGGAACTGCGGCTCGCGGTACTCGGTCAGGAAGGTCTGCTCGTCGATCGTGCCTTCGAGCGTGAGACGCAGCGTCTCGTTGGCGCCGAACAGGTTGCGGTGCTCGAACAGCGCCCGCGCGCCCGGACCCTCGTCGGTCGAGAAGCGCGCGCCGAGCGCGACCGAGCGCACCGGCGCCTCCTCCAGCTCGACCGTCACGGGCGCGACCTCGCCCTCGGGCGGCGTGTCGGGCAGCGTCACGAAGCCCGAGCGGAACAGCCCCGTGCCGAGCAGCGCGCGCTGGTACTCGGCCATGAGGCCGGCGTCGACCAGCTCGCCCTCCGCCCAGGGGATGTAGGTGCGCAGGTACTCGGTCTCGACGTTGGGCGAGCCGGTGATGGTGGTCGGGCCGAAGCGGTAGGCGCGCCCCGTGGCGATCGGGGTCTCGACCTCGATCGTGTCCTCGTCGAGATCGGCGACCGCGTCGCGCCCCGGACTGTCGGCGTAGTAGAACCCCTGGCCGCGCGCGGCGGCGACGGCGGCGTTCTCGGCGTTCAGGATCGGCGCGGCCTCGGCGGGCATGCCCACCGGCGAGCCGTAGGCGATCGCCGGGCCGAGCGCGGGCGGCGCGCCCGGCTCGAAGCCCGAGAGCGCGAAGTCGTGGCGCGCGAGCGTGAAGGCCGGCCCCGGCTCGATCGCGAGGGTGACGCGCGCCTCGGGGTCGGGGAAGCTCTCGCCGAACAGGCCGAAGGTCGGGAGGAAGTCGAAGAAGCCCCCGCCCGAGACCGCCTCGCCGCCCGCGACGTCCTCGCCCGAGCCCGAGGGTTCGGCGCCCTCGGGCACCTCGCCCCCCTCGGGGTCGGGCACCAGCTCCTCGATTTCGACCTCGACCTCGGCCTCGTAGTAGCCGTAGGCGCGCAGGATGCGCTGCACCGTGTCGACGTCGCCCTGAGCGCGCCGTCGCAGGAAGGCGAGCGACTGCGCGCCGTCGCCGCGGCGGCGGAACACCAGCGCGCTCTCGCGCACCAGCTCGGCGATCTCCTCGCTCGGCGCGCCCTCGACCACCGGCTCGTAGGCGACCGTGGTCTCGGGCGCCTCGAAGTCGACGGGCTCGGAGAAGGTGCCCTCGTCGCCCGCGCAGCCCGCGAGCGCGGCCCCCGCGAGCACGGCTGTGGCGAGCGGGGGCGCGACGCGCCTTCCTTCCCGTCGGCCTCCCTGTCGGCGGACCCCCGTTGGCTCGGGGGCTTCTGATCGTGTCAAGTCGGGACTCCCGCGAAGCCGCTCACGCGTGACCGAACGCGCGGCTTCCTGTTTCGCAGCGTGGAAAGCGGCGGTTGGAACCCCGGCCGGGTCGTTTCGCTCACGCCCCCTCGTATCCCTGCAACACGTTGACGGTGTTGAGCCCGATCTCGGCGACGGCGTAGCCGCCCTCCATCACGAACAGCGTCGGGTGCGGACGGGAGGCGATCGCTTCGCCGAGGCGCAGGAAATCATCGCTCTTGAGGTGGAAGAAGCTGATCGGGTCGTCCCGGAAGGTGTCGACGCCGAGCGAGACCACGAGCGCCTCCGCCCCGTCGACCGCCGCGAGCGCCGCTGCCAGCGCCCCGGACCAGTCGTCCCAGCCCGTGCCGGGGGGCAGGGGGAAGTTGTGGTTGGCGCCCTCGCCGTCGCCCGCGCCCGTCTCCTCGGCGCCGCCGAGGAAGTGCGGGAAGGCGTGCGCCGGATCGCCGTGGATCGAGGCGAACACCACGTCGCCGCGCTCGTAGAAGATCGCCTGCGTGCCGTTGCCGTGGTGGAAGTCGACGTCGAGCACCGCGACGCGGGCCGCGCCGGCGTCGCGCAGCGCCTGCGCGGCGATCGCGGCGTTATTGAGGAAGCAGTAGCCGCCGAACATATCCTGCGCGGCGTGGTGGCCGGGCGGGCGGCAGAGCGCGAAGGCCGCGGGGGCGCCCTCGGCGACACGGCGCGCCGCTGTCAGCGCCACGTCGGCCGCGGCGCGCGCGGCCGCCCAGGTCCCTTCGGTGATCGCGGTCTCGCCGGCGAGGGCGTACCAGCCGAGCCGGCCCTCGACGTCCTCGGGCACCGCCGAGCGCCACATCCGGCGCGAGGGCCAGACGGTCGCCATCGCTTCGCCCTCGTGGCCGAGCGCGCGCCAGTCGTCCCAGACGCTCGCGAGGAAGTCGAGATAGCCGCGGTCGTGCACGGCGGCGACGGGGTCGAGGCCGTGCTCGGCGGGCGCCTCGGGCGCGGGGAAGCCGGTCTCGGCGAGGCGCGCGAGGATGTGGTCGACCCGTTCGGGGCGTTCGAACGGGCGCACGAGGCGCCCGCCGTGCAGCTCGGTCAGGGCGTCGCGTCTGCGGTGCGCCTCGGAATGGATCACGATCATCGCCGGTCCCCCTCGCCTCGCGGCGCCCGCGCGCCCTATGTTTCCCGGTCTCAGACCACGGGAGGCGGACCATGGACAAGCGCACCGACGAGACTCCCGAGAGCGGGGCGGCGGACGACGGGCGCGCCCTGTCGCGCGCGGCGATCGCGATCCGCAACGCGACCCTCGCCGACATCCCCGCCATCGTCGAGCTGACCGCGCGCGCCTACCCCGGCGAGGTGCCCTACACCCACGGCCAGATCCGCGGGCAGATCAACACCTTCGGCGAGGGCCAGTTCGTCGTGACCTACGACGGGCAGGTCGTCGGCTACGCCGCCACCTTCATCGTCACCGAACGCCTCGCCTTCTCGAACCATAGCTGGCAGTCGATCACCGGCCAGGGCCACGCCGCGCGCCACGACCCCAAGGGCGAATGGCTCTACGGCATGGAGGTGGTGGTCGACCGCTCGCGCCGGCGGCTCAGGATCGGCAAGCGGCTCTACGAGGCGAGGAAGCGCCTCTGCCAGGACCTCGGCCTCAAGGGCATCGCCTTCGGCGGCCGGCTGCCGGGCTACAAGCGCAAGCGCAAGCAGTACCCGACCCCGGAAGCCTATCTTCAGGCGGTGATCGACAAGGAGACCACCGACCCGGTGGCGTCCTTCCACATCCGCTCTGACTTCGAGCCCAAGCGCATCCTGCGCCACTACCACCCCGAGGACGAGGACTCGGGCGGGCACGCCGCGCTGATGGTCTGGGAGAACCCGTACTACGACCCCGAGTACGACCGGCGCGCCTCGCACCGGCGCGACCCGGCGATCGCGCGGGTGACGGTGGTGCAGATGCAGGCGCGCGAGGTGGCCACGCGCGAGGACTTCTACCGCAACGTCGAGAACTTCGTCGACGCGGCCTCGGACTACGAGTCCGACTTCGTCGGGTTCCCCGAGCTGTTCACGCTGCAGATGCTCTCGGCCGAGAAGCGCAAGCTGCCGCCCGAGGAGGCGATCGAGAAGCTGTCGGAATACACCGACGAGTTCGTCGAGAAGCTGAAGGGCTGGGCGATCGCCTACAACATCAACATCATCGGCGGCAGCCACCCGACCCGCACCGAGGACGGCGACATCCAGAACGTCGCCTACGTGGCGCTCCGCGACGGCTCGGTCCACGCGCAGGAGAAGCTGCACCCGACGCCCGACGAGCGCTACTGGTGGAACATCAAGGGCGGCGAGGAGATCAACGCGATCCAGACCGACTGCGGCCCCGTCGGCGTGATGATCTGCTACGACAGCGAGTTCCCGGAACTGGCGCGTCGCCTCGTCGACCAGGGCGCGCGCATCCTGTTCGTGCCGTTCTGCACCGACACCCGCCACGGGCACCTGCGCGTCAAGTACTGCTGCCAGGCCCGCGCGGTCGAGAACCAGGCCTACGTCTGCACCGCAGGCGACGTCGGCAACCTGCCCGACGTCGAGAACATGGACATCCAGTACGCGCAGTCGGCGATCTACACGCCGTGCGATTTCCCGTTCGCGCGCGACGGGATCGCGGCCGAGACGAGCGAGAACATCGAGATGGTGGCAGTGGCGGACCTCAATTTGTCGACGCTAAGCTGGGCGCGGGCGCAGGGGTCGGTGCGAAATCTCAGGGACCGGCGGTTCGATCTCTATCGGGTGGTCTGGGAGGAGGTGGAGTGAGCTTCACTCGGACCACGTGACCGAGTGCTCGCGCACGAAGGCGGCGAGGTCGGCCCGCCGTCGCCTCGCGCGTCAGCACCGCGATCAGCTTGTGGTAGAGCGCCACCTCCGGCGCGTCGAACACGACGCCGTTCAGGTCGAGGAACACGACCATCCCCATCAGCGCGAGCCGCTTGTTGCCGTCCATCAGTGGATGGCGCATGGCGACGCCCTCGAAGATCAGCACCGCGAGATCGTCAGTGTCGAGCGCGTCGTCGTGGCCGGTCGCGTTGCGCGCCCGGTCGAAGCCCGCCTCCGCCAGGTCGCCGCGCGAGAGGACGCGAAGCTCCTGCCCGATCTCGTCGAAGTGGTTCGCGAAATCGTCGAGCAGGGCCGCGAGGTCGGGTCAGCGATGCCCCGCTATTTGGTGAGCAGGTCGAGCGTGCGGCGGTAGTGTCCGCGTAGGCGACGCGCAGTATTGCGGGTGGCCTCGTAGTCGTCGCTGAACGGCTCGATAGTGAAGCGCAGGGTGGAGCCGACGTTGGCACCGATGGCGTCGAGGCGTAGGCGGACGACGGCGCCGTTGGCGACTGTTCGTGTCGGGTTTGCCTTCATTCGCTGCGAATGGTATTCGCGAACATGATTGCATATTGACAAGGATATTTCTTTCGCGCATGGCAAGGATGTATTGCCGGGACTGATGGCTTGGTTTCAGTATAATCAAAATAAAATATCTCGGAATGGGTCTACAATTATGCTATGAGTCTCTTCTCTCTCCGGTGATCTGTGGGGTTGGAGGGGGCTCCATTCGTTCAAATTTTCTGTACAGGCTACTACAGAAGCCATGTGCGTATTCAAATATCATCCGATCTCTTGCCCAAATGAATGACGCACTAAGAAGTAATTTCGACACAGGAATCAATACTCAGGAAAAAATAGCACACATTTTTCTAAATTACAATAAAATAAGAATAGTTCATGGCAAATACTATGTCTGATCCGATCAATCTCTATTTTGGTCCGCTTGTCAGCATCCTATACCCTATAAAAACAGTCTGTTTCGCTAGGAAGGCTAGGTTTCTATAGAAAGTTCATATCGAATGTCCTTCCGCAACAAGGCAGGACTAATAGTGCTTCCCAGGTCGCCGGTCATATTTCCATGCTCGACGATCTATATATGGAATGCGCCGACGACGCCTCATCGCTCATGACGGCTGTTCGCCCAAGCGGCGAGGCGGTCGAGGTTGGCGCGCATCCGGGCGAGGAAGTCCGTCTCGGCCCGGTCGCCGGCGGGTTCGAAGACGACGACGCCGAGGCCGCGTTCGGCGCGCGCCGCCTCGGCTTCGGGAACGGGCGGCGCCTCCCAGAGCATCGCGCGCGCGCCGGTCTCGGCGACGAGCGCGTCGAGGGCGGCCCAGGCCGCGTCGTCCGGCATCGCCCCGGCCTCCCAGTCGAGGCTCGCGATCTCGAAGCCGTAGGCGCGGGCGAAGTACTGGTAGCGCGGGTGCGATGCCACGAGGGGCACGCCGGCCAAGGCACGGCCGAGAGCGTCCGCCTCAGCGTCGAGCGCGGCGAGATCGGCCTCGAGCCCGGCGAGGTTCGCGGCGAAGGTCTCCGCGCCCGCGGGGTCGCGGCGCGAGAGGGCCGCTTCGACCGCGCGCGCCTGATCGGCAGCGAGGTCGAGGTCGAGCCAGACGTGCGTCGCGAGCCCGGCGTGGGTGTGCGCGCCCTCGGGGCCGTGGCTGTGGGTGACGCCCTCGGTCTCGATCAGGCGGTCCTCGAAGGCGGCCGCGGTGTCGACCAGCGCCCGGCGCGGCAGCGTCGCCTTGGTGGTCCACTGCGCGTAGCCCGCCCCGTTCAGCAGGATCAGGTCCGCCTGCTGGAGGCTCGCGATGTCGGCGACGGCAGGGCGCCAGAACGCGGGGTCTCGTTCCTCCGGGACGGGCATGACCACCTCGGCGCGCTCGCCCGCGATGCGCTCGGCGAAGCTCGCGAGGGGCGCGTTGACCGCGTGGACGCGGAGCGGCTCGGCCGCGAGCGCCGTGGCGGCGAAGGCCCATACGAGGCAGGCGAGCGCGAGCGGGCGTCGGATCATCGGGGTCGGTCCTCAGGCGGAGAGGCGCAGGAGCGCCGCGGCCGCGTCGTCGGCGAGGGTGCGAGCGAACGCGAGGGCGAGGAGCGCGAGGAGCCCGGCGGCGCCGAGCAGGATCGCGCCCTCGGCGACGAGGAGGCGTACGGCGTGGCCGCGCGGCGCACCGAGACGGAAGGCCGTCTGCACCTCGTCCCGGCGCAGGGCGACCGAGAGCCAGCCCGCGAGGCCGAGACCGAGGAGGGCACTGAGGCCGATGGCGGCCACCGCCGCGTCGACGACGCCCTTCATGCGCCCGACCTTTGCTGCGAGATCGGCCATCACCTCGGCCGGCACCAGCGCCTGCTCGCTCGCCTGCGGGTCGAGGTAGCGCCCGCGCAGGATCGTGGCCGAGCGCGCGTCGTAGGGGCGCGCGAGGATCGCGCTCACGGGGAAGCCGGCGGGGTCGCCGTGGAAGTGGAAGCCGTCGATGGTCTCGGGCGTGATGGCGACGTACTCGGCGGCCGGCGGGACCTCGGCGCCGTCGGCGGCGGCGAGGACGTCGTCGTGGCCGTGCCCGATGCCCTCGATCACCCAGGTGGTCTTGATGTCGACGAACACGGCGCGGTCGTCGTCGGTGCCCGTGGGCGCGAAGACCCCCACCACATCGAGCGCGAGCGGCCGCCCGCCGGCGAGGTCGAACAGCGTGTCCGGCGAGGAGACGAGCGTGTCGCCCGGCCCGAGGCCGCGCGCCGCGGCGACCGCCGAGCCGAGCACCGCCTCGCCGAGGAGCGCGAGGCCGCGGCCCTCGGCGATCGTGAGCCCGCGCATCGCGACGTAGTCGAGCGTGGTGCCGACGATCGGATGCCCGCCCGCGCGAAAGCCGAGGCGCAGCGGCACCGCCTCGGCAAGGCCGCTGTCCCAGACCGCGTCGTGCGCGGCCATGGTGGTGGGGCGCGGCAGGCCGGGGCCGAAATGCAGCGCCGCGGTCGCGAGATCGAGCCGCCCGCCCTTCGCGCCGATCACCAGCGGCGTCGCCTCGGCGCGGGCGCCGAGGCGCGCCTCGGCCGCCGAGACCAGCATGGCGACACCGAGCGGCACCGCGATCACGATCGCCGCGGCGAGCACCACCACGAGGCTGCGCCCCGCGTGGAAGCGGATATGGGCGAGGGCCAGGACGAGGGCGTCGGTCATGCCGCCTCGGCCCGCGCGAAGGCGGCGACGTCGATCGCGCGGTCGAAGCGGTCGAGCAGCGCGTGGTCGTGGGTCGCCGCGATCACGCTCGCGCCGGTCTCGGCCGTGCGCTCGAACAGGAGATCGAGCGCGCGCGCCTTGCCGTCGGGATCGAGATTGCCGGTCGCCTCGTCCGCGAGCACGAGGCCCGGCCGGGTGACGAGCGCGCGGGCGAGCGCGACGCGGGCGCGCTCGCCCTGGCTGAGCGCGCCGGGGCGGCGGTCGAGCAGGGCGCCGAGACAGAGGCTGCGGCCGAGCGCGTCCGCGTAGGCGCGAGCCTCGGCGTCGAGCGCGAGATCCGGCGCGATGCGGTAGGGATACAGGATGTTCTCGCGCGCGCTCAGGTAGTCGACCAGCTCGAAGCCCTGGAACACGAGCCCGACATGGCGGGCGCGGAAGGCGCGGCGACGGGCGTCGGGCAGGGCGGCGACGTCGGTGTCGCCGACGAGCACCCGGCCCGCGTCCGGCACCAGGATGCCGGCGAGGAGGGCGAGGAGCGTCGTCTTGCCCGACCCGCTCGGGCCGACGAGGGCGAGGCGCTCGCCGCTCGCCACCGCGAGATCCTCCACGGCGAGGCGGAAGCCGCCGGGGCGGGTGAAGCGAAGTCCCTCGATGCGCACCGCGGGCACGCTCACGACCCCCGATCCGCGCTGCCCTCCGGGCGCTCGACCTCGGTCAGCGTGAAGCCGGTCAGGCGCCAGCCGCCGTCCGTGCGCTCGACGGCGAGCCGCGCGGCGTAGGCGGGTCCGCGGACGTGGACGTGATCCTCGTGGCCGACCGCGCCGAACACGCGCCAGCGCCCGTCGAGGACGACCGCGCCGCCCTGCTCGGCCGCCTCGACGTCGAGCACCTCGATGCCGTGGACGCTCTGCGTCGTCCCGGCGGGGGCGCCGTGTATCGTCCCGGCCGGATCGTCGAACATCGCGGCGCGCTTCTCCAGGTAAAGGGCCTCCAGCGCCGGCCCGGTCGCGACCTCGGCGCGCGCGTCGTAGACCGCGCCCTCCTCGCGCTCGCCGAAGGCGGCGTAGAGGCGCGAGAGGACGTGGCCGAGCAGCATCGCCGGCTCGGCCAGCGCCGCCTCGACGTCGGTCGGCACCGTGCCTTCTTCGCCATGGGCCATCGTCTCGCCCTCGGGCGCGTGGCCGTGGTCGGGCCGCGTCAGGCCGAGGACGAAGCGCCCCGCGACGAGCGCGAGGCTCGCGAGGCTCACCGCCACGCGCCAGAGGGGGCCGATGCCGCTCACTCGACCGCGACGATCATGACGCTGCGGAGCACGTGCTCGTCGACGCCCGGCGTGTCGGCGGTGCGGTGCTCGGCGCGCACGAGCCAGAGCCCGGCCGACCAGGGCTCGATCGTCGCCACCGGGCCACGCGCCTCGTCGTCCACGGTCTCGGTAAGGTAGGCGTAGGTGTTCGGACGGTCCGAGAAGCCGTCGAAGCTGGCCGAGACCGTCGCCTCGACCGGCTCGCCGTCGTGGAGCACCTGCACCTCCAGCGCCTGACCCGCGGCGAGATCGCCCGGGTCGGTCAGCGGCACGATCTCCAGGGCCTGTCCGATCGGGCGCATGGCGACCTCCGAGCCGGGCTCGGCGTTCAGGAGGACCTTGGCGAACTTCTCGTACTCGCCCGTGAACTCCGCGTCCGGCGCGGCGTCGCGCCCGCCCTCGACCCAGCCCTCCGGGGTCCTCGACCAGACCTGCCCGAGGCGGTGGGCGGCGAGCCAGGCGGTCTCGCCGGTGCCGGCGACGCGTCCGCGCAGGACCTGCGCCGCCTCGTCCTCCTCGATCGTCACGGGCGTCGTGCCGTCCGCAGCGACGAGGACGACCTCGACGCTCGACGCCGCCTCCATCTCCTCGGGCTCGAAGAAGACGTGCGTGGACAGCACCTCGAACGCGACCGAGACGTCCGGCCCGGCCTCGGTAGCGGCGGGCTCGACCAGGAACTCGTGCGCGCCGGCCGGCGGGGCGGCGAGGGCGAGCGCGGCGAGCGCCGCGGCGGTGGTGGTCCTGAGGGTCATGGATCGTCTCTCCCCGTTCCGGCCGGCGCGCGGCCCCGTTGTCCGACCATGGGCGGGCGCGGACGCCCGGCCCTCTCGGCGTTCGGCCCGATCAACCGCCGCCGGCGACGTCCTCGGGCGTCAGGATCCAGTAGTCGTCGTGGCCCTCGCCGGTGCGCACCTCGATGCGAAGGCCCGCCTCGCCGCCCTCGGCGGGGAAGCGCGCGGTGCCGTCGGGGCCGAGGTCGAGGCGGCGAAGCTCGCGCTCGTCGGCGTCGAACACGATCACCCGACCCGCGGCCGGGCGCTTGCCGTTCGAGAACTTGGTCTCGACCAGCACCTCGCCGCCCTCGACGGAGGCGAACACCATCAGCCGGTGGGCCGCGGCCGGCATGGCCATGAGCGTCAGCGCCGCGGCGAGCGCGAGCGCGCGCATCACTCGGTGGTCCAGGGCTCGAAGCGCACCCAGAGTACGGCGCCGAGTTCGACCGCCTTGTCCTCGCCCTCGTGCGCGAGCGTGTAGTCGGCGGTGTTGAGGGCCGCGAAGCCCCACCAGCCGGGCGCGGGGGCGGCGTAGGTGAACACGCCGTTCGCGTCCGCCTTGATGGTCTGGGTGATCATGTACTCGGACGGCGCGACCGCCGAGCCGTCCTCGTTGAAGTGCTCGACCTCGACCTCGGCGTTCGCCACCGGCGCGCCGTCGAGCATCACCACGCCCTGCACCACGTTGCCGGCCCACTGCCCGAAGGGCTTGGTCATCGGCACGATCTCGGTCTTGAGCCCGAGCGGCTCGTCCCAGCCTTCGTCGTCGCCGAAGGCGGCGACGTAGGCCTTGGTGTAGTGCACGATGAAGGCGTCCTCGGCCGGCTCCCAGTAGGGCTCGGGCTCCATGGCGAAGACGTGCACGCCCGGGCGCTCGACGGCGTAGGACGCGGCGAAGCCCGCGGCGCCGTGGAACTCGGCGGGCTCCAGCGTGTCGAGGAGGTCGGTGGTCTCGCCCTCCGACGTCACGCTGAAGCGGACGGGCCGTGCCAGCTCCATGCCCGAGGGCTCGAAGGGATGGCCGAAGGCGACGGTCAGGTCGATGGCGCGCGCGTCCTCTTGCATGACCATCGGGTCCGACGGGATGATCATCCCGTAGTGCGCCTCCGCCGCGTTTGCCTCCACGAGAAGCGCCCCGATCGCCAGCATCGTCCGCGTCATCGCCATCGCCTGCCTCCGTCCCGTCTTCCGCCCGGGCACGCTGCGGTGGCGTCGGCGCGGCCGCAACGACGGGGGGCGGCGTCGAGCGGGCGATCGCCCCGAAAGACGGGGGAACGGAGCGTTCCTGACGAGACCCTGACACGAGGCTGTCGCGGTCCTGTCCCCATGATTGCAAAGCGGGCGCGCCGCGTCTCAATGGACGCCGTCCGCGCGAGGCATGATTCCCCGGACGCCGCGGAGAGCCCGACGATGGCGCGCATCCTCGTCGTCGACGACGACCCCGAGATCGCGGGGCTGGTGAAGGGGCGGCTGGCGGCGGCCGGCTTCGCGGTCGACGTCGCCTCGACGGGCCGCGGCGCGCTGACGCTCGCCATGCACGCGCGCCACGACGCGATCGTGCTCGACCGGATGATGCCCGATCTCGACGGGCTCTCGGTGCTGAAGGCGCTGCGCGCGGCGCGGGTGACGCGGCCGGTGCTGCTCCTGAGCGCGCTCGGCGCGGTCGACCAGCGCGTCGAGGGGCTGCGCGCGGGCGCGGACGACTACCTCGCCAAGCCCTTCTCGACCGAGGAGCTGATCGCCCGGCTCGAGGTGCTCCTGCGCCGCGCCGTGCCGGAGGCGAACACGGGCCTGCTGAGCTGCGCCGACCTCGTGCTCGACCCCGAGCGCATGATCGCGCGGCGCGGCGCGCGCGTGCTCGACCTGAAGCGCCGCGCGTTTCAGATGCTCGCCTTCCTCGCCGAGCGCCAGGGCCGCGTCGTCACGCGCGCGATGCTGCTCGAAGGGGTCTGGCAGGTGGGCGCGGAGCACGACGCCAACCTCGTCGACGTCCACGTCAGCCGCCTGCGCGCCGTCCTGCACGGCCCCCGCGAGGCGCCGCTCCTGCACACCGTGCGCGGCGTCGGCTACGTGTTGAGCGAGGAGCCGAGGGTGTGAGCGCCCGCTTGCCCTGGCGAGCGTCCTGGCGCTCGCCGCAGGGCTCTTCGTGGCGCGCGCGCCGAAGCCGGCCGTGGGGCTCCACCAGCCTGCGCCTCGCCGCCGTGTTCTGGAGCGTGACCTTCCTGTCGACCGTGCTGGTGCTCGGCATGATCCACCGCGCGACCGTGGCGCTGCTCGACGCCGAGGCGCGCGGCGCGGTGGAGACCGAGTTGCGCGGTCTCGCCGATGTCGCCGCTCTCGGCGGCGGGCGCGCGCGCGCCCGGGCGATCGAGCGCCGGTCGGTCGAGGGCCGCACGCAGAGCCGCGTCTACCTCCTCGCGGCGCCCGACGGGACGCGGCTCGCGGGCAATCTCGCGTCCTGGCCGGCGGGAGCGGAAACCGGGCCGCTGCCCGTCGCCACGACGGCGCGGCTCGAGCTGCAGCGCACCGACACCGGCCGCGTGGCGACGGTGCACGCCATGGCCGTGCGCCTGCGAGGCGGCGCGCGCCTGCTCGTCGGGCGTGACGCCGCGGCGGAGGCGCGCTCGCGCGCGGCCCTCGGCGAGGCGCTGGCGCTCGGCCTCGCGATCGCGACCGTGGTGGCCGCCGGCACGGGCTGGGCGCTGCTCGGCGGCGTGCTCGCGCGCATGGGCGCGATGCGCGAGACGGCGCAGGCGATCGTCTCGGGCGATCTCTCGCGCCGGGTGCCGCTCGCGGGCGCGGACGACGAGTTCGACCAACTGGCGCAGACGCTCAACCGCATGATCGCGCGCCTCGAGAGCCAGATGCACGCGCTCGGCTTCGCCGCCGAGAGCATGGCCCACGACCTGCGCACGCCGGTGACGCGGCTGAGGCTTCACCTGGAGACGCTGCGCGACGGCGGCGACGCTCCGAAGGCCGTCGCCCGCGCGCTCGCCGAGGCCGACCGGGTCGAGCGCGTGCTCGCGACGCTGCTCGCCATCGCCCGGGCCCGCGCCGGGGTGGGCCGCGCGCAGATGGCGCCCGTCGATCTCGCCGAGCTCGCCGCCGACGTGGCCGAGCTGTTCGAGCCCGCGGCCGAGGCGCACGACGTCACGCTCGCGCTGGAGGCGCCCGCCGCCGCTGTCACCCGCGGGCAGCGCGATCTGCTGTTCCTGGCGCTTTCCAACCTGATCGAGAACGCGCTCGCCGCCGTGCCGAGCGGCGGCCGGATCGCGGTCGCCGCCAGCGACGACGGGGCGGCGGCCACTCTCGCCGTGACCGACACCGGCCCGGGACTGCCCGAGCCGGTCCGGCGGCGTCTCGCCGGCGAGGGCGGCGCCGGCGACGGGCCCTCCCGCGGGCTCGGCCTCGCGCTCGTCCAGGCGGTCGCGCGCATGCACGACGGCGCCCTCGTCCTCGACGAGGCCCGGCCCGGTCTTCGCGCGCGCCTCGCGCTGCCGTCCCTCGGGACTTGAGCACGGGATCGGCGTCACGGGCCGGGCCGCCGCATCGAGCGACGCCGCCCACGCAAGCGCCTCAAGCCCCGTGCAGTGCCCCCCTCCCAACGCGATCGGTCACGGGCTGCCGATCGCGGACGTCACTGCGGAGGGTGGTCATGACAGGTCGACCGGGCGCAGCCCGGTCCTGGATCGCCCCGTGAAGCGACATCCGCCGGTCCGGGGACCGGAGCGAGGTCAGAGTCGCCGTGCGCGTCGATCGGACCGCACTCGGCGCGATCCCCGTGCGCTGGCAGTCGGCGAGGTCGACGGACCGCCCGCATCCTCCGCGACGTCGTCGGTCCGGGCCTCGGCGACAGCCGCGTGCAGGCTTGCCATGGCCTCCCGCCCGTGGTCGGCGGTGACGCGCGGTTCGTTCGCCGTCGCGATCTCCGGCGCGATATCGAGGAGGCCAGCTCTCGATGCGCGACGTCTCGCGGGGCGACGATCCGGCGTTCGCTCGCGCGCATGCCGGCGCGGGTCCAGGCCAGGCGCGCGGATGGCCGCGGGGCGCGGGGACTGGTGTCGGGGCGGGGCTGGCGATATCTCGACCGGCGAGACCGGACGAGGACAGGCGCACCATGCCAGAGGCGACCGCCCCTGAGGACCGACTGGCCGACCGCTTCGCCTTCGACAACAGCTACGCACGGCTGCCCGAGCGCTTCTTCGCCCGGCTCGCCCCCGCGGGGGCGACGGCGCCGCGGCTGATCCGGCTCAACCACCCGCTCGCCGCCGAGCTGGGCGTCTCGGCCGGGTGGCTGGAGCGCCCCGAGGGCGTCGCCGTGCTCGCCGGCGACCGTGTCCCCGAGGGGGCCGAGCCGCTGGCCATGGCCTATGCCGGCCACCAGTTCGGCAACTGGGTGCCCCGACTCGGCGACGGGCGGGCGCTGCTGCTCGGCGAGGTGATCGACCGCAGCGGACGCCGGCGCGACGTCCAGCTCAAGGGCTCGGGGCGCACGCCGTTCTCGCGCATGGGCGACGGGCGCGCGCCGCTCGGGCCGGTGCTGCGCGAGTACGTCGTCAGCGAGGCTATGGCCGCCCTCGGCGTGCCGACGACGCGCTCGCTCGCGGCGGTGGCCACCGGCGAGGCGGTGGCGCGCGAGCGGGTGCTGCCGGGCGCGGTGCTCACGCGCGTGGCGTCGAGCCACATCCGCGTCGGCACCTTCCAGTAC
>JBHJHI010000008.1:0-11107 GCA_050330995.1 Paracoccaceae bacterium
CGAGACCGCCGCCGCGTCCGGCCCCGCCGAGGCGGCCACGCCGCGCGAGAGCGCCTCCGCACGCCGCGACGCCGAGAGCGCGGGGACGCCGGCGCCGGCCGCGACCGCGCCGACGCGCGCGGCGCGGATGACGCGCGGCGAGAGAGAGGCGCTCTCGCTGTCGCTGCGCGAGCATTTCACCTACGTCGGCCGCCAGGAGCCGGACCTGTCGGTGACCGTCGCGATCACGCTCGACGAGGCGGGCCGGATCGTCTACGGCCCGCTCAGGGTCTCCGCGACCGGCGGCAGTCCCGCGACGCAGGACCTTCTGTTCAGGACCGCGAAGACGACGCTCGCCAAGGCGCAGCGCGCCGGCGTCTTCGCGACGCTGCCGGCCGAGAAGTTCGACGCCTGGCAGTCCATGGAAATCACCTTCACGCCGGACCGCGAGGGAGTTCGCCTGCCGTCATGACCATCACCGCGACACCGCTCCCGTGCGCCGCGCGCCGGTCGTCCCGCGGACCGGACGCGCGCCCGTCGTCCCGCGCGGGCTGGTCGCGCCGCCACGTCCTCGCCGCGCTCGGGGCCGGCGCCGGGCTCGGCGTCGCGGCCGGGCGTGGCTGGGCGCAGGACGGCCCGCCGCTCAGGATCGACGTCACCGGCGCGAACTTCGAGCCGATCCCGATCGCGATCGAGACCTTCGAGACCGAGCCCGGCGCGCCGCAGGCACGCGCGGCCGAGATCGCCGAGGTCGTGCGCGCCGATCTGGAGCGCTCGGGGCTGTTCCGCACGATCCCCGAGGCCGCCTTCCCCGCCGAGCCGACCGGCTTCGACGACGTGCCCGACTTCGCCGACTGGGCCGCCACCGGGGCGCAGGCGCTGGTGCGCGGCCGGCTCGCCGCGAGCGGCGACGGCCGGCTGCGCCTGCAGTTCCGCGTGTTCGACCTCACGGCGGGCGAGCAGCTCGAGGGGCTGCAACTGCTCGCCGACCCGATGGACTGGCGCCGCCTCGGCCACCGCGTCGCCGACGGCGCCTACACGGCGCTGACCGGCGAGGGGGCCTACTTCGACAGCCGCGTCGTCTTCGTCGACGAGCGCGGGCCGAAGGACGCCCGCATCAAGCGCCTCGCGGTGATGGACCAGGACGGCGCCAACCTGCGCACCGTCGAGACGCCCTCCGACCTGGTGCTGACGCCGCGCTTCTCGCCGAACGAGCAGGCGTTCCTCTACATCGGCTACGACGCGGGCGTGCCGCAGGTCTATCTCCAGAGCCTCGATACCGGGCGGCGCGAGCGGCTCGGCTTCTTCGAGGGCATGGCCTTCGCGCCGCGCTTCTCGCCCGACGGGCGCACGGTGGTGCTGAGCCAGGTCGAGGGCGGCAACACCGATCTCTACGCCATGCGCCTCGCCGACCGCTCGCTGCGGCGGCTGACGTCCGGGCCCTCGATCGACACCGCGCCCTCGTTCTCGCCCGACGGCGCGGAGATCGTGTTCGAGAGCGACCGCGGCGGCAGCCAGCAGCTCTACGTCATGCCCGCCGAGGGCGGCGAGGCGCGGCGCATCAGCTTCGGCGAGGGGCGCTACGGCACCCCGGTCTGGTCGCCGAAGGGCGACCGCATCGCCTTCACCAAGATGCTCGGCGGGCGCTTCCACATCGGCGTCATGCGCCCGGACGGCTCGGACGAGCGGCTGCTCACCACGAGCTACCTCGACGAAGGGCCGACCTGGTCGCCGAACGGGCGGGTGCTGATGTTCTTCCGCGAGGGCGCGGGCGAGGGCGGGCGGCCGCAGCTCATGTCGATCGACATCTCCGGGCGCAACCTGAAGCGCGTGCCGACGCCCAACGGCGCCTCCGACCCGGCGTGGTCGCCGCTCAGGTCGTGACCGCGCGCCGTTGCGGCGGAGCGGGGCTTGGGGGATAGTGCGCGCCGGACGCGAACCCGCACCGCGCGCCGGACATAGAAGACGGCCGTTTGGAGGCATCGAGAGACCCATGAGACCTGCCCTTCTCGCCGCGGCGGCCGCGATCGCGCTCGCCGGATGCACATCCTCGCCCGACCCCGACGAGGCCGGCTTCGGCGCCGACGGGGCGTTCGGCGGCGCGACGAGCGCCGCGACCGGCACCGGCGTCGGCGCGCGCGACCTGCCGCCGCCGAACTCGCCGGCCTACTTCAACACCGTGATCGGCGACCGAGTGTTCTTCGCCACCGACGCGACCGCGCTGAACCCGGAGGCCGAGCGCGTGCTGACCGGCCAGGCCGAGTGGCTGCGCGCCAACCCCGGCGTCAGCGCGCGCATCGAGGGCCACGCCGACGAGCGCGGCACCCGCGAGTACAACCTCGCCCTCGGGGCGCGCCGCGCCGAGGCGGTGCGCACCTATCTGATCGCCGAAGGGGTCGACGCGAACCGGCTCGACACCGTGACCTTCGGCAAGGAGCGCCCGGTCTCCACCTGCTCGAACGAGAGCTGCTGGTCGGAGAACCGCCGCGGCGTCACCGTGCTCGCGGGCGGCCCGGTCTCGTGAGGCGGGCGGGCGGCCTCGTCGCGCTGGCGCTGGTCCTCGGCGCCGCCCCCCTCGCCGCCCCCCCGGCGCCGGCGCAGGATCTGGTCGCCATCGACCGCCGGATCGACGCGCTGGAGCGCGAGCTGCAGCGGCTGCGCGTCGAGGTCGCGACGGGAGATCCCTCCTCGGCCGGCCCCGGCGCGCCGACGCCCCGCGCCGCGCTCTCGCGTCTCGACGCGCTCGAGACCGAGCTGCGCGCGCTCACCGGCCGGGTCGAGCGGCTGGAGAACCGGGTCGACCGCCTCGCCGAGGACGCCGCGCGCCGCTTCTACGACCTGGAGTTCCGCCTGACCGAGGCCGAGGGCGGCGACATCGCCGCGCTGCCCGCGGAGCCCCTCCCCCTCGGCGACGCCCCCGACGCGGGCGCCGCCGCGGCGGCGGTCTCTGTCAGCGAGCGCCGCGCCTTCGAGGACGCGATCGCTCTCGTGCAGCGCGGGCGCGTGGAGGCCGCCGAGGCCGCGCTCGACGACTTCCTCGGCGCCTATCCCGCGAGCCCGCTGGCCGGCGCCGCGCTCTACTGGCAGGGCGAGGCGCGCTTCGCGCGGGGCGACGCCCGGGGGGCGGCCCGCGCCTATCTCGACGGCTTCCAGGCCGATCCCGACGGCGAGCGCGCGGCCGAGAGCCTGATGCGCCTCGGCGTCTCGCTCGGCCGGCTCGGCCGCACCGAGGAGGCCTGCTCGACGCTCGACGAGGTGCCGCGCCGCTTTCCGGGCGAGGACCGCGTGGTCGAGGAAGCGGCGGGCGAGGCGGCGCGGCTCGGCTGCGGCTGAAGCCATGGCCGGGCGCGGCGACGGCGCTGCACGGGCCGGTCCCGGCGCGGCTTCGGCGAACGCTGGAAGCGAAGGCGCACCGCCCCCCCCGGGCGACGGCGAAGGCGCCCTGCCCCTCCCCACCGTGCCCGAGGATGTCTCCACCGGGATCGGAGAGGCTTCGCCGCTCTCCGCTGCCGACGAGACGTCGCCGCCGTGCGCCGATGCGCCGGGGGGCGGGGCCGCTCGCCCCAAGGCGCGCCGCCTCGCGGCCGACCCCGGAGACATGGCGAGCGCCCCGGCCGGATCGGCGCCGGCCGACCCGCTCGCCGCGGCCGCCTTCGCAGCACTCGACCGCCTCGCACCCTCGGGCGGGCTCGGGCTCGCGGTCTCTGGCGGCAGCGATTCGCTCGCGCTCCTGCACCTCGCCGCCGACTGGGCCCGTGCGCGCGGCCGGGCGGTGCGCGCGGCGACGGTCGAGCACGGACTGAGGGGCGCGGCCCCGGCCGAGGCCGCCGCCGTCGCCCGCCTCGCCGCCCGGCTCGGGGTGGCGCACGAGATGCTGGCCGTCGTGCTCCCGCCGCGCGGCAACCTGCAGGCCCGCGCGCGGGAGGCGCGGCTCGGCGCGCTCGGCGCCTGGGCGCGCGGCCACGGCCTCGGCGCGGTCGCGCTCGGCCACACCCGCGACGACCAGGCCGAGACCGTGCTGATGCGCCTCGCGCGCGGGTCGGGCGTCGACGGGCTCGCGGGGATGGCGGCCGCGCGGGCGCTCGACGCCGACGAACCCGCGGGGCCACGGCTGGTCCGCCCGCTCCTCGCCCTCGACCGCGAGGCGCTGCGCGGCTGGCTGCGTGCGCGCGGCCTCGGCTGGGTCGAGGACCCCTCGAACGCCGACCCCGCCTTCGACCGGGTGCGCGCGCGGGCGGCCCTGAGGGCGCTCGGACCGCTCGGGATCGACGCGGTCGGGCTCGCGGCGACGGCGGCGCGGCTCGGCGAGCAGCGCGCCGTCCTCGACGAGGCGGCGATGGTGGTCCTCCGCGGCGCCGTGACCCCCGGTCGGGCGGGCGAGATCCGGATCGAAGCGGCGTCCTTCGCGGCCCTGCCCGCGGACATCGCGCGCCGTGCCGTCGCCGTCGCGCTGTTCGCGGCCACGGGCGAGGCCGTGCCGCCACGCCGCCGCACGCTCGACAGGGTGACCACCCTCCTCGGCCGGGCAGAGGACGAGGGCTTCGAGGCGCAACCGGTCGGAAGAGGATTGCTGGCGCTCGGCCGCGACGGCCGGGTGTCCCTCTGTCGCGAGCCCTCGGCGTGTCCGCCCCCTCTCCGGGCGCGGCACGGCGTCGTCTGGGACGCACGCGCCCTGCTGGCGCTCGTACCCCGAGGCGGCGTCACGCTCGGCGCGCTCGGCATCGCCGGGCAGCGTGCGATCGCGGACACGCGCGAGCCTCTGTCCACCAACCATCCGCCCGCGTCGATGCCGTCCGGGTGGTATCGGCGCATGGGCGGATGGTGGCGCGCGCCCTGGCCGGCGCGGCGCACGACGCCCACGGTGTTCGATGCGACGGGCGAGCCGATCGCCCTCGTGCTGCCCGACGGCCTTCTCAAGCTGGCCCCCCGGCCACGCGGCGGTCCGCCCCGGCGCCGGGATTTCTTCGTCCCGACCGGCGCCCGCCATCTCGTCGCCGAACGATTGCGCCATGCCCTCCGCGGTGCGTAGACTTGTCGCCCGAGCCGTCAGGCTCTTACCCCGACGCCTCTCAGCCCTAGATGCGAGAGGATGAGGTCGGGCCATCAGGTCCGGCGAGGCGCGACAGACTGAGGGGTGTCCTTTGGGCAACGCCAAGAACCTGGCCTTCTGGGCCATCCTGATCCTGCTGGTGGTCACGCTGTTCAGCGTGTTCCAGGACGGCTCCGGCGCGAACGGCGGACGCGAGATTCCCTACTCGCGCTTCGTCGAGCAGGTCGAGGCCGGCGAGATCCAGACGGTGACGATCGACGGCGAGACCGTCTCGGGGCGCACCGGCTCGGGCACGCGGGTCGCGACCGTGCAGCCGCGCGACGCGGAGCTGGTGCCGATCCTGCGCGAGAACGGCGTCGAGATCTCGGTCGAGCCGCAGGAGCGCGGGGGCCTCCTGTCCACGCTCGGCTTCTGGCTGCCGATGCTGATCATCTTCGGCATCTGGATCTTCTTCCTCAACCGCATGCAGGGCGGCGGCCGCGGCGCCATGGGCTTCGGCAAGAGCCGCGCGAAGCTCCTGACCGAGCGCACCGGCAAGGTCACCTTCGACGAGGTCGCGGGCATCGACGAGGCCAAGGAGGAGCTCGAGGAGATCGTCGAGTTCCTGAAGGATCCGCAGAAGTACGCGCGCTTGGGCGGCAAGATCCCGAAGGGCGCGCTGCTCGTCGGCCCGCCGGGCACCGGTAAGACGCTTCTGGCGCGCGCGATCGCGGGCGAGGCCGGCGTGCCGTTCTTCACCATCTCGGGCTCCGACTTCGTCGAGATGTTCGTGGGCGTCGGCGCGAGCCGCGTGCGCGACATGTTCGAGCAGGCCAAGAAGAACGCGCCCTGCATCGTGTTCATCGACGAGATCGACGCGGTCGGCCGCTCGCGCGGCGTCGGCTACGGCGGCGGCAACGACGAGCGCGAGCAGACGCTGAACCAGCTCCTCGTCGAGATGGACGGCTTCGAGGCCAACGAGGGCGTGATCCTGATCGCGGCCACCAACCGCCCCGACGTGCTCGACCCCGCGCTGCTGCGCCCCGGCCGCTTCGACCGTCAGGTCACCGTGCCGAACCCGGACGTCGGCGGGCGCGAGAAGATCCTCGGCGTCCACGCGCGCAAGGTGCCGCTGGCCCCCAACGTCGATCTGCGCACCGTCGCGCGGGGCACGCCGGGCTTCTCGGGCGCCGACCTCGCCAACCTCGTGAACGAGGCGGCGCTGATGGCCGCGCGCGCCGACAAGCGCCTCGTCACCATGGAGGACTTCGAGAAGGCCAAGGACAAGGTGATGATGGGCGCCGAGCGCCGCTCGCTCATCATGACCGAGGACGAGAAGAAGCTGACCGCCTACCACGAGGCCGGTCACGCCGTCGTCGGCCTGAACGTCCCCCAGCACGACCCGATCCACAAGGCGACGATCATCCCGCGCGGGCGCGCGCTCGGCCTGGTCCTTTCCCTGCCCGAGCGCGACCACCTGAGCGTGACCAAGACCAAGTACACCTCGCAGCTCGCCATGGCGATGGGCGGCAAGGTGGCCGAAGAGCTGATCTTCGGCGAGGAGAACGTCACCTCCGGCGCGGCCTCGGACATCCAGCAGGTCAGCCGCATCGCCCGCGCGATGGTCACCCGCTTCGGCATGTCGGAGAAGCTCGGCAACGTCGACTACGCCGACCAGCGCGAGAGCTACCTCGGCGCCTACGGCGGCGGGCAGTCGGTCTCGACCGAGACCCAGCGCACGATCGAGGAAGAGGTCACGCGCCTGATCGACGAGGCCTACCAGACCGCCAAGCGCATCCTGACCGAGAAGGCCGAGGAGCACCGTCGTCTCGCCGAGGGGCTGCTCGAATACGAGACGCTGACCGGTGACGAGATCACCAAGGTGATGAACGGCGAGAAGCTCGACCGCTCGGACGACGACGGCATGCCGCCCTCGCCCGAGAAGGGCCGCTCGGCGATCCCGAAGACCGGCAAGTCCAAGCCCAAGCTCGGCGACGGCGGGATCGGCGACGCCGGCCCCGAGCCCGATCCGGCCTGAGGATCGACCGGGGCGTCACGCCCTCCCGGTGACAAGGAAAAGCGCCGCGCTCCTCCCGGAGCGCGGCGCTTCGTCGTCACGGCCTCGTGTCGTCGCGAGGCGCGGCGCTCAGTCGAGCGCGTCCTCGACCGCATCGGCGCCATCCTCGATGGCATCGCCGGCCGCGTCCACGCCGTCCTCGACGGCCTCGCCGGCCTCGGTGTTCTCACCCGGGTCGAACTCGCCGTCGTCCTCCTCGAGCTCCGAGCCGGCGACGCCCCCGGCGGTGCCGGCCAGGATCGCACCGCAGCCCGAGAGGGCGCCTGCCGCGAACATGGCCACGAGAAGCGCGCGTAGGGTCGTCCACATGATCTTGACCTCCTGTCTTCGCACCGGACCGGCCGGTGCCACGACGGGCCAACGCCACGTCGCCCTCGCTGTTCCGGGGGCGTTCCGGACCGTGCGGCCAGGCGTCGGCGGCACGGTCGGGCGTTGTGCGGACGCATCGCCCGCGGCCGGCGCGCGAGAGCGCGGCCCGGCCCGGTCTGACGCCCTGCTCCGGCGTCTCCGCGGGTTTTCGCGACGCCCGAGCGTTCCGCCCGGGTCGTCGGCCTCAGTCGAGGGCGTCGCGCACCACGGCGCCCGCCTCGGTGCGCTCGAAGGGGTCGAACACGCCATCGTCCTCGGCGATCTCCGAGCCGGCGATGCCGCCGGCGGTGCCGAAGAGCACGGCCGCGCAGCCCGGAAGGGCGAGCACGGCGAGAAGGAGCAGGAGCCTCGCGGTCGTCATGGGATCAGGCCTCCGTGAGCGCGACCGGTCGATCGCGCGCGCTCACATGGGACGGCACGGACGCCTCGGCAAGGGCCGCACGCCTCCCGCGCGTCGCGGCGCCCGGGCGAGGCTTTGCGCCGGTCACGGCCTCGCCGCCATAGTTTCGTCGCGGAGTCGGGGGAGGCCGCGCGCGCGATGCGAGGGGCATCGTTCGAGCGCGAGAGCCGAGTATGACCGCGAAGACCGACATCCGCGGGGCGAGCCGCCGCCGCTTCCTGACCGCCGCCGCCGCCGCGCCCGCCGCGCTCGCGGCCCCCGCGATCGCCACCGCCGCCCGCGCCACCACGACCTGGCGCGTGCAGACCGCTTGGGACGGCGGGCCGGGCCTCGACGCCTTCATGGCCTGGGCGAACGGCATCGTCGAGAGGTCGGGCGGCGAGTTGGCGTTCGAGGCGCTGCCGGGCGGCGCGGTCGCCAAGCGCTTCGATCTGTTCGACACGATCAGGGCCGGCCGTCTCGACGCCGCGCACGCCTTCACCATCGACGCGGGGCGCCTCAGCCCGGCCGGCGTGTTCCTGTCGTCCTACCCGCTCGGGATGCGCACGGCGGCGGAGTGGGACGTGTTCTACCACGGCCTCGGCGGGCTGGAGATCGCGCGCGAGATCTACGCCCGTCACGGGATGTTCTGGGTCGGCCCGATCCACCACGGCCCGAACATCATCCACTCGAAGAAGCCGATCCGCTATATGGACGACTTCCGCGGCCTCCGGATGCGCACGCCGGGCGGCATGGTCGCGGCGCTGTTCGAGGCGCTCGGCGCCGAGACCGTGACGCTCCCGGGCTCGGAGATCATGCCGGCCTTCGAGCGCGGCGAGATCGACGCCGCCGACTACGTCGGCCCCGCGATCAACTACGCCTACGGCTTCTCCAGGGCGACCAAGTACGTCTCGATGGGTCCGGCCGGGTACATGTCGGTCTACCAGCCGGTCGACCTCATGGACCTCACCGTGGGCATGGACGCCTGGAACGCGCTCAGCCCCGCGATGCGGCGCTTCGTCGAGGCGGAGGTGCACGCCTTCTCGGATCTTCACCACGCGGCGGTGCAGAAGGCCGACCAGGAAGCCTGGCTCAAGTTCGAGGCCGAGGGCACCCGGGTCAGCCGCCTGACCGACGGCGACATCGACATGATGACCAAGCTGATGGGCCCGATCTGGATCGACTACGCCACGCGCGACGCGGACGCCGCGCGGGCGTTCAGGATCCAGCTCGACTACATGACCTCCGGCTCGCTCGGCTACGTCGACCGCACGATCTACGACTACTTCGTCAGCCAGCTCTGACGCCGCTTCCGGCACGCCCGGCACGGGTCGTGCCGCCGCGATCGCCCGTCCGAGGCGGTCGCGACGACGGACACGCCACGGGCGGGAGGCGGGAAGGCGCGGGTCGATCTCGACGCCCGTTCTCGGGCGTCGCGCGACCGTGGCCGTGCGCCGGAGCGTCCAGGGCGCCATCCGGCCCGGTCGGATCGCGCGCTCCAGATCGTCGAAGGTGCGCGTTCGCGCGACGCCAAGGCATTTCGCTGGGACCGGGGAACGCGCCGGGCCGATCCGCGTGCGGGCGGGACGGGGCGTTCCCCTGCCCTCACGAAACGCTCGGGCGTCGCGGGGGCGCGCCGAAGCGCGACGACGATCGGCCGCGACGCCAGCGCCGCCGGCCGGGCCGCTCCGGAAAGGGACGACCCCTAAGGCGATCCGCCGCCGGAAACCCGTCGCCTCCGACCGGTCGCGTCGAACCGCCGGAGCGCGGTCCCCGGTCCGACCGGATCGGGCGGCGTCCCGAGACGGGCCGCGCGAAGAGGCTAGCGCGGCGCGGAGACGCTCGCCGCGAAGGGCTCGTGCGCCGGGAGCATCGTGGCCGGCAGCGCGCGATCGATCCCGGCCTTGACGGCGAACATGATCGCGAGCGCCACGATCAGGGCCTTGGCCGGGCGAACGACCGTCGGTGTCCTCACGAGATGCATCATTCCTTCTCTCCCTCCGCGAATTCGCCCGCTTCCGGGTCCCCTCGACTTGACACGAGGCCGATCCCCTTCGGCCCGTCGAGACTGGAAATACCTCGCCGGCCGGTCGCCGTCTCGTAACAACCGATCGCATTCGTTCGACCGCCGGCCGACGACCGCGCCCCGCGTTCAACGCGTCGTTGCGGAAGACAGGCCGAGGACCAGCCCGGCCCGCCAGGTCGCGAAGGGGTCGCGTCCCGAACGGTCGGCGAGATTGGTCCGCCCGTTCGCGTCGAGCCCGAGCCTGAGCCCGCCGATCCGCGTCGAGAACAGCTCGACGCCGCCGGCCAGCTCGGTCAGGCCGAAACGCGCGTCGTCGTCGGGCGCGACCGCGGGCAGCGACAGCGCGAGCGCGACGCGCCGGCCCGGCCCCGACCCGAAGCCGAGCCTGGCGTTCGTGCCGAGCGCGACGGTGAGCGCGCCGAGATCGGGCGCGCGGATCTGGCCGGGCAGGAGCGGCTCGTCGCCGACCTCGTCCGGTTCGCCGCGGCGCAGCACACCGAGCACGCTCGCGAACAGCGTCAGCCGCGGCGACCCGCCGGCCAGGAACAGCTGACCCGACAATTCGCGCCGGTCGCCGAAGCCCGCCTCGCTCTCGCCGAGCGATCGCCGCCCGGTCACGCGCGCGCCCCAGGCGAGGCGGTCGATCCCGGCGACCGGACGCCAGCCGCGGTAGTACAGGCCGGGCTCGAGCGTCACCCGGCCGTTGCCGAGCTGGCCGGGCCGCGGCAGCAGCGCGCTCTCGACCCCGCCGCCGGGTGCCGGGATCGGCTCGCGCACCGCGCCGTCGCCCGTCGGCAGGCGAAGCCCGAGGCCGGCCCCCGCCTCGTGGCGCCCGATCGCGAGGAGGCGCGCGCTCGCCCCGAGGCGCATGTCCCCGAGCCCGAAGGAGGTGGTCTCGAACGCGCCGCGCCTGGGCGGCGGCGCGACGCCCGGCGGCGGGGGCGGCGGCCCGGCGCCGGGTGGCGGCGCGTCGGTGAAGGAGAGGCGGTTGCGGCGCACGCTTCCCTGGGCCGAGAGCGCCAGCCAGTCGGTCGGGGCGTAGACCACGGTCGCCACGCCGACGAGGCGGTGCTCCTCGACGGGACGCACGCCGGGGGCGGGGGGTCCGTGGGGCGGGGCGCCGTCCGGGGGCGGTCCGCCCGTCGGCGGTGGTCCGCCTGTCGGTGGTGGTCCGCCCGTCGGCGGCGGCCCGCCCGGCGGGCCTCGACCCTCGTCCGGGGACGGTCCGGCCGGCGTCGGCCCCGCCCC
>JBHJHI010000009.1:0-46663 GCA_050330995.1 Paracoccaceae bacterium
CGGTCGAGCGCGCGGTCGATCTGAACAGGTTGCCGAGCAGCGGGATGTCCTGGAGCAGCGGCACGCCGGAGGTGGCGTCCGAGGCGCGGTCGCGGATCAGCCCGCCGAGCGCGATGGTCTCGCCCGAGTTGACCGAGACGATCGAGCGCACGGTGCGCTGCTGGATGGTCGGGCTGTCGATGTCGGAGGACAGCGTCGGCACGGCGTCGCTCACCTCCTGCACGATCTCGAGCGTGACGAGGCCGGAGGCGTTCACCCGCGGCGTCACCTCCAGGATCACGCCGGTGTCGAAGTACTCGATGGAGTTGACCACCGTGTCGAGATCGTCGGCGGTGAGGGGCCGCGCCGTGCCCGTGGCCACCGGCACCTGGTCGCCCACCTGCAACCGCGCCGACTGGTTGTCGAGCACGAGGAGCTGGGGCGAGGAGATCACCTCGACGTCCGAGATCTCGGAGAGCGCGTTCAACGCGACCCGCGCCTCGGTGGCGTCGAGCACGAAGTTGAAGCCCGGAAACAGCGCGCCGATCCCGTTCGGGCCGAAGGGGCCGTCGGCGTCGAAGCTCGCGCCGATGTCGCCGTTCTCGAACGCCCACTGCACGCCGTACTCCAGGCCGTCGGTCAGGCTGACCTCGGCGATGGTGGCCTCGATCAGCACCTGCAACGGCATGACGTCGAGCTGGCGCAGCGCCGCGAGCACGCGGGCGTGCTCCTCCTCGGTGGCGGTGATCAGGATCGCGTTGTTCTGATCGAGCGCGGTGATCCTGAGGCCGGCGTCGGCCGCGGCGTCCCCGTCGGACGGGCGCCGCGGCGGGATCGGCTGGTCGCCCCCGTCGGCACCGTCGAGTTCCAGGGACGCCCCGAGCCCGGTCTCGGCCGGCCTCGCGCTCGGCGACGGCGCGCGCCCGATCGAGGTCGTCGGCGAGGTCGCGCCGGGCTCGCTCGACAGCGTCACCGGGTCGAGCCCGGGCGCGATCGGCTGCGGCCTCGGGCGCGTGCGCCCTCGCTCGGCGCGCGGGCTCGGGGCCTCGCCGAGGAAGGCCTGGTTGAGCGCGTCGGCGAGGTCGGTCGCGCGGCGGTTGGCGGCGTTGTAGACGAACACGCGCCGCCCGGCCGTGCCGTCGGAGCGATCGAGCGTGGCCACGAAGTCGCCGAGCCGGCGCAGGAGGGCGGCGTCGTTGGCGATCACGAGCAGCGCGTTCAGCCGCGCGACCGGCAGGAGCCGCAGCGCGCCGCTCTCATCCTCCCCGATCTGGTCGGCGAAGACGAAGCGCAACTCGGTCGCCACGTCGTCGGCGCGGCTCGCGTCGAGCGGAAACAGGCCGAAGGACTTGCCGGCGAAGAGATCGACGTCGAGCACCTCGACGAGATCGACGAGCGCCTGCGCCTCCTGACGCGGGCCGGTGTAGAGCAGCAGGTTGCGCGTGCGGTCGGCGACGAGCTGGTTGCCGGGGCTGACCTGGGTCTCCAGCACCGCGCGCATCGAATCGACGGAGGCCGCGCGCAGCGGGATCACGTAGGTCGCGATCCCGGACGGCTGGGCGAAGCGGCTCGGGGTGACGACGACGCGCGGCAGGTCGGCCACGGCGTCGAGCGGCACCACGGCGTAGACGCCCTCGCGCTCGACCAGTGCCGCGCCGTTGAGCGCGAGGATGTTCCGCAGCACCGGCAGCACCGCCGAGCGCGCGAGCGGCGAGGCGGTGCGGAAGGTGACGCTGCCCTCGACCGCCTCGTCGAACGCGTAGGTGAGCCCGAGCGTGTCGCCGAGCACGGTGTCGACGACCTCGCGGATGCCGGCGCCCGAGAAGTTGAGCATGATGCCCTCGCCGTCGCCGGGATCAGCGAAGCGGCGGTCGGGCGGCTGGCCGACGAGGCGGCCCGAGCCGGTCAAGAGGCGCGGGCGCGTGAGCGCGTCGCGCGGGCCCGCCGGGGCCTCGCGATCGAAGGCCTCCGCCAACGGCTCGCCCTCGGTCACCTCGGCGTCGCTCAGGGGGTCGGGCAGGACGGTCCCGCGCGGTCCGTACTTGGCCTCGATCGCCTCGCAGCCGCCGAGCAGCGCGAACGCCGCCCAACAGCACGACGCCGCTCGCGTTCCCGACCGGCCAGGGCGCGCGCGTCCCCGCAGTGGCTCGACCGGCCGTGTCGCGGGCCTGCTCGACGGGCTCATGGTCGTGACGTCCAACACCGCTCCGCGACCGTAAGCGCCGGCTTCCCCGACAAGTCGGCGCGATCTCGGAGAACGGCGCCGCGAAAGGCAACGACCGATCGTCCCGGGCCGGTGATTTTCGCCGCCCGTGTGGTCAATAGGGAGAGAAGCCGTCGCTGTGGGCCAGGGCCCGTGCCGGCGCGCGGCCGCGAGCGGGCGCGTCGCGCGCGCTCGCGGCCGGTGCGGATGCGGCGGAGGACTTGAAGCTGATCGCGAGGCGGTGCTCCACCCCATCGCGCGTCAGCACGACCGAGCGCTCGTCGGCCCGCGCCAGACGCCAGCCCCGGAACAGCGCGCCCTCGCGCACCCGCTCGGTCGCGCCCTCGCCGGGCGGGGACAGCAGCGCGATCCGCGCCGCGCCGCTCTCGACGACGCCGAGGAGCGCCGTGCCGGCGAGCGGCAGCGCGCGCACCGCCGCCCGCGGCGCGCGGGCCTTCGGTGTCGCGGGCGGGCGGCGCCCTTCGACGAACAGCGGGCGATCGAGCGCCTCGGCGAAGCGCTCGAAACGCGTCGGCGCGAGGCTCGGCACGCTCGGCGGCGTCGGGCCCGAAGCGCCGGCCGACGGGGCGACCGCGGCGCGGGCCTGCGGCAGCGGGTCGAGGCTCGCGAGCGCCTGCAGCGCGAAGGCGATCGCGGCGGCGGCGAACAGGCCCGTGAGCGCGACGGGCACGAGGAGACGTCTCATCCAGGGACCTCCGGGGGAAGATAGCCGTAGACGTCGAGATCGACCGACAGCCGATCGTCCTCGCGCCCGTCGCCGGCGGCGCGCCGCGCGACCGGCTCCAGGCGCAGGCGGTCGACGAACAGCGCCGGCACGCCGCTCTCGACACGGTGAAGCACGCGCAGGACGCCTTCGTAGCCGGCTTCGAAGCGCGCGCGCAGCCGCACCCGCTCGAAGCCGTCCGCCTCGCTCGTCGGCAGCAGGGTAACGCTGCCGAGCTCGGCGCGCTCGCCGTCGACGATGGTCTCCAGGCGGTCCTGCAGCGCGACCTGCGCCAGCATCTCCGTCTCGGCGCGCAGGAACAGCGCGCTCTCGTCGATCCGCTCTCTGAGCGAGGCGATGGTCCGCTGCGCCTCGGCCTCGCTCGAGGCGACGCGCGAGAGCCGTTCGGCGAGATCGTAGTTCGCGCGCGCCGCCGCGCTGGCTTGGCGCGCGCGCTCGACCAGGGGCAAGACGACGAGGATGGCGAAGGCGGCCAGCAGGGCGGCGAGGAGCGCGAGCGCCAGGGCGCGCTCGGCAAGGCTCGGCAGCGGGCGGGCGCTCATGGTCCGGGCCCCGCGGGCGCGGCGGGCGCGATCGTGGCGGCGACGGCGAAGCGCTCGCGGCCGGTGTCTCGGTCGCGCCGGACCGAGGCGGCGAAGCGCGCGTCCTCGAAGCGCGCCGAGCGCTCGACGAGGCGCAGCGCCTCGGAGGCGTCGTGCGAGACCCCCGAGACGGTGAGCGCGTCGCCTTCGATGGTCAGGCTGTCGAGCCAGTGGCGGTCGGGCAGCGTCCGCGTCAGCGCGTCGAGCACGGCGATCGCCGTCGGCCGCGCGCGCTTCGAGGCGACGACGTGGCCGGCGAGGGCGGCCAGCCGCGCGGCCTCGTCCTCCAGCGAGGCGACCGCGTTCGCGCGGCGGGTGGCCTCGGCGAGCAGCGCCTCGGAGCGGGCGAGGTCGCGCTCGGTGCGATGGACGGTGGCGAGCGCCGCGGCGAGGCCCGCGATCAGGCAGGTCGCCGCGGCGCCCGCGGTCACGCGCGCCAGCACCCGGCCTCGACGGGGCCGGTCCCGTTCCGGCAGGAGATCGAGCGAACGCGCGCCCTCCGAGGTCGCAGCGCTCGACCCCGTGACGGCGGCGGCGTCGAGGCCGAGCGCGCGGCACAGATCGAGGCGTTCGGCCACGTCGGCGCGGCGCGCGACCTGGAGGCGGACGACCAGCCGCTCCATCGCCTCGTCGGTGCCGAGGACCTCGTAGGCGTAGTGGACGCGCTCGGGGTCGAACGGGGTCAGGCGGTCCATCTCCGCGCGCACCACCTCGTCGAGGTTGGCGAGCGCCGCGACCGGCAGCGTCGCGGCGGCCTCGACCAGCAGCGACGGCCCGAACTCCAGCGTCGCGCGCCGCTCGGCGACGCCGCTCGCGCCGAGGCGCGCGGCGAGGGCCGCGATCGTCTCGGCGGCGTCGAGATCCGCCTCGCCGATCGGATGCCGCCCGTCGGCCGCGTCGCGCTCGAGCCGCACGCGACGGCCGGCGCAGCACAGGACGAGCCGTTCGGGCGCGCCGCCGAGGACGCGCAGCACTGCCGGGGGCACGGAGGCCCGGAGCGCGCGAAGCCACCACGCGAACGCGGCGCCCAGACGGTCGAAGCCTGCTCGCGGCAGCGACGCCTCGCCCGCGATCCCGGAGACGAGGCTCACTCCCGCACCCGTATCACGAGCGGCGGCCAGGCCCCGCCGGCGTCGCCGAGATCGACGTCGATGCGCACGAGCGGCGGGGGCTCGGCACGCGCGCGCCAGCGCGTGCGCCAGCCGCCCGCCCGCTCGCGCGTGGCCGGCTCGAAGTAGGCGATCCCGAGGGCCGCGACATCGTCGAGCAGCGCCCGCTCGCCCTCGGCCCGCGGCGCCCCCGTCCCGTCCGTCCCCCCATCCGCCCCGAGGGCGAGCGGGCGCCACGCGAGGCGGAGCGCCCCGTCCTCGTGCCAGAGGCGGAAGCGGTAGAGCCCGCCGTAGGTGAACGCCGAGGTCCAGGGGCCGGAGAAGACGATCGCGTCCGCCTCGCCCTCCACCTCCGGCATCGCCCGCCAGGCGCCGGGCTGGCCGGCGCGTGCGAGGCCGCCGAGGCGCTCGCGCAGGAAGCGATGGGCGGCGACGATCCGGTCGCGGGCGGTGGTCTCGGCGACGACGCCCTCCCAGCTGCGCGCGCCGAAGCGCAGCGCGCCGAGCACCAGCGTGGCGATCAGCGCCACGAGCGTCAGGGCGACGAGAAGCTCGACCAGGGTGAAGCCCGCCGTCCCGCTCGCCCGTCCCCTCATCGCGGCCAGGAGAGCTTGACGGTGGAGAGCGCGAGCGTCGGTCGATCCGCCTCGCCCACGACGAGATCGACGCGATAGGCCGTGACCGGCACCTGGGCGCCGGCCGCGGCCGGCGGCGTCCGGCCCGGGGACGGCTGCGGGTCGAGGCGGGTCAGCGCGAGCCGCCAGGGCTCGCCGCTCGACAGCCGTCCGCGCCGCTCGCCCTCGGCGAGCGGACCCGCGACGCCGACCGCCTCCATCAGCGAGCGCGCCTCCAGCGCGCGCGCGCTCGCCTCGGAGGCGGCGCGCCCCTGCGAGAGCGCGGTGGCGATCGCCGGCAGCGTCGCGCCGAGCGCGAGGGCCAGCACGGTGAAGGCGACCAGGGTCTCGACCAGGGTGAAGCCCGCGTCCCTCATGGCCGCGCCGCCTCCTCGGGCACCGTCTCGACGGGGCCGACGCGACCGTCGAACCAGTCGACCGCGAGGCTGCGTCGCGTGCCCTCGCTCGACAGCGAGATCACGCCGCCGGTGGCGGTGCCGTCTGGGTAGAACCGCAGGCGCGCGCGCCCGTCGCGATCGGTCTCGCTCGCGGCGGCGGTGACCGAGAGCCGCGCGTCGGGAGGCAGCGCCCGCGCGACGCCGTCGTCGCGGGCGTAGGATCGCGCCGCGAGGTCGATCGTGACCCAGGTCTCGACCCCCTCGGAGAGCGCGCGGCTCCGCGCCCGGCGCAGATCGGCGCGCAGGCCCTCGATCGCTGTCCCGAGTTCGGTCTCGCGCGTCCCGGCGCCCATCATCGGCACCGCGAGCGTGGCGGCCAGGGCCGCGAGCACCATCACGCACAGGATCTCGACCAGGGTGAGACCGGCCTCGATGTCCTCGTGCATGCGGGCCCCGCCTCAGGATGGCGTCCAGTTCGCGACGTCGGCGTCCTCGCCTTCCCCGCCTTCGAGCCCGTCGGCGCCGAGGGTGTAGAGATCGTAGTCGCCGTGCTCGCCCGGCGCGCGGTAGCGGTAGGGCGCGCCCCAGGGATCGACCAGGGCGTCGGCGTTCTGAAGGTACGGCCCGTTCCAGCGCGGCTCCCCCGGCGGTGCGCTCACGAGCGCCGACAGGCCGGCTTCGGTCGAGGGATAGGCGCCGACCTCCAGGCGGTAGAGTTCGAGAATGCCCGAGAGGCGCTTGATCTGCACCGAGGCGGTGTCGGCGCGCGCGCCGCCCACGTAGCCCATCAGCCGCGGCACGGCGAAGGAGGCGACGAGGGCGACGATCACGAGGACGACCAGGAGCTCGATCAGCGTCATGCCGCTGTCGTGACGACCAGCGTCGCGGGCGGGGGACTGGCGGGGCGAGGGCTCTGCGCGCATGGACGCTCTCCTGCGGACCCTCCTCGCCTAGCACGCGAGCGCGACAGGACGATTACAACGCCCCCACGATCACAGTGCCCCGTGTCTCGGCTCGCCGCCGGCACCACCGCGCGCCTTCGAGGCGGGCGCGCCGCCGAGGGGCCGGAGGCGAAGCCGAGGCACGACTTAGGACGCCAGGTCGTAGGAGGAGAGAACCGCCGAGAGGATCGCGCCGATCACGCCGGCGATCAGGCAGCCGAGCACGACCGTGGCGAGCGGGGCGATCAGCGCAAGGGCGCGCTCGACGGTGCGCTCGGCCTCCTCGTCGAACACCTCGGCGGCCTGGAGCAGCATGGTCTGGAGCCGTCCGCTCTCCTCGCCGATCTCCACGAGTTCGACGGCGAGATCGGGGAAGAGCCCGGCCGTCCGCATCGGCCGCGCGAGCCCCTCGCCGCGCGAGAGCGGCGCCACCAGGGCCCGCGCCCGCCGTGCGGCGGCGCGATTGGAGAGGGTGCCGGCGGCGATCTCGACCGCCTCGACGAGCGCCACGCCGTTCGCGCGCAGCGTGCCGAGCGTGCGGCAGAAGCGGGCCGTCTCGATCCGCCGCACGAGGGGGCCGAACAGCGGCAGTCTCAGCGCCATGGCATCGAGCCGCTCGCGCCCGCGCGCGGAGGCCTGCACGCGCCTCAGCCCCAGCAGGGCCGCCAGGAGCGCGAGCAGCAGCAGCGTGCCGCGCTCGGCGACGAGGTCGGAGGCGGCGAGGACGATCCGCGCCGGCGCCGGCAGCGCCGCGCCCGCCTGCTCGAACACCGGCCCGAACTCGGGGACCACGTAGACGAGCAGGATCACGAGCGAGAGCCCGGTCGTCGCGAGCACGATCATCGGATAGGTCAGCGCCGAGCGGAGCGTGGCCGAGAGCGCCTCGGCGCGCTTGAGCATCTCGGCGAGGCGCTCGAGCACGGGCGCGCGCGCGCCGCCGGCCTCGCCCGCGCGGACCATGCCGACGTAGTAGTCGGGACACCCGTCGCCGCGCAGAGCCATCGCGTCGGCGAGGCCGCCGCCGCCCCTGACCCGTTGCAGGAGCGTGCCGGCCACGCCGCGGAGCGGGCCGGTCGCGAGGGTCCGGTCGAGCCGCGCGAGCGCGCGGTCGAGCGGCACGCCGGCGGCGAGCAGGACGTGCAGCTCGCGGGTGAAGAGCATGCGGTCGCGGTCGCTCGGCGCCCGCTTCGGCAACAGCGCGCGGCCGCGCTCGATCAGGCCGGGACCTTCGGCGACGGGATCGATGCTGAGCGGCACGACGCGGCGCTCGCGCAGCCGCGCGATCGCCGCCTCGCGGCTCTCGGCGGAGAGATGACCGGCCCGGACCTCGCCGCCGACGAGCGCGCGGTAGGCGAAGCGCGCCATCCCCGTCAGCCCCCGCGGGCCACGCGCAGGACCTCCTCCAGCGTGGTGACGCCGTCGAGCGCCGAGGCGAGGCCGTCCTCGAACAGCGTGCGCATCCCCTCCTCGACCGCCGCCGCGCGCAGGCTCGCGGCCTCCACGCGGGCGAGCACGAGGCGGCGCAGGCGCTCCGACAGGGTCATCACTTCGAGGATGGCGACGCGGCCGTGGTAGCCGCGCCCGCCGCAGCGCGGGCACCCGCCCGCGCGGTAGAGCGTGACCGGCCCGTCGCGGCGGCGCGCCAGCCCGAGTTCGGCGACGAGTTCGTCGGGCGCGCGGAACGGGACGCGGCAGTCGGTGCAGAGCCGGCGCACGAGCCGCTGCGCCGCCGCGCCGGAGACGGTCGAGGTCAGCAGGTAGGGCTCGAGCCCCATGTCGAGGAGCCGCGTCACCGAACTCGCGGCGGCGTTGGTGTGCAGCGTGGACAGCACCAGATGGCCGGTGAGGGCGGCCTGCGCGGCGATGCGCGCGGTCTCGCCGTCGCGGATCTCCCCCACCATGATCACGTCCGGATCGGCGCGCAGCATCGAGCGCAGCACGCTCGCGAAGTCGAGCCCGATCGAGGGGCGCACCTGCACCTGGTTGACGCCGTCGAGCTGGTACTCGACCGGGTCCTCGACAGTGAGCACCTTGCGCTCGACCGAGACGATCGAGTTCAGCGCCGCGTAGAGCGTGGTGGTCTTGCCGCTGCCGGTCGGGCCGGTGACGAGGAAGATGCCGTGCGGCTCGGCGACGATGCGCTCGATCGCCCCGCGCGCGGGCTCGCGGATGCCCAGGCGCTCGAAGTCGAGCGCCACGCTCTCGCGGTCGAGCACGCGGATCACCACCGCCTCGCCGTGCAAGATCGGCAGCGTGGCCACGCGCAGGTCCACGGCGCGCCCGCGCACCACGGTCTTGATGCGCCCGTCCTGGGGCAGGCGGCGCTCGGCGATGTCGAGGCGCGCCATGATCTTGATGCGGCTGACGACGGCGGCGCTCAGGCTCTCGGCGATGATCTCGCCGGCCTGGAGCACGCCGTCGACGCGCAGCCGCACCTGGAAGCGGCGCTCGAACGGCTCGATGTGGATGTCGGAGGCGCGGGTCTCGACGGCGCGGGCGATCAGGGCGTTGACGAGGCGCACCACCGGCGCCTCGCTCGCCTGGTCGCGCAGCCGCTCGACGTCGACGTCCTCGCCCGCAGCGGTCTCCAAGGTGGCGAGCGCGTCTGTCTCCTCGCCGAGATGCCCGGCGTAGAGCCGCTCGATCGCGCGCTCCACGACGCCGGCCTCGCCGACGCGCGGGATCGCGCCCCGCCCCGCCGCGATCTCGAAGGCGCCGAGCGCGTAGGCGTCGAGCGGGTCGGCGACGGCGACGGCGATGCCGCGCGCCGTGCGCTCGAGCGGTAGCAGGCGGTGCTCGCGCAGGAACTTCGGGCTGACGCCGTCGAGGTGCAGCGCCGTCGCGGGCAGGTCGTCCTCGCCGACGAGGACGAGATCGAGCGCGCTCGCGAGCGCCTCGGCGAGGTCGCGCTCGCCGACGAGGCCGAGGCGCGTCAGCGTTGTCGGGAGCGTCTGGCGTGCGCCGTTGACGAAGCGCTCGGCACGCTCGAGACCCGCGGCGTCGAGCTTGCCGGCCGCGATCAGCGCCTGACCCACGGAGCGTTGTCTCTCGGCCCTCGACGCGGACGTCGTCATGGGCTCGGCCTAGCACGGGGAGGGAGCCCGCGTCACCCGCGCCGGGCCCCGGACCGGCGGCCTCGCTTCGACTTCGCGAGGGGCGCGGGCGGCGGGCGTGACCCGCGCGGCGATCGGGGCTATCGCCGGGCGCAACGTCTGAACAGGAGGTCGCCGTGAGCCAGCGCTACCGCATCGCCGCCATCCCCGGGGACGGGATCGGCAAGGAGGTCGTGCCCGAGGGCCTGCGCGTGCTGGAGGCCGCGGCCGATCGCTTCGACTTCGCTCTCGACGTCGACCGGTTCGACTTCGCGTCAGCCGACTACTACGCCGCGCACGGGCGGATGATGCCCGAGGACTGGAAAGCGCGGATCGGCGGCCACGACGCGATCTTCTTCGGCGCGGTCGGCTGGCCCGAGACCGTGCCCGACCACGTCTCGCTCTGGGGCTCGCTGATCCAGTTCCGCCGCGAGTTCGACCTCTACGTCAACCTGCGCCCCGTGAAGCTGATGCCGGGCGTGCGCGCCCCGCTCGCCGGGCGGGGACCGGGCGACATCGACTTCTACGTCGTGCGCGAGAACACCGAGGGCGAGTACTCCTCGATCGGCGGGCGCATGTTCCCCGGCACCGAGCGCGAGATCGTGGTGCAGGAGACGGTGATGAGCCGCCACGGCGTCGACCGCGTGCTGGCCTACGCCTTCGAGTTGGCGCGCTCGCGCCCGCGCAGGCGGCTCACCTCGGCCACCAAGTCGAACGGCATCTCCATCACCATGCCCTACTGGGACGAGCGCGTGGAGGCGATGGCCGCACGCTACCCGGACGTCGAATGGGACAAGTACCACATCGACATCCTGACCGCGCAGTTCGTGCTGAACCCCGACCGCTTCGACGTGGTGGTGGCCTCGAACCTGTTCGGCGACATCCTCTCGGACCTCGGCCCGGCCTGCACCGGCACCATCGGCATCGCGCCGTCGGGCAACATCGACCCCGAGCGGCGATACCCTTCGGTGTTCGAGCCGGTGCACGGCTCGGCGCCCGACATCGCGGGCCGAGGGGTTGCCAACCCGATCGGCCAGATCTGGGCGGGCGCGATGATGCTCGACCACTTGGGCGAGAGCGACGCCGCCGCGGCGATCGTGCGCGCGATCGAGGCGGTGCTCGCCGACGAGCGCCTGCGCACCGCCGACCTCGGCGGCCCGGCCGACTGCGAGAGCTGCGGCCGCGCCGTCGCCGACGCGCTCGGGCGGATCTGAGAGCGTGCGTATCGTCGACATCCGCGAGACCGCCCACTCGATCGCCTCGCCGATCGCCAACGCCTACATCGACTTCTCGAAGATGACCTGCTCGGTGGTCGCGGTGGTCACCGACGTCGTGCGCGACGGCCGCCCGGTGGTCGGCTACGGCTTCAACTCGAACGGCCGCTACGGCGCCGGCGCGCTGCTCCGCGAGCGCTTCGTGCCGCGCGTGCTCGACGCCGATCCGGCGAGCCTCGTCGACGAGGCGAACGCCACGCTCGACCCGCACGCGGTCTGGCGTGCGGCGATGGCGAACGAGAAACCGGGCGGGCACGGCGAGCGCTCGGTCGCGGTCGGCACGCTCGACATGGCGGTCTGGGACGCGACCGCGAAGATCGCCGAGAAGCCGCTCTGGCGCCTGCTCGCCGAGCGCCACGGCGACGGCGCGCCCGACGAGCGGGTCTGGGTCTACGCCGCGGGCGGCTACTACTACCCCGGCAAGGACGTCTCGGCGCTCCGGGACGAGATGCGCAGCTACCTCGACCGCGGCTACACGGCGGTGAAGCTGAAGATCGGCGGCGCCTCGCTCGCGGACGACCTGGAGCGGATCGAGGCGGTGATCGACGTCGCCGGCGACGCCGGCCGCGTCGCGGTGGACGCCAACGGCCGCTTCGATCTGGAGACGGCCCTCGCCTATGCTCGGGCGCTCGAACCCTACGGCCTGTTCTGGTACGAGGAGGCGGGCGACCCGCTCGACTACGCGCTCCAGGCCGAACTCGCCGGGCACTACGCCCCGCCGATGGCGACCGGCGAGAACCTGTTCTCGCACCAGGACGCGCGGAACCTCCTGCGCTACGGCGGCCTGCGCCCCGACCGCGACTGGCTGCAGTTCGACTGCGCGCTGTCCTACGGGCTGGTCGAGTACCTGCGCACGCTCGACGTCATGCGCGCGCACGACTGGTCGTCGCGCCGGGCGATCCCGCACGGCGGCCACTTGATGTCGCTCAACATCGCGGCCGGGCTGCACCTCGGCGGCAACGAAGCCTACCCGGACGTGTTCGCTCCCTTCGGCCGCTTCGGCGACGACCAGCCGGTCGAGGACGGCTGGGTGCGGATGACCGATCGCCCCGGCATCGGCTTCGAGGGCAACACCGCGCTGTTCGAGATCATGAAGACGCTCGCCTGAAGGGCCGTCGGGCCCGGAGCGTCCTCCAGTCCTGGCGAAGCGCCCGGACATCGCGGAGGCGTGCGGCCGGCGGCGACCCCGGTCGGCTCGCAGGGCGGCACGAGCGTCGGGACTTCCCGCGCCCTTCGCGCCAAGGCGACGCCACCCCCGGAACGCGTCTTCGAGGCGCGTCGGAGGGCGGCGCCGAAACAAGGGATGGTACGGGGCCGGGAGCGAAGCACGGTCCGTGCCGGTCGCGACCGCCGACCGGCCTCCGGGGCGGTGCGCGATCGGACCGCGACGCTCAGTGCGTCCCGAGCGCCGCAGGACGTGTGGTCCGCGAGGCGGACGCTCCGGAGACCGTCTCGCCGTCGCCGGTCGCGATCGCCGCCACGACCTCGCCCACGGGCGTCCCGTCCGGGGCGTCGAGCGCGGCCCGCACCGCCGCCGCGCGCGCCTCGCCGATGAGCGCCGCCGTCTTCGCGCCGACGCGCGCCTCGCGCTCGGCGAGCGGGGGCAGATCGGCGAGGTCGTGCGCGGCCTCCAGGACCCGCCCGTCCGTCGCCTCGACGCGGACCCGCGCGGCGGTGTCGGCGAGCGTCTCGTCGGCGCGCACCCGGACGCGCTCGCGCAGCGCCACGAGATCGGCGCGCGCGCAGAGATCGTCGCGCCAGCTCTCCAGCGCGGCGGTGTCCACCCCCGAGAGCGCCATCGCCGCGCTCAGGCGGTAGCTGAACTTGGCCTCGAGCCCGGTGCGCGGCGCCGGTAGGTCGCAGACCGCGCGCCAGCGCGGATGCGTCGCGATCTCGACCGAGGCGACCGCCGACGGCTCGAGCCCGCGCGCGCGGATCTCGCCGAGCGCCTCCAGGCTCGCGTGCAGCCCGTGGCAGCAGGCGTGGAACTTGTGGGTCACGTCCGCGAACACCCAAGCCTCGCCGAGCCCGTCGCGCGCGCTCGCCTCCCCTGCCCCGGCATGGGTCGGGCCGAAGCCCTGCGCGCCCTCCAGCCCGTCGAGCGCCGAGCTCGCGCCGAGGGCGGCATAGTCGGCGCACTCGACGCCGTTCGCGGCGGCGAAGCCCGCGTTCATCGGCTTGCCCATGGTGCCGAACTGGCCCTTGAGCCCGCTCGCGCGGGTGGCGCAGAGCCCGAGCGCGTGCGCCGTCGCTGTCTCGTCGAGGCCGAGCAGGCGCGCGGCCGCGAGCGGCGCGCCGAAGGCGCCGGCGGTCGCGGTCTGGTGGAAGCCCGCCTCGTAGTGCGCCCGCCCCATCCAGGCGCCGATCCGGCACGATGCCTCGACGCCGATCAGGTAGGCGTCGAGGAAGGCGCCGAGGGTCGTCCCCTCGCGTTCGGCCACGGCGAGGGCGGCGGGCGCCACGGCGACGGTCGGGTGGCCGATGTGCAGGAAATGGGTGTCGTCGTAGTCGAGCGCGTGCCCGGTCGTGGCCCCGACCATCGCCGCCGCGCGCGCCGGCATCCGGCCACCGCCCAGAGCGGTGGCCTCCGGGGCGCCGCCCTCGGCGAGGGCGCGCGCGCGCACGAGACGCGAGACCGGCTCGTCCGCGCCCGCGATCGCGACCGCGATCCAGTCGGCGAGCGACAGCCGCCCGACGGCGCGCGTCCGGCGGTCGATGGCCTCGCTCGGCGCCCGGGCGAAAGCGGCGAAGCGTGCGGTCACGTCCATGATCGTCTTCCCCAAAACGGCCGGCCCGAGCCCGGCGTGGTCGCCGGGCCGACGACGACCGAAAGCCCGGCACCGGCGGCCTGCGCCGGGGTGTCGCCCTCGCCCGATCGGGCCCGACGCGATGCCGGAGCGCCGGCCGTGCGGCCTCCGTGGCGATCTGCGTGCCCGAGGATCGATCGTCCAGCAATGCCCGCGCCGGCTGCCGTGGCGGGTGGATCTCTCCCGCACGGCCGCCATGCCCTCGCTCGCGGGCCGGCGGCGGCGCGGGACCGGCCGTCGAGCCGCGGCGAGGCGCCTCGTCCGGCGCGGGGGGCCATGGCCCGGGACCGATCCGCGATGGCGCGCCGGACGATGGCCGCCGGCCCGCCCCCGGCGGGGGGCCGGCAGCCGGGCCGCTCACTGCAGCATCGGCTCGGTGCCGGCGCTGTCGACGACGGACTGGGCGACGAGCTGCTTGACCATGCGGCGGTAGTAGGCGCGCGTGCCGCCCGGCTGCTGGCTCATCAGCACGGCGACGAGATCCTCGGCCGGGTCGACCCAGAAGAACGTGCCGCCGTAGCCCGCCCACATGAACTCACCCCGGCTTCCGGGCACGCCCGCGATGCCGTCCTGCTCGCGCACCATGAAGCCGAGGCCGAAGGTGTAGCCGGGCACGCCCATAAGCAGCTCGCCCGGCGAGACCGGCGCCTCGATGCGCTCGCCGAGATGATCGGAGGCCATCAGCGCGACGCTCGTCGGGCTGAGCACCTGCGCGCCTTCCAGGGCGCCCCCGTTCAGCAGCATCTGGCTGAAGCGCAGGTAGTCGCCCGCCGTCGAGACGCTGCCCGCGCCGCCCGAGTCGTTGGCGGGCCGGCTGCTCACGTCGATCACCTCCATGGGCTCGCCGCTGGCGGGGTCGGTCGCGAACGGCTCGGCGAGGCGCGGGCGCGCGTCGTCGCCGACCATGAAGCCGGTGTCGGCCATCTCGAGCGGGCCGAACACGCGCTCCTCCAGGAAGTCGCCGAGGCGCTGGCCCGAGACCCGCTCGACCACGCGGCCGAGCACGTCGGAGGCGAGGCTGTACTCCCAGACGGTGCCGGGCTGGTTGACGAGCGGCGCTTCGGCGAGGCCGTCGACCTGGGCCTCCGGCTCGACGGCGCGCGCGTCGTAGGCCATGCCGTCCGGGTCGTAGACACCGGCCTCGGCGTAGGCCTCCTTGACCGCCTCGTTGCCGGTGATCTCGCCGTAGGCGAGGCCGGCGGTGTGGCGCAGCAGGTCCTGCACCGTCATCGCCCGCTCGGCGGGCTCGGTCGCGTAGGAGGTCCGGCCGAAGGCGTCGCTCTCGCGCACGCTCACGGCCACGTCCTCGAACTCGGGCAGGAACGTCGAGACCGGGTCGGTCAGTTGCAGCCGCCCCTCCTCCATCAGGATCATCGCCGCGACCGAGACCAGGGGCTTCGTCATCGAGTAGATGCGGAAGATCGAGTCCTCGGCCATGGCCTCGCCCTCGGCCTGCGGGTCCTCGGCGCCGAGGGCGGCCGAGTAGACGAGCTTGCCACGCCGCGCGACCATGACGACGACGCCCGGCAGGCGCCCCTCGTCGATCTCGCGCTGGAAGGCGGCGCCGATGCGGTCGAGCCGCTCGGCCGACAGGCCGACCGTCTCCGGCTCGGCGCGCGGCAGCGGCGCCGTCTGCGCCAGCGCGAGCGTGGCGGACAGCAGGCCGGCGGCGCCGACCCCGAGGCCCAGGCTTCTGAACATGCGTTCTCCTCCCTGTTCGTTTGGCGGGAAGGGGCGCCGTCGCGCCGGCTCCCGGACGGGCGACCGACGCGGTCTTCGGGACGGTGCCGTTCCCGCGGCTTCGGACCGTGCCGTTTTCGGACATGGCGCGCAACGGCGGGGGCTCGCCGGGCGCGGGCGTCGGCTCGGCGACCGGGCCGTCGCGTCCGCCGCCCGGTGCGGGCCGAGGGGTCGATCCTCGGCCCGGCCCTGCCGTCGACGTCTCACGCCTCGCCGCGGCGGCGCCGCTCGGCGTCGTCCCAGGCGGTGAGCGCCTGATAGTCCGGCACGAAGCCGAGGCCCTTCTTCGCGTCGGACGAGACCGCGTCCCGCGAGGTCACGACGTCGACGACGGCGGGCGCGTTCTCGAACGCGCGGCGCAGCGCTCCCGCGAGATCGGCGGGGTCCTCGACCCGCTCGCCGTGGGCGCCGAGCGCGCGCGCCATCGCGGCGTAGTCGGAATGGCGCAGCGTGGTGCCGACGACCCGCCCGCCGTAGTTCACGTCCTGGTCATAGCGCTCGATGTTCCAGGCGGCGTTGTTGGAGACCACGAACACCGCCTTCGCGCCGTGGCGCACGGCCGTGTCGACCTCCATCGCGTTGATGCCGTAGGCGCCGTCGCCGTTGACCGAGATCACCTGCCGCCCCGGCTCGGCGAGGGCGGCGGCGACCGCGAAGGGCACGCCGACGCCGAGGCAGCCGAAGGCGCCGGCGTCGAGGTAGGTGCGCGCCGTCAGCCCGACGCGGGCGAAACTGAGCAGATCGCCGCCGTCGGCGACCGCGATGTGGTCGGGGTCGGCCACCTCGCGGATCGCCTCGAAGATCGCCATCGGATGGATGCGCCCGTCGCCGCCCTCGCGCGGCACGGCCTTCTCCGCGCCCTTGGCGAGGCGGGCGCGGTGCTTCTCGCGCAGGCCGTCGAGCCAGTCGCCGTCGCGCTCGCCGGCGTCGTTGCCGATCGCCTCGCTCAGCGCGTCGAGGGCGAGGGCGACGTCGGCGAGGATCTCCGGCTCGCCCCGGCGGTTGTCGATCAGCTCTCCGGCGGTGTCGGCGACGCGCAGGAAGCGCGCGTTGGGGAAGACGGCCGGCGAGCCGAAGGCGAGCTGGTAGTCGAGCTTGCGCCCGAGCGTGATCACGAGGTCGGCCTCGGCCATCGCGCCGGCGCGGACCGCGCCGACCACGGCCGGGTGGTCGGCGGGCACGAGCCCGCGGCTCTCCTGCGTGTCGAGATAGAGCGCGTCCGCCGCGTCGAGGAAGCGCACGACCGCCCTGCCCGCCCCCCGCGCGCCGCGCCCGCTGATCACCAGCGGCCGACGGGCGGCGCGCAGCGCGGCCACCGCCTCCTCGGTGCGCCCGGGCGAGGGCGCCGGGCGGCGCGGCGGCTTCGGCGCGAGCCAGTCGGCGGGCACCAGCGTCTCGGCGAGGTGCGCGCGCAGCACGTCGGTCGGCACTTCGATATAGGCGGGGCCTGGCTCCCCCATGTCGCCGAGCGCGCGCGCGATCGCCTCGTCGAGTTCGCGCAGCACCTGCTCGGGGACCCGCGCGGTGCGCGCGTAGCGGCTGACGGGGCGCATGATGTCGACGTGCGGGATGTCCTGGAGCGGGCCCATGTTCGCCTGCGGGCGCGAGGTGCAGCCGCCGATCAGCAGCACCGGCGCACGCGCGAGCGAGGCGTTGGCCATCCCGGTCACGGTGTTGGTGACACCCGGCCCCGCCGTCACCATGGCGACGCCGAGCCCGCCGGTCAGCTCGGCATGGGCGTGGGCCATGTGCACCGCGGCGCCTTCGTGGCGCACGTCGACGATGCGGATGCCCTTCAGCGCGGCATGGTCCCAGATCGGCTGGATGTGCCCGCCCTGAAGCCCGAAGATCCGGTCCACCCCGCGCCGCACGAGGGCTTCGGCGATCCAGGCGGCGACGCTGGACGCGTCGGCGTTCAGGTCCTGCGTATCGGTCATGGGAAGGCTCCTTCGGGGGTGTTCGGTCGGCAAGGCCGCGCCGGTCGTCGATCGCGGTCGTCTCGCGCGGCGGATCGCGGCGGCCGGTGTCAGTTCGCCCGGGCGCGCTCGACGATCTCCATCGCCCGCCGCGCGAAGGCGCGGGCGAGCGGCGCGACCGCCTCGGCGTTCGAGCCCGCGGCGTTGCCGGCACGCGCGCGGTCGCGGATGCCGACGAAGATCACCGCGAAGCGGAACAGCGAGAAGACGACGTGGAAGTCTTCGAGCGCCGGCGCGTCCGTCGCCCGGGCGCGGTATCGCGCGACGAACGCGTCGAGGTCGGGGATGCCGAGCGCCGGGAGGTCGAGGCCGCGGATGCCGCCGTACTCCTCCGGCGTCGTGTGCCAGGCGATCGCGCAGAAGCCGAGGTCGGCGAGCGGATGGCCGAGCGTCGAGAGCTCCCAGTCGAGGATCGCGATCACCCTCGGCTCGGTCGGGTGGAACATCAGGTTGCCGAGCCGGAAGTCGCCGTGGGCGATCACCGTGCGGCCGTCGTCGGGCGGCACGCGCTCGGCCAGCCAGTCCGCGAGGCGCTCGAGATCCGGGATCGGCTCGCCTTCCGAGGCGCGCAGCTGCGTCGTCCAGCGTCCGATCTGGCGCTCGAAGTAGTTGCCCGGCTTGCCGTAGTCGCCGAGCCCCGCCGCGTCCGGGTCGACCGCGTGCATCGTCGCCATGGCTTCGGCCATGCCCTCGTAGATCGCGCGGCGCTCCCGCGGCGCGAGCCCCGGCAGGGCGCCGTCCTCGAACACCCGTCCGTCGAGGCGCTCCATCAGGTAGAACGGGGTGCCGAGAGCGGCCGGATCGTCGTGGTAGAGGATGGTCCTCGGCACCGGCACGCCTTGCGGGCCGAGCGCGGCCATGACGCGGTACTCGCGGTCGACAGCGTGCGCGCCGCGCAGGATCCTGCCGTTCGGCTGCTTGCGCAGCACCATGAGCCGGTCGCCGTGGGTGACGAAGTAGGTCGGGTTGGACTGCCCGCCGGAGAGGCGCTCGAGCGCGATGTCCCCGGCGCCGCCGAAGCGGTCGTCGAGCAGGGCCTTCAGCGCCCCGGGATCGAAGTCGGTGCCGCTCATTCCGCCGCCTCCGCCGTCGCGTCTTCCACCGGCCAGGACCAGAAGTCGCGGCCCTCGGCGCACGCCCGCCTGCGCGAGGGCGCCGGCATGAGCCCGGCGATCGTGCCGTGCTCGTCGCCGTTCGCCCGATCGGTCGCCCGCGGCGGTATCTCGGCCTCGACGGGGCATACGATGCGCTGGTGGGGATCGGCGGCAGGGGAAATGGCGAAGTCCATCGCAACGACCTCAGAGCGAGGAGACGAGGTGGCCGCCGTCGACCGCGAGGGTCGCGCCGGTGACGTAGGCCCCGCCGGGGCCGGCGAGCAGCAGGAGCGGCGCGTCGAGGTCCTCCGGCCGGCCGAGGCGGCGCTGGGGGATGCGCTTGATCAGCGCCCGGCCCGCGTCGGAGGCGAAGAAGTCGGCGTTCAGCGGCGTCTCGACGTAGCCCGGGCAGAGCGCGTTCACGCGGATGCCGTGGCGCGCCCATTCGAGCGCCATCGACTTCGTGAGCTGCACGAGCGCCGCCTTCGAGGCGGCGTAGGCCCCGACCCCGCCGGCCACGCGCAGCCCGAGGATCGAGGCGACGTTGACGATCGCGCCCTCGCGCCCGGCCGCCTTCAGCGCTCGCGCCGCCACCTGCGCCACCAGGAAGGCGCCCTTGAGGTTGGTGTCCATCGTCGTGTCCCAGTCGGCCTCGGCGAGATCGAGGAGCGTCCCCGGGAGCGAGACGCCCGCGTTGTTGATCACGATGTCGAACGGCCCGTCCGCGAACAGAACGGCGACGCTGTCCGCCTCGGCCACGTCGAGAGGCCGCGCCTCGGCGCGCCCGCCCGCCCCGGCGATCTCCTCGCAGAGCGTCGCGAGCGCCGCCTCGCGCCGCGCCGCCGCCGTCACGCGCGCGCCCTGCGCCGCCAGGAGCCGCGCGAAGTGCGCGCCGAGCCCGCTCGACGCGCCGGTGACGAGGGCGGTCCGTCCTTCGAGGCTCATGGCGCGCCGCCCGTCGCGTCGCCGACCCGCCGGCCCCCCTCGATCCTCCGAAGCGCGCTGCTGCCGACGACGCTCGTCGCCGACGCCGCACGATGCGCCCCGAGGGCGATCCTGGCGGCGGACGCGTCGAGGCCGGCCGCCGTCGCCGATCGCTCGCGGCGCGTCCGGCGACGCCGTCTTCTCCGCTCGGCTCCCGGCATCGCTGTCGCGTCGTCGCTCACGTCGTTCCCTCGGCGATGTCCCTCGGCGGCTCGGACGGCCGCGGCGCCCGCGTGTTCAGGCGGTCTCGGTCGCGCGCGCGATGAGGCGCTCGCGCAGGACGCCGTGCTGGACCTTGCCGGTCGCGGTGCGCGGAATGTCCTCGGCGGCCATAAAGGAGATCGACCGCGGCTTCTTGTAGCCCGCGATCCGCGCGGCGCAGAAGGCGACGAGGTCCTGCTCGCTCACGTCGGCGCCCTCGTGCAGCACCACGACAGCGTGGACGCGCTCGCCCCATGTCTCGTCCGGCAGGCCCACCACCACCACGTCCTTGACGTGCTCGCACGCCCCGAGGGCGCTCTCGACTTCGGTCGGATAGACGTTCTCGCCGCCCGAGATGATCATGTTCTTCTTGCGATCGACGATGTGCAGGAAGCCGTGTTCGTCGCGCACCGCGATGTCGCCTACGGTGCAGTATTCGCCGCGAAACGCCTCCGCGGTCTTCTCGGGCAGGTTCCAGTAGCCCTGGAAGTGGTAGGGCGTCGCCGAGAACAGCTCGCCCGGCGTGCCGTCGGGCACCTCCTCGCCCGCGTCGTCGAGCAGCCTGACCGGCGCCGAGCCGACGCATTCGCGCCCGACCGAGCCCAGGTGCGTGAACTGCTCCTCGGGGTGGAGCATCGTCACCCAGCCCGCCTCGGACGAGCCGTAGAGCTCGAACAGGCCGGCGTCGGGGAACATCTCCATGATCGCGCGCTTGGTGTCGGCGCGCGCCGGCGCGGACGAGATCATCAGCTTCGTCATCCGGCCGAGGTCGCGGGCGCGCCGCTCCTTGCGCGCATGGTCGAGCATCATGATGAAGTGCGTCGGCACCAGCGAGGTGAAGCTCGCGCCGCTCTCCTCCATGACGTCCATGGCGTGCGCGGCGTCGAAGCTCGGCCGCGAGCAGATCGTCACCGCGCCGCCGCAATACGTGAACGCGCAGAAGAAGTTAAGCGAGTTCGCATGGCACATCGGCATGACGAGCAACGCGTCGTCGTCGCGGCCGAGGCCGAGTTCGTTCTCGGTCACGAGCGCGATCAGCGCCATGCTGCGATGGGTGTGGACCACGCCCTTCGGCTTGCCGGTCGTGCCCGAGGTGTACAGGAGCGTCCAGGGATCGTCCTCGCCGATCGCGACCGCCGGCGCCTCGTCGCCGGCGGCGGCGATCAGGGCCTCATAGCCCTGCCATCTCTCCGGGGTCGGATCGGCGCCGAAATGGACGAACCGCTCCGGCGGCAGGTCCAGCTCGGAGCGCGCCTCCTCGATCAGCCGGTGCAGCCCGTCCTCGGCGAAGACGCAGGCGGCGCCCGCGTCCTCGATGACGAACCGCGCCTCGGGCGCGCTGAGGCGGAAGTTGACGGGGACGATGACGAGCCCGGCCTTCGAGGTGGCGGCGTAGAGCTCGGCCCATTCGAGGCGGTTGTAGGCCAGCACCGCGACGCGGTCGCCCTTGCCGAGCCCGAGCGCCAGGAGCGCGTTGGCGAGGCGACGCGCCCGGCGGTTCCAGTCGCGAAACGAGAGCCGCCGCTCGAGATCGCGCGCCCCCAGGCGCTCGGGCATCAGCCGCGCGTGCGCCTCCAGCATCGCGCCGACACTCAACAAACCCCGAGCCATCGCCGCCTTCCCTGCCAGCTCCGGATCCCGAACTCGGCGCTGCCGTCTCACGATGGCCGGCCCCCGGCCGCGGACCCGGGCCGGATGTTAGTAGATGACGGCGTCGGCAGCCATGTCCTTCGTGAGCGGACGTCTCTCAACGGCCGCTCTCGCCGAGCAGGAAACCGGCGGTGCAGCGGATCACCTCGTCGAGCAGCGCGGGCTCGCGCGTCGCGCCGAGGTCGTGCCCGGCGTCGAGATCAAGGACGAGGGTCTTCGCCGCGCGGGCAGCCGCCATGCGCCCGGCGAGCGCCGCGCCATCGGCCACGAGCGGATCGCGCCGGCCGGTGACGACGAGGACCGGCGCCTCGACCCGCGCAGCGTCCGCGATCGGGTCGGCCTCCACGATCCCGGCGAAGAAGCCCGGGCGAAGCCGGGTCTCGCCGACGATCGCGTCCATCCCCTCGGCATGGCGCCGCGCCCCGTCCAGGATCGTCTCGCGCCCGAAGATGACGCCGTAGGTGGCCATCGGGTCCATCACCGGGTTCCAGAGCGCGACGCGGTCGAACGACCCGTCCGCAACGGCTGCGCCGAGCGCCACCAGCCCGCCCTGGCTGTAGCCGAGCACGCCGAGCGGCAGGTCCCGCCCGCCGTGCTCGGCCCGCAGCGCGGCCGCGGCCCGGAGCGCGTCCCGCGCCTGTCCCGAGAACCGGGTATCCGCCCAGGCGCCATCGCTCTCGCCGGAGCCGAGGAGGTCGATCCTGAGCGTGGCGATGCCGCGTTCGGCGAAGGCGCGGGCGGTGCGGGCGAACATGCCCTCGCCGCCCGCGACGGGGATCTCGTCGCGCGAACCCGTGTAGCCGTGCAGCAGGAGGGCGAGCGCCTCGGGGGCGGCGCCCGCAGGGGCGGCGAGGGTCCCGGCGATCCGGCCGTCGGGGGTGTCGAGGCTCACGACCCGCTCGTCGGCAGGGGCATGGCGCGCCGGCGCCGGCGGACAGCGGTCCGGCGCCTCGCCGCGCGCGGGTCCCGTGGCGACCAGCAGCGCCGTCGCGACCGCGACCCACCCTGCAAGCGTCGCGCCGCCGATCCCGATCGCCATCCGGTGCGCCATGGCCTCGTCTCCTCCCGATCGCGACGCCGATCCCTTCCGGCGCGATGAGGACCAACAGTACGGACGGAGGATCCGCGGTCACGCCGCCCCTCGCCACCGACGCCGGCCCCTGCGAGACAACCTGCCGAGCGCGACGTGGAGGGCGGCGTCCCGATCCGGCGGGTCCGCGACCGGCTCGCCGGTCGCGACGCGCTCGCCCGCCCTCGTGATCGGCGCCGCCACCGGCCGACGTGCGTCGGCGAGGTGCACGGGCGCCACCGCCATGCGGACAAGAACCGCGGGATCGGCCGGCACGAGGGATCGACGCTCACGGGGCGCCCAGCCGGCAGAACGACGGCGTCCGCGAAGGCGACGACGGAGAGACAAACCTGGCCGTAGGGAGCCTGGTGAGCCGGCTCCCTCGCCGGTCCCCGTCGCGGCGCACGCCGCCGCGGCGAGCCCACGGTCCGGACGCCGCCCTAGCGGGCGAGGACGGCGTCGCGCCCCGCGTCGGCCAGCCCGAGCCGGGCACGGGCCGCGTCGTACTCGGCCGTCAGCCGCTCGACCACCGCTCCCGCGGGGCCGATCGAGCGCACCGCAGCGATGCCCTGCCCCGCGCCCCAGACGTCGCGCCAGGCCTTCTTGCCCGAGAGCGCGTCGCCGAAGTTCATGGTCGAAGGGTCGCCCTCGGGCAGCGCGTCGGGGTCGAGCCCGGCCGCCCGGATCGAGCCCTTGAGGTAGTTGCCATGCACGCCGGTGAAGAGCGAGCTGTAGACGATCTCGCCCGACGTGCCCTCGACGATCATGCGCTTGTAATCGGACACGGCGTTCGCCTCGTCGGTGGCGATGAAGGCCGAGCCGACGTAGGCCAGATCGGCGCCCATCGCCTGGGCGGCGAGCACGCCGTCGCCGGTCGCGATCGCCCCGGCGAGCAGCAGCGGGCCGTCGCACCAGGCGCGGATCTCCTGGACCAGCGCGAAGGGCGATCGGGTGCCGGCGTGCCCGCCGGCGCCGGCCGCGACCGCGATCAGCCCGTCGGCGCCCTTCTCGATCGCCTTGCGCGCGAAGCGGTCGTCGATCACGTCGTGCAGCACGATCCCGCCCGCGTCGTGGGCGGCCTCGTTCACCTCAGGCCGCGCGCCGAGCGAGGTGATCCAGACCGGTACCCGCCAGCGATGACAGATCTCGATGTCGCGCTCCAGCCGCGTGTTCGATCGGTGCACGATCTGGTTGACCGCGAAGGGCGCGGCCGGGCGGTCGGGGTTCGCCTGGTCGTGGCGGTCGAGTTCCTCGGTGATCCGCTTCAGCCAGGCCTCCAGCATGACCGGCTCGCCGGGCTTCTCGCGCGCGTTGAGCGCGGGGAAGGAGCCGACCACGCCGGCCTTGCACTGCGCGATCACCAGATCGGGGGTCGAGACGATGAACAGCGGCGCCGCGACCACCGGCAGCGCGAGGCCCAAGAGCGCCTCCGGCAGCGCCCTCACGCCTCCGCCTCCGTGCCGGTGGCGACGCGCAGGTCGGCGTCGCCGATCACCGCGCCCTCGCGGGTGACGGTGACCGGACGGAGCGTGAGGGCCGCGAGCGCCTCGCCGTGCGCGGCGGCGAAGATCGCGACGCGGTCGATCAGCGCCGCGAGCGCCGCGACCGCCGTGCCCGACGCGCCGCCGGCGGTCGGGTCGCTCTCGGCGCGCTCGGCATAGGCGAGGGCGGGTGCGAGCAGGGCCTCGGCCATGGCGACCGCGGTGCCCGCGGCGAGCGGCGCGACGCGGCGCACCCGCTGCCCGGCCGGCAGCGCCGCCTCGACGACCGCGCCGAAGCGGGGGTCGCGCCGCACCGCGACCATCACCCGCGGCCCGTGCGGCGCGTCCGGGGTGATCAGCATGCCGGTGAGCTTGGCGCCGGGTGCGGCCTCGCGCGCCTTGGCGACCACCGCCGGGAACAGCGTCGCCAGATCACCGGTCGTGACGCCCGAGGCCGAGACCTCGGCGAGCGCGTCGCCCGGCAGCTCCGGCGAGACCGGCGTCAGCGTCGCGCGCCCGGCAGCGGCGACCACCGCCTCGGCCGCCTCGGGCGAGCGCACCAGCCGCTCCTCGGCCGCGACGATCCCGGCGGCGGCGAGCGCGGTGCGCGTCGCCGTCGCCTCGGGGTGGCCTTCCGCATCGGCCGCGACCGGCAGGGGCGGCAGCGCCGTCGCCAGCGGCGACCGCCCCGGCTGGGTCGAGAACAGCGTGCCGAAACGCATCAGCGCCGCCATCGCCGCGACCGCCTCGCCGGGGTCGTCGAAGCGGGGCGCCGCGCCGTGGCCGGCCATGCAGTCGAGGCAGGCGAGCCCTTCGGGCACGGCCTCCGACGCCGCGTCGCCGAAGCGGATCACCGCGTCGACCCCCTCGGTGCGCAGGCCCGCGGTGACGACCGGCACGAGGCCCACGGCCTCGGCCATGTCGGCCGCGAGCGCCGCGGCGAGCCCGCGCGCGTCGGCGAGGCCGAGGCGATGGCCGGAGGGGAAGGGGCCGCCCCCGACCACGGCGGCGGCGGCGCGCGCGACGTCGACCGCCTCGGCGAGGCCGCCCGCGCGCACGCCGCCGTGCTGTTCGAGCACGGCGTCGAGCACCGCGTCGGCCTGCGCGTCCGGCTCCTGGCCGAGCGCGCCCTGGCCCGAGGCGCTGCGCCCCGGCGCCAGCACCACCACCGGCTTCGCCGCCGCCCGCGCGCGCTGGAGCGCGTCGATCAGCGCGGCCCCGTCGCCGACGCGCTCGATCGCGACCAGCACCGTGTCGACCGCCTGGTCGTCGACCATCAGCCGGAGCGCGGCGGCGACGTCGAGGCCGGGGCGCGCGCCGGCGTCGATCAGGGCGCCGAGGCCGAGCCCGCGCGCGCCGGCCATGGCCGCGACCGCCTGCGCGGCGCCGGCCGACTGCACCACCACGCCGGTCCGGGCCTCAGCGTCGACGGCCTCGGCGAGCGCGCGCTCGCGGGCGACGACGAAGCGCGAGGCGGCGCGGAACAGCCCGGCCGAGCCGGGACCGATCACCACGGGGCGTCCCGCCGGCTCCTCCGCCTCGCCGGCCGGCTCAGGCCAGGCGCCGCCGGCGAGCATGACCACCGCCGCGGCGCCGACGTCGGTCGCCGCCGCCAGCACCTCGCCGGCCGAGGACGCGACGCCCTCGGCGACGACCACCATCTCGGGCGCGGGCGACAGCTCGGCGAGCGCGGCCGCGTCCGGCCCCGGGGCCTGCACCGTGCCGGCGAAGCCCGCCGCCTCGAGCATGGCGACGATCGCGCCGGCCTGGCCGTCGGCGTCGTTCTCCGGATCGCCGAGCACGGCGAGGCAGCGCGGCGCCAGCAGCCGCTCGGGGCGGGCGACCGCGCGCACCGGACGGGTGGCGGCGCCGCCCCTGAGCCCGATCAGCGCCGCGACCCCTTCGGCGAAGCGCGCGCAGGCGTCCTCGCCGTCCATCACCCAGGCGCGTCTGCCGGAAGCGTCGTTGGTCGGCACGAAACCGAGGGCGCCGGCGCTGTCGGCGAGCTTCTGGCTCAGGACGAAGACGTGGTTGAGCACCAGCCGCGCCTCGGCGTCCTCGCCCGCGCGCTCGGCGGCGCCAAGCTTCAGGCGGCGCCCGTCCGCGGCCTCGGCCCAGATCTCGATCTCGCCGCGGCCTTCGGCCAGCGCGACCCGGCGATGGCCGGCCAGCCGCTCCAGCGCGTCGCGTATCTCGTGGGGCCAGTCTTCCAGCATCGGCGTGTCCTCGACCTGATCCGCCATGGCCGTCCCCCCGAGTCGCTCGCTATGGTCGACGCCTTCGATAGCTTGTCGCCCGTCCGGCCTGAAGGGGCGCGACGCGACGTCAGCCACGCCCCTCCTCGACCGCGTGGCAGGCGACGCGGGTGGCGCCGTCGCGGATCGTGCGCGGCACCTCCGAGCGGCAGCGCGCGTTCGCGAGCGGGCAGCGCGGGTGGTAGACGCAGCCCGGCGGCGGGTCGGTCGGGTCTGGGATCTCGCCCGCGGGCGGCGTGACCTCGCGCCCGAAGGCGTCGAGCTTCGGCGCCGCGTCGAGCAGCATCCGCGTGTAGGGATGGCGCGGCGCGGAGAACAGCCGGTCGCGCGGGGCCTCCTCGACCAGCCGGCCGAGGTAGAGCACGCCGATGACGTCGGCCATGTAGCGCACCACCGAGAGGTCGTGGCTGATGAACAGGTAGGTGAGCCCCAGTTCGCCCTGCAGGTCCTTCATCAGGTTCAGCACCTGCGCCTGCACCGAGACGTCGAGCGCCGAGGTCGGCTCGTCGCAGACGATGAAGCGGGGCTTCGAGGCGAGCGCGCGGGCGACGCAGATGCGCTGGCGCTGCCCGCCGGAGAACTGATGGGGGTACTTGTCGGTATCCCGCGCCGAGAGGCCGACCTGTTCGAGCAGAGCGCCGGGACCGCCATCGAGGCGCCGGCCGAGCGCGCGCGCGGGCTCCTCGACGATCTCGCCCACCCGCCAGCGCGGGTTCAGCGAGGCGTAGGGGTCCTGGAAGATCATCTGGATCGAGCGGCGCACCTCGCGGCGCTTGGCCGCGCTTCGCTCGCGGTGCAGATCGACGCCCCCGATCGAGACCGAGCCGGCCGAGGGAGGGAGGAGACCGACGGCGATCTTGCCGATGGTCGACTTGCCCGAGCCGCTCTCGCCCACGAGCGCGTAGACGCCGCGGTCGGGGATGGCGAAGAAGACCTCGTCCACCGCCGTCAGCCAGGTGCGCCCGCGCCGCTCGATCAGGCGGTTGAGCCACGGCGCCGAGACGTCGAAGCGCCGCGTCAGCCCCTCGACCAGCACCAGCGCCTCGGCCCGCGCGGCCTCGGAGGGCGCCTCGGCGGTGACGACGTCCTCCGCGCTCACGCGACCCCCATGGCCTGGTAGCGCCGCTCGCGCGCGCGCACCCAGCACGCGGCGCGGCCGTCGCACGCCTCGATGGTGGGGGGCGGGTCGACGTAGCAGCCGGCCTCGGCGAGGGCGCAGCGGGGGTGGAACGGGCAGCCTTTCGGCACGCTGTCGAGGCGCGGCATGGCGCCGGGGATCTGCGCGAGGCGCTCGCCGGGCGCGGCGGTCATCGGCGTCGAGGCCATCAGCCCCTCCGAATAGGGGTGCTCGGGGCGCTGGACGATCGCGTCGACCGGGCCGATCTCGACGAGGCGCCCGGCGTAGAGCACGGCGACGCGGTCGCAGGCCTCGGCGATCACGCCCATGTCGTGGGTGATCAGCATGACGGCGGTGCCGCGCTCGCGGCAGAGCCGCTTCAGGAGCGCGATGATCTGCGCCTGCACCGAGACGTCGAGCGCGGTGGTCGGCTCGTCGGCGATCACCAGCTCCGGTTCGGCGCAGAGCGCGAGCGCGATCACCACGCGCTGGCGCATGCCCCCCGAGAACTGGTGGGGATAGCTGTCGAGGCGCTTCTCTGCCGCGGGGATGCCGACCTCGCGCAGGCCGGCGAGGGCACGGTCGCGCGCCTCGGCGCGGCCGACGCGCAGGTGGGTGCGGATCGTTTCGATCAGCTGCTCGCCGATGGTCAGGAGCGGGTTGAGCGAGGTCAGCGGGTCCTGGAACACCATGCCGATCCGACGCCCGCGCACGCGGCGCATCTGCCGGGGCGGCAGATCGTCGATGCGCTCGCCACCCAGCAGCACCCTGCCCGAGGCGATCCGGGTCGGGCGGTCCAGAAGCCCGATCACGGCGGCGCCCATCATCGACTTGCCCGCCCCGGATTCGCCCACGACGCCGAGCGTCTCGCCGCGCGCGATCGAGAGCGAGACGCCGTTCACCGGATAGAGCGTGGCGCGCCGGGTCGGGATCTCGACGACGAGGTCGTCGACGGTCAGCACCGGAGTGGCATCGGCCATCAGCTCAGCCTCGGGTTCAACGCCGTTCTCAGCCAGTCGCCGAGCAGGTTCACCGAGAGCGCCAGCGCGAGCAGCGTCACCGACGGGAAGAACAGGATCCACCACTCGCCCGAGAACAGGAACCCCTGGCCGATGCGGATCAGCGTGCCGAGCGAGGGCTGCGTCGGCGGCGCGCCGACGCCGAGGAAGGACAGCGTCGCCTCGGCGATGATCGCGAGCGCGAGGCCGATGGTGGCGATCACCAGCACCGGCGAGAGGGTGTTCGGCAGGACATGGCGGAACATGATCGCCCCCGAGCCGCGCCCGATCAGCCGCGCGGCCTGCACGTATTCCTTGCGCCCCTCGACCATGGCCGAGGAGCGCACCACGCGGGCGAACTGCACCCAGTCCGAGAGGCCGATGGCGACGATCAGCACCACGATCGCCATCTCGTCGCGCCGCCCCGGCGGCGTCAGGCCCTGCGCCACGCCGAAGATCAGCATGGCGACCAGGATCGACGGGAAGGTGAGCTGCACGTCGGCCGCCCGCATGATGATCGTCTCGATCCAGCCACCGACGTAGCCCGCCACCAGCCCGAGCGTGACGCCGAGCACCACCGCGAGCGCCACCGCCGCGAGGCCGACGAACAGCGAGATGCGAAGGCCGTAGAGGATCGCCGAGAACACGTCGCGGCCCTGGTCGTCGGTGCCGAGCAGGAAGAAGTCGCCGGTGAACTCGTTCGTGCCGAGCGGGGGCGTGAAGCCGTTCATCAGGTTGAGCGAGGCGGGGTCGAACGGGTCGTAGGGCGCGATCAGCGGCGCGAACACCGCGCCCACGAGCATCAGCGCGACCACGATCCCGGCGACCACCGTCACCGGCGAGGAGCGGAACGAGTGGGCGATGTCGCTGTCCCAGGCGCGCGCGAGCGCGTTCGGCCGCACCGCCTCGTGCGGGTCGGACTGGCGTCCGCGGGTGTCGGGTCCGACGCTCATGCCGCCGCGCCCGCGTCGTCGACCCTGAGCCGCGGGTCGAGACGGACGTAGATCAGGTCCACCACGAGGTTGATCGCGACGAACATCACCGAGATCAGCATCAGGTATGCCGCCATGACGGGGATGTCGACGAACTGCACGGCGTTGATGAACAGGAGCCCGACGCCCGGCCACTGGAACACGGTCTCGGTGATGATGGCGAAGGCGATGATCGACCCCAGTTGCAGGCCGGTCACGGTGATGACCGGCAGGAGCGTGTTGCGCAGCGCGTGGCCGAGGTTGACCGCCCGCTCCGACAGCCCGCGCGCGCGGGCGAAGCGGACGTAGTCCTGGCGCAGGACCTCGAGCATCTCCGAGCGCACGAGCCGCATGATCAGCGTCATCTGATAGAGCCCGAGCGTGACGGCGGGCAGGATCAGCGACTTGAGCCCGCTCTCGGTGAGCAGGCCGGTGGTCCACCAGCCGAGGTCCACCGTCTCGCCGCGTCCGAAGGAGGGCAGCCAGCCGAGCTCGACCGAGAAGATCCAGATGAGCAGGATGCCGATCAGGAAGGTCGGCAGCGACACCCCGATCAGCGAGGCGGTCATGATCGTGTTCGCGAGCCAGCCGCCCGAGCGGATCGCGGTCAGCACCCCGAGCCCGATGCCGAGCGCGAGGGCGAGCAGCCCCGAGACGGCGGCGAGTTCGAGCGTGGCCGGCGCGCGCTCGGCGATCAGTTCGGCGACGGGCCGGCCCTGGCGATAGCTCACGCCGAACTCGCCGGTCGCCGCATTCGTCAGGAAGTTCCAGTACTGCACGGGGAAGGGCTGGTCGAGGCCGAGCTCGGCGCGCACCCGCTCGATGTCGGCCTGGGTGCGCTCCTGACCGAGCAGGTTCTCGACCGGGTCGCCGACGAAGCGGAACAGCGAGAAGGCGACCAGCCCCGTGACGAGCAGCACGAGGAAGGACTGGAACACGCGGCGCAGGAGATAGGCGAGCATCCGCCCCCCGGGGCTCGATCGCCGGCCCCGACGGCCGACGGCTTCGCCCCCGCCACTAACCGCCCCGTCGGGTGCCGCAACCCGGGCGATGCTGCGCTGCGCCACGATCCGGGCCGACGTACGGTCCGGGGACGGCCCGGCACGCCGGCCGATCACCCGTCGCGCGCGCCCGCACCGTCCGTTCGGACCGGCGGCGGGGCGCCGGGCGCCTCGTTCCCGTCACCGGTCCTCGCTGTCCCGACGCGTCTCGCGATCCGGCAGGCGCGCGAGCCGGCCGGGGCGCGTCTCAGCCCGCGCGCTCTTTCAGCGCCTTGATCTCGTCGCGGGCGAGCTGATCGGCGCGCTCGTTCTGCTCGTGGCCGGCATGGCCCTTGACCCATTCCCAGCCGACGTCGTGGCGCTGCGTGGCGGCGTCGAGGCGGCGCCACAGGTCCTCGTTCTTGACCGGCTTCTTCTGGGCGGTCTTCCAGCCGTTCCGCTTCCAGCCGTGGATCCAGCCGGTGATGCCGTCCTTCAGATAACTCGAGTCGGTGACGAGAGTGATCGCGCAGGGCCGCTCCAGCGCTTCGAGCGCCGCGATCGCAGCCATCAGCTCCATGCGGTTGTTGGTGGTCGCCGCCTCGCTCCCCGACAGCTCGCGCCGGCGCGCGATCCGGCCCTCGCGCACCGCTTCGAGCACGACGCCCCAGCCGCCCGGCCCCGGATTTCCCGAGCAGGCGCCGTCGGTGTAGGCGTAGAGCCCGTCGGCCGGAGCGTCCCCCCTCACGGCGCGCGCCGGGTGTGGCAATGCAGGAAGTGCGTGCAGTCGTTCGCCAGCCCCGTGCCGGGCTCGCGCACGATCTCGGGGCGCTCGAAGCCGGCCTCGGCGAGGTGGCGCGCGACCTCCCCGGCCTCGAAGTAGGCGTAGCGTCGGCCGAGGGCGTCGCGCCGCTCGCCCCGCCCCTCCTTCAGCCCGACATAGAGCCGGCCGCCATGGCGGAGCGCCCGGGCGATCCGGGCGAGATGGCCCGGAAAGGCGTCGTGCGGCGCGTGCAGGAGCGAGAACGAGGCCCAGACGCCGTCGTAGGCGACGCTCTCGCGGACGTCCTCGAACACCGCGTGGCGGGTGCGCACGCCGGGGCGCATGGCGGCGATGGCGAGGAGGCCCGCGGAGGCGTCGAGCCCGAGCACGTCGAAGCCCATCGCCGCGAGGGCGCCGGCGGCCCAGCCGTCGCCGCAGCCGAGATCGAGGACCGCGCCGCCCGGGGGAAGGCCGGCGGCGAAGCGATCGAGGTGCGCGCGATACGCGTCGAGGTGGGATTTCGCGGCGTAGCCGGCGGCGTTCGCGTCGTAGAAGGCGAGCGTCTCGCGGTCGGCCCCGGCCGCGCCGCGCCCCGGCGGCGAGGCGGGCTCGCCTTCGCGAGCCGACCCGGCCCCGCCCCCGCACGGGAACGTCACGCGAGAGCCCCTCAGGCGGGCTCGCGCAGCACGCGCGGCACCTTGAAGCTCACGTCCTCCTCGGCCGTGACGATGCGCTCGACGTCGAGATCGTAGCGCTCGGCGAAGGCGTCGACCACGCCCTGGACCAAGACCTCGGGCGCGCTGGCGCCGGCGGTGACGCCGACGGTGGCCACGCCCTCGATCGCGCGCCAGTCGATGTCCTTCGCGGTCTGCACCAGCATGGCGTAGGAGGCGCCGGCGGCCTTGCCGACCTCGACGAGCCGGCGCGAGTTCGACGAGTTCGGTGCGCCCACCACCAGGAGCGCGTCGATGCGCGGCGCCATCGCCTTGACGGCGGCCTGACGGTTGGTGGTGGCGTAGCAGATGTCTTCCTTGTGCGGACCGACGATGTTCGGGAAGCGCGTCTTCAGCGCCTCGACCACCGCCGCGGTGTCGTCGACCGACAACGTCGTCTGGGTGATGAAGGCGAGGCGGTCGGCGTCGCGCACCACGATGCGCCCGACGTCCTCCGGCCGCTCGACCAGGATCACCTCGCCCTCGGGCAACTGGCCCATGGTGCCGACCGTCTCGGGGTGGCCGGCATGGCCGATCATCACGATCTGGTAGCCGCGCGCGTGGTGGCGCTCGGCCTCGATGTGGACCTTCGAGACCAGCGGGCAGGTGGCGTCGACGTAGAGCATGTGCCGCCGCGCCGCCTCGGCCGGCACGGCCTTGGGCACGCCGTGGGCGGAGAACACCACCGGGCGGTCGTCGGGGCATTCGTCCAGCTCCTCGACGAAGACCGCGCCCTTCTCGCGCAGCTCCTCGACCACGTGGCGGTTGTGCACGATCTCGTGGCGGACGTAGACGGGCGCGCCCCATTTCTCGAGCGCCATCTCGACGATCTCGATGGCGCGCACGACGCCGGCGCAGAAGCCGCGCGGGTCGGCGAGCAGGAGCTTGAGCGGCGGTCTCTCGGCGGTAGCGGTCATAAGGCGGGCCTTCGTCGGCGGGCTCTCGGGTCGGGCGGCGGGACACTCCCGGCAGGCGCAGGGATCGATCGCGACGATACGGGACCGAGCGCTATCGCAGGCAGGCGGCGGCGTCCACGCCCGAGGTGGTCGCGCCGCGACCGCGAGGCAAGACGTGCGCCCGATGCCGCAGCGTCCGCCGTGTCGGCGCGATCACGCGCCCCGCCTTCTCACCCCAGCATGTCCGCCAGCCGCGGCGCTTGAGCCTCGGCGAGCCCGCCGTCGAGACGGTCGAGGCGCTCGACCAGGCGATGGCGGGTCTCCGGCAGGCCGTCGCGCTCCATCGCAGGACAGACGCGCTCGGCGAGGAAATGACCGGTCATCGCGAGCGCGGTGCGCAGGCCGGCGAGGTTGGCCGGGCCTTCGCCGACCAGGAACGGCGCGAGCGGCAGCAGGCGGTTCGCCCAGGGGCGGCCCGCCTCGCGCGAGACGGCACGGCCGGTGCGCGGCGAGACGAAGGCGAGGTCGTGGCGCGCGCCGGTCACGGCGCAGCGCGAGAGGTCGAGGCCGAAGCCGAGGATCGAGAGGAACCGGATCTCCCAGGCGACGTAGACGCCGATCCAGCCCTCGGGGCGGGTCGCGAGCGCCTCGGCGCACTCGATGGTGACACCGTGCAGATCGGCGTCGGCCTCGCGCTCGGGCACCAGATCCACGATCAGGGCCGCCATCGAGTTGAACGCCGCGAGCGCGAGGCGGTCGGCCATGATGGCGCCGGCCCGCGCGCGTACCGGCTCGACGCGGTAGGTGCCGAGGTGATCCTCGAGCCGCGCGCGCCATTCGAGGGCGAGCTGCGTGCCCGGCTGCAGCGTCGGCCCGAGCTTGCGGCTCTGCCCGCCGTGCACCACGCCGCGGTAGCGCCCGTGCGCGAGCGTCAGCACGTCGATGATCGCGGCGCTCTCGCCGTGGGGGCGGCTCGCGAGCAGGAGCCCTTCGTCGCGCCAGTCCATGGTCGGCCTCCTCGTCCAAAACCGGCGGCGGGCCCCGTGCTAGGGCCAGCCCGCGCCGAGCGTGTCGGCGATGCCGGGCGCGTCCAGGAGGTGGCGCCCGCGCGGGTCCTCCACCTCGATCACCCAGAGGTCGCGATCGCGCGCTCGCCTGCGTGCGACCAGGGCGTCGACCTCCGCCTCGGCGCGCCCCTCGATCTCGGCCACCCAGGCGGGAGGGCCGAAGGTCGCCGGAGCGCGCGAGAACAGAGATGCAACATCGTTCATGAACGCCAGCTTGACGAGAACGTCCCCGGCACTCGCGTCGCCCTTCGCGACGATATGGGCATGGATGCCCTCGGCCTCCAGCCGCGCGCGGTAGGCCGCGACCCAGACGTCGGTGCGCAGCCGCATTGCCCGCCCCCCTCAGAGCGCCTTCCAGTCCGAGCGGAACGCTCGGGCGGCGCGGAAACGCGCGCCCGCAAGAGCCTAGAGCGCTCCCCGGCCCGATCCAAGCGGGCCGGGGAGCGCCCTAGTCGCCCTGCCAGTCGAGGCCGATCTCGCGATAGCGCTCGGCCTCGTCGAGCCACTCGGGGCGGACCTTGACGGTCAGGAACAGATGGCAGGGCCGCCCCAGTAGCTCGGTCAGCTCGCGCCGCGCCTCCTGGCCCACCGCCTTGGTGGTCGCGCCGCCTTTCCCGAGCACGATGCCCTTGTGGCCGTCGCGCGCGACGTAGACGATCTGGTCGATGCGGGCCGAGCCGTCCTCGCGCTCCTCCCAGGCCTCGGTCTCGACGGTGAGCTGGTAGGGCAGTTCCTGGTGCAGCCTGAGCGTCAGCTTCTCGCGGGTGATCTCGGCGGCGATCTGGCGCAGGGCCACGTCGGCGATCTGGTCGGGGGGGTAATGCCACGGCCCCTCGGGCAAGGCCTCGGCGAGCCAGCGCTTCAGATCGGCGACGCCGTCGCCGTTGCTCGCGCGGATCATGAAGGTGGCGGCGAAGGCGCGGCGCTCGTTGAGCGAGGCCGCGAGCGCCAGGAGCGCGTCGCGGCGCACCCGGTCGATCTTGTTGATCGCGAGCACCACGGGCTTTCCCGCGCTCAGGTGGTCGTCCATCTCCGAGAGGATCGTCTCGACGCCCGCGGTCAGGCCGCGGTGCGCCTCGACCATCAGCACCACCACGTCGGCGTCCCCGGCGCCGGCCCAGGCGGCCGCGACCATGGCGCGGTCGAGACGGCGGCGCGGGCGGAACAGCCCCGGCGTATCGACGAACACGACCTGCGCGTCCCCCTCAAGGGCGATCCCCCGCATCCGCGCGCGCGTCGTCTGGACCTTGTGGGTGACGATCGCGACCTTGGCGCCGACCATGGCGTTCAGAAGCGTCGACTTGCCGGCGTTGGGCTCGCCGATCAGCGCCACGAAGCCGAAGCGGCGCCCCTCCGGTGCTGCCGCCTCGCTCATGCGTTCTCCTCCAGCTTCGCGAGCAGCGCCGCGGCCGCGGCCTGCTCGGCCGGGCGCTTCGAGCGGCCCTCTCCGCGGGCGCTCTCGCCGGTCTCGAGACGCACCGCGACGGTGAAGCGCGGCGCATGGTCGGGGCCGGCGCGGCCGACCGTCTCGTAGGCCGGCAGGCTGAGCCCGCGCGCCTGCGCCCAGGCCTGGAGCGCGGACTTGGCGTCGGTCGGCACCGCGCTCCCGGCGGCGTCGAGACGCGCGCCCCAGCGGTCCAGCACGAAGCGCCGCGCCGCCGCCAGCCCGCCGTCGAGGTAGAGCGCGGCGATCACCGCCTCCATGGCGTCGGCCAGGATCGCGGCCTTGCGCCGCCCGCCCGAGAGGCTCTCCGAGCGGCCGAGCACCAGATGGCCGCCGAGCCCGATCTCCTCGGCGACCGCGGCCAGCGTCTCGCGGCGCACGAGATCGTTGAGGCGCGGGGCGAGCGTGCCCTCGGCCTCCTCGGGAAAGCGCGCGACCAGCGCCTCGGCGACGATCAGCCCGAGCACCCGGTCGCCGAGGAATTCGAGGCGCTGGTTGTCGGCGCGCGCCGGCGAGGCGGCCGAGGCGTGGGTCAGCGCCTCGGCCAGCCGCTCGCGGTCCGCGAAGCGATGGCCGAGCACGGCCGCCACGGCGTCGAGGTCGCGCTCGGAGCCCGGGCGCGCGCGCGTCACGCCGGCCCCGCGGCGTGGAGGCCGCCCCTCACTCGATGTCCTCGAGCGTGCGCGAGAAGCGCCAGTTCCAGACCTGCCAGAACGGACCGTCCGACGAGATCGCGACCACGTCGGCGCGCCCGATCAGGTTCTCGAACGGCACGTAGCCGACCGAGGGGAAGCGGCTGTCGACCGAGTTGTCGCGGTTGTCGCCCATGAAGAAGAAGTGCCCCTCGGGCACCTCGAACACCGGGGTATTGTCCTGATCGCGCGGGCGCGAGCCGGCGGCGTCGCCCACGGGGCCGTGGATGTTTAGGATCTCGTGGACCGGCTCGCCGCCGGGGAAGGTCTCGCGGTAGCGCTCCTTGATGCAGAGCCCGCCGCGCGCCACCGGGTCGTTCGTGCAGCGCGGCATGGTCGGCGGCGAGCCGGCCGGGTCCTTGCGCTCGACGTGGTCTTCGAGGCGCACCGTGTCGAGCGGCTGCCCGTTGACGTGCAGGACCCCGGCCCTGACCTGGATGCTGTCGCCCGGCAGCCCGACCACGCGCTTGACGTAGTCGACGCAGTCGTTCGGCCCGCCGCCCTGCCCCATCACCGCGCCGACCCAGCCGACCACCGTGCCGATCGGCCCGGCCGAGCAGGCGTCGTAGCGCGGGTGCTTGAACACCACGACATCGCCGCGCTCGGGCTCGGCCGACCAGATCCGTCCGTCGAACAGATCGGGCGCGAACGGGAACGAGTAGTTCGAGTAGCCGTAGGCGAACTTGGTCACGAACAGGTAGTCGCCGATCAGGAGCGTCGGCTTCATCGAGCCGGACGGGATCGAGAACGGCTGGAACAGGAGCGAGCGGAAGGCCGCGGCGATCAGGAGTGCCCAGAACACGGTCTTCACCGTCTCCCAGAGGCCGCCCTCTGACTTCTTCACGTCGGTCTTGGCCATCGGGCGGTGCCTAACTGTCGGGAGTGCGGGGCGGTGTGTCGGGCACGGTGCGCGGGCCTGTCAAGCGCCGGAGGGGACGCCCCGGCGTCGCGGCCCGACGCTCGCGCCGGCACGGACAGCCTCGGAGAAGCGCCGCCTCGACGGGGCGGCGGGGATCCGGGACACGACCGCGGCCGCGCTCAGAGCGCCTCGATCACCACGAAGGCCTGCGCGAAGGGATGGTCGTCGGTGATGGTGACGTGAACGCGCGCCTCGCGGCCTTCCGGCGTGAGCGAGGCGAGCCGTTCGGCGGCCGAGCCGTGGAGCCGCATGGTCGGCTGGCCGGTGGCGAGGTTCACCACCTCCATCTCGCGCCAGTTGATGCCCATGCGGAGCCCGGTGCCGAGCGCCTTGGAGCACGCCTCCTTCGCCGCCCAGCGCTTGGCGTAGGAGGCGACCCGCTCGCGACGACGCTCCGAGCGGGCCTGCTCCACCTCGGTGAAGCAGCGGTTGACGAACCGCGTACCGAAACGCTCCAGCGTGCCCCCGATGCGATCGATGCGCGCGAGGTCGGTGCCGATGCCGAGGATCATGGCGCCTCGGCGCGGATGGCGATGAGACGGACGCCGGCGTAGCCGAAGGCGGCGGCGACGGCGGCCTCGATGCCGCGCCGCGCCCGGCGATAGCCCGCCCGCACCGTCGGGCGCGCGAAGGCGAGCGCGTAGGTCGCGTAGATGCCAGCGCCGAGGGCCGCGCAGGCCGCGGTCGTGACCGCGAGCGTCGCCGCGCCGGCCTCCGGACCCGCGCCGAGGGCGAGGACCGACAGCCACGCGAGCACCGCCTTGGGGTTGGAGAGGTTGAGGACGAGCCCGCGCCGCACCATCCGCGCGTCGGCAGGCACGGCGGCGGCACCGGGCGCGGGTCCGAGCGCGCTCCGCGCCGCGCCCCAGGCGAGATACAGGAGGTAGAGACCGCCGCCGACGCGCAGGATCGTCAACGCGGTGGCCGATTGCGCCACGACGGCGCCGAGGCCGGCGGCCGCCACGACGCCCCACGCCGCGAGCCCGATGGCGAGCCCGAGGCCGAGCGCCAGCGCCGCCCGCGCGCCCGACGCCATGGCGGTCGCCGCCACCGCCAGCGTCGCCGGACCGGGCGACGCGGCGGCGACGAAGAACGCCGCGAGCGGGGCGAGAACGGCGTCGGGAGTCATGACCTCCTCCGCCTCAAGGGCCGCGCCAGGCGAGCATGCCGATCCCGGCAGCGCCGAACACAATCGCCATCGCCCCCTCGATCCAGCGCCGCGCACGGGCGTAGGCGGCGACGAGCGGGGCGGTCGAGAACAGGAGCGCGTAGCCGAGGTTCACTGCGACGGCCATCGCCGCGCAGCCGGCGAGCAGCATCGCGACATGCGCGAGCGGCGCCTCCGGCGGCAGCCCGACGGCGACGATGGAGGCCCAGCCGAACACCGCCTTGGCGTTGGTCAGATGCAGCGCGAGGCCGCGGGCGAGGAAGCGGCCGCCCGGCGGCGCGGGCGGGGCGTCGCCGGCCCGCATCGCCGAGCGCGCCGCCTTCCACGCCATCCACAGGAGATAGCAGCCGCCGGCGAGCTTCAGCCCCGTCAGCGCCCAGCCCGCCGTCACGAGCAGCGATCCGACGCCCGCCGCGGCGAGGAGGCCCCAGAACACCGATCCGCATACGACCCCGGTCGCGAAGCGTATCCCGGCGGCGCGGCCATGGGCGAGCGAGGTCGCCGCGATCGCCATGGTGGACGGACCGGGGCTCGCGGCCGAGACGAGAAAGACCAGATAGCCGAGGGCGAGCGTGTTCACGCCGCCCCCGCTCCGAACGCCTCGGCCCGCGCCGCCTCCATCACCGCGCGCATCCGCCGCACGGCCGCGTCGAGGCCGGTGAAGATCGCCTCGCCGATCAGGAAGTGGCCGATGTTCAGCTCCATCACCTCCGGAAACGCGGCGACCGGGCCGGCGGTCTCGAAGTCGAGGCCGTGGCCGGCGTGGACCTCGAGGCCGAGGGAATGGGCGTAGGCCGCCATGTCGCGCAGGCGCTCCAGCTCCCCGTCGCGCTCGCCCCCGCGGCCCTCGGCGTGCGCCTCGCAGTAGGCGCCGGTGTGCAGCTCGATCACCGCCGCGCCGATGCGGGCGGCCGACTCGATCTGGCGGCGGTCGGCGGCGATGAAGATCGAGACGCGGCTCCCCGCCTCGGCGAGCGGCGCGATGAAGTGGGCGAGGCGGTTCTCGTCGGAGGCGACGTCGAGACCGCCCTCGGTGGTGCGCTCCTCGCGCCGCTCGGGGACGAAGCAGACCGCGTGCGGGAGGTGGCGGAGCGCGATCGCCTGCATCTCCTCGGTCGCGGCCATCTCCAGGTTCAAGGGCAGCGACAGCCCCGTGGAGAGCGCCTCGATGTCGGCGTCGGTCATGTGCCGGCGGTCCTCGCGCAGATGCGCGGTGATGCCGTCGGCGCCGGCAGCCTCGGCGATGGCGGCGGCGCGAAGCGGATCGGGATGGCGCCCGCCGCGCGCGTTGCGGATGGTGGCGACGTGGTCGATGTTGACGCCGAGGCGCAGCCGCCCGAGCGGCCGGGGCGCCGGGCGCGACGCGCCGGCCGTCGTCGTGGCGGACCTCGCCGCCTCGCTCTCTGTCGCCTCAGGCATTGTCCCCCTCCCTCGCGTCGTGGACCGCGTAGGCGCGGCTCTCCTCGTCGATGCGCGCGCGCAGCCGGGCGGCGCGCTCGTGCAGCTTGCGCCGGCGGCGCTCCTGGTAGGCGGCGACCACGGGGCCGAGGACGAGATAGGCCGTCACCCCGGCCGCGATGCCGGGCAGGATGCCGCCGATCGCGTAGGGGAAGAAGATGTCGTCGAGGTTCTCGATCAGCCAGTCCCAATCGAAGCGCATGTCCTCGCTCGGGGTCTCGCCGGTGAGCCACCAGCCGATGTGCAGCGAGGAGGCGGCGATCACGGGGAAGGTGATCGGGTTGCCGACGGCGGTGCCGAAGGCCGAGGCGAGCATGTTGCCGCGCACGAGCCACGCGAAGGCGGCGGCGACGACGAAATGGAAGCCGAACAGCGGCGTGAACGAGGCGAAGGTGCCGCAGGCGAAGCCGAGCGCGATGCGGTGCGGGCTGTCGGGCAGGCGCCGGATGCGCTTGCCGACGTAGTGCGCGCCGCGCCAGACGCCCTTGCGCGGCACCACGATCTCGCGGAGGCGATGCCAGAACGGCGGTTTATCGCGTCGCTTGAACACCATGCTAGGCGGTCTCGTCCCCAGGCCGGGCGGTCGCCGGCAGGCCGCTGACTTATGGCGCCGGGCCGGTTCTTGCCAGCCCGACCCGCGCGCCGGAGAGGCCCATCGCTAGAGCACGATGATGTCCATGGCGCGGCGGCAACGGCGCGTCGCGACGGCCGGGTCGCGCCGTCAGGGCGCGGCGAGGACGCGCGCGGGCGCGGCCGGCTCCTCCTCGGGCGCCTCGCGCATCCGCTCGGCGCGCCCGACGTAGGTCTGGGCGGCGAGCGCGGTCAGGATGTCGCTCAGGTGTCGGAGGTTGCGCACCTCGACGTCGAGCAGGATGCGGTAGACGTCCGGCTCGCGCTCGACCACGGCGAAGTAGTCGATGTTGGCGTGCTGCTCGCCGATCAGCGTGCAGGCCCGCCCGAGCGCGCCGGGCTCGTTGGCGAGCGACACCGCGACGCGGGCGAGGTTGGCCGGGCGGCGCTCGGCGTCGGGCGACCAGCGCAGGTCGTGCCAGCGGCCGAGATCGTCCTCGTGGTCGGCGAGCACCGGGCAGGAGGCGGCGTGGACGCCGACGCGCGTCCCTTCGGCGAGGCCGATCACGCGCTCGCCGGGCAAGGGCCAGCACTGGCGGCAGAACGCGACCGCGTGGCCGCGCGGCACGCCGAGGACGCGGCGATCGGGGCTCGCGGGCAGCGCGGGCTCGTCCTCGGCCTCCGAGGGGGGCGCGGGGTAGATCGCCTCGGCCACCGCGCGCCCGCGCAGCCGCCCGCGGGCGAGCGCGAGCAGCATGGGCTCGGTGCCCGCGAAGCCGAGGCGCTGCGCCGCGGCGGCGAAGGTCTTGTCGCCCGCCTCGCGCCCGCGCCGCGCGAAGGCGGCCTGCGCGAGGTCGCGCCCGAGCGCGCTCTCCGCCTCGCGGCGCTGCTCGCGGAGGCTCCGCCGGATCGCGTGCTTGGCGCGGCCGGTGACGACGATGTCCTCCCAGTGCTGCGACGGCGTCTGGCCCTCGGCGGTGATGATCTCGACCTGCTGGCCGTTGCCGAGCCGGGTCCAGAGCGGCTTGCGCGCGCCGTCGACGAGGGCGCCGGCGCAGCGGTCGCCCACGCTCGTGTGGATCGCGTAGGCGAAGTCGAGCGGCGTCGCGCCGCGCGGCAGGCCGACCACGTCGCCCTTCGGCGTGAAGCAGAACACCTGGTCGGTGTACATGTCGAGCTTGACGTGCTCGAGGAACTCGGCCGGCTCGTCGCCCTTCTCGATGCGCTCGACGAGGTCGCGCAGCCAGGCGAAGGGCTCGACGGCGAAGGGGTTCGGCGCGCGTTCGCCGTCGCGGTAGGCCCAGTGCGCGGCGACGCCGGTCTCGGCGACGGTGTGCATCTCGGGCGTGCGGATCTGCACCTCGACGCGCAGCGCGCCCGGCCCCGAGACGGTGGTGTGGATCGAGCGGTAGCCGTTGGCCTTGGGCGAGGAGACGTAGTCCTTGAAGCGGCCGGGGACCGCGCGCCAGCGCCGGTGGAGCGCGCCGAACGCGCGGTAGCAGGCGCCCTCGTCCTCGCAGATCACGCGGAAGGCGTAGAGATCGGAGAGCTGGGAGAAGCTGATGCGCTTCTCCTCCATCTTGCGCCAGATGGAATAGGGCTTCTTCTCCCGCCCGATCACCTCGACGTCGAGCCCCTCGGCCGCCAGCGTCGCGCGGATCTCGTCCTTGATGCGCGCGACCGCCTCGCCGGTCTCGGCGCGCCGCGCCTCGCCGCGCGCGAGGATCGAGGCGCGCGCCTCGGGGTTCAGCTCGCGAAAGCAGAGATCCTCCAGCTCCTCGCGCACCGATTGCATGCCCATGCGCCCGGCGAGGGGGGCGTAGATCTCGATGGTCTCCTGGGCGATGCGCCGGCGCTTGTCCTGGCGCAGGGAGGCCAGCGTGCGCATGTTGTGGAGGCGGTCGGCGAGCTTGACGAGGATGACGCGTACGTCCTCGGCCATGGCGAGCAGGAGCTTGCGGAAGTTCTCCGCCTGCTGCGTCTCGCGCGGCACGTTCTCGAGCTTGGTGAGCTTGGTGACGCCCTCGACGAGGCCGGCGATCTCGGCGCCGAACAGGCGGGTGATCTCCTCGGCGGTCGCCGGCGTGTCCTCGATGGTGTCGTGGAGGAGCGCGGTGACGATGCTCGCGTCGTCGAGGCGCAGCCCGGTGAGGATCGCGGCCACTTCGAGGGGATGGCCGAAGTAGGGCTCGCCCGAGGCGCGCTTCTGGTCGGCGTGCGCGCGCGCGCCGAAGACGTAGGCGCGGTTCAGCAGCGCCTCGTCGGTGCCCGGGTTGTACTCGCGCACCCGCTCGACGAGTTCGAACTGCCGGATCACGGGCGCGCTCCTCCGGGGAGGGGCGAGCCCGCCCCCCGTCCGCTCCTCGTCTCAGTCGCGGTGCTGCTCGGCCATGAGCGCGCGCAAGAGCTTCTCCTCGTCGTACTCGTCGAGCGAGGGGGCGTCGCGCTCGGGCTCGCGGCGCGGCTGGCCCTGGGGGGCGCCGATGTCGGGCTGGCCGCCGCCCATGAGGACGGCCATGTTGTCCTCCTCCGGCTCGTCGACCTCGATGTGGCGCTGGTAGCTCTCGATCGCCTCCTCGCGGAGCTCGTCCGGGACGACGCGCTTCTCGGCGATCTCGCGCAGCGCGACGACCGGGTTCTTGTCGTTCTCGCGCTCGACCAGGATCTCCGCGCCCGAGGAGATCGCGCGGGCGCGATGGGCGGCGAGCATCACCAGATCGAAGCGATTCTCGATCTTGTCGACGCAGTCTTCGACGGGCACGCGAGCCATGGCTGCGCTCCTCGTTGTCCGTATCTTCGGTATGAGTCGCCTGATTGACAGCGGGTTCCGGAAAAATCAAGCCATGCCCGCGTCGAAAGGCTTGACAGCGGCGCGCTCGGCCTCGGGCAGGCGGGCGAGCATCGCCGTCACGTCGAGCCCCGTGGCCGGGTGCACCCAGCCGGGCGCGACCTCGGCGAGCGGGACCAGGACGAAGGCGCGCTCGTGAAGCCGCGGATGGGGCAGCACCGGCACCGCCGGAGGCGCGGTGCGCGCGGCCCGCGCCTGGCCGAGCGCCATCCATGCCGCCTGGGCCGCGCGATCGGGCAGCACGCGCGCGCCCCAGCCGAGGAGGTCGATGTCGAGCGTGCGCGCGCCCCATCGCCTTCCCCTACGTCGACCGAGCGCCGCCTCGATCCCGTGCAGCCTCGACAGCAGGTCCTCGGCGGTCCACTCTTGACGGAGCGACAACGACGCGGCCGCGTTCACGAAGTCGGGTCCCGATCCGGCCGGCACGGCCTCCGTGACGAAAAATCGACTGATCGTGCCTATCTCTCCGACGCTTCGCCCGAGTTCGGCGAGGGCCTGTCGCAGCGTCGCGGTTGGCGGCCCGACCCGCGAAGGCAGGTTGGCGCCGAGGGCGAGGAGTATCGTGCCGTGCGCCATGTCAGACCTGCGTCGGAGCCGGCGCCCCGTCGTGCGGACGAGGTGCCATAAGGATTTCTAAACCCGTATCAGGACAGCTGAAAGTCGGACATGGACAGCCCCCCGCAGAGTGTGCAACAGCGCATATCGGTCGCCGGCCCGGCCCCACAATCCAACCAAAAACCGAACGGAGTGCGCCGCCATGTTCTATCGAGACGAGAGACTGGCGCTTTTCATCGACGGATCGAACCTCTACGCCGCGACGAAAGCCCTCGGCTTCGACATAGATTATAAACTCCTCAGATCAGAATTCGTGCGTAGAGGCAAGATGGTTCGTGCCTTCTATTACACAGCTTTGATTGAGAATGAAGAATACTCGCCGATAAGGCCGCTGGTGGACTGGCTCGATTACAACGGATTCACGCTCGTCACCAAACCGGCCAAGGAATTCACCGATTCGACCGGGCGACGCAAGGTCAAGGGCAACATGGACATCGAGCTCGCGATCGACGCGATGGAGATGGCCGAACGGGTCGACCATATCGTCTTGTTCTCGGGGGACGGCGACTTTCGTCCCCTGGTCGCCGCGCTGCAGCGAAAGGCGGTCCGGGTCTCGGTGGTCTCGACGATCCGCTCCTCGCCGCCGATGATCGCCGACGACCTGCGCCGTCAGGCCGACAACTTCATCGAACTCGAGGAGTTGAAGGAGGTCATCGGCCGCCCGCCGCGCGAGGAGCGGCTCGCCGCCCAGGCGGCCCGCGCCACCGACAGCTCGAGCGAGGGCTGAGCGCGGCGAGCCCCGTGCGCCCGTCCTTCGTGCCCGCGCCGCTCCCGCGTCTCGCCGTGCGCCATGGCCGGACTATGGGGCGTCTCCGTGCCGGGTGACGCCGCGAGCGGGCCGGTCGCGCCCGCGGAACCGCCGCGGGACTGCCCGCTCTGCCCCCGCCTCGTCGCCTACCGCGCCGGGAACGCGCGCGCCGAGCCGTCGTGGTTCAACGGCGCGGTCCCGAGCTTCGGCGACCCCGAGGCGCGGCTCCTGGTCGTCGGCCTCGCGCCCGGTCGTACCGGCGCCAACCGCACGGGACGCCCCTTCACCGGCGATCACGCGGGGCGGCTGCTCTACGACACGCTTCTCGCGCTCGGCCTCGCGGAGGGTCGCTTCGAGGCGCGCGCGGACGACACGCTGAGGCTGCGCGCCACGATGGTCACCAACGCGGTGCGCTGCGCGCCGCCCGAGAACAAGCCCACCGCTTCCGAGACCCGCGCCTGCCGCGCCTTCCTCGCCGCGCGCGTCGAGGCCCTGCCCCGCCTGCGCGCGATCCTGACGCTCGGACGGATCGCCCACGACACCACCGTGCGCGCGCTCGGCGCGCGGGTGGCGGAGCACCCCTTCGCCCACAACGCGGCGAGCCGGGTCGGCGCGCTCGCGCTGCACGCGAGCTACCATTGCTCGCGCTACAACACGCAGACCCGTCTGCTGACCCCCGAGATGTTCGCCGAGGCCGTGGCCGCGGCGGCGGCCAGCGGGGGGATCGGCCCGAGGGCGTGACGTCGCGTCCCACGTTGCCGATCCGCACGGAACGACGCCATCTTCGCCCTAGTTGACTTGCCACGCCGGTGTCCAGCGACGCCGCGATCCGAGGAGTCATCATGCCGAACGCCCCGATCAGCGGGCTGGCGCGGCCGGTCGTCATCGCGACCGCGGCACTGGCCCTGTCATCCCCTGCCCTGGCCGTCGACACCGAGGTGAAACCGGACCGCGACGGCGACGCCGCCGAGCGCGGCGCCTACATCGCCCTCGCCGGCGGCTGCGCGTCGTGCCACACCGCGCACGAGGGCGCGCCCTACGCCGGCGGCTACGAGCTGGCCACCCCCTTCGGCGGCAACCTGATCGTGCCCAACATCACGCCGCATGAGGAGACCGGCATCGGCGCCTGGAGCTACGAGGACTTCGAGGGCTCGATGCGCCGCGGTGTCAACGAGGAGGGCGAGCCGCTCTACCCGGCACACCCCTACGGTCACTACACGCTGATGCCCGACGAGGACGTCGAGGATCTCTGGGCCTATCTCCAGACCATCGAGCCGGCCGAAAACAGCGTCGACATCGTCCAGCTCCCCTTCCCCTACAACGTGCGCGCGAGCCTCGAAGGCTGGCAGCTCCTGTTCTTCGAGGAGGGCCGCTTCGAGCCGACCGAGGGCCGCGACGACGAGTTCAACCGCGGCAAGTACTTGGTCGACGCGCTCGGCCACTGCGGCGCCTGCCATACGCCGCGCAACGTCGCCGGGGCGCGGGACGAGGATCGCTACCTCTACGGCGCGCGGATCCACAACTGGTACGCACCCGACATCTCCGGTCGGCCGGGTTCGGCGATCGAGAAGTGGGACATCGAAGAGCTGACCGACTACCTGATGGCCGATCACGCCGCCCTCAACGTGCCGGCCTTCGGCGTGATGTGGCGTGTCTCGGGCGAGCTCGCGCAGATGGAGCGCGAGGACATCCGCGCGATCTCGGTCTATCTCAAGACCCGTACGCCGGACGAGGGCATGGCCGAGCCGGAGGCGAGCCAGGGCGAGTTGCCCGATCCGGGCGCGCCCGTCGCCGATGATCGGGGCGTGGCCGAATTGGAGGACTATGCGATCGACGACGGCGTGGCCGGCGATGCCGCCGCGGGCGGCGTCTCGGTCGCGGCTGGCGAGGGGGTCTATCTCTCCAACTGCGTGACCTGTCACGGCCGCGACGGCGAGGGTAACTACGGCGTGGCCGCGAGCCTCGTCGGCAACGGCGGCATTACCGCGGCCGAGCCGCTGAACATTATCTCGGTGCTACTCCAGGGCATCCCGCCGCGCGGCGGCTACGGCATCATGCCGGCCTACGGCGAGATCCTTTCGGACACCGAGATCGCGGCGGTGTCGAACTACATCCGCGTGGCCTGGGACAACGACGCGCCGCCCAATGCCGACGCGCGGGACGTGGCCGCGCTGCGCGGCGCGGTCGAGCCGGTCGACCCGATCATCGAGCGCGCCGCGCAGTGCCCGGCGGTGCCGGCTGACCACCTCGACGCCCGCTCGCGCGAGATGGCGGTGGCCCTCGCCGAGCGCGGCGAGGAAGGCCTGAACGACGAAGAAGCCGTCAAGGCGCTTTGGGAGGCTCACATTGAAGCTCACCCGGACCTCACCCGCTCGGAGCGGCTGGTGGCGCTGCAGTCGGCCTACTGCCTGAAGGTTGCCGAGACGGCCGAGACCGACGACGACGTGGCCAGCCGCACGATCGGCCTCGTGATGGCGCTGAGCCCGCTCTCGACGGCGTCGGC
>JBHJHI010000010.1:0-30278 GCA_050330995.1 Paracoccaceae bacterium
CGCACCTCGTAGCGCCGCGGCGTCTCCGCCCTCGTTGCGTCTATCGTTGCTAAATCAGCCATGCAGCGATCCCCCCGAAAGGACCGCTACCCTCCGCGATCACCACATCCGTTGGAACGTGGGGGCAAAGCCTCGCTTACCGCGGAGTGCTTGCGCGACGCACTGAAAGCGCAGGGGCTCGAAGGCGAAAAAGTTCAGACGGCCATGCATGATGCCGTCTTCCAACTCGCGATGATCCACGATCAGCTCGGCATCGAAGTCGAGGGAAAAACCCTGATCCCGCGCCTCGGCTTCGTCGACCCCGACGGTGTTCTCCTCGTCTCGGACGATTCCTACCTCCACGAATACGCTGGCGTCGTCGACGACACATTCGAGGGGCGATAACCCACGCTAAAGTGCGCGCTCCGCACGCATCACCCACGGCCGCCGTCGCGATGGTGCGTGCCGAGCACGCACCTACGCCAGCAACCCCGCCACCGCCGCGAAATCCTCCGTCACGTGCACCGCCACCCCGCTCGCGCGCAGCCGCGCCAGCGCCGGGCGGTCGTCGTCGGCGAGGCCCGGCCTCGGCTCGCGCAGCACCACCGCGCGCACGCGCCCCGGCCAGCGCTCGACCGCGTCGGCGTAGACGGCCGGGTCCTCCTGGCCCACGTCGCCGAACAGCAGCACCGGCAGGTCCGGGTTTGCGGCCATCAGCAGGTCGATCGCCTCGCCCTTGTGCGAGCCGTGGCCCTCGGTGACGAACTTCCCCTCCGACAGCCCGAAGTCGCGCAGGAACATCGGCCCCTCCGGCACGCCGGCGCGCTCGAACACCTGCGCGAGGAACGCGCGTAGGTTCCAGGGGCTCGACGAGACGTAGTAGATCGGGCAGCCCGCCTCGGCGAGCCGCGTCAGCGTGGCGGCGGCGTCCGCGTAGATCTCGCGCTCCTGCGCGCTCGATGTGAGCGAGGTCCAGAGGTTCAGCGCGAGCGACCACGCGCCCGTCCGCATCACCGTGTCGTCGATGTCCGAGATCGCCATCGCCGGGGCGCGCGGCTCGGGCACCAGCACCCGCAGCCGGGTCTCGCTCGCAGGGGCGCCCTCGACGCGCGCGTCGACGCCGACCCAGCCGACCACGCCCTCGGGGCGGGGCAGGCGCAGCGTGACATAACCCTCTTCGTCGCTGGTGGCGGCACCCTCTTCGCCGTTCGACGCGACGGCGCCCTCCCCGTCGCCGGTGGCGACAGCGCCCTCTTCGCTGCCGGCGGCGGCGCTCCCCGCGGCGCCCGATGCCGCGTGGCCGTCGTCCGCGGCGGCGATCGCTCGCCCGCCGTCGATCGCGTCGCGTCCCGCGTCGACCCGGCTCGCCACGACCCGCGCGCCGCCCACTTCGGCGGTCAGGAACAGACCGACCATCTGGGCGAAGGTCGCGAGGCGTCCGCCGCCCGGCTCGGGGCTCGTGCGCCTAAGCGCGCTCAGCACCCGCCCGCGCGCGATCAGCGCGCCGGGGGTGGCGTAGCCGAGATAGGGGTCGATCACCGGGTCCGCGCGCCGGCGCGGTCGCAGCCGGTCGACCACGCGCTCGACGGCGAGGGCGAAGCGATGCAGCGTGGCGAGCAAGAAACCTCCCCGAGGGCTAGAGGACGAGGGCGAACCAGAAGTAGGGCGCCACGAAGGCCGCCGCGCCGACGCCCAGCGCCGCGCGCACGCCGCGCCCCTCGAAGCGGCGCCACAGCACGACCGAGCCGACCGCGAGGAGCGCGAGTTCCACCCATCGCACCACGCCGGCGTGGTGGCGCTCGTCCCAGTAGGAGAACGGCGCGCGGAAGCGCCAGTCGCTGATCGGCCAGAAATGGCGGTGCGCGTCCTCGGCGTGGACGGGGAAGTCGAGCGCGAGGTGCGAGAGCCACGCGAGCGCCAGCGCCGCTACCCAGGGCCGGCGCATGGCGAGCCCGGCGCCGAGGCAGAGCGCGGCGAGCGGCGCCGAGTTCGCGACCGCGCCGACCGTCTGCCAGGGCTCCGACCAGTAGGTGTCGCGCCAGATCGCGCGCTCGGACAGGCCGCTCGCGCGCGACCAGCCGTAGAACGCGAAGATCCAGGCGTCGGGCAGGAGCGCGCCCGCGACCGCCGCGGCGTTCGCCCGGCGCGCCCGCGGGCGCGTGAGCGCCGCCGCGGCGACGACCAGATGCGTCGCGGTGTTCACGAGGCGGTCGAGGGGGCGGTCGAAGGCCGGGCCATGGGGCGAGCCTCGCCCGGCCGGGGCGGCGCCGGCAAGGGGGTCGAGCCGCCATCGCGGCCACGGCGCGCCGGCGTTGCACCGCACACCGCCGCTCGCTAAAGCGATGACGCACGGTCTGCCGGGAGACGCCATGACCCCCGCCCGCCCCGCGCTCGCGCGCCATATCCGCACCGTGCCGGACTTCCCGGTGCCGGGCATCCAGTTCCGCGACGTGACCACGCTGTTCGCCGAGCCCTCGGCCTTCGCCGAAGCCGTCGACGCCATGATCGAGCCGTTCGCGGACGCGGGGCTCGACGCGATCGTGGGCATGGACGCGCGCGGCTTCGTTCTCGGCGGCGCCATGGCCTACCGCTCGCGCGTCCCCTTCGTGGCGGTGCGCAAGAAGGGCAAGCTGCCCGGCCGCACCATCGCCGAGGCCTACAGCCTCGAGTACGGCGAGGCGATCGTCGAGATCCACGCCGACGCGGTCCCCGAGGGGGCGCGGGTGCTGCTGGTCGACGATCTGCTCGCGACGGGGGGCACCGCCGCCGCCGGGGTGACGCTGCTGCGCCGGATCGGCGCGGAGGTGGTCGCGGCGAGCTTCCTGGTCGATCTGCCCGATCTCGGCGGCTCGAAGCGCCTGACCGAGATGGGCGTGGACGTGCGCGTCCTCTGCGCCTTCGAGGGCGATTGAGCGCCGCGGCAGAGCGGACCGGCGCCGGGGTCCTCGCCGCGCGGCTGAAGGCCGCCGGCGTCACCCATGCCTTCGGCATTCCCGGCGGCGAGGTGCTGGCGCTGATCGAGGCGCTGGAGGCCGCCGGTATCGCCTTTCGCCTCGCGCGCCACGAGAACGCCGCCGGCTTCATGGCCGAGGGCGCCTGGCACGCCACGGGCAGCCCGCCCGTTCTGGTCGCCACCGTCGGCCCCGGCCTCGCCAACGCCGTCAACGTGATCGCCAACGCCGCCCAGGACCGCGTGCCCCTGATCGCCATCTCGGGCATGGTCGATCCGGCCGAGGCCGCGCGCTACACCCATCAGGTGTTCGACCACGCCGCGCTGATGCGCCAGCTCTGCAAGGCGTCGTACCGGCTGGTCGACGGCGCGGTCGACGTGCTCGCCGACAAGGCGCTGCGCCTCGCCATGGACGGCCGCGCGGGGCCGGTGCACCTCGACCTGCCGATCGCTGTGGCGACCGGACACCAGTCCGAGCGCGGGCACCGCCCGCCCAAGACGGCGCAGCGCGGCGCGCCCGTGCCCGGCCCGGCGCTCGACGCCGCCCGCGCGCTCTGGCAGGGCGCGCGCAAGCCGATCGCGATCGCGGGGCTCGACGTCTTGGCCGAGCCCGACGGCCCCGCGGCGGTGCGCGCCTTCGTCGAGCGCCACGGCGTGCCGCTCGTCACTACCTACAAGGCCAAGGGCGTGCTGCCCGAGGACCACGCGCTCTCCCTGGGCGGACACGGGCTTTCGCCCGCGGCCGACAAGCTGGTGCTGCCCGCCTTCGCCGAGGCCGACTGCGTGCTGGCCCTCGGCTACGACCCGATCGAGATGCGCGCCGGCTGGCGCGACCCCTGGACGCCCTCGCGCGCGATCGAGATCGCGCACGCGGCCAACGATCACGACATGCACGCCGCCGACCATGCTTTCGTCGGCTCGGTCGCGGCCGGGCTCGCCGCCCTCGACACGGTGGCGTGCGCGCCGGTCGAGCCGTGGCACGAGCGCCATCGCGCCGCGCTCGTCGAGGCGGTGCGGCCGGGCACGGCCTGGGGGCCGGACGTCGCGGTGGCCGAACTGCTCGCCGCCCTGCCGGCCGAGGCGGTGGTCACCGTCGACAGCGGCGCGCACCGTATCCTGCTCAGCCAGCGCTTCTTCACGCGCCGCCCGCGCCAGCTCCTCCAGTCCTCGGGGCTCTGCACCATGGGCTGCGCGCTGCCGCTCGCGCTCGGCCACGCGAGCGCCGAGCCGGACCGCCCGGCGATCGCGGTGATGGGCGACGGCTGCGCCGAGATGGTGCTCGGCGAGTTCGCCACCCTGCGCGACAGCGGCCTGCCCGTGGTGGCGGTGGTGATCAACGACGCCTCGCTCGCGCTGATCGAGATGAAGCAGCGCCGCGAGCAGCGGCCGAACGCGGGCGTCGATCTCGGCCGCACCGACTTCGCCGCGCTCGCCCGCGCCTTCGGGGGCCACGGCGAGACGGTGACCGCGCCCGGCGAGGCCGGCCCCGCGCTCGGGCGCGCGCTGGAGGCCGGGCGATTCGCGCTGGTCGAGATCGCGATTCCGCGACAGGGCTATGACGGCCTGATCTGAGCCGTGCGCGTCGCCCCGCTTTGTGACGATCGTCGCAGTGAGGGACGGCGCGCGTGGCTAGGATCGATGGCAGAAAGGGGGCCGGTCACGCCCCGTCGTTGCCCAAGGAGCCGTCCCATGGAGCCGAGCCTCGTGTCCTCCGCCGCCTCGGTCGAGCCCTGGTTTCTCGATCTCCTTCTCTCTCTCTCGGCGCCGACCGCGCTCGCGGTGCTTGCGGTGCTGGTAATCGAATGGCTCGGCCGCGTGGTCGTGCCGGCGGGGCGGGCCAGGGCGCGCGGGGGCGCGCGCGGTGCGGCCGACGTCAAGGGGTGAGGCACACGCGGCTTTCTCGACAGTGATCGCCCCGCGACGGGTCGGCTCCGGGGCATCGGTCGTCCGATCGAGGGACGAGGCGACCCGTTTCGGACCGAACACGCACGGGACGCCGTCTCACGCCCCGCAAGGGCGCTTTCGCCATCGGCCAGCGACGCGGCGTCGATCGTGCGAGCGGCAGGATGCGGGGATCGCCGCAGAGCGTGCCTCGGGCACGAGGCGGGGCGGCCGTTCCCCGCGACCCGACGCGCCGGGGCGGCGCCCTACCGGGTCGAGCGCTCCGCGCGACGGCAACAACCCCCGGTCGCGGTGCGCCGGCGGCTTGACGACGCGGCCCTCGGAGGCGCAAGGAGCGCCCGTCGGTGCCGCGGTGCAGCATGATTGCGCCGGATGGCAAGCCGCCGCAGCCCAGCCCTGACCCGGAGCCCATGGCCATGAGCACGCTCGCCCCGATCTCGGAACTCTACGTCTCTTCGGAGAGCGCGGCCAAGCTCAAGCACGAGGCCGGCGGTCTCGTGTCCTGGGACCTCTCGCGCCGCCAGCTCTGCGATCTCGAACTCCTGATGAACGGCGGCTTCAGCCCGCTGAAGGGCTTTCTCGGCCGCGACGACTACGACCGGGTGGTCGACGAGATGCGCCTCGCGAACGGCGCGCTCTGGCCGATGCCGGTCACGCTCGACGTCTCGGAAGCCTTCGCCGGGAAGGTCGAGGTCGGCCAGGACATCGCGCTGCGCGACGCGGAGGGCGTGATCCTCGCGATCCTCTCGGTCACCGACAAGTGGACGCCCGACAAGAAGCGCGAGGCCGAGCGCGTCTTCGGCGCCGACGACCTCGCCCATCCGGCGGTGCGCTATCTGCACGAGACGGCCGGGCCGGTCTATCTCGGCGGGCCGATCACGGGCCTGTCGCAGCCGATCCACTACGACTACAAGGCGCGGCGCGACACGCCGAACGAACTCCGCGCGTTCTTCCGCAAGATGGGCTGGCGCCGCGTCGTCGCCTTCCAGACGCGCAACCCGCTGCATCGCGCGCATCAGGAGCTGACCTTCCGCGCGGCCAAGGACAGCCAGGCGAACCTCCTGATCCACCCGATCGTCGGCATGACCAAGCCCGGCGACGTGGACCACTTCACCCGCGTGCGTTGCTACGAGGCGGTGCTCGACAAGTACCCGGCCTCGACCACGCACCTGTCGCTCCTGAACCTCGCCATGCGCATGGCCGGCCCGCGCGAGGCGGTGTGGCACGGCCTGATCCGGCGCAACCACGGCTGCACCCACTTCATCGTCGGGCGCGACCACGCGGGGCCGGGCAAGAACAGCGAAGGCGAGGATTTCTACGGCCCCAACGACGCGCAGGAGCTGATCCGCGAGCACGAGGAGGAGATCGGCCTCTCGATGGTGCCGTTCAAGCAGATGGTGTTCGTCCAGGAGCGCAACGAGTACCAGCCCGCCGACGAGGTGGAGGAGGGCGCGACCGTGCTCAACCTCTCGGGCACGGAGCTCCGCCGGCGCCTGCAGGAAGGCATCGAGATCCCCGACTGGTTCTCCTTCCCCGAGGTGGTGAAGGAACTGCGCCGCACCCATCCGCCGCGTGCCAACCAGGGCTTCACGGTGTTCTTCACCGGGCTCTCCGGCTCGGGCAAGTCGACCATCGCCAACGCGCTGATGGTCAAGCTGATGGAGCTCGGCGGGCGTCCGGTGACGCTGCTCGACGGCGATGTGGTCCGCAAGCACCTGTCCTCGGAGCTCGGCTTCTCGAAGGAGCACCGCAACATCAACATCGAGCGCATCGGCTACGTCGCCTCCGAGATCACCAAGAACGGCGGCATCGCGATCTGCGCGCCGATCGCGCCCTACGCCGCGACGCGGCGCACGGTGCGCGAGATGATCGAGGCCTACGGCGCCTTCGTGGAGGTGCATGTCGCGACGCCGCTGGAGGAGTGCGAGAAGCGCGACCGCAAGGGCCTCTACAAGCTCGCGCGCGAGGGCAAGATCAAGGAGTTCACCGGCATCTCCGACCCCTACGAGGCGCCCGAGAAGCCGGAGCTGCGCGTCGAGACGGGCAACGTGACCCCCGACGACTGCGCGCACGAGGTGATGCTGAAGCTGGAGAGCCTCGGCCTGCTAGGGTGAAGGCGCTCTCCGAAGGGAGAAGCGCCGTCACTCCTCGCGGCCTTCGGCCACGAGGCGCGCGTGCAGCGCCTCGGCCCGCGGGTCGCCCGCCTCCAGCGCGAAGACGTAGGCGTGAGTGAGGTAGAAGGCCGCCGCCTCCGGCGCCGTGCCGTCGGCCGCGACGGTGTAGAGATCGACGAGCCGCGTCGTCTCGCCCCGTGCGTGCGCCGCGACCAGCGCGGTGGCGAGCGTCAAGATGGCGGCCGAACCGCTCATGCCCCGAGCCGCGCGGCGAGCCGCTCGGCCGCCCAGGCGTGGAAGGCGTGGGTCGGCGCGTCCATCGCGGGCGAGAAGCGCCCGCCGTCGAAGCCGGTGGCGTGGCGGCCGCGCTGCATGCCCTCGACCACGGCGATGTCCTCCTCGAACACCCCCTTCCAGAGCCGGGCGTTCTCGGCGCGGAGGTCGTCGAAGGCGGGGCCGGCGACCGAGGCGTCGGGGTAGAGGATCGCCACCCGCTCGCGCACCGCCTCCGGCCCGCGCGGCTCCAGGACGATCGCGAAGGCGTGGTCGCGGTGCGCGCCGAGCCGCACGTTGGGGTAGAGCGCGACGTATTCGGCGCCCTCGTTCCAGGGCGCGCCCGCGCCCGCGATCGCCGGGAAGCGCCGCCCGTCGGCCGAGAGCATCGGCCGGTAGACGGTCGTGCCCTGACCCGAGAAGCCTTCGTCGCCCGCCTCGATGTGGTAGTGGTCCTCCAGCCGCGAGTAGGCGTTCAGCCCCGGATGCACCCAGGGCAGATGGTAGCTCTCGCAGTAGTTCTCGACCGCGAGCTTCCAGTTGCCGCCCACGTCCAGGCTGAAGGCGCTCTCGGGACCGGCGAAGTGCAGGGGGCGGTCGATCGCGGCCCAGCGCGCGCGAAGGGCGGCGACGCGGTCCTCGAAGGCCGGGGCGCGGCCGTCGAGGTTGACGAACACCACGCCGAACCAGACGGCCGAGCGCACCTCGACGAGACCCAGCGAGGCGCGGTCGACCGCGTCGTGGCGATTGGTGCCGGGGCCGCCGACGTGGGGCGTCGTGCGTAGCCGGCCGTCCAGCTCGTAGCACCAGCTATGGTAGGGGCAGCGCAGCGCCCGCGGACGGTTGCCGGGCTGGTCCACCAAGATCATGCCGCGATGGCGGCAGACGTTGTGGAACACCCGGAGCACGCCCTCATGGTCGCGCGCCATCACCAGCGGCTGGCCGAGGACGTCGACCGGCGCGACGTCGCCCGGCCCGGGCGCGTCGTGGGCGAAGCCGATCGCGGCCCATTCGGAGCCGAACAGCGCCTCGCGCTCCAGGCGCGCGAAGCCGGGGTCGACATAGGCCCCGTTCGGCAGGCCGCGCGCGCTGTCGACCGGTCGGACGACGGCGGCGAGATCGGCGGCGCGGACGGTCGTGGCGGCGGTCATCGGGGCGGGCCTCCTCGCATCGGGCACGGAAGCGATGCTCTGCGCTCGCCGCGGTCGCGTCGCGGCCGAAAACGACACCTCGTGTCGCCATGGGACAGATACGGCGGGACGCGGGCGCGATGGCGGGGGACAGGTCGCCCGCGTCCCGTCGCGGCGGGGCCGACGACGCTCGGTCCCGCGGTGCCCGCGTCGGGGCCGGGCGCCTGCCGGACGGGCCTCGCGGCCCGCGCGCGCCTCACCCCGGCGCGGGCACGTCCAGCGTGGCGATGGTGCCGTAGGTCGCCGAGCTGACCGACAGCCGCCCGTCGAGCGAGACGACGAGCGCGCGCACGATCGAGCCGCCGAGGCCCGAACGGCGTCCCCCGCCCTTGGTGTCGAGTTCGCCGGCCTCGCCCTCTGCGCGGGCGCGCTGCGTCTCCACGCTCGGCGCGCGCTTCGGCCAGTCGTGGCCCTCGGGCAGGCCGACGCCGTCGTCCTCGACCATCAGCCGCAACCCCCTGCCAGACTGGCGCTGGAAGCGTACGCGCACCACGCCCTCGTCGCGGTTTCGGAAGGCGTGCTCGAGCGCGTTGGTCAGAAGCTCGGTCAGGATCAGCCCGAGCCGTGCCGCCGTCTCGACGGGCAGCTCGATCTCCTCGCACGCGATGTTGACGCGCACCGAAGCGCGCCCGTCGAGGGCGGCGATGGTGTTGGCGACGCGGCCGAGGTAGGCGCCCGCGGCGACGCTCTCGCGACGCACCGACGCGACGCCCGCGGGCGTCAGCTCCTCGTAGAGCAGCGCCAGGCTCTCGACGCGGTGGCCGAGCGCCTCCAGCGAGGCCTCGGTCATGCCGCGCCTGGTCTGGGCGCGGATCATCATGACCACCATGGCGAGGTGGTTCTTCACCCGGTGCTGCAGCTCGCGCAGCATGACGTCGTCGACCGGGCGTCCGCCCCGGCGCGGGTCGGGGCAGGGGGGCTCCTCCTCCCCCTCCACCAGCTCGGTCTGGATGCCGAGGAAGGCGACGAGCGTGTCGTCCTCGGCGAAGATCGGCGAGATCCGCAGGCGGTTGGTGAAGGGCGTGCCGTCGGCCTTGTAGTTCACGAGATCGACGCTGACGTCGCGGCGCTCCGCGATGGCGGCGCGCAGGCGGTCGACGGCGTCGGGGTCGGTGTCCTCGCCCTGCAGGAAGCGGCAGTTGCGCCCGATCGCCGCTTCGCGGCGATAGAGCGTGGTCCGCTCGAAGGCGTCGTTCACGTAGACGAGCGGGTTGTCCGCAGCGTCCGGGTCGCTCAGGGCCATGGCGACGGGCAGGCGGCCGAGAGCCGCCTTCAGGGACTCGTCGTCTCGCATGCTTCCCCCGCCTAGCCTTCCCGACTGTCGGAAATGGTTTTCGTCCATCAAGACTTCGCGAAGGGCAAAGCGCAAGCGCTTTCGACCGCCCGGCCTTCCGAGGCGACGCAGGGTGAGGTGGCTGCGGTCACTCGGCCGGCGTCGCCGTGCCTTCCGCCGCCGAGGCCACGCTCGGCAGGCTGAGCGTGAGGCGGAGCAGCGGGGGTACCAGAAGCAGCGTCAGCACGGCCGACATCGACAGCCCGCCCACCACCACCGAGCCGAGGCCGCGGTAGAGTTCCGACCCCGCGCCGGGGAACACCACGAGCGGCAGCATCCCGAACACCGAGGTCAGCGTCGACATGAAGATCGGTCGGATGCGGTTCCTCGTCGCCTCCTCGATCGCCGCCCGGACGTCCATGCCGTCCTCGCGCAGGTGGATCAGCGACTGGTGCACGAGCAGGATGGCGTTGTTCACCACGATCCCGATCAGGATCACGAAGCCGAGCAGCGTCAGCATGTCGAGCGGTTGCGCCTGGAACAGGTTCAGCACCGCGAGCCCCGCGACGCCGCCCGCGCCCGCGACGGGGACCGAGACCAGGATCACGAGCGGCAGCACGAAGCTCTCGAACAGGACCGCCATCACCAGATAGACGATCACGAGCGCGAGCAGGAGGTTGAGCTGGATCGCGCTCCAGGTCCGGGTCAGCTCGTCGGCCGCGCCCGAGAGGGTGAAGCGCACGTCCTCGGGCAGACCCTCGGCCTCGATCGGCGCGATCACCTCCGCCTCGATCATCTCCAGCGCGGTCTCCAGCGGGATCGCGGCCGAGGGGCGGATCTCCAGCGTGATCGTGCGCAGTCGCTCGCGGTGGCGGATCTCGGTCGGCCCGGCCGTCAGCTCCACGCGCGCGAGCGCCGAGACCGGGATGATCCGCCCGTTCGGCGCGACCACCGGGAAGGCGCCGATGTCCTGGGTGCGCAGGTCCTCGCCGAAGCCCTGGCCGAAGGCGGGGCCGCCCTTCAGCGTCAGGTCGCGCCGCTCGGAGCCGAGCGTGATCTCCTCGACGCGCAGCCCGTCGTTGTAGGCGTCGACGGAGAGCGCGAGCGTCTCGGCATCGACGCCCGCGTCGGCGAGGCGCAGCCGGGCGGGGACGAGGCGCACCTCCGGCGCGCCCAGTTCGAGGCCGGGCTGGGGGCGTAACTGGTTGCCCTCCTCGCGTGGGAAGATCGTGGTGATGCGCCCGGCTGCGCGCTGGGCCACGCCGAGGATGCGGCCGAGGTCCTGGCCGGAGACGTTCAATTCGATCGCCCGGCCGCCGCCGATGCCGCGGCCGAACAGCGAGCGCTGGTTGATGAAGCCGAAGGTGCCGGGCTCGGCGAAGATCGGCTCGGAGAGCACCGGGATCAGGTCGGCGACGCGGTCCGGATCGGCTGCGGCGCCGCCGAGGAAGGTGGTGCCCCTGAGCGCCACGAAGAAGAAGTGCTCGATCGCGGGCGGCTCGTCCGCCGCGGCCGTCTCCTTCTCCCAGAGGGGACGGGCGACGGATTCGATGCGCTCGGCGATCTCGGTGGTGGTCGCGAGGTTGTAGCCCGGCGGCGGAAGGATCACGCCGAACACCAGGTTGCGGTTGCCCTCGGGCAGGTATTCGAGCTTCGGCAGGAAGGTGACCGCCCCGAGGACGGCGGCGGCGGTGATGCCCGAGACCGCGACCAGCCCGAGCAGGCGAAAGCGCACCGTCGCCCGCGCGTAGGATCGGATCGCCCACGAGAACGCTCGGCCGAAGTGGTCGACCACCGGCACCGGCATGACGGTGAGCTTCGCGCGCCCGCCGCCGAGCAGCTTGGCCGCGAGCGCGGGCAGCACGGTCACCGCGACCACGAGGCTGAGCATGACCGAGACCGAGATCGCGACCGCGATGTCGCGGAACAGCTGCCCGGCCTCCAACTCCATCACCAGGATCGGCAGGAACACCATCACCGTGGTCAGCGCCGAGACGAGGATCGCGCCCCAGACCTCGCGCGCGCCCTTGTAGGCGGCCTCGCGCGGGGGCATGCCCTGCTGGCGCAGGCGATAGATGTTCTCCAGCACCACGATCGCGGCGTCGACCACCATCCCGACGGCGAAGGCGATGCCGGCGAGCGAGATCACGTTCAGCGTGCGCCCGAGCGCGGACATCGCCACGAACGACGCCACGATCGACACCGGAATGGCGAGCGAGATCACCAGCGTCGCGCGCGGGGAGCGCAGGAACACGAGCAGCACGCCGGCCGCGAGCAGGCCGCCGATCCAGATGTTGGAGATCACCAGATCGATCGCGCCGTCGATGTAGACGGTCTCGTCGTAGACCTGCTGGATCGTGAGCCCCTGGCGTGGGAGCTCCGTGGCGCGCAGCTCGTCGAGGGCGGTCCGGATGCCCTCCATCGTCTCGATCACGTTGGCGCCCTGCTCGCGCACGGCGTTGATCGCGATCGAGGGCTCGCCCTTCTGGCGGATGCGCGCGACCGGCTCCTTGTAGCCGAAGCGCACGTCGGCGACGGCGCCGACGTGGACCCGCCCGCCGAGCGCGGCCGGCGAGGGCGCGGTGCCCGCGGCCGGCCCCGAGCGGAGCACCACCTCGCGCACCGCCTCGACGGTGTTCAGCTCGCCCTCAGCACGCACGACGTAGCGCCGCTTGCCCTCGTCGACGTCGCCGGCCGAGAGCGAGATCGATTCCGCGCGCAGCCGCGCCACGACCTCCGGGATGGTCAGGCGGTACTGCGCCAGCCGCTCGGGGTCGATCACGATCTGCAGCTCGCGCTCGACGCCGCCGTAGACGTTGACGAGGGCGACGCCGTCGACGCGCTCCAGCCGTTCCTTGATCACGTCCTCGGCGAAGTCGCCGAACTGCTGCATCGGCTTCTCGATGCCCGGCTCGCGCTGCAGGATCATCCAGGCGATCGGGTTGTCGTCGCTGCCGGAGGTGTCGAGCGTCGGCTCGTCGGCCTCGGTCGGGTAGCCGGACACGCGGTCGAGGCGGTTGGCGACCAGAAGGAGCGCCCGGTTCATGTCGGTGCCGATCGCGAACTCGAGCGTGACCCGCGCGCGCCCGGTCTCGGAGCGCGAGATCATGGTCTCGAGCCCTTCGAGGCCGCGAAGCTCGTCCTCCTGCGGGTTGACGATCTCGCGCTCGACCTCCGCCGGCGCGGCGCCGAACCACTCGGTCTCGACCTCGATCACGGGCTTGCGCACGTCCGGGGTGAGCTGGATCGGGAGCTGCGTCAGGGCCAGCGCGCCGAACAACACCGCCATCAGCACCGCGGCGACGACGGCGACGGGGCGCTCGATGGCGATGCGGATCGGGTCCACGGCGCGCCTCTGTCGCCGCTCGGAGCAGTGTTCTGGGCGGCGGGGCGGGTCGCGGCGCCGGCGCTGCCGGCGGGCACCGCGGGCGCGTCATCAGGGGGCGTCGCCGGCGCGCCACTCTCCGCGGCGACGCGGGTCTCGCTCTCGGCGGCGCGTCGCGCGCCCTCGCGCTCGCTGACGGCCTCGCCCGGCGCGTCGTCCGCGTCCGGCGCGGCCGCGTCGAGGGCCGTGCCGTCGGCGAGCACCGGGGCGAGCGGCTGGCCGGGGCGCAGCCGCTCGTTGCCGCGCACGACCACGTGCTCGCCGATCGCGACGCCGCGCACGACCTCGACGTGGGAGCCGGCCGACTGGCCGAGCCCGACGCCGCGCGGCGTGGCCTGGCCGTCGTCGGCGACGAACACGCTCCAGCCGCCGGGGCCCTGCACCAGCGCGTCCTTCGGGATCACCGGCGCCTCGCGCGGCGCGCTCACCGGCACGGCGAGCGTGACCGAGCGGCCGACCGCGGCGAGGCGTTCGGGCAGGCCGCCGCTCCCCTCGCCGCCCTCGATCACGAGGCGCACCGTGCGGGTGCGCGTCGAGGCGGTCTCGACCGGCAGCGTCGCGCGCACGACGGCCCCGGCCTCGTGTCCGCCGTCGACGCGCATGGCGATCCGGGTGCCGGGCGTGAGCGCCTCGACCAGGTCGACCGGCACGTCGGCCTCGACCTCCAGGCTCGACGCGTCGAGCAGGCGCGCGAGCGGCTGGCCGAGGGCGACGTACTCGCCGGGCTGGGCCATGCGCTCGACGACGCGGCCGGGGAAGGGCGCGCGCACGTTCATGTGCTCCAGGTCGTAGCGCGCGCGGGCGAGCGCGGCCGCGGCGACGCCGACCTCGGCCTCGGCGCGGGCGATTTCGGAGCGCGCCGCGGCGAGGCCCTGCTGGAGATCCTCGAAGCTGCCGCGCGAGAAGGCCGACGAGCCGCGTAGCCCCCCGGCGCGGTCGAGCGCCTGCTGCGCCTGGGTCGCGCGCGCCTCGGCGGCGGCGACGGCGGCCCGGGCGGCGGCGAGGGCGGCTTCGGCGTTGCGCTCCTCGATGCGGGCGAGCTGCTCGTCGAGGCGCACCAGCACCGTGCCCGCCTCGACGCGGTCGCCGACCATGACGGCGACGTCGTCGACGATGCCGGCCGCGCGCGAGGCGACCTCGGATTCGAGCGTGGCGACGAGGCTGGCGACGACGGGAGCGGTGTCGGCGATCTCACGCGCCTCGACCGGGGCGACGACCACGCGGGCCGGACCCTGCTGCGCGGCGGCGAGCCAGGGGACGAGGAGCGCGCAGAGGAAGGCCGGCACGCCGGGGAGGGCGGCGGGCGCGAGGATGCGGGATAACGCCATGTCCGTGCCCCTGCGGCGCCGAAGGATCGGCTGTCAGGGCACCTAACGTAGGCCTCCTCCCGTTCAAGCGTGACGATCGGAGCAGGCACCCTTGCCGTAGGCGCATGGATCGGCCGCCCGGCCCGCGGGGAAAGGCAGGCCGCCCGGTCCGCGGGCGAGTGGCAGGCCGCCCGTCCGCGGGCGAATGGCCGAGCCGCCCGGTCCGCGGGCGAGGGGTCGCGTGGGCGTCCCGTCCCGGCGCGCTAGTGTCGCGCTGCCCCTCGACCCGGGAAGGTCTCTCGATGCGCCGCTCCGACTACGCCGTCGCCCTCCTCGCCGTCCTGGCGATCGCGCTCTCGCTCTGGCGTCTCGAAGCCGGCCGCAGCGGTCTCGTGTTCGAGGACGTCGCCATCGGCGAGACCCCCGCCCGCGTCGTTCGCGCCGAGGGGCGCGACGGCCCGATGCCGGTGGTGGTGATCGCGCACGGCTTCGCCGGCTCGATGGAGCTGATGGAGCCCTTCGCCACCACGCTCGCGCGGGCGGGCTACCTGACGGTCTCCTTCGACTTCGTCGGCCACGGCACCCACCCGCGGGCGCTGCCGCTCGTGCTGGAGGACGGCCAGCCGCGCGAGGCGGCGCGGCGCCTGCTCGTGCAGCTCGACCGGGTGATCGACCACGCCCGGTCGCTGCCACGCGCGGGCGAGGGCTTCGCGCTCCTCGGCCATTCGATGGCCACCGACCTGATCGCCAAGCGCGCGGCCGACCGCCCCGGCCCGGACGCCACGTCGGCGGAGGCGCGGGCGACCGCGGGCGCCCCTGATGCGCGGGGAGACCCGAGCGCGTCCGACACGCAGGGGAACTCGAGTGCGCCCGATGCGCGGGCGACGGTGATGGTCTCGCCCTTCTCGAACGAGATCACCGCGACGAGCCCGCCCAACATGCTCGCCATCGCCGGAAGCTGGGAGGCGCGGCTGACCGAGGAGGCGATCCGCACCCTCGCGCTCACCGCGGACGCCGTCGGCGCCGGCACCGCCGGCGAGGACGAGACCGTGGGCTCGTTCGGGGACGGCACGGCGCGGCGCGTGGTGTTCGCGTCGAACGTCGAGCACATCGGCGTGCTCTACGACCCCGAGAGCCTCGCCGCGGCGCGCGCCTGGCTCGACGCCGCCTTCGGCCGCGAAGGCGCCGATCCCGACGGCGCGGCCGAGCCGGACGCCGTGGTGCGCGACCTGCGCGGGCCGTGGATCGGGCTCTTGTTCGCGGGGATGATCGCGCTCGCCCGCCCGCTCTCTCGCGCGCTGCCCGCGCTCGCCGACCCGCCCGCGGGGGCGGGCGCGTCCTGGCGCGCGCAGGCCGCGCGCTCGATCGGTCCGGCGGTGCTGACGCCGGTGGTCGCGACCTGGCTGCCCTCGGGGCTGATGCCGATCGTGGTCGGCGACTACCTCGCCCAGCACTTCTTCCTCTACGGCGTCTTCACCGCGCTCGGGCTCTGGCTCGCGGGCCGCCGCGGGCTCGTGGCGCTGCCCGCGCGCGCCGACCTGGCGCGGATCGCGCCGACGCTCGCGCTCGCGGCGCTCGCGGTCGGGGTCTGGACGCTCGCCGCCTTCGCGCTCGCGCTCGACCGCTACGCCTTCCCCTTCGTGCCGACCGCCGATCGCGCGGTGCTGGTGCCGCTCCTGTTCGCGGCGCTGATCCCGTGGTTCCTCGCCGACGAGTGGCTGACGCGCGGGGTTCGCCGGCCGGGCGGGAAGGCCGCCCGCGTCGCGCCCTACGCCGTCACCAAGCTGGTGTTCGTGCTCTCGCTGGCGCTCGCGGTCGCGCTCGACGCCTCGCGGCTGTTCTTCCTCGCGATCGTGGCGCCGGTGATCCTGGTGTTCTTCGCGGTCTACGGACTGCTCAGCCAGTGGGCGATGCGGCGCACCGGCCATCCCTGGGCGGCGGGCGGGGGCATCGCCCTCGCACTCGCCTGGTCGATCGCGGTCAGCTTCCCGCTGTTCGCGACCTGAGGGCGGGGCGCGCGGCCCCGCCCTCCTCGGTCATGCCGCGCGTCAGCCGTCCTCGTCGGCGTCGCCGACCGAGCCGTCGAGCGGGGCCGCCTCGGGCGTGGTCTCGGGGCTCGGCGGCGTGGCCGGCGCCGTCCCCGGGTTCCGGGGCGCGGCGGCGGGCGAGGACGGCTCGGCCTGCGAGCGCGCGGCCATCGCCTCCGTCCGCGCCATCAGCGCGCTCTGCTGCGCCTCGACCGCCTGGGTCACGGCGGCGAGGCTGTCGAGCACCTCCATCACGAGGTCCATCTCGACGTCGAGCGAGGACAGCTCCGTCGCCGCGTTGCCGGCGTCCGCGCTGATCGTCGCCGCGGATTCGCGCAGGCCCTGCAGCGCCTCGGCGTTGCGCGCGACCGCCGCACCGACGCCGCCCTGGCTCTCGACCAGCTGGCCGAGCGCGACGGCGTTGCGGTCGGCCTGCTCGGCGAGTGTGCCCGCCACGGCGCGGATCTCGGCGAGCGTCGCGGCGAGGCGGGCCTGTCCCTCGCCCGTGGCCGCGGTCTGGGCGGCGAGCGTGGCAAGGGTCTCGTCGAGCGCGGCCATCGCCTCGCGCGTCGCCGCGCCAGTGTTCGCGAGGCTCTCGCTCACGGCCGCCGCGCGCAGCCGGCTCGTCTCCTCCAGCGCGTCGAGGCGCGCCGTCGCGGCCTCGACCGTCGCGACCAGCTCGGCCGTGCGCGCGGCCCCGGCCTCGGCGCCGGCGACCGCGGCCGCCCGGCTGTCGTTCAGGGCCGAGACGATGCTGTCGCGCAGCGACCCCAGCCGCTCCTTGGCGGTCTCGACCCGCTCGCCGACCGCGGCGACGCGCTCGGCGGTGGTCTCGGCCGCCGCGGCGGTGGCCGCGCGGTTCTGCTCGAAGCCCGCGGCGAGGCCCTCGCGCATCGCCGAGGTCGCGGCCGCGAGCGTCTCGATCTGCGACAGCGTCGCCGAGACCGCCTCGTCGAGGCTGGCGAGGCGCACCGCCGTCGCTGCGCTCGAGGTCGTGCCCGCCTCGGCGCTGGCGCCGCCGAGGCGCTCCTCGAGCGCGGCGACGCTCTGGTCGAGCACGCCGAGGCCGTCGGTCAGGCGCTCGTCGAAGGCGGCGAGGCGTTCGGCGATCGCGTTGGCGCCGGCCTCGTTCGCGCTCACCACCGCCTCGGGCAGCCGCTCGCCGAGCGTGGCCACCTGCGCCTCGATCGCGTCGAGCCGCGCGCCGACGCGCTCGACCACGTCGCCCATGGCCGACTGGCCGGCATCGACCCCGTCGAAGCGCGAGGCGAGGTTCACCACCGCCTCGGTCGTCGAGCGCGCGCCCTCGACCAGCGCGTCGACGCGCGAGGCGATGCGGTCGTCGCCGGCGGCGAGTTCGAGCTGGCGGGTGGACAGCGCCTCCAGCGTCTCGCGCAGTTCCTGCGAGGCGGTCACCAGCGCGCCGGTGTCGGCCTCGACCTCGATCAGCCGGGCGTCCACCACCTCGAAGCGCTGGCCGATCTCGGCGGGCATCCCGGTGATCGTCGAGATGGTGTCGACCATGGCCGCGTTCTGCGCGGCGAGGCCGTCGAGCTTCTCCAGCTCGGCGAGCTGGGCCTCGATCACGTCGAGGCGCGGCCCCAGCGTCTCCTCGGCCGACGACCCGCCGAGCGCGTTCGCGCCGACCACGATACCGACGACCAGCGTGGCGACGCCTCCGGCCGCGAGCTTCCAGGCTTCCATCGAATTCCTCCGAGCTTCCTCGGCCCGCCCCCGCGGACCCCTTGGCTTCCGGGCCCGTGGCCCCCCGCCGTGGTTAGTCGCCGAGCGCGGCGCTTTGACGACGACGCCCGGCTGACGCAGACTGACCTCAGCCGAGCCAGCCGCCAGACGCAACCATGGACCCAAGCGACTGCCAGTTCCACGACGTCTCCTCGCTGGTGTTCGTCGGCCTCGCCGTGTTCGGCGGCTGGTGGCTGGAGCGCCGGCGCACGCGCGAGATGCGCCTGTCGCCGGCGTCGCGCACGCCGACTCCCTGGCGGCGGATCGTGCTGTTCGTCTGGTTCACCTTGTTCGTCACCTACGCCGTGGAGGCGACGATGCGCTGGTCGAGCGGATGCGCGGTCTGACCGCCGCGCGCCTCGTCGCGACGTCCCGGCGCGCCCTTCTCGTCGCGACGTCCGGGCGCGCCCTTTTCGTCGCGACGCCCCGGCGCGCTCTTTTCGTCGCGACATTCGGGCGCGCCCTTGCCATCGCGGCACTCGGGGGCGCGCTCGTCGGCCTCGGCGCTACGGCGCGCGCCGAGCCGGTCGATCTCGAACTCGTGCTGATGGCCGACGCCTCGGGCTCGATCGACGACGACGAGATCGCCTTCCAGCGCGAGGGCTACGCCGAGGCGATCACCGACGAGGCGGTGCTCGACGCGATCGCCACCACCGGACGCGGGCGCATCGCGCTCGCCTACGTCGAATGGGCCGGCGCGGGCCAGCAGCACGTGGTGGTCGACTGGCGCGTGATCGCTGGCGCCGAGGACGCCGAGGGCTTCGCCGCGGCGCTCGTGCGGCCGCCGCGCCGGGCGCGCGGGCGCAACGCCATCGGCGAGGCGCTGCTGTTCGGCCGCGCGATGATCGAGGACAACGCCTACGAGGGCCTGCGCCGGGTGATCGACCTCTCGGCCGACAGCGCCAACAACTGGCATCCTCCCCGCATCGAGGACGCGCGCGACGCGGTGGTCGGCGCGGGGATCACCATCAACGGCCTCGCGGTGCTCTGCAGGGTCTGCTCCGGCCCGCCGGTGAGCTACGATCTCGGCGCGGCCTTCGAGCGGCGCATCGCCGGCGGCCCCGGCCATTTCGTGGTCGAGGCCGACGGCGCCGAGCGCTTCGCCGTCGCCGTCAGGCGCAAGCTGGTGCTGGAGATCGCCGGGCGCGCGCCGGACGGGACGGTCGCGGGGCGTGCGCCCGGCGGGGGCGTCCCGGCGCACGATTTCGACGCGAGCTTCGCGGAGCAGGCCTCCGACACGGTGTCCGCCGGGCGCTGAGGCGCGGGGACGCTCAGCCCGCCGCCACCAGCACGATCTCGCCGTCCCAGACGCGCGCGAGCCGGCGTGCCGCGCGCCAGGAGCGCAGCCCCGTGGCGCAGGCGAGCACCGCGCGCTGGCCGGGCGCGGGCAGGGGACCCGCGCCGACGTCCTCGACGACGCGGCGGCGCGCGCCGGGCGCGGCCGGCTCGGGCGCCTCGTCCTCGCCGCGCAGCTCGACGACGAAGTCCTCGGCGCGGATCTGGCTCGGCGCGACGAAGCGCGGGCCGCCCGGCGGCTCGGGGGCGGTGTCGAAGCGAAAGCGCGAGAAGCGCATCGCGGCGTCCATCGACACCATCAGCCCGAGCGGCGAGGGGGCGAGGCCGAGCAGAACCGAGAGCGCCATCTGCGCCTGGAGCGAGCCCAGGACCCCCACCACCGGGCCGAGCACGCCGGCGGTCGCGCAGGTGGCGGCGCGCTCGGGCATCTCGGGGAACACGGCGCGCAAGGACGGCGCGGCCCCGCAGAAACCGCCCGCGTAGCCCTCGCGTCCGAGCGCCGAGGCCGAGATCAGGGGGATGCCGCGCTCCAGACAGGCATCTGAGAGCGTGTAGGAAGCGGCGAAGCTGTCGGCGCAGTCGAGCGCCACGTCGACGCCCTCAAGGCGTCGCCCGACGTTGGCCGGGTCGAGGCGGTCGACCACGGCCCCGACCGAGACTTCGCCGTTCAGCCGTGCGGCGAACCCGGCCGCGGCCTCTGCCTTGGCGCGGCCTAGGTCGCTCTCGGTGAACAGCGTCTGGCGATGCAGGTTCGTGGTCTCGACCCGGTCGGGATCGACGATCACCAGCCGCCTGACGCCCGCGCCCGCGAGATACTGGATTACCGGCGCGCCGAGCCCGCCCGCGCCGACCACCAGCGCGGTGGCGGCGCCGAGACGGGCCTGCCCACCGGCGCCGACCTCCGCGAGCGCGGTCTGCCGGGCGTAGCGATCGCTCTCCGGTCCCCTCACCGCGTCGCCTCGATCCACTGGCGGAGGCGTGCCTCAGGGTCGTCGTTCAGCGTGATGTCGGTCACGACCGAGACGCAGTCCGCGCCGGCGGCGAGCACGCCGGCCGCGCGCTCGACCGAGAGCCCGCCGATCGCGACCAGCGGGCGCTCACCCACGCGGGCCTTCCACTCGCTCACCCGGTCGAGCCCCTGGGGGCCGAAGCGCATGGCCTTGAGCCGGGTCGGGTAGACCGGCCCGAGCGCGACGTAGGCCGGGTCGGTGCCGAGCGCGGTCTCCAGCTCGTCGTCGTCGTGGGTCGAGACGCCCAAGCGGAGCCCCGCACGGCGGATCGCGGGGACGTCGGCCCCGGCCAGATCCTCCTGGCCGAGGTGAATGAAATCGCAGCCGAGGTCGATCGCCTCGCGCCAGTGGTCGTTGACCACGAGCGTCGCGCCGTGGCGGACGCAGAGATCGCGCGCGCGGGCGATCTCGGCCCGGAGCGCCTCGCCCTCGCGGGTCTTGTCGCGAAGCTGCACGAAGCGCACGCCGAGGGGCAGGGCGCGCTCGAGCCAGTCGGCCGCGTCGAAGATCGGGTAGAAGCGGTCGGGCAGCATCAGTCGAGGAACGCCTGGCCGATCACCGGGGAGGAGGGCTGCGCCATGTCGCGCGGCTCCATCGGGTCGGCGCGGTTGGCGAGGCGGCCGGCCTCGACCGCCTTCGCGAAGGCCTCGGCCATGGCCGCGGGATCGCCGGCCTTGGCGACGGCGGTGTTCAGGAGCACCGCGTCGTAGCCCATCTCCATCGCCTGCGCCGCCTGGCTCGGCAGCCCGAGGCCGGCGTCGACCACCATCGGCACCTTCGGGAAACGGGCGCGAAGGCTTCGCAGGCCGTAGATGTTGGTGAGCCCGAGCCCCGAGCCGATCGGCGCGCCCCAGGGCATCAGCACCTCGCAGCCGGCCTCCAAAAGCTTCTCGGCCAGGATCATGTCCTCGGTCGTGTAGGGGAACACTCGGAAGCCTTCGTCGCAGAGCACGCGCGCGGCCTCGACCAAGGCAAAGGGGTCGGGCTGCAGCGTCTCGGCGTGGCCGATCACCTCCAGCTTGATCCAGGGCGTGGCGAACACCTCGCGCGCCATCCGCGCCGTGGTGATCGCCTCGCGCGCGGTGTGGCAGCCGGCGGTGTTGGGCAGCACGCGCACGCCGAGCGACTGCACGATGCGCCAGAAGTCGGCGCCCGCGCGTCCCCCGCCGGTCTCGCGGCGCAGCGAGACGGTCGCGACCGAGGCGCCGGAGCGGCGGAAGGCGTCCTCCATCACCGCGGGCGAGGGGTAGAGCGCGGTGCCGAGCATCAGCCGCGACGCCAGCGTCTCGCCGTAGACCTCCATCTCAGCCCCCCTGGCGCGGCGCCAGCACTTCGAGGCGGTCGCCCTCGGCGAGCCGCGTGTCCTCGCGCGCGGCCGCGGGCACGAAGGCCTCGTTCACCGCCGTCGCGACCTGTCCCTCGTAGCCGAGTTCAGAGAGCGCCGCCGAGAGCGTCGGCGCGGTCACGTCCCTCGGCTCGCCGTTCAGGATGATCCTCATCGCACAACTCCGGTGTGGGGCCGCCGTCCAGCCAGTCGGCCGCCTGCCGCGCGAGCGCGGGCGCGAGCAGGAAGCCGTGGCGGTAGAGCCCGTTCAGGTGGATCACACGGCCCCGCCGCCGGAGGCGGGGCAGGTTGTCGGGGTAGGCGGGGCGCGCGTCGACGCCGATCTCGACCACCTCGGCCTCGCCGAAGGCGGGGTGCAGCGCGTAGGCGACCGACAGGAGTTCGAGCATCGAGCGCGCGGTGCTCCGCGCGCGGTCGGCCGCCTCGATCGCGGTGGCGCCGAGCATGAACACGCCCTCGCCGCGCGGCACCACGTAGAGCGGATAGCGCGGGTGGATCAGCCGCACCGGGCGCGACAGCGACAGATCGGGACAGGCGAGCACCAGCATCTCGCCCTTGACGCCGCGCAGGTCGGGGTGGGCGGCGCGTGCGGCGAGGCCGCGGCAGTCGAACACCACGCCGTCGAGCGCCTCGGGCTCGGCCTCGGCGGACTCGACCGTGACGCCGTGGTCGGCGAGGCGGTCGAGCAGGCCGGCGAGGGCGCGCCGCGGCGCGAGGTGGGCCTCCGAAGGGAAGTACAGCGCGCGGTCGAAACGGCCGTCCAGGTCCGGCTCCAGCGCCGCGAGGCCGGGGCCGTCGAGACGCTCGAAGCCGGCGGTGCGCCGGGCGAAGCGCTCGACCTCGCGGCGGTCCCGGCCGGGGGCGACCACGAGGCTGCCGCGCCGCTCGACCCCGCCCGCGCGGGCCTGCCACCAGTCGGCGGCGTCGGACCCGAGGCGCACGACCGCCTCGTCGGCGCTCTCGCGCTCGCAGTGGGGCGCGAGCATGCCACCGGCCCACCACGAGCAGGCGTGCGGCCCCGGCGGGCCGTCGCGGTCGAGCACGCGCACGCCCCGGCCGCGCGCGACCAGCTCGGCGGCGAGCGCGAGCCCGGCGACGCCGGCGCCGACGATGGTGACGCTCTCGGCCAAGTGCGCCTCCCGTGAGGAGGGGACGCGGGCGGTGCAGGGGAACGGAGGGGGCGTCGGTCCTCGATCCCGTTCCCTACGCCGGCGCGACCCGGATCAGGTTCGACGGGTCGGCTCTCGCCTCTCAGCCCGGCTCGCGGGCGCCCCGACGGTCTCGGTGACGAAGATATGACGGCGGGGGCGGGGGGCAATCCCGCTCGCGCGTGCCGGGCCCGGGGCGGGCCCCGCCCCTCGATACGGGGCGAGGGCGCCCGGCGGAACGTTCGCGTCGATCGGCCGCGTGGCGGATGCCGCCCCGCCGGCCGGTCGCGCGCCGCGCCGCTCAGTCCTTCAGCGGATCGTGGCCCCAGTTCATCAGCGAGTAGCGCCACTTGGAGTGCTCGACGTCCTTCGAGGGACCGCCCTGCTTCAGGTGGCGATGGACGTAGCCCGTCACCTTCTGCATCGCGTCGTGGTCGTCCTTGTCCATGTCCTCGACGCTCTTGCGGCGCAGCGCGACGATCCTGCGGCCCATCTCGTGGCCCTTGCTCTCGCCCTCGCCCTGGCCGACCGACCACGCCTCGTCGGTGGCGAGCCAGTCCTCCAGTTCCTGCGGGCTCATGTTCACCGCCTCGCGGAAGTCCTTGCGGATCTCCTTGCGCTCGTCCTCGTTGCGCTCGCTCATGGCTCTGCCTCTCTTCTCTGCCGGACCCTGCGAACGCCCGCCGGCGCGGATCGGACGAGCCGGCGACGCGGCGCCAGCCTCGCGTCGGAACGACGCAGCCGCGGCGTTGTTCGCCGGAGATGGGGACGCACGGGCAGACGCAGGGGAACGAGCGCGGACCGCTCGATGCTTCGAACGAGCGTTGGGCGCTCGATGCCCCGAACGGGGCCGCGGCCGGGCCGGGACCGGTACCGGGCCGGTGGCTCGGCGCGCGCGACCGCGCCGCGCCGGTCGTCTTCCTGCACGGCTATCTCGGCTCGCCCGCGCTCTGGGAGCGCCCCGAGGCCGGTCGCCCCGGCCTCGCGCTCGCGCTGCCGGGCCACCACCCCTGGTCGCTCGACCGCGGCGCCGTCCTGCCCTGGCTCGACCTCGACCGGCTGGCCTCGGCCTATGCCGGGACGATCGCGCGCGCCTTCGGCGGCCGTCCGGCGGTGCTCGTCGGGCATTCGACCGGCGGGCTGGTCGCGCTTCAGATCGCGCTTCGCCACCCCTCGGTGGTCGACAGCGTCCTCCTCGTCGGCGCGCTCGGCTCGGGCGATCTCGACGGGCGGCCGAACCGCCTCGGCCGCGCGGTCGCCGCGCCGGTGCTCGGCCCGGCGGTCGGGCGCGCGGTGCTCGGCCTCTGGCTCGCGAGCGGCTGGACGTTCCGGCGCGGGCTCGCGAGCGCGATGGGCCGCCGCTCGCCGGGGCGGCCGGCGTCGGAGGCGATGCGCGCCGATCTCCGCGCCTCCGACGCGGAGGCGCTGCGCCGCTTCGGGCTCTGGCTGATGGGCCTCGACGTCACCGCGGGGCTCGACGCGCTCGCGGTGCCGGTGCGCTGGCTGATCGGACGCGACGACCCGGTGGTGCCGCCCGCGCACCAGCTGCGCGTGCTGCGCCTGCTGCCGCGGGCCGACGCGGTGGTGCTCGACGCGGGCCACCTGCCGATGGTCGAGGCGCCGGACGCGTTCGACGCCGCCCTCGATGCCTGGATCGCCGTGCGCCGCTGGCGCGGCCTGATCGCGCCCGAGCCGCCGCGCGCCGGGCTCTACGGGCGCGCGGCGGCGACGGGGGGCGGGCTTCACCCCCTGCCGGGCGTCGTCTCTCCTCGCGCGGCGTTGCGCACCTGACTGTAGACGAGCAGCGTGAACAGCGTGGTGCCGCCGATCACGTTGCCGGCGAGCGAGGGCAGGATGTAGCCGTAGATCGCCTCGCCGAGCCCGTCGCGCCCGGCGATCACGTGCGCCATCACCTCAACCGAACTCGCGATCACGTGGCTGAAGTCGCAGAGCGCGATCAGGTAGGTGACGACGAAGATCGCCGCGACCTGGCTCGAGCGCACGCTCGGCAGCAGCCAGACCAGCGCCGCGATCAGGAAGCCCGCGCCGATGCCCTTGATCATGGTCTTGGCGAAGCCCTGGTCCTCCATCCCCGGGCTGAGCGAGAGCAGCGTCTCGACCGCGCCGGGGTCGAAGGCGCCAGAGGACACCGTGAACCAAGCGGCGAAGGTGGCGCCGATCAGGTTGGCCGCGAGCACCAGCGCCCAGAGCCTGAGCAGCTTCAGTACGCTCAGGAAGGACGGCTCGCAGGCGACCGGGGTGACGGCGGTGATGGTGTGCTCGGTGAAGAGCTGGAGCCGCCCGCAGATCACCAGCAGGAACCCGACCGGGTAGGCCGTGTGCTGCACCAGGAGCGCCCAGGGCTCGTCGGGCAGGTAGATCGCCAGCATCATCTTGCCCTGGATCGAGGCGGCGATGGCGATGCCGGCGGCGAGGCCCGACATGAACAGCCCGAGCGTGTCGCGCTCCAGCTCCTCCTCGCCCTCGCGGCGGATCACCTCGTAGACCTGATGCGCGCTCAGCGGCCTGACCCGGTTCAGATCGGGGCCGTCGTCGTCGGGGCGCGACGGCCCGCCTCGTCTCTGCCCGAGCCCGAGTGCCCTCGCCTCGTTCATCCTCGTCTCTCCCTCTCGCGCGAGCCGCCCCGAGGGGCGCGCTCCCCGAGGCGACAACGCCGTCGTCGTCCGGATGGTGCATCGCCGCGCGGATCGAACCGCCGACGCGCCGGAGTGTTGACGTTAGTGCCGCGCCACGGTCCGACCAATGCGCCCCCAACAGAGCAGCCCTCGCGAGGTGCCGATGCCCACCCTCGACCTCGGCCTGATCGGCAATTGCGCGGTCAACGCGCTGATCGACCGCGACGCCCGGATCGTCTGGCACTGCCTGCCGCGCCCCGACGGCGATCCGGTGTTCCACGCCCTCCTCGGCGGCGCCGAGCCGGGCGCGGGCGCCTTCGGGGTCGCGCTCGAGAACCAGACGGGGCGCGAGCAGGAGTACGTCGAGGACAGCGCGGTGCTGCGCACGCGGCTGCACGCGCCCGAGGGCTCGGTCGAGATCGTCGACTTCGCGCCGCGCTACCGCTCGGAGGGCCAGATCCGCCGCCCCGCCGCCCTCGTGCGCCGGGTGCGCCCGATCGCGGGGCGCCCGACCATCACCGTCGCCTGCCGCCCGGGCGCGCACTACGGCACGGTGCGCGCGCGCCCGCGGCGCGCCTCCGAGCAGCGCGTGAGCTACACCGCGCCCCTGCCGCTCGATCTCGTCGCCTCCGCGCCGCGCGAGGCGCTCGACGAGACCGCCTTCGCGCTCGACCGCGAGATCGCCTTCGTGTTCGGCCCCGACGCGCACGCCCTCGTCGGCGCCGGCGGCGACGCGCTCGACACCGCGCAGCTGACGGAGGCCTGGACGCTCGACTACTGGCGCGGCTGGACGCGCCGCCTCGCGCTGCCGCTCGACTACCAGGAGGCGGTGATCCGCGCGGCGGTCACGCTGAAGCTCTGCGTCCACGAGCCCACGGGCGCGATTCTCGCGGCGGTGACCACCTCGATCCCGGAGGCGCCGGGCTCGGAGCGGACCTGGGACTACCGCTACTGCTGGATCCGCGACAGCTTCTTCACCCTGCGCGCGCTCGCCGATCTGGGCGCGATCGGCACCCTGTCGGGCTACCAGCGCTGGCTGATGGGCGTCCTGGAGGCCGCCGGCGAGCGCCCGGTCCAGCCGCTGTTCGGGGTCGGCGGCGAGCCCTATCTGCCCGAGCGCTTCTGCGAGACGCTGCCGGGCTATCGCGGCCAGGGGCCGGTCCGGATCGGCAACCAGGCGCACGAGCACTCGCAGCACGACGTCTACGGCCAGATCGTGCTCTCGGCCGCGCCGGTGTTCTTCGACCGCCGCCTCTCGGAGATGGCCTCGCCGGAGATGTTCGAGCTGCTCGAGCGCGCCGGCGACTGGGCGGTGCACCTGCACGACAAGCCCGACGCCGGGCTCTGGGAGCTGCGCACCCGATCGCGGGTGCACACCTCCTCGGCGCTGATGTGCTGGGCGGCCTGCGACCGGCTCGGCCGGGTGGCGGACGCGCTCGGGCGCCCGGAGCGGGCGCGTCACTGGTCGGGCTGGGCCGAGCGGATCGGCGCCTCGATCCTGGAGCACGCCTGGAACGCCGAGATCGGCGCCTACGCCGAGAGCTTCGGCGGCCACGAGATGGACGCGAGCCTGCTGTTGATGGCCGAGTTCGGCCTCGTGGACGGGCGCGACCCGCGGTTTCTCTCCACCCTCGACCGTATCGAGGCCAAGCTCGCGCACGGGCCGCACCTGCACCGCTACGAGGGCGCCGACGACTTCGGCGTGCCGGAGGTCGCCTTCAACCTGTGCTCGATCTGGTGGTATCAGGCGCTCGCGCGGGCGGGGCGCACCGAGCGGGCGGCCGAGCTGTTCGAGGGACTGCTCGCGCGGCGCAACCATCTCGGCCTTCTGTCCGAGGACGTGGACTACGCCTCGGGCGAGCTCTGGGGCAACTTTCCGCAGACCTACTCGATGGTCGGCATCATCAACGCCGCGCGGCTCCTGTCGCGGCCGTGGTCGGCGGTAGTGTGAGGCGACGGCAGGTGCGGGGGCGGGCGGCGGGGTTCGCCCGCCGTGCCTCGCGTCCTACCAGAACCACGCGACCACCCCCGCCGTCAGCACGATCAGCCCGAGGCTCAGCACCTTGACGTCGAGCGCGAGCGGGCGGTGCCACTCGGCCATCTCGTCCGACAGATCGGCGCGGTCCCAGACGATGCGGTCGAGCTTGTCCGAGCCCGGCCGCGCCGCCGTGGCGCTGAGGCCGAGCAGCACCAGGGCCGAGACCAGCGCGATCAGGCAGGACATCATCGTGAAGTGGATCGCCGGCAGCCCGAGGCCGGCCCAGAGGCTGTCGGCCCCCTCGGGCGCGAACAGCGGCGTCTCCTTCAGCGCGAACATCGGGATGCCGATCACCAGCCCGATCAGGATCGACCAGAACGCGCCGCGCCCGTTCGGCATCCGCGTGAACAGCCCGAGCACGTAGACCACCACGATCGGCGGCACCACGTAGCTTAGCGAGGACTGGAAGTAGCTGAACAGGCTCTCGAACCCCGCGATCAGGGGCGCGTAGAGCGCGCCGACCACCATGGCGATGCCGGTGACGAGGCGGCCGAGGCGGAGCTGGCCGCGCTCGGTGATGTCGGGCTTCAGCGGCACCACGAAGTCCTTGACCACGAGCGTGCCGGCCGCGTTCAGCGCGCTGTCGAGCGAGGACATGATCGCCGCGATCAGGGCGGCGGCGATCAGGCCCCTGAGCCCGATCGGCAGCATGTCGAAGGCGAGCGAGGGGAAGGCGAGGTCGGGGTTGTCGAGGTCCGGGTAGAGCTGGATCGCGATCAGCCCGGGCAGGATCAGCACGAACAGGTTCGGGATCTTCAGGAACCCCGCGAACAGCGCGCCGCGCCGGCCCTCGCGCAGGTTCCTCGCGCCGAGGGTCCGCTGCACCACGAACTGGTTGATGCCGAAGTAGTAGAAGCCGAGGATCAGCACGCCGAGGATGCCCGGCCAGGGCAGGAAGTCGTCGCCGATCGGCTGGATCAGGCTGGTCTGGCTCTCCGACAGCCCCGACATGAGCTGCGAGTAGCCCCCGACTTCCCGTAGCCCGATGAGGCAGATCACGAAGCCGCCGACGATCAGCAGGATCGCCTGCACCGTGTCGGTCACCACCACCGCGCCGAGCCCGCCGAGGATGGTGTAGAGCCCCGCGACGGCGGCGAGCACGAACACCGCCGACCAGAGCTCCAGGGGCGGGATGATCTCGGCGATCACCAGCCCGCCCGCGTAGAGCGCGCCGGCGGTGTCGATGAACATGATCGCGATGAGCGAGAACACCGAGAAGGCGCGGCGCGAGCGCGTGTCGTAGCGCTTCTCCAGGAACTCCGGCACCGTCGTGAGCCGCGCGCGCAGGAACGACGGCAGCACGAAGATCGCGAAGAACAGCAGCACCACCGCCGCGGTCCACTCGTAGTTGAAGATCGACATGCCGTTGGCGTAGGCGCCGCCCATCAGGCCGACGAAGCTCGCGCCCGACATGTTCGAGGCGAACAGCGAGAAGCCGATCAGGTACCAGGGCAGGGTGCCGCCGGCGAGGAAGTAGTCGTGCGCGGTCTCCTTGCCGCGGCTGGCCCAAAGCCCGTGCCCGATCACGCCGACGAAGTAGAGGGCGATGATCGCGTAGTCGATCGTCGCCAGCTCGAAGCGGGCCTGGTCCATGGCGTGTCCTCCGCGCGGACGCGTCGTCGTCCGGCGCGGGCCGGATCGCGCGCGTCTCGATCGTCTTCGCCGCGCCGATGCGTCGCCCGGCCCCGGCCAACGGGGCGACGGCGCGACCGTTCCCCGCAGACCGGTCGCGAGATGCCATCGCTCGGGCACGAACGACGCGCCCGGCCGTTCATGCCCCGGAACCCGACCATCCAGAGAGGCACACCATGGATCTGCGGCTGAACGCCAAGCGCGCGCTCGTGACCGGCGCGGCCGGCGGCATCGGCGCGGCCACCGCCGAGCGGCTCGCCGAGGAGGGCGCGCGCCTGTTCCTGACCGACGTGGACGAGGGAGCGCTGGCAGGGGTGCGCGACCGGCTCGGCGCCGAGGGCGAGGCGGCCGACCTCTCGACCACCGAAGGCGCCGAGGCGCTCGCGCGCAAGGCGGCCTCGGGCGGCGCGATCGACATCTTCGTCCACGCCGCTGGCGTCACCGGCGCCAAGGGCGACCCGCTCGCGATGACCGACGAGAACTGGGACCACGCTTGGCACACCGACTTCATGTCCGGCGTGCGCCTCGCGCGCGTGCTCGGGCCGAAGATGGTCGAGCGCGGCTGGGGGCGGATGGTGTTCGTCACCTCCGAGAACGCAGCCCAGCCCTACGCCGACGAGACCGTCTACAACGTCGCCAAGATCGGCCTCGCGAGCTTCGCCAAGTCGATCTCGATGCAGCACGCCAAGGCTGGGCTTCTGGCCAACTGCGTCGCCCCCGCCTTCGTCGAGACGCCGATGACCGACGGCATGATGGAGCAGAAGGCCGAAGCCCAAGGCACCGGTTTCGACGAGACGGTCGAGGGCTTCCTGAAGGAGGAGCGTCCCTTCCTTGCGCTCGGCCGGCGCGGGCGGCCCGACGAGGTGGCGCCGGTGATCGCGCTCCTGTGCTCGGACCTCGCGAGCTACGTGGTCGGCGCCAACTGGCGCGGCGACGGCGGCTCGGTGGCTTCGATCGAGCTGTGACCGGGCCGGGGCCGGCGTTCCGGGCCGCACCCGCCGGGCGACCCGCGGGCCCCGCGCCCGCGCCC
>JBHJHI010000011.1:0-27689 GCA_050330995.1 Paracoccaceae bacterium
GGCCGGGACGTAGCCGCTCGAGTAGGCCCAGGAGACGGGCCGCGACGGAAAGAGCGCCGAGACCACCACCCCGCCCGGCTCGACGGCCCGCGCGTCGTAGGCCGCCCAGCCGCCGGCGATCGTGTCGTCGGCGGCGCTGCCGCCGAGGATCGGCGTCGAGGCGCCGACCACGTCCTCGATCCCGGCGAGCACCGCCTCCTCGGTGCCGGGGGCGGCGGTGAGCCAGACGAGGTCGGGCGCCTCGCCGGGGCGGCCGGCCGCGGCGAGCGCCCCGCGCGCCGCCTCGCGTCCGACCGCGCGTCCGTCCGGCCCGCTGGCGGCGGCCGAGCCGTAGCCGCCCGCCTCGTCCCAGAGCGCGAAGATCCCGAAGCCGGCTTCGGCGAACAGGCGTCCGCCGGCCATGACCCCGAGGCAGGAGGTGCCGCCGTGCAGCGTCTCGACGCCCGCGGTGCGGGCGGCGCGCTGCACGGCGGCCGGATCGTGGCGGGCGCTCGCGTGCACGGCGAGAAAGCTCGGCGGGGCCGCGTCGCGCGCCCTGACCCTTTCGAGCAGGGTGGCGAGCGCCGTCTCGGTGTCCGCTTCGGCCAGGGCGTCGACGAGAATGTGCACGGCGGAGTTCTCCCGGTTTTCGCGAACGCCTAGCACGGTGCGTCGCGGCGAGACGGGCGCGATAGCGTAGACGGGCCTATCCGAAAGGATAGGGGTCCCGGCGCGTCCGCTCGGCGCCCCGCCGTTCGCGCCGGGCTTCGTATCCGAGGCGATGGTCGCCCTACCCATCGGTCGGTGGTCGGGCCGCGAACGCGCCCGGTGCTTCCCCCTTCGCTCGATGGCGCGCGGCCCCGGCCGGCGGCACCCCTTCCGGCGTGGACCCAGACCGTGGAGAACGCCATGACCGCCGCCCCGACCCTCGACCTCTTCGGCCTCGATCTCGTCGATGCCGCGATGCCCGACGCCCTCGCCGCGCTCTTCGCCCCGGGCGGGCGGCGCACCGCCGCCTTCGTCAACGCCCACTGCGTCAACGTCGCCGCGCGCGACGAGGACTACGCCCGGACGCTGCTCGCGGCGGATCTGCTGCTGCCCGACGGCGCGGGCATCGCGCTCGCGGCGCGCATGACGGGCCGGCGCCTCGCCGCCAACCTCAACGGCACCGATCTGTTCGCGCCGCTCTGCCGCGAAGCCGCGCGGCGGGGCCTGTCGATCTACTTCCTCGGCGCCGCGCCGGGCGTGGCCGGGGCGGCGGCGCGACGCGCGGCCGAGGAGGCGCCGGGCCTCGTCGTCGCGGGCGCCGAGCACGGCTACTTCCGCGCCGACGAGGAAGAGGCCGTGCTCGCGAGGATCAACGCTTCCGGCGCGGACATCCTGCTCGTCGCGCTCGGCGTGCCGTTGCAGGAGACCTGGATCGCGCGCCATCGCGAACGCCTCTCGGCGCGACTCGCGATCGGCGTGGGCGCGCAGTTCGACTTCTGGTCGGGCCGCGTGGCCCGCGCCCCCGCGCGACTGCGCCGCTCCGGGTTCGAATGGGCCTACCGGCTCGCGCTCGAGCCGCGCCGGCTGTTCGCGCGCTACGTCCTCGGTAACCCCCTGTTCGTGGCGCGCGCGCTCAAGCACGCCGTCCTGTGGCGACTGGCGAGGCTCGACCCGGCCGAGACGGGCAAGCGCGCGCTCGACCTCGCCGTCGCCGGAGCGGCGCTCGCCGCGCTCTCGCCGCTGTTCCTGCTCGCCGCCCTGGCGATCCGGACGGAGAGCCCGGGGCCGGTGTTCTTCCGCCAGACCCGCGTCGGGCGCGACGGCAGGCACTTTCGCATCTTCAAGTTCCGCTCGATGCACGCCGACGCGGAGACGCGGCGCGCGGCGCTCCTGGCCGAGAGCGACCGCGCGGGCGTGTGCTTCAAGGCGCGGCGCGATCCGCGCGTCACGCGGGTCGGACGCTGGCTGCGCCGCTTCTCGCTCGACGAGCTGCCCCAGCTCCTCAACGTCGTGATCGGCGACATGTCCGTCGTCGGCCCGCGTCCGGCCCTGCCCGAGGAGGTGGCCGCCTACCCCGTCCACGCCCTCGGACGGCTCGTGGTGCGCCCCGGCCTGACCGGTCTTTGGCAGGTCTCGGGCCGGGCCGACGTCGACTTCGATCGCATGGTCGCGATGGACGTCGCCTACGCCCGGAGCCGATCGATCCTGCTCGACCTCTCCCTGATGGCGCTGACCTTTCGCGCCGTCCTCGGCGGACGCGGCGCATACTGACGGCCGGAGGAACGCCGCCGTCCCCGCATCTCGCGGGCAGCCGCGACGGGCGGGGCGGGCGCGCCCCGGCCGGCGGTCTCGACCGGGCACGCGGGCCCTCGCCGGGGGCGTTCGCGCAGGTCCCGCCCTCGGCGGGAGGGGAGCCCGACGTCGACGACGGTGCGCGATCCGCGCGGACGATGCGCCGCCGTCTTAACCGCTCCGCCCGCGATGCGCTCGGCCTACCGCCGCCGGGCAGGCGCGCCGCCAGCGGCCATCCCTCGTGCGCCGGGGTCGCGGGGTCCGGCTGACTGCTGCCGCCCGAACTCGACGACGCGCTCTAACCGCCGCTCTTCGCCGACCCGGCCGCGCGCCTTCGGGCTCGGCGCCTCGACCCTGACCGAAGCCATGACGTTCGTCAGCGAGCGGCTCCGACCCGAGGCGGCCTGCCCGAGCCGGTCGGCCGGCGCCCCCCTGCCCGTCCGCGTCAGCGGTTCGCGACGGCGCCGTCGCGCGCCGATCCGCCTCCGGCGCTTCCGTCTCCCCCGGGATCGCGCCTTCGCCCGGGGCGCGACCCCGCGCCGCCAGACCTCGGGACCGGGCGATCTAGCCGGCGAGGTTCTCGAACAGGAGGGCGACCGCCTCCGCGCCGGGATCGTTGTGGCCCGAGAGGCTCGCTTCGGCGAGGTAGGCGGCGCGGCCCGCCCTGGCCCGGGTGATGCTCGCGGTCCGGTCGGCGCCCTCGCGCGCCGCTCTCGCCGCGGCGTCGAGCCCGTCGGGGAACGCGTCGAGCGCCGGCGCCAGCGCGTCGATCATCGTGCGGTCGCCGGGCCGGGCGCCGCCGACCTCCCGGACCCGCTCGAGCCCCGCGCGGAGCGCGCCGTGCGTGTCCTGCCCGCTCGCCGAGGCGTCGCCCGCGGCGGCGAAGAAGATCGCGAGCAGCACCCCCGACGAGCCGCCCATGGTCTGGCTGAGTTCGAGGCCGATCGCTCGGTAGAGCTGGGTCGCGTCGGCGAGCGGCAGCCGGTCGAGCGCGTCGACCAGCGCGCGCGCCGCGGTGGCGAGCGTCGAGCCGGTGTCGCCGTCGCCCGACTTCTGGTCGAGCGCGTTCAGACGGTCCTCGGCCTCGATCAGGACGGTGCAGCAGCGCTCGACGAAGCGGCGCATCCGCGGGTTCTCCGACGGGATCGGCTGGATCGGCGCGAGCCCGTCGGGCAGCGGCATCACCTCGATCTCGCCGAGCCGCCGCAGCCCCGGCCAGGCGGTCGGCTCGACCGCGGCGGCGAGCGCCGCCAGATCGGCGTCGGTCGCCGGCAGCAGCGAGACCGAGAAGCCCTGCATGTCGAGCGAGGTCATCAGCGCGGCGGGGCCGACCAGCCGCTCGATCCGCCCGCCGAGGCGCGAGCGGACCAGCTCCTCGGCCAGCACCGCCATCTCCAGCGGCGTCGTGCTGCCGAGGTTGTTGAGGAGCGCGACGTGCGGCCCGTCGCCGAGATGGGGCTCCAGGCGATCGACGACCATCGCCATCGACGAGCGCGCGCCGGCGAAGTCGACCTGCTCGATGCCGGGCTCGCCGTGGATGCCGAGGCCGAGCTCCGCCTTGTGCGCCTCGATGCGGTCCTCCTTGGGCGAGCCGGGCACGGTGCAGGTGTCGAGCGACATGCCGATCGAGGCGACGTTCGCGACGACGCGCTCGGCCGCCTGCGCGACCGCCTCCAGATCGGCGCCCTCCTCGGCGAGCGCGCCCGCGATCTTGTGCACGAAGAGCGTGCCCGCGACGCCGCGCGCCTGCGGCAGATCGGGTAGCGCCACGTCGTCGTCGACGATCACCATCGCGACCTTGAGCCCCTGGGCGCGTGCGCGCTCGGCGGCGAGGCCGAAGTTGAGCCGGTCGCCCGTGTAGTTCTTGACGATCAGGAGGCAGCCCGCCTTGCCGGTCACCGCGAGGATGCCCGCGAGCACCGCGTCGACCGAGGGCGAGGCGAAGACCTCGCCGCAGACGGCCGCCGTCAGCATGCCGCGCCCGACGAAGCCCGCGTGGCTCGGCTCGTGGCCCGAGCCCCCGCCCGAGACCAGCGCGACCTTCGAGCGGTCCCAGTCGGCGCGCACGACCACCTTGATGTGGGGATAGCCGTCGAGCCGCGCGAGCCGGCCGGAGGCGGTGCGCAGCGTGCCGTCGATGGCCTCCGTGACCAGGCTCTCGCGGCTGTTGATGAACTGCTTCATCCTGTCCTCCTCAGGCGACGCGGGCGCCGCTGGCGTCGAAGTAGAGCGCGCCACGCGGCCGGACGGGGAGCCGGTCGCCGGGCGCGAGCGCGGTGTGGGGGTCGGCCAGCGTGACGATGTCGTGGCCGTCGAGGGCGAGATGCAGCCGCGTCTGGTCGCCGAGGCGCTCGACGCGCACGACCTCCGAGGCGCGGCCCTCGTCGTGGGCGATGTGCTCGGGCCTGAGCCCGATGGTCGCCGCGCCGGCGGGCGCGCCCGCGAAGAGATCCGCCGGCAGCGCGTTGATCCGCGGCAGGCCGAGGCGGCCCGCGACGTAGAGGCTGACCGGGTCCTCGTAGATCTCGCGCGGCGAGCCGAACTGCACGAGGCGGCCCTCGTCGAGCACGCCGATCTCGCTCGCCATGGTCATCGCCTCGATCTGGTCGTGGGTGACGTAGAGGAGCGTCGCGCCGAGGCTCGCGTGGATGCGCTTGAGCTCGACCCTGAGTTCGGCGCGCAGCTTCGCGTCGAGCGAGCTCAGCGGCTCGTCCATGAGGTAGATCGCGGGGCGGCGGACCAGCGCGCGCCCGATCGAGACGCGCTGCATCTCGCCGCCCGAGAGCGCGGTCGCGCGGTTGTCGAGCTTGTGGGCGATGCGCAGCACCTCGGCGACCTCGGCCACCTTGCGCGCGATCTCGGGCTTGGGCGTGCGCAGCATCGGCGAACGCAGCGGGAAGGCGAGGTTCTCGCGCACCGTCATGTGCGGGTAGAGCGAGTACTGCTGGAACACCATCGCGACGTCGCGCTCGGCCGGCGTCTCGCCGACGACCGAGCGCCCGCCGATCAGGACGTCGCCCGCGTCCGGCGCCTCGAGCCCGGCGACGAGCCGCAGCGTCGTGGGCTTGCCCGCCCCCGTGGGCCCGAGCAGGACGACGAAGGCGCCGTCGGCGACGGTCAGGCCGACGTCGTCGACCGCCGTGGTCCGGCCGAAGCGCCTGGTGACGCCGCGCAGGATGACCTCAGCCATGCGCGGCGACCGTCTCGGGCGCCGAGCGCAGCGCCCGGCCCGTGTCCGCGTCGAACAGCGTCACGCCGCGCGCGTCGAAGGCGAGGCCGACGCTCTCGCCGGGCCGGGCCGGGCGGTCGGCGGGCACGCGCGCCTTGACCTCGCCGTGCGCGGTCGCGAGCGTCACGATCTGCGTGGTGCCGAGGTACTCGGCCGCGACCACCTCGCCGCGGTACGGCGCGTCGTCGGCGAGGCGGACGTGCTCGGGGCGCACGCCGTAGGCCATCGCGCCCTCGAAGCCCTCGTCGAGACGCATCAGCGGCTGCTCGCGGCCGTCGAGCGCGACCGCGCTCGCCCCCGGCGCGACCCGGCCGCGAAAGCGCAGGAAGTTCATCGGCGGCGAGCCGATGAACTCGGCCACGAACATCGAGGCGGGCCGGTCGTAGATGTCCTGGGGCGTGCCGAACTGCTCGACGACGCCGTGGTTCATCACCACGATCTTGTCGCCCATCTGCATCGCCTCCAGCTGGTCGTGGGTGACGTAGACGGTGGTGGCGCCCATGCGGTCGTGGAGCGCGCGCAGCTCCTCGGCCATGCGCTCGCGGAACTCGGCGTCGAGCGCGCCGAGCGGCTCGTCCATCAGGAAGCACTTCGGCTCGCGCACGATCGCGCGCCCGAGGGCGACGCGCTGGCGATCGCCGCCCGAGAGGCCGCCGACGGGGCGGTCCAGGAGCGCCTCGATGCCGAGGATGCGCGCGACCTCGGCGACCTTCTCGCACACCTCGGCGCGGCCCATGCCCTGGCTGACGAGCGGATAGGCGATGTTGCGGCGCACGTTCATGTGCGGGTAGAGCGCGAACATCTGGAAGACGAAGGCGATGTCGCGCTGGCTCGCGGGCTTCTGGCCGACCGCCTCGCCGTCGATCAGCACCTCGCCCGAGGTCGGCAGCTCCAGACCCGCGATCATCCTGAGCGTCGTCGTCTTGCCGCAGCCCGAGGGGCCGAGCAGCATGAAGAACTCGCCGTCGCGAATGGTGAACGACGAGCCCTCGACGGCGGTGAAGTCGCCGAACTCCTTGCGCAGGTCGCGGATCTCGATCTCGGCCACGGCGCGCCTCAGTCCGGGAAGTGGCTGACGACGATGAACGTCACCGTGCCGGTCAGGATGACGGCGAACGACCACGTGTAGAGCACCATGAAGAACGGCTGCATCAGCATCGCCACGCCGAGGCCGATCAGGATCGAGGCCGCCGTCTCCCAGGGACCGCGCACGAACAGCCGGGCGGCGGGCTGGATGCGGTAGCCCTTCGCCGGCCGGCCGCGGGTGTCCTCGACCGCGCGCTTCGGCAGCGTCGGCTCGGCCGCGCGCTGCTCCGGGGTCAGGCTGCGGTCGGGATCGAACGGGGAACTCGTCATTTGCGTACCGCGCCGAAGGTGATGCCGCGCAGCAGGTGCTTTCTAAGCAGGATGGTGAACACCATCACCGGCAGCAGGAACAGCGTCGCGCCCGCCGCCACCGCCGGCCAGTCCTGCCCGCCGACGCCGATGATGGTGGGGATGAAGGGCGGCGCCGTCTGCGCCGTGCCGGAGGTGAGCAGCACCGCGAAGGCGTACTCGTTCCAGGCGAAGATCAGGCAGAAGATCGCGGTCGCCGCAATCCCGGTCGCAGCCTGGGGCAGCACCACCTTCACGAAGGCCTGGAGGCGCGTGTAGCCGTCGATGAGCGCCGCCTCCTCGTACTCGCGCGGGATCTCGTCCATGAAGCCCTTCAGGAGCCAGACCGAGAGCGAGAGGTTCACCGCCGTGTAGAGCAGGATCATGCCCGCATGGGTGTCCGAGAGCCCGAGCGAGCGGAACATCAGGAAGATCGGGATCGAGACCGCGATCGGGGGCATCATCCGCGTCGAGAGGATGAAGAACAGGAGATCGTCCTTCAGCGGCACCCGGTAGCGCGAGAAGGCGTAGGCCGCGAGCGTGCCGAGGAACACCGAGAGGAACGTCGAGCCGAAGCCGATGATCACCGAGTTCAGGAACCGCTCGCCGAAGCGCGACGGGCCGGCGATCACCATGCCCTTGTCGTGCACGATCTCCTCGTACCAGCTCTCGGGCGGGTTCTCGGCGAGGTAGGCCTCGCTCTGGCGCGTCTGCGTGGTGAAGAGGTTCACGTAGCCCTCGAGCGTCGGCTCGAAGGCGATCTTCGGCGGGTAGGCGATGGCGTCGGAGGACGACTTGAAGCCGGTCGCGACGATCCAGAGGAGCGGCAGGATGGTGACGAGCGCGTAGGCGGTGACCAGCACCGCGGCGACGGTCTTCTGGCGCCGGCTCGGCTCGGCGACGGAATGGGCGCTCATCGTTCCTTCACCCGGTTGAGCGCCTTCACGTAGATCGAGGCGAGGCCGAAGACGGTGACGAACAGGATGATCGCGTAGGCCGAGGCGTAGCCCGTGCGCCACTTCTCGAACGCCTCGCGCTTGAGGTTGATCGAGGTCAGTTCCGTGATCGAACCCGGCCCGCCGCCGGTCAGCTGCACGACGAGGTCGAACATCTTGAAGTTCTCGATGCCGCGAAACAGCACCGCGAGCATCAGGAACGGCAGCACCATCGGCACGGTGATGGTCCAGAACTGGCGCCACTTCGAGGCGCGGTCGCATTCGGCCGCCTCGTAGATCGAGGTCGGGATCGAGCGCAGCCCGGCGAGGCAGATCAGCATCACGAAGGGCGTCCACATCCAGGTGTCGACGATCACGATCGCCCAGGGCGCGAGGGCCACGTCGCCGATCATGCTGAAGCTGGTCGGGTCGACGCCGGTGACGAACGAGACCGCGTAGTTGAACAGCCCGATCTGCGGCTGGTACAGGAACGTCCAGAAGTTGCCGACGACCGCGGGCGACAGCATCATCGGCAGCACGATCACGGTCGTCCAGAAGTTCGAGCCGCGGAACTTCTGGTTGATGAGCCAGGCGAGGGCGAAGCCGAGCACGACCTGCAGCAGGATGGTCCAGAACAGGAAGTGCGCGGTCGCCTGCATGGTCAGCCAGATGTCGCTGTCGGTCAGGATGCGCTCGTAGTTGCGCAGACCGAGCCATCTCACCTCGGCGTTCGGACGGTTGGCGCGGAAGTTGGTGAAGCTGAGCCGGATGGTCCAGATCAGCGGGAAGATGTTGACGGCGAGCAGAAGAAAGATGGTGGGCGCGACGAAGATCCAGGCGATCGCCCGGTCCGAGAGGCCGCGGACCCGCCGCGCCACGGTGCCGGGCGTCGCCCGGGCGACGCGGTCGATCGCTGTCTCGGCCATCGTCGGCCCTCGTCCTTCCTGATCCGCGCCGCGCACGGGTCGGGGGCGTGGCCCGCGATCCGCGCCGTGAAGGGACGCGCCGGCGTCGCGGACCCGGCCCGCGCCGGAGGTCGCCGGCTCAGAGCTTGCCTTCGTCCTCGAACACCTCGGTCCAGTCCTCGACGAGCGCGTCGAGCGCTTCCTGCGCCGTGCCTTCGCCGGCGATGACGTAGGAATGGACGCGGTCCTGCATCGAGAGCAGCAGCGAGGCGTAGGCCGGCTCCGCCCAGAAGTCCTTCACGATCGCCATGCTGTCGAGGAAGGTCCGGGCGTAGGGCTGGCTATCGGCGAAGCCCGGGTCCTCGACCACCGCGCGCAGCGCCGAGTAGCCGCCGAGCTCCCACCAGCGCTGCTGGATCTCGGGCTGGGCGAACCACGCGATGTATTCGAGCGCGGCGTCGCGGCTGTCGGTATAGGAGACGACCGAGATGCCCTGCCCGCCGAGCTGGGCGAAGTGCCCGCCGGGACCGGCCGGGTTCGGGAAATAGCCCGACCTGTCGCCGCCGACGTTCGGATCGGCGTGCACGCCGGGCCAGACGAAGGCGAAGTTCATCTGCAGCGCGACCTGTCCGGATCTGTAGGCGTCGATGTTCTCGGACATGTACCAGTCCGACGAGCCCGGCGGCGTGCAGCAGTCGTAGAGTTCCTTGTAGAACTCGAGGCCCTCCACCGCCTCCTCCGAGTTGACGAAGCCGTCCATCTCGTAGGGCTGGTCCGGATTGTCGTACTTGAAGCCGTAGTTGTAGAGGGCGTTGGTCACGCCCATGGTGATGCCTTCCGAGCCGCGCTCAGTGTAGATCGCGGCACCGTAGACCGTGGTGCCGTCGATCTCGCGGCCCTGGAAGAACTCGGCGATGTCCTTGAGCTCGGCGAGGGTCTCGGGCACGGCCAGCTCGCGGCCGTACTCTTCCTCGAACACGCTTCGCAGCTCCTCGCGCTCGAACCAGTCCTTGCGATAGGTCCAGCCGACCACGTCGCCGAAGGCCGGCAGCGCCCAGTAGTTCGGCGTCCCCTTCGGCCATTCGGCGTAGCCGGTGACCGTCGCGGGGATGAAGTCCTCCATCGAGATGCCTTCGGCCTCGAAGAAGTCGTTCAGCTTGACGTAGTGTCCCGCTTCGGCGCCGAGCCCGATCCACTGGCTGTCGCCGATCATCAGGTCGCAGAGTTGGCCGCCCGAGTTCAGCTCGTTGAGCATGCGGTCGGCGAAGTTCGGCCAGGGCACGAACTCGAAGCTCATGTCGTGGCCCGACTGCGCCTCGAAGTCCTTGGACAGCTCGATCAGCGCGTTGGCCGGGTCCCAGGCCGCCCAGCAGAGCGTCAGATCGTCGGCACGGGCCTCGCCGACCCCGAGCGCGAGGCCGCTCAGCGACACGAGCGCGCCCGCGGCCGTCAGCGTGGACGTCTTCATCCGTCGTCTCCTCCCATCGTCGAGGCACGGGAGAGCCCGCGCCTGCTCGCGGCACGGGGCGTCCGGCGCCGGTTCCCGCGTGTCTCCGCGGGTTCGCCGATTCTGTACATGAGGAACGTACCTCGTGTCCAGCGCGGAGGCCCGCCCGCCACGCCGCGGTCAGGGGAGGTTCTCGCGCAGCACGACCTCGATGCGGATGCGCTCCTGGGCCTCGAAGATCGGCACGCCGTCGCTCAGCGAGCGCAGCACGCGCACGGCGCTGCGCACGAGATGGCCCACGTTCTGGGTGATGACGGCCGCGATCTCGCGGTTCTCGAGCGCGTGGCGGGCGACGGGAGTCAGCTCGTGCGCGATCACCTGCAGGGCGTCGAGACGCCCGCTCCGGCGCAGCGCCTCGATCATCGCCTCGTTGCCGGCGCCCATCGAATAGACCCCGACGAGCCGCGTGCGCTCGCGCGCGACCGCCTCGACGACGCGGAGCATGCGCTCCGGGTCGTCGTGGGACTCGATCGAGGGCAGCACGGTCAGGTGACCGAACTCCGCGCCGATCACCGCGTCGAAGCCGAGCCGGCGCTCAAGGCTGTCGCGCGAGCGCATGGAGTTGGTCACGACCATGACCTCGCCGGGCGCCGTGGCGAAGCGGCCCATCAGCAGCCCCGCGGTTCGTCCGGCAGCCAAGTTATTGATTCCGACGAAATGATCGCGCGTCGAGTTCGGCAGGTCGGAGACGAATGCGACGACGGCGAGGCCCTCCGCCCTCAGCCGGGCGACGGCGTCGCGGACCTGCGGCGTCTCCGGCGCCATCAGCGCGATGCCGTCGATCCCGCCCCCGCGGAAGACGTGCAGCCGCCGCACGATCGCGTGCGGGTCGTGGGAAGGCGCCATCGCGATCTCGATCCGCGTGCGCTCGGCCACCTGCGATCGGGCGACCTCGCCGAGGGCGGCCTTCAGCGTCCCGACGAACTGGCCCGGCCCCTCGGGCAGCACGAAGGCGAAGCGGTACTGGCGCTGACGGGCGAGGTTGGCCGCGAAGGTGTCGCGCACGTAGCCGAGCCGCTCGACCGCGGCGCGCACCTTCTCGATCGTGTTCGCCCGGACGCCGGGGCGCGCGTTGAGCACCCGGTCGACCGTGGCGAGGCTGACGCCGGCCTCCCTCGCGATGTCGTGGACGGTGGGGCGCTGTCTGCTCTTGGTCATCGTCTCGCAGGGCTATGCAGCGTCGTGAGTAACGTCAATCAAGCTTTGCGACGGCGGTCGGCCACGACCCGCCGTCGCATCGCCCGCACCCCGATCCGCCGGCCTCGCAGCCCGGCACCGAGCGACGCCCCCGGTCGTCGGTCTCCTTCCGATCAGGAAAGCCGGGGACCGATCCGCACGGTCCGAGCCGGCGAAGGACCGGCCCGGGCCACGCCGGGTTCACCGCAGGCGCGGGTCCGGACGGACGGCCATCCCAGGCCGGGCGGACGACGTCCGGTCGCCCGGGACGGGCCCTGCGCGGTCACAGGACCGAGGCCAGCCGGGCCGCTTCGACCTCGGCCGCGGCCTCGCCCGCACCGTCCGCGAAGCAGGCGACGGTGACGGGCCCGGCCCGATCCGGGAAGTGGTAGACCGCGTTGACGCTGAAGGGGCCGCTGCCCGAATGGCCGATCGCCTCGCCTGCGCCCGCCATCGTGCCGCGCATCAGTCCCAGAGCGTAGCCGTGCCGCGTCCACGGCCGGCCCGGCACGCCGTCGCCGAGGGCGTGGGTCGCGAGCATGGTAGCGCGCGTCCGGGGATCGAGGAAGTCGCCGGCGAGCGCCTCGTGCAGGAGCGTCGCGGCGTCCGACGCCGTGCCGATCAGGCAGCCGTGGCTCACCCACGCCGGATCGTAGTGCTTCGCCGCGGGCCAGTGCAGCGCCGCGAACTCCGCGCGCCGCGTCGCGAGGCGGACGCTGTCGAGGCCGAGAGGCCGGCTGACCAGATCGGCGACCAGCGTCGAGAACCCGCATCCGGCCCGCTCTTCGAGCAGATCGCGCGCAAGCAGGTAGCCGACGTTCGAGTAGGCCCACCCCGTGCCCGGTGCGAAGAGCGGTTCGTCCGGCCGGACGGCCTCCAGCAGCCTCTCGCGGGACCAAGCGTCTTCGCCGCGACCCACGGCCTCGTGGTAGGCGGCGAGACGGCCGTAGTCCGGCACGCCGGCGCGATGCTGCAGGAGGAGACGCAGGGTGTAGAGCCGCCCGGCCACGGGTTCGTCGAGATCGACCCGCCCGTCCTCGGCGAGCCGCAAGGCGCAGAGGGCGATGACGGTCTTCGTGAAGCTCCACCAGGGGAAGAGCGCGTCGCGCTCGCCACGACAGCCCCTGCCCCCGTCTCGGTCGATCCAGGCGGTGTGAAAGGATCGCGCCGACATGCGGGCATCACCGTCGGACCGGACCACGATGTCAATGAGCGGGAGGGATCGACCCCCGTCGGTCGCCGGCGCCGATCGGGCCGTCCCGCACGGGCCTCGGACCGGCCACGTTCGGGGCCACGCCGGGCGACCATCGTGCCCACGGCCGAGGAAGCGCCCGGCGAAGGATGGCGACACCGTCCCTCTGATCAGCGGTCGCCCCTGCCCTAGACGGCATCGCGCCGTTCCAGGGGCAGCACGCCGATCTCGCGCTCGCGCGCGGCCTGATCGCGGCGACCAGCCGGCAAGCCGCTGCGCCGTGCGGCCGTGGTGGAGAGCGTGCGTCTCGCCTCGACCGGATCGCGTCCCGGCTCCGTAGTGGTTCGCAGCGTGATCGCCCGAGGGTCGGCGCCGTGGCGGGGGCGGCGCCCGGGTGGGTGCCGCGACACGAGGCGCGGCACGGGGGGATCGCCTTCCGCCCCCCCGACCGCGACCAAGGCGCTCCGCCGCGCCGAGCCGATCGCCGAGCGCGCGGCCCGACCATCGCGAAGGAAGGCCGATCGTGCCCGGGCGGCGATCCGTGCGTCACGACCACACGGGACCCACCCTTCTCGGCACGGCTCAGATCGGCGCCGGCACCAGGGGCGGCGTCGCGTCCGCGGGCAGCGGACAGACGTAAGGCTCGGCCGCGAGACGGCGGGCGTGGTCCGCCTTGGCCGCGGCCACGAGGGCGGGATCGGTCGCGAGCGCGACCGCGACGTCGGCCATGGCCTTCGCGGCGTGGATCATGCCCTTCTCCGCCGCCGGCGTCTTGCCCTGCGCGGTCGTCTGCCAGGTGTGGAACGGCGTGCCGACGGCGCAGGTGGCCACGCGCGCCTGCACGAGCGGCACCGCGCGGCTGACGTCGCCGACGTCGGTCGCGCCGTCGCCGCCGAGGCGCGGGCGATCGAGCGGCGCCACGAAGTCGCAGAGGGCCAGGTCGAGGTCGGTCGCCAGGCCGATGCGGCGGAAGGTGGCGGCGATGTCGTCCGCCGTCAGCGTCGCGCGGATCGCGTGAGCGAAGGCGCGGTCGTCCTCGTCGAAGGGGACGGGGCCGAGGCGGTCGAGCGCGGCCTGCATCGCCTCCTCGAGCGGGCGGTTGCCCATGAGCGCCGACACGGCGCTGAAGACGCGCGCCTCGACCGTGGTCTCGGTCATCAGCGCCGCGCCCTCGGCGATCTTGCGCACGCGCGCGACCAGGTGCGCGAGGCCGTCGTTGTCGCGCGCGCGGACCAGGTGGCGCACGACGGCGCGCGGCTGCACCACGTTCGGCGCCGGCCCGCCCGCGTCGAGGTAGGCGTAGTGGACCCGCGCGTCGTCGGGCATGTGCTCGCGCATGTAGTTGACGCCGACGCTCATCAGCTCGCAGGCGTCGAGCGCCGAGCGGCCGAGTTCCGGGGCGCCGGCGGCGTGCGCGGCGCGACCCGAAAAGGTGAAGTCGAGCCTGGCGTTGGCGAGCGAGCGCGCGTCGTCCACGCCCGTCCAGCTCGCCGGGTGCCAGGTGATCGCGGCGTCCACGTCGGCGAACAGCCCGTCGCGGACCATGTAGGTCTTGGCCGCGCCCCCCTCCTCGGCCGGGCAACCGTAGTAGCGCACCCGCGCGGCCACGCCGGTCTCGGCGAGCCAGTCCTTGACGGCCGTCGCCGCCGCGAGCGCCGCGGCGCCGAGCAGGTTGTGCCCGCAGCCGTGCCCCGCGCCGCCCGCCTCGACGGGGTCGGGCTCGGCCACGCCCGGCTTCTGGCTGAGGCCCGGCAGGGCGTCGTACTCGCCGAGGATCGCGATGACCGGGCCGCCCTCGCCCGCCTCGCCGATCACCGCCGTCGGGATTCCGGCGGGCGCGCGGGTGACGCGAAACCCCTCGGCCTCCAGCGCGGCGGTGTGCTCGGCCACCGAGCGGTGCTCGGCGTAGAGGAGTTCGGGCGTGTCGAAGATCCGCTCGGCGAGGGCGACGAAGGCGCCTCGCTTGTCCTCGACCCGGTCCCAGATCACCGCCGCGTTGCGCATGGCTCGTCCTTCGTGCCGCCGTTCGGAACCCGTCTTGCCGCCTCGGCGGCAGCCTCGGCAAGGCGGACGCCCTAGCCGGCCTCCGCGGTCGCGGCCGCGCCCGGCCGGTCGGCGCCCGCCTCGTCGTTCAGGTGGCAGGCCGAGCGACGCCCCGGCGCGATCTCGCGAAGCTCGGGCACCTCGGCACGGCAGCGCGGATGCGCGTGCGGGCAGCGCGGGTGGAAATGGCAGCCGGGCGGCGGCGCGAGCGGCGAGGGGATCTCGCCCTCGATCGGCTCGAAGCGGCGGCGGCGCTGGTCGAGGCGGGGCACCTCGGACAGGAGCGCCTCGGTGTAGGGGTGGTTCGGCGCGGAGAACAGCGCCTCGGTCGGCGCGCTCTCGACGATGCGGCCGAGGTACATGATCGCCACCCGATCGGCGATGTGCTCGACCACCGAGAGATCGTGGCTGATGAAGAGGTACGTCAGATCGAAGCTGTCGCGCAGGTCGAGGAACAGGTTGATGACCTGCGCCTGGATCGAGACGTCGAGGGCGGCGATCGCCTCGGCGCACACGAGGAAGCGCGGCTTCACCGCAAGCGCGCGGGCGATGCCGATGCGCGCGCGCTGCCCGCCCGAGAACTGGTGCGGGTAGCGCCGCTTCAGGCCCGGGTCGAGGCCGACCTGCGTCAGCATCTCGTCCACGTAGTCCGACACCTCGCGTCGCTTGACGAGGCCGTGCACGAGCGGCGCCTCGCCGACGATGGCGTCCACCTTCTTGCGCGGGTTGAGGCTCGCGAAGGGGTCCTGGAAGATCATCTGCACCGCGAGCGTGGCGCGGCGGCGCTCGGCCGCGTCCATCGCCGCGACGTCGTGGCCCTCGAACACGACCGAGCCTTCGGTGGGCGCGAGCAGCCCCGCGACTATGCGCCCGAAGGTGGACTTGCCGCAGCCCGATTCGCCGACGAGCCCGACCACCTCGCCCGGGCGCACGGCGAGATCCACGCCGTCCACGGCGTGCACCGTCTCCTCGGGCGGGCCGACGCCGAGACGGTGGGCGATGCGCCCGGCCGTGTCGTGGCTCTTCCTGAAGCGCTTGGCGACGCCGCGCGCCTCCAGGATCGGCGCGGCCTCGCTCATGCCGCGCGCTCCGTGTCGAGGTGGGGATGCACGCAGCGCGCCCGATGGCCATCGCGGTGCTCGATGGCCTCGGGCTCGGCGAGGCAGGCGGCATCGGCGCGCGGGCAGCGCGGGCGGAACGGGCAGCCCTTCGGCAGCGCGAGGAGGTTCGGCGCCATGCCCGGCACCTGCGTCAGGCGATGCCCGCGGCTGTTGGCCGAGGGCACCGAGCCGAGGAGACCGACGGTGTAGGGGTGGAGCGGGTGGTCGATCACCGCGTCCACCGTCCCCTCCTCGACGATGCGGCCCGCGTACATGACCGCGACCCGGTCGGCCATGCCGGCGACGACGGCGAGGTCGTGGGTGATCCAGATCATCGCCGTCTTCGTCTCCCGGCAGAGCGTCTGCGCCTCGTGGATGATCTGCGCCTGGATGGTGACGTCGAGCGCGGTCGTGGGCTCGTCGGCGATGATGAGGTCGGGCTCGTTCAGGAAGGCGATGGCGATGGCGATGCGCTGGCGCATGCCGCCCGAGAGCTGGTGAGGATAGGCCGAGAGCCGTTCCTTCGGCGCGGGGATGCCGACGCGTTCGAGCGCCTTGCGCGCGCGCTCGCGGGCCTCGCGCGCGGAGACGTCGCGGTGCGCCTGGATCGCCTCGATCATCTGCGTGTCCACGCGCAGGACCGGGTTCAGCGTCATCATCGGGTCCTGGAAGATCATCGCGATGCGGTCGCCGCGCAGGCGCCGCATGTCCTCGTCCGCGGCATTCGCGATCTCGCGGTCCTTGAAGCGGATCGAGCCCTCGGCGATGCGGCCGGGCGGGTCGATCAGCCCCATGATCGAGAAGCCGGTGACCGACTTGCCCGACCCGCTCTCGCCCACGAGCCCGAGGATCTCGCCGGGCGCGAGCGAGAAGCCGACGCCGTTCACGGCGCGCGCGGTGCCGCCGCGCATGGCGAACTCGGTGACGAGGCCCTCCACCTCCAGCGTCGGCGCCGTCATCGCTCGCCTCCGAGCGTCGCTTTCATCGCTCGCCTCCGAGCGTCGCGTTCATTTGCTCAGCCTCGGGTTCAGCACGTCGCGGAGCTGGTCGCCGACGAGGTTGATCGAGACGATCGTCGCCAGGAGCGCGAGGCCGGGGAACACGGCGATCCAGTAGCGCCCCGAGGTCAGGTACTCGGCGCCGTTCGAGATGAGCAGCCCGAGCGAGGGCTCGGTCTGGGGCAGCCCGACGCCGAGGAAGGAGAGCGTGGCCTCCAGCGCGATGGCGGAGGCCGTCTGCACCGTGCCGACGACGATGAGAGGGGCGAGGCAGTTCGGCAGGATGTGGCGGAACAGGATACGCTCGTGGGAGAGGCCGAGGCAGCGCGCGGCCTCGACGTACTCCTTCTCGCGCTCCGACAGCGCCGAGCCGCGCACCGTGCGCGCGTAGTAGGCCCATTGCGCGACGACGAGGGCGATGACGATGTTCTCGACCGAGTTGCCGAGGAGGGCCACCAGCATGAGCGCGACCAGCACCGCCGGGAAGGAGAGCTGGAGGTCGACGATGCGCATGATGACCGTCTCGACCCGCCCGCCCGCGTAGGCCGCGACGAGGCCGATGGCCATGCCGATCACGAGCGCGATGAAGCCCGCGGTGACGCCGACGGCGAGCGAGATCCGGAGCCCGTAGAGGATCGCCGAGAACAGATCGCGCCCGAGCCCGTCCGAGCCGAGCCACATGGTGAAGCCGTCGTAGGCCTCGGTCATCGGGGGCTGCTTCGAATCCCAGATGCCGACCTGCGCGAGGTCGTAGGGGTTCTGCGGCGTGATCCAGGGCGCGAGGAGCGCGAGCGCGACGATCAGAGCGAAGACGCCGAGGGCCGCGACGGCGATGCGGTCCTCGGCGAACTCCGAGACGAAGCGGCGGAAGGGCGTCTCGACGGGCGGTGGCGCGGGCGCGGGCTCGTCGCGCCAGGTCCGGTCCTCGGCGCCGCCGGTCGAGTGCGTGCTCTCGGTCATGCGCCCTGGTCCTTCAGCCGGACCCTCGGGTCGAGGATCGAGTAGATGATGTCCACCGTCAGGTTGATGAAGACGAAGAACATCACGATGATCAGCAGGTAGGCGACGACGACGGGACGGTCGAGCACGAGGATCGAGTCGATCAGGAGCTTGCCCATGCCCGGCCAGGCGAAGATCGTCTCGGTGACGACCGAGAAGGCGATGAGCGCGCCGAACTCCAGCCCGAGCACCGTGACCACCGGGATCAGGATGTTCTTCAGGAGATGCACGCCGATCACGCGCCCGCGCGAGAGCCCCTTCGCGCGGGCGAACTTGATGTAGTCTTGGCTCATGGCCTCCCGCGCGCCTGCGCGGGTCAGGCGGATCACCAGGCTGATCTTCAGGAGCGCGAGGTTCAGCGCCGGCATGGCGAGGTGCGACAGCCCGTCGAGCGTGAAGGCCGAGGACGTGATGCCGAGGACCGTCGCCGTCTCGCCCCGCCCGATCGCCGGCAGCCAGCCGAGCTCCACCGCGAACAGCATGATCATCATGAGCCCGACCCAGAAGGTCGGCAGCGAGAAGCCGAGGATCGAGACCGCCATGATCGCGCGCGACACCCGGCTCTCGGGGTTCAGCCCGGCGTAGAGCCCGAGCGGGATGCCGAGCACGATGGCGAGCACGAGCGCCGCGACCGCCAGCTCCAGCGTCGCGGGCATCCGGTCGAGGATGAGCGAGAGCGCCGGCGAGCCGAAGACGTAGCTGTCGCCGAGATCGCCCTGGAAGGCGCCCTTCATGAACAGGAGGTACTGCTCCCAGACCGGCTTATCGAGGCCGAACTGCTCGATCACCCGCTCGATCTCGGCCTGCGGCGCGTCCGGGGACACGAACATGTGGACCGGGTCGCCCACCGTGTTCACGCCGAAGAAGACGATCACCGACATGAGGCCCATGACCACGAGGGTCTGGAGCAGGCGTCGGATGATGAAGACGGCCATGGGCGCCTCCGCCGGCCGGGCCGGGCGCCCGCGGGAGTGCGGGCGCCCGCGTCTCGGTCCGCTCGATCAGCCCTCCGGCGTCGCGCCCGAGGGCAGCGTGTACTCGTCGGTGCGCGGTTGATAGGCGATGCCGTCCTGCGCCGCCCAGACGTTCACCTGGTAGTGGATCGGGATGATCGCGTGGTCGCGGATCGCCTTCTCGGTCGCCTCCGCCAGGAGCGCCTCGCGCTCGGCGTCGTCCACCGTGCGCAGCGCCTCCTCGATCATCGTGTCCACCTCCTCGTTCGAGTAGCGCCCGCGGTTCGAGGCGCCGAAGCCCTTGTCCGGGTCGTAGGTGTGGATGAGCGAGCGCAGCGGCGAGGACGCCTCGCCCGATCCCGCGCCCCAGCCGACGAGGATGAAGGAGAACTCGGGCTCGCCGTCGGCGCCGGCGGAGGCGCGCTTGAAGTAGACCGAGCGCGGCATGGTCTCGACCTTCGTCTCGATGCCGATGCGGGTGAGCATCTGCGCGACCGCCTCGGCGATCTTGGCGTCGTTGACGTAGCGGTCGTTCGGGCCGTGGATCGTCAGGCGGAAGCCGTCGGGGTAGCCCGCCTCGGCGAGCAGCTCCTGCGCCCTCGCCGGATCGGCCTCCGGCGGCGAGAGGTTCTCGGAGACGCCGAAGAAGCCCTCGGGCAGGAGCTGGCCGGCCGGGATCGACAGCCCCTCCATCACCCGGTCCTGGATCAGCGTGCGGTCGATGGCGAGGCTGATCGCCTCGCGCACCTGCGGGTTCATCAGCGGGTTCTCGATGTCGCCGCCGTCCGGCCCCTGCACGAAGGGCGAATCCTCGCGGTACTGGTCCATGTGCAGATAGATGACGCGGTTCGAGACGCCCTGGCTCACCTGGATGTCGTCATCCTCCTTGAGCCCGGCCACGTCCGTCGTCGGCACGTCGGAGATGAGGTCCACGTCGCCCGAGAGGAGCGCCGCGACGCGCGCGGGGCCCGAGCTGATCGGGCGCAGCACGGCGCGCGCGTAGGCGGGCGTCTCGCCCCAGTAGTCGTCGTAGCGCTCCAGCACGATGCGCTCGCCCGGCGTGTACTCGACGAACCGCCACGGCCCGGTGCCGGCGGTCGCCTCGCCCTGGTTGAACGCTTCCGTCGAGGCGTCGCAGCCCTGCTCGTCGGAGACGATGGCGATGGTCGAGACGTCGTTCGCCATCAGCGGATAGGGCTCCTCGGTCTTGATGTGGACCGTGTAGTCGTCGACCTTCTCGACCGTCTTGCCCTGGGTGTAGGTCACGAAGCTCGACGGCGAGTTCGGCACGTTCGGCACGCGCTCGAAGGTGCAGACCACGTCGTCGGCGGTGAAGGGCGAGCCGTCGTGGAATTCGACACCCTCGCGCAGCCTGAACTCCCAAGTGGTGTCGTCGATCGCCTCCCACTCGGTCGCGAGGCCGGGCATCAGCTCCTGGCTCGGGCCCTGGTTGATGAGCGCGTCGAAGATCTCGGCGGCGATCTGGTTGTTCGGCCCGAGGTTGTGGAAGTGCGGATCGACCGAAGTCGCCTCGGCGGCGAGGCCGATCACGATCTCCTCGCCCTCCTGCGCCGCGGCGGGCATGGCGAGCCCGGCCGCGCGCGCCAGCGCCGCCATGGGTGTCTTCGCGCGTTGCCTCATGATCGCGTTCCCTGTCGTGTCCCGGCGGCGTTGGCGCCGCTCTCGCGCTCACGCTATCAAGACGGGCACACATCACAATCACAAAGCGTCGGCAGGCGCGCGGTTCATGCCTGCGAGATCGGCAATCGAGGAGCGACGCGCCATGGACGCCAGCACCGACCCCGCCCGCGCCGGGCTCGACGACCGCACCAGGGCGGCGGTCGAGGTCCTGACGGCGCTGATCGGCTTCGATTCGACCAGCCGCAACTCCAACCTGCCGATCCTCGGCTGGATCGAGGAGCGCCTCGCCGCCGAGCACGTCGCCGCCCGCCGCATCCCCGACGAGACCGGCGATAAGGCGAACCTGATCGCCACCGTCGGCCCGGCCGAGGCGGCGGGCTACGTCCTCTCGGGGCATACGGACGTGGTGCCCGTGGACGGCCAGCGCTGGTCGTCCGATCCCTTCGTCGCCGAGGTCCGCGACGGCCGCGTCTTCGGCCGCGGCGCGACGGACATGAAGGGCTTCCTCGCCTGCATGATCGCGAGCGTGCCGGCGATGCGCGCGGCCGGGCTCAAGCGGCCGATCCACCTCGCCTTCAGCCACGACGAGGAGGTCGGCTGCGTCGGCGTGCGCTCGATGCTCCGCGACATGGCCGGCTGGCCGGTGCGCCCGCTCGGCTGCGTCGTCGGCGAGCCGACGCGCATGGGCGTCGTCGTCGGCCACAAGGCCAAGCGCAGCGTGCGCGTGAGCGTGCGCGGCACGACGGGCCACTCCTCGCTCGCGCCACGCTTCGTGAACGCGGTCTTCTACGCCTCGCGCCTCATCGCGCACCTCCAGGAGATCGCGGCCGAGTTCGAGACCTCGGGCGCGCGCGACCCGGCCTACGACGTGGCCTTCACGACGCCCCACGTCGGGCGCATGGCGGGCGGCGAGATCGTCAACATCGTCCCCGACGCCTGCACCTTCGACATGGAGGTGCGCGCGATCGGCCACGACGACCCCGACGCGGTGGTCGAGCGCGTGCGCGCCCATGCCCGCGAGGTGCTGGAGCCCGAGATGCGCGCGCGCGCGCCGGAGGCCGGCATCGACTTCGAGGCGCTCTCCGAAGTGGACGGCCTCGACACCGACCCGGCCGCCGACATCGTGACGCTCGCCAAGGCCTGCGCGGGGGCGAACGACCACGCCAAGGTCGCCTTCGCCACCGAGGGCGGCTTCTTCGCCTCGATCGCGGGCGTGCCCTCGGTGGTCTGCGGTCCCGGCGACATCGCGCAGGCGCACCAGCCCGACGAGTTCGTCGAGATCGCCGAGCTGACCCGCTGCCTCGCCTTCATCGACCGCCTGATCGCGCGCTGCGCCGAGGGCTGAGCTTCGACGCGAAGGCCACGCCGCGAGCCGGCGCCGCCGCGGGCCTGCCGCGGCCCGATGCGGGCGGTCGCGCGCCGCGCCCCGGACAGGCCGTGGCCGCCGCGCCCGCCCGTCTTCTCTTCGGGAGGAGGCGGAGCATCGTTCCGGTCGGAGGCCGACGACCCGGGATCGCCCCCAAAGGACGGGACAGGGAGACGCTCAGGCGGGGGAGCCCGCCATCATCAGGCCCGCGATCAGGCGGGCGCGGCGCGGCAGGCTCTCGACGAGGATGTGCTCGTCGAGCGTGTGGTAGCCCGCCCCCGCGAGGCCGAGGCCGTCGAGGGTGGGCAGGCCGAGCGCGCCGGTGAAGTTGGCGTCCGAGCCGCCGCCGGCGCTGCCGTGCGAGAACGCGCTCTCGGGCTCGGTCGTGCGCGCGATCGCCTTCGCGGTCTCGTAGAGCGCCATGGTCGCCGGCGTCGGCTCCCAGACGGGGCGCACGACGCCGAGCTCGACCGTGAAGCCGGTGCCGTCCTCGCGCCGCTCGGAGAGCGCCAGCATCCGCTCGACCCCGCGGTCGAGGTCGGCCTGGCGCTTGGCCATGCTGAGCGCCTCGGCGCGGCAGGTGGTCGTCACGCAGTTGACCCACTGCCCGCCGTGGATGACGCCGACCGAGAAGGTGCAGTCCTCGCCCGTCATGTCCTCGATCTCGACGAGGCGGCGCGCCATCTCGCGGATCGCCGACACCCCCTCGCGCGGCGCGACGCCGGCGTGGCTCGGCCGGCCGTGCGCGGCGAGGCGGAAGCGGGCGATGGCGTAGCGCCCAGTGGTCACGCCGTCGCGCCGCGCCGAGGGCTCGGGCACGAGCACGACGCGGTGGCGCCTCGCCTCGGCCTCGATGACCTCGCGCGTGCCCGGCGAGCCGATCTCCTCGTCCGAGGTCAGCAGCACCGTCACCGGCAGGGCCGTCTCGTGGCCGGCCTCGCGGAGCGCGCGCCAGCCCTCGATCGCGGCGAGCGTGCCGCCCTTCATGTCGAGGATGCCCGGCCCCCAGGCGCGCCCATCCTCGACGCGCCAGGGCAGCGCGTCGAGCGTGCCGATCGGGTGCACCGTGTCGAGATGGGCGAGCAGCAGCACCCCCGGCTCGCCGGCGCGCGGATGCGGCAGCGCCGCGCGCACACAATCCCCGACGCCCGCCAGGTCGCCGATGCGCTCGACCGTGGCGCCGAGGGCGGCGAGGTCGTCGGCGGCGAGGTCCATCATGGCGTTGACGGCCGCGACGTCGAAGGTCGGGCTCTCGCACTCGACCCACGGCCTGAGCCGCGCCAGCATCGCCTCCGCGTCGAGCGGCAGGGCGGCGAGGTCGATCACGGGCGCGCTCATGCGAGGCGGCGCTCGACGACGCGGGCGAGCAGCGAGGCGCCGACGGGCAGGATCCGGTCGTCGAGCACGAAGCCCGGGTTGTGCAGCGCCACGCCGCCGCCGTGGCCGACCCAGCAGTAGGCGCCGGGCACCGCGCGCAGCATGTCGGCGAAGTCCTCGCTGCCGGTGACGGGACGCGGCTCGGTCAGCACGCCCGCTTCGCCCACCACGTCGCGCGCCGCCTCGGCGAGATGCGCGGCCTCGGCCTCGGCGTTCTCCAGGACGGTGAAGACGTCGCGGATGTCCACGTCGATCTCGACCTCGAAGGCGGCGGCGAAGCCGGCGGCGATCGCGCGCATCCGCGTCCTCATGGTCTCGGCGACCGCGTCCTCGAAGTAGCGCAGCGTGCCCGCCATCGAGGCGGTCTCGGGGATCACGTTGTAGGCGCTGCCGGCCTCGATGCGCGTGATCGAGAGCACCGCCGCCTCCAGCGGGTCCACGTCGCGGCTGACGACGCTCTGCATCGCCTGCGCGAGCGCGGTGGCCACGATCACCGGATCGCGCGCGTCCTGCGGGCGCGCCGCATGGGCGCCGCGCGCGTGGATGCGGATGTCGAACAGGCTCGCGCCCGCCATCGCGCGGCCGGGGAACACCGCGACCTGCCCGAGCGGCAGGGTCGGCGAGTTGTGCAGGCCGTAGATCTCGTCGCAGGGGAAGCGCTCGAACAGCCCGTCGGCGAGCATGGCGCGCGCGCCCCCGAGCCCCTCCTCGGCGGGCTGGAACACGAAGTGGACGGTACCCGCGAAGTCGCGCGTCTCGGCCAGATACCGCGCGGCGCCGAGCAGCATGGTGGTGTGCCCGTCGTGGCCGCAGGCGTGCATCCTGCCCGGACTGGTCGAGCGGTAGGGCAGGTTGGTCCGCTCCTCGATCGGCAGCGCGTCCATGTCGGCGCGCAGCCCCACTGTGCGGGAGCCCTCGCGCCTGCCCTTCAGCACGCCGACGACGCCGGTGGCGCCGAGGCCGCGGTGCACCTCGATGCCCCAGGCGGCGAGCCGCTCGGCGACGACGCCGCTCGTGCGGACCTCCTCGAAGCCGATCTCGGGATGGGCGTGCTGGTCGTGGCGGATCGCGGTCAGCTCGTCGGCGAAGTCCTCGATGCGCGGGATCACGGTCATGGGTTGGCGGCCTTCTCTCTGGGGGGCTCGAAGGGGCGCCCGCCCGGCGAGAGGCGCACGCCGAGGCGCAGCCGCTCGAAGGGCAGCACGGCCGGGTCGAGCGGCATCGGGCCGGGCGCGGTCGCGACGAGGACGGCGGCCGCGATCGGCTCGAAGTCGGCGCGGAAGTGGACCGAGGACTTGACCACGAGCACGGCCATGGCCTCGGGCTCGACGCCGAGGAAGCGGAACATCTCCCGGTCGGCCATCTGCGCCTTGCGCGAGCCGACGACGACGCGCACGCCGCCGACCGACAGGCAGGCCGAGGGACCGAGGTCCATGCGCGCGCGGCCGTAGAACGCGCCGGTGGTGGTCAGCCGGCCGTCCGAGACCGCCTCGACCGTGAAGCGCGCTTCGAGAGGCGCGTCGCCGGGAATGCCGGACTTGCCGCCGAGGGCGATCTCGATCGCCGCGCCGACCCCGGCCTCGTGCGCGGCGCGCGCGGCGTCCGGATCGACCATCACGCCGAGGGCGGCACGCTCGGCGCCCGCCTCGACGAGCGCGCGGAGCATCCCCGTGGTGTCCGAATCGCCGCCCGCGCCGGGGTTGTCCTGCGTGTCGGCGATCACGACCGGGCGCCCGGCGTCGGCGGCGATGCGCGCCCCCTCGCGCACGGCGTCAAGCGGCGCGAGGGCGCGGCCGGCGAAGGCGGTCTCGGCCTCGCTCACGAGGGCGGCGAAGCGCTCGGCCGCCTCCTCGGCCGCCTCCCGCGTCCCGGCGTAGGCGACGACGCTCGGGCCGCAGTCGGCGAAGTCGGCGGCCGGGAAGCCCGGCAGGAAGGACAGCGACGCGACCGGCCCGGTCTCCATCGCCGCGAGGTCGCGGTAGAGGCTCCGGCAGGGCTCCGACCCGGTGCCCTGCCAGGCGATCGGGATCAGGAACGGGAGCTGGCGGAACGCCGATGCCTCGCGCGTCCCGTCGAGGAGGCGGGCGAGGTGGACGGCCGCGCGGCGGCCCGTCTCGGCCATGTCGATATGGGGATAGGTGCGATAGGCGATCAGCGCGTCGGCGGCGTCCACCATGGCCTCGGTGACGTTGCCGTGCAGATCGAGGCTCGCGACGACGGGCACCGCCTCGCCCACGGCCTCGCGCACGCGCCTCAGCACCTCGCCCTCGCCGTCGTCCGCGTGATCGGCGACCATCGCGCCGTGCAGATCGAGCAGCACGCCGTCGAGCGTGCCGGCCTCGGCGATCATCGCGACGAGGCGGCCGGCGATGCGCTCGAAGGCGTCCTCCGTGACCTGCGCCGAGGGGCTCGCGGTCGTCCAGAGCGTCGGCACGAGCGTCCAGCCGCGCGCCTCCGCCTCGGCGATCATGCCCGCCGCGGCGACGTTCACGCCCTGCACCGCCTCGACCATCGCCGCCCCCTCGACGAGCGTCGGGTAGCCCCCGCCCGCGAGGAAGGCGTCGTAATCCGCGCGGCTCGGCGCGAAGGTGTTGGTCTCGTGCAGGAAGCCGCCGACCGCGATGCGCGTCATGCCGTCGCCTCGGCCGCCGCGAGCGGGCGGAAGTTCGGGAAGTCCCAGTGCCGCCCCGGCGCGGCCTCCAGAAGCGAGCGGGTGTAGTCCTCGCGCGGGGCGGTCAACACCTCCGAGGCCGGGCCGTACTCGACGATCCGGCCCTTCTGCATCACCGCGATGTCGTCGCAGATCTGCGCCGCGACGCGCAGGTCGTGGGTGATGAACAACAGCGCGACGCCGAGGCGCCGTTGCACCTCGTCGAGAAGCTCGAGCACCTGCGCCTGCACTGAGACGTCGAGTGCCGAGACCGCCTCGTCGGCCACCAGCACCGAAGGCTCCATGGCGAGCGCGCGGGCGATGGCGATGCGCTGGCGCTGTCCGCCCGAGAACTCGTGGGGGTAGCGGCGCACGCTGTCGGCGGGCAGGCCGACGAGGCGCATCAGCTCGCGCGCACGCTCCATGGCCTCGGCGCGGGGCGTGCCGTAGTTGAGCGGCCCCTCGATGACGCTCTCGCCCACCGTGATGCGCGGATTCAGCGAGCGGTTCGGGTCCTGGAACACGATCTGGACGTGGCGCCGGTGGGGCTTCAGCGCGCGGCGCGAGAGGGTCGAGATATCCTCGCCCCGCACCCGGATCCGGCCTTCGGTGGGGTCGATCAGCCGCACGACGCAGCGCGCGACGGTGGACTTGCCCGACCCGCTCTCGCCGACGATGCCGAGCGTGCGCCCGCGCCTGACGGCGAGGCTCACGTCCCGCGCCGCGACCGTGGGCGTCGTCCAGCGCGTCGCGCGGCCGTAGGTCTTGGCGAGACCCACCGTCTCCAGCACCGTCTCCTCGCTCGTCTGCGCGCGCGCCTTGCGCGGGTGCAGCGCCGGGACGGCGGCGAGCAGGCTGCGGGTGTAGTCGTGGACGGGCGCGCTCAGGACGGTGTCGAGGCGTCCGCGCTCCATCACCTCGCCCCCGCGCATCACCACGACGCGGTCGGCGATCTCGGCGACGACGCCCATGTCGTGGGTGATGAACAGGACCGAGGTGCCCTGACGCTCCTGCATCTCGGCGATCAGCGCCAGGATCTGGCGCTGCGTGGTGACGTCGAGCGCGGTCGTCGGCTCGTCGGCGATCAGGAGCCCGGGCTCCAGGATCAGCGCCATGGCGATCATGATGCGCTGGCGCTGCCCGCCCGAGAGCTGGTGGGGGAAGGCGTCGTAGACGCGCTCGACGTCCGGCAGGTGGACGCGCTCGAACATGGCGAGCACGCGGCGCTTGCCCTCGGCGTCCGAGGCGTCGGCGTGGGCGGCGAGCACCTCGCGCACCTGCTCGACGACGCGCAGAACAGGGTTGCGCGCGGTCAACGGCTCCTGGAAGATCATAGCCATCCGCGTCGCGCGCATGTCCCTGAGCCGCGAAGGCGAGGCGGTCAGCACCTCTTCCTCCCCGACCCGGACCGCGCCCGAGCGCGCGACCAGCGAGCCCTTCGGCAACAGCCCCATGACCGCGAGCGAGGTGACCGACTTGCCCGAGCCGCTCTCGCCGACGAGGCAGACGGTCTCGCCCCGGCCGACATCGAGCGAGACGCGGTCGAGGATGCGCGCCGGGCGCCGCTCGTCGGTCTCCACGACGAGGTCGCGGACGTCGAGGACCGTCTCGCTCATGCCTCGCTCCCCCGCTTCTTCATCCGCGGATCGAGCGCGTCGCGCGCGGTGTCGCCGAGGATGTTGATCGACAGGATGCAGAGCGACAGGAACAGCCCCGGCCAGAAGATGAGCGAGGGCTTCAACTGGAAATAGAGCCGCCCCTCGGCCATGATATTCCCCCAGGTCGGCGTCTCTGTGCCGATCCCGGCGCCGAGGAAGGACAGGATCGCCTCGGTCAGGATGGCGGCGGCCGCGACGTAGGTGCCCTGCACGATGAGCGGCGCGACGGTGTTGGGCAGCAGGTGGCGGACCATGATGCGCCAGGTGGAGGAGCCCTGCGCGATGGCGGCCTCCACGTAGGGCTCCTCTCGCGCGGACAGCACGACC
>JBHJHI010000012.1:0-26294 GCA_050330995.1 Paracoccaceae bacterium
GGCGCCCGCCCCGACCGCGCCCGCCCCGACCGCGCCCGCCCCGACCGCGCCCGCCCCGCCCGCGCCCGAGCCGGCCGAGCCCGCGCCGACGCTCGAGGCGCTGGAGGCGCGGCTGAGGCAGGCGAACGAGTGGCTCCTGGCCGAGTGCCTCGCCCGCGACGTCCGCCCCGTGCGGCTGCGGCCGGGGGTGCTGGAGGTGGCGCTCGGGCCGAGCGCGCCGAAGGACCTGCCGGACGACCTCGGCCGCGCGCTCTCGGCGATCGAGGGGACGCGCTGGTCGGTGGTGGTCAGCGGGCGCGAGGGCGGCGCGACGCTCGCCGAGACCCGGCGCGAGACCGCCCGCGCGATCGAGGCGCGCGCCGAGGCGCACCCGCTGGTCGCCGCCGCCCTCGAGGCCTTCCCCGGCGCGCGGGTGAGCGCGGTGCGCCCGCTCTCGGCCCCGAGCGCGGCGCGCGCGGCGCGCGCGGACGCGGGGCCGGGCATCGACCCGGTGGCGCACGACGCCGAGGAGGCCGACCCCGGCCCGCTCCTCGACACCGACGATCTGGACCCCTTCGAGGAGGACTGAGATGTTCAAGGGCATGGGCGACATGGCCAAGCTGATGGCCCAGGCGGGCGAGCTGCAGAAGAAGCTCGCCGAGGCGCAGGAGCGCGTCGCCGCGATCGAGGCTGAGGGCACCTCGGGCGCGGGCATGGTCAAGGCCACGGCCACCGGCAAGGGCGAGGTGGTGCGCCTCAGCGTCGATCCCTCGCTGGTCGACGGCAGTGAGGACAAGGCGGTGCTGGAGGACCTGATCGTCGCCGCGGTCAACGACGCGATCCTGAAGGCCAAGGAAGCGGGCCAGGCCGAGATGGCCAAGGTCACCGAAGGGCTGCCGCTGCCGCCGGGGATGCAGAACCCCTTCGCCGGTGCGTGAGGGTTCCGGGGCGAGCGGGCGCGGCGTGAGCGGTCCGACGGCGGCGCCGGGGCGGCGAGACGGCGTCCGGCGTGTCTGATCGGCGCGACGTCGGCGCCGCGCCCGACCGGCGTGATGCCGGCGCCGCGCCCGATCGGCGTGATGCCGGCGCCGCGCCTGACCGGCGCGAGGACGGGAATGCGGTCGACGACCGGCGCAACGACCACCAGGCGCTCGACCGGCTGATCGCGCTCCTGGCGAAGCTGCCGGGGCTCGGGCCGCGCTCGGCGCGGCGCGCGGCGCTCGCGATGCTCAAGCGCCGCGAGCGCCTGCTGGAGCCGCTCGCCGAGGCGATGGCCGAGGTCGCCGCGACGGTGGCCACCTGCGAGCGCTGCGGCAATCTCTCGACCGCAGCGCGCTGCGAGGTCTGCACCGACCCGAAGCGCGACCCGCGCCGGCTCTGCGTGGTGCAGGACGTGCAGGATCTCTGGGCGATCGAGCGCTCCGGCGCCTTCGACGGGGTCTATCACGTGCTCGGCGGCACGCTCTCGGCGCTCGACGGCGTCACGCCGGAGACGCTGCGCATCCCCGCGCTCGCCGGCCGCGTCGAGGCGGAGGGCACCGAGGAGGTGATCCTGGCGCTGCCGGCCACCATGGACGGGCAGACCACGGCGCATGTCGTGCAGGACTACCTGGATCGCACGGCGGTGCGCGTCAGCGCGCTCGGGCGCGGCGTGCCGGTGGGGGGCGAGCTCGACTATCTCGACGACGGCACGCTGGGCGCGGCGCTCGCGCAGCGGCGCGACGTCGACCGCTGAGGCCGCGCCGTTAAGAAATCATTAAGGTTATCGAACGCAGAGTCGCTACCAGAGATCGAGGCCCGGCCGGCAACGATCCCCGAACGCGAGTGCCTGTCGGCGGTATGACGGGGAGCTGATGGCGCGGCCCGGGGTGCTACCCGGGCCGCGATCGTCGTCCGTCGGCGACGGAGACGATACACGGGTCACGTCACGCCAGTGGTCGGCCCGGCCGGCAACGATCACTGCATCCCTCAAGCAAGCACGCTACGCTGCCGCGTCTACCCCCGCGACCTCTCCCTTGTCACGGAGTGTTGTGACGTGATTAGGGCATTAGCGTAGCTTTTTCCGTCGACAACCGCCGCGTGATTGCCTAAAGGGCAAAGATGCTCTACTGTTTTAGTATTGGTCTTTCTTGCTCTAGTGCTTTACTATCTATCGACAGGTAAAGTCGCTCCGATAGTGCTTCGCCCGCTCGAAGCGCCGGCATATCCCAGCGTGCCGCGTCGCTGACGAACAGGCTGGCCTGGCTGCGCAGGATCGGCTCGCCGACGAGCGTCTTGAGATGGTTGGCGCGCAGCGTCTCGCCCGAGGAGGTGATGTCGACCAGCGCCTCGGCCGCGTGGTTCGCCGGCGCCGCCTCGGTCGCGCCCTGGCTGTCGACCAGGCGGTAGTCGGCCATGCCGCGCTCGCGGAAGAAGCGCCGCGCGAGGTTGTGGTACTTGGTGGCGATCCGCATCGGCCGGCCATGGCGGGCGCGGAAGCGCTCGGCCGCCTCGTCGAGATCGGCCATGGTCTCGACGTCGACCCACCAGGCCGGCACCGCGACGACGAGGTCGGCGTGGCCGAAGCCCATGCCCGCCGCGCGCCGCACCCGGCCGGGGCGGTGGACGTGCTCGGCGACGAGGTCCTGGCCGGTGACGCCGAGATGCACCCGCCCGGCGTCGAGCGCGGCCGGGATCTCGCCGGCCGAGAGCAGCGCCACCGCGAGACCCGGCACGCCCTCGGCCGCGGCCGCGTACTCGCGCTCGGCGCCCGTGCGTCGGATCGCGATGCCGCGGGCGGCGAACCAGTCGATCGTGTCGGCCTGCAGCCGCCCCTTCGACGGCAGCGCCAGCACCAGATCGCCCCGCGGCATCGCCCGTCGCCGGATCGCCGGCGCGGCCGGGGTCGCGGGCTCCGCCGGCGCCGGTCGCGCCGCCGCGAGCGCTGCCTCCGGGCGGATCATCGCCCCCACCGCCGCGACGCGGGCGGGCGCGCCGAGTTCGAGCGTCAGGCTGTCGTAGCGCCCGCCGCCCGCGAGCGGGGGCAGTTCGGGCCGGCCCTCGGCCGTCACCTCGAACACGAAGCCGTCGTAGTATTCGAGCGTGCGCCCGAAACCCGCATCGAAGGGGAGGGTCTCGCCGTCGATGCCGGCGCGGTTGAAGGCGTCGAGGCGGCGCTCGAAGGTGTCGAGCGCGAGCCCGAGGTCGACGCCGGCCTCCGCCGTCAGGCGCCGCAGCCGCGACAGCGCCTCGCCGGCCTCGGCTTCGAGCTCGAGCACCGCCTCGACGAGGGCGACCTGCTCGCGCGACATCGGCGGGCCCGCGGCGACGGCGGCGAGTTCGGCGCCGCGCTCGACGATCTCCTCCATCTCGCGCAGACCCAGGACCTCGCCAGCCCCGGCCGCGAGCCGGGCCACCGCCTCCGGCCCCTGCCGCGCGGCGTCGAGCAGCGTGCGACGGCCGGCGCCGCCCGCGGGGTCGATCCCGTCGCCCGTGGCGTCGAGCGGGACGCGCTCGCCCGTGGCATCGAGCGGGACGCGCTCGCTCGCGGCATCGAGCAGGGCGTGGAAGCGCGCCGGGCGCCAGACATGGCGGCGCAGCCGCGCGCGCAGCCGTTCGGGAACCCTGAGCGCGTCCAGGAGCGCGAAGACGATGCCGAGATCGCCGGTGACGATCCGCCGCTCGCCCGCGTCGAGCGCGTCGAGCCCGGAGAGCACGAGGCCGAGCACCTGCGCCTCCGCCGCCGCCGGGTCGAGCGCGCCGAAGTTCTCGATGCCCGCTTGCAGGTACTCGGCCGGCCGGCCGGAGCCGGGCGGCTGGCGGCGGAACACCGGGCCGCGATAGGCGTACTTCGCCGCGCGCCTCCAGCCCGTCTCGGCGTGCGCGAGCGCGACGGGCACGGTGAAGTCGGGGCGCAGGCACACCTCCTCGCCTCCCGCTCCGGGGAACAGGAAGGCGCGGGTGCGCACGTCCTCGCCGTAGAGATCGAGCAGCACCTCCGCCTCGAACAGGTGCGGCGGCGCGACGGTGCGATAGCCCGCGCCCGCGAACAGCGTCGTGAGCCGTTCGACGGCCGCGTCGACGGCGGCGAGTGCCTCGCCGGTGCGGGCGGCGGGCGGCTCGACCGCGTCGAGACCGGGGAGCGCGCGGTTCACGACGTCGCCCCGTCCCCGGCCCCGTCCCCGCCGATCGCCGCCGATATCGCGTCGTCGGGCATCGCGCTCGGCGGCGCCCGGCCCAGCATCGCGCGCACCGCCGCGACCAGCTCGGCGCGGGGCACGGCGCGCTGGGCGGGCTGCTCGGCCCATTCCTCGCGCGTCGCGATCTCGGCGGCGAGCCGCGTGCCGAGGGCGAGGTCCTTGAGCTGGACGATGCCGGCCTCGCGCTCGGCCGCGCCCTCGATCACGGCCACGGGGGCCTGCCGGCGGTCGGCGTACTTGAGTTGCTTGCCCATGCTGCCGCTGCCGAGGAACACCTCGGCGCGGAGGCCGGCCGCGCGGAGTTCGGCGCACATCGCCTGGTAGCCCGCCATGGCGTCGCGCTCGAGGGCCAGGATCACCACCGGCCCTGCGGCCGCGCTCGCGTCGGCGCGGCCGGTGGCCTCCAGCGCGGCAAGCAGGCGGTCGACCCCGATCGAGACGCCGGTCGCGGGCACCTTCTGGCCGGTGAAGCGCTCGACGAGGTCGTCGTAGCGCCCGCCGCCCGCGACCGAGCCGAACTGGCGCGGCCTGCCGTCCTCGCCGGTGACCTCGAAGGTCAGCTCCGCCTCGACCACCGGGCCGGTGTAGTAGCCGAGCCCGCGCACCACCGAAGGATCGACCACGACGCGTCCGCCGTAGCCCTGGGCTTCCATGAGGGCGACGATCGCGCGCAAGGCTTCCACGCCCTCGTGTCCGACGGCAGAGGCGCCGACCACCTCGGCGAGGCGCGAGAGGGTGGCGACGTTGTCCTCCCCGCGCGCCTCCAGGAAGGCGACGACGCGCTCGGCGGCCGTGCGGTCGAGCCCGACGCCGGGGATGAAGGCGCCCGAAGCGTCGCGGCGCCCCTCGGTCAGCAGCGCGACCACGCCCTCGCGGCCGACCTTGTCGTGCTTGTCCATGGTGCGCAGGATCGCGGCGTTGCGCTCCAGCACGGCCGTGTCCGCCCCCGAGAGCGCGGCTCGCTCCGCCTCGGCCCCCGCGGGAACGGCGTCGAGCGTCTCCAGCACCCCGTTCAGCACGCGCCGGTCGTTGAGCCGGATCAGCACCTCGCCGGGCTCGAAGCCGAGGGCGGCGAAGGCGTCGGCGAGCATCATGCAGATCTCGGCGTCGGCGGCCGGCGAGGCCGATCCCACCGTGTCGGCGTCGCACTGGTAGAACTGGCGATAGCGCCCCGGCCCCGGCTTCTCGTTGCGCCAGACCGGCCCCATGGCGTAGCGGCGGTAGGGGGTGGGCAGGTCCTGCCGGTGCTGCGCGGCGTAGCGCGCGAGCGGCGCCGTCAGGTCGTAGCGCAGCGCCAGCCAGCTCTCGTCCTCGTCCTGGAAGGCGAACACCCCCTCGTTCGGACGGTCGGTGTCGGGCAGGAACTTGCCCAGGGCCTCCACCGTCTCGATCGCCGAGGTCTCGAGCGGATCGAAGCCGTAGCGGTGGTAGACCTCGGCGATGCGCGCGAGCATGGCCTGGCGTGCGGCGACCTCGCGGCCGGCGTAGTCGCGAAAGCCGCGCGGCGGCTCAGCCTTCGGCCGCGGCTGCTTCTTGCGTTTCTCGGCCATCCTGGGCGCCCCTCCGGCGAGCGTGGGCGCGAGGTAGCCGAGCCGCGCGAGCGGGGCAAGCCGGGGGCGGAGCGCCCGGGCCGCGTGGTCGTGCGGGACGAGCGAGAGCCCGGAGCGCCGTCTGGCCCGATCGGGGAAGGCGGGCGCGGCGGGGCGGTCCCCGGCCCCGTCCGCCGAGGCGCGGTCGCGCCCGTGCCGGGACGGGGACGTTCCCTTGCGGGAGCGTTCGTCACCCCGCTATCCTGTCGTGCCACGGCGATGGCCACGGTGCCGTCGCGTGCGTCCCATTCGGGCATGTGCCGTTCGGACAGGCCGCCCGCGCCATCCTCGTCTCCCCCGGTCAGGCCGCCGAGCGTCGTTTCCGCCTTCCGCCCGTCGATCCGAGCGACGCCCCCCGAGGGCGTCGGAGCCAGAGAGAGGAGAGAGCGATGCTGGATACCTTGGCCCGCGGGCTCGGGCTGCGAACCGCCCCGGTCATCTTCTTCGTGTCGGCCGCGTTCATGATCGTGTTCGTGATCGCGCTGGTGATCGCGCCGGGACCGATCGGCGACGCCTTCGCCGCCGGGCGCGGCTGGATCGTCACCAATCTCGGCTGGTTCTTCATCCTCGGCGTCAACGTCTGGCTCGGGTTCCTGCTCTGGCTCGCCTTCAGCCGCTTCGGCGCGATCCGCCTCGGCGGCGACGACGCGCGGCCCGAGTACGGCAACCTGTCTTGGTTCACGATGCTCTTCGCCGGCGGCATCGGCACGGTGCTCATGTTCTGGGGCGTCGCCGAGCCGATGACCCACTTCGCGAGCCCGCCGCGCGACGACGTCGAGCCACACTCGGTCGAGGCCGCGACCGACGCGATGAGCTTCGCGCTCTATCACCTCGGCCTGCACACCTGGACGATCTTCGCGATGCCGGGCCTCGCCTTCGCCTACTTCATCTACCGCTACGACCTGCCGGTGCGGGTGAGTTCGGTGTTCTACCCGCTCCTCGGCGACGGCATCCGGGGGCCGATCGGGCGCACCATCGATATCTTCGCCGTGCTCGGCACGCTCTTCGGCGTGGCGGTGTCGATCGGGCTCGGCACCTCGCAAATCAACGCGGGGCTGACCGAACTGACCGGCGTCTCCGACGGCGTCGTCACCAAGCTCGTCATCATCGCGGTGCTGACCGCGGTCGCCGTCGCCTCGATCGTCGCCGGGCTCGACAGCGGCGTGAAGCTGCTCTCGAACATCAACATCGGCATGGCGACCGCGCTCATGGTGTTCGTGCTGGTCACCGGCTCGACCGTGTTCCTCTGCCGCGCGATCATCAAGACGGTCGGCATCTATCTCGGCAACCTGCTGCCGATCGCGTTCTGGAACGACCTGCTCGCCGAGTACTCGCCGGGCGAGGGCGGCTGGGGCTGGCAGGCCGACTGGACCGTGTTCTACTGGACCTGGACGGTGACGTGGTCGCCCTTCATCGGCATCTTCGTCGCGCGGATCTCGCGCGGGCGCACGATCCGCGAGTTCGTGCTCGGCGTGCTGTTCGCGCCGTCCGCCTTCACGCTCGTCTGGTTCGCAATCTTCGGCTGGTCGGCGATGCAGATCGACGGCATCGGCCCCGAGGCGCGCGAGGCGCTCGGCGATCAGGCGGGCCAGCTCAGCCGGGCGGTCGCCGACAGCGTGCCGCTCGCGATGTTCGCCTTCTTCGAGCACTTCCCCGCGACGACGCTGATCCAGGGGCTCGCGGTGGTGATCGTGGCGATCTTCTTCGCGACCTCCTCCGACTCCGCCTCGCTGGTGGTCGACATGCTCTGCACCGGCGACGCCGACGCGGGGCCGGTGCACCAGCGCGTGTTCTGGGGCGTCTCCGAGGGGCTGGTCGCGGCCATGCTGATCGTGCTCGCCGGCGACGCGGGGCTGACGGCGCTGCAGCAGGTGATCACCGTCGTCGGGCTGCCGATCTTCGTGATGGTGTTCGCCATGCTCTTCGCGCTCGCGAAGGGGCTCGCGAGCGAGCCGGCCACCGCGATCCGATCCGCGCCGGCGGAGTAGGGGCCGCGGGCCGCGCTCAGCCGAGCGCGGCCTTCACCTGCGCGCCGGCCTCGCAGAAGTCGATCCGCCCCGGATAGCGCTCGCGCAGGTGGCCCATGACGCGGCCGAGGTCGCGGATCGAGCGCGCGTCGGTGTCGCGGATCGCGCGCGCCACCGCCTCGGTCATCTCGCCGCGCGACAGCGGCTTCGGCAGGAAGCCGCGGATCACCTCGATCTCGCGGCGCTCGCGTTCGGCCAGCTCGGTATGACCGGCTTCCTCGTAGCTCAGGATCGAGCGCTCGCGCTGGGCGACCATGCGGCCGAACAGAGCGCGCGCGCTCGCGGCGTCGAGCCCGCCGGTGCCGTCCTCGGACTTGAGCAGCGCCTCGCGGTCGCGCACCGCGGCGAGCATGAGCCTGAGCGTGCAGGCGCGTACCTCGTCGCGCGCGGCGCACGCGTCGGCAAGGGCGGTCTCCAGTCGGTCGGTCAGCGACGCGGGCACGGTGCGGTCTCGCTCCTGTGGCGCGGGTTGCGTCGCGAAAGGCTAGTCCCGCCCTGGCGCTCGCACAAGCGTGGCGCCGGGACGCGGACGCCCGGACCGCGGCCGGGAAGCGCGTGGCCCCCCGACGCACGGCCGGGAGCGCACGAGACGTTGACGCGGGTCGCCGGCGCGCCGTAGGTCCGCCTCGCCGTGGCACGCCCGACCGTGGAGGATCCCGCCGTGACGCCGACCGCCTGCATCGCCTTCGCCGACGGCACCATCGTCCGGGGTCGCGGCTTCGGCGCCGCGGGCTCGGCGGTCGGCGAGCTGTGCTTCAACACCGCGATGACCGGCTACCAGGAGATCATGACCGATCCCTCCTATGCCGGGCAGATCGTCACCTTCACCTTCCCCCACATCGGAAACACCGGCGCCAACCCCGAGGACGAGGAGGCCGACCGCCCCTGGGCGCGCGGCATGGTCGTGCGCCTCGACGTGACCTCGCCGGCCAACTGGCGCAGCCACGAGGCGCTGTCCGACTGGCTCGACCGCCGCGGCATCGTCGGCGTCTCGAGCGTCGACACGCGGCGGCTGACGCGGCTGATCCGCGAGCGCGGCGCGCCGCACGCGGCCATCGCCCACGTCCCCGACGGCCGGATCGACACCGAGGCGCTGGTCGCCGAGGCGCGCGCCTTCCCCGGCCTCGAAGGGCTCGACCTCGCGCGCGAGGTCACGGGGCGGGGGCGGGGCGACTGGCGCGAGACCCGCTGGGCCTGGGGCCGGGGCTTCGCGCCGATGGGCGAGCGGCGCGCCCGCGTGGTCGCGCTCGATTTCGGCGCCAAGCGCAACATCCTGCGCTCGCTCGCCTCGGTCGGCTGCGAGGTGGTGGTGCTGCCGGCCGAGGCGACGGCCGAGCAGGTGCTGGCCGAGGCCCCGGACGGCGTGTTCCTCTCGAACGGCCCCGGCGACCCGGCCGCGACCGGGGCCTACGCCGTGCCGACGATCCGCAAGCTCATCGACGCCGGGCTGCCTATGTTCGGCATCTGCCTCGGCCACCAGATGCTCGGCCTGGCCCTCGGGGCGCGGACGGTGAAGATGAACCACGGCCACCACGGCGCGAACCATCCGGTCAAGGAGATCGCCACCGGCAAGGTCGAGGTCACCTCGATGAACCACGGCTTCGCCGTCGACGCCGCCACCCTGCCGCCCGAGGCGATCGAGACCCACGTCTCGCTGTTCGACGGCTCGAACTGCGGGCTCGCGCTGCGCGACCGGCCCGTGTTCTCGGTGCAGCAGCATCCCGAGGCGAGCCCGGGGCCGCAGGACAGCTTCTACCTGTTCGAGCGCTTCGTCGAGGCGATGGAGACGTGCCGGGGCTGAGCGCCGGAGGGGCGCGCCGCCCGCTCAATCATGGTTTAAGCCTGCTCGGCGATGCTCGCGCCCATGGACGAGGGCGGGGCAGGGCGGGGCGCGGCGGAGACGGGCGGCAGGGGCGATGCCCCCGATCGCGGGGCTCTCGCGTCGCCTCTCGCGCGCGCCGTGCGGCCCGACGCTCCGCTGCCGATCCCGGCGAAGGACCGGACGAGGGACGGGGATCTCGCCGACGGCTTCGTCCGGCTGCGCGCGCTCGGCAGGGCGGAGAGCGTCGAGGCTTCGGCTCGCGCCACCGCGCCGCCGGACGAGTCGAGCGCGCCGGCCGCCGGGGCCGCCCCGGCCGTCGGCGACGCATCCGCGCCGAGCGTCGAGCGTTCCTCCGCGTTCGCGCATGAGCTCGAGCGTCCCGCCACGCTCGCCTACGGGGACGAGGCCCTTCCGGCCCGCGCCTCCCCCGGCGAAGGGGCTTCGACGGTCTCGTGCGGCGGCGAGCGTGGCACCGTCCCGACGACCGAGGGCGTCCTCGCCCTCGCCCCGGCACCCGAGGAAGCGCCCGATCCGTCGGTCTTTCCCGAGCCCGACCCCGGTGGCGATCCGCCGGCGGCGCCGCTCGGCGTCGCCGACCTGCGCACCGACCCGGCCGAGCCGGGCCTCGCGGTCGAGGCGGAGGCGCCGACGCTCTGGCTCGCCCACCGCGTGCTGCCCTGGCGGCGTTTCGGCGAGGGCGTCGCCTGGGCGACCGACCGCCCCGAGACGCGTGCGCGAGCGGCCGAGGCGCTGGGGCTCGATCCGCGCGCGACGCTGTTCGTCGCCGTCGCCACGCCCGATCTCGACGACGCGCTCGCCGATCGCTTCGGCGAGCGACTGGCGCCGCTGGCCTCGCCCGGGCTCGACGCGCGGCTCAGCGTGCGCGCTCTCGGCCCCGCGCGCCGACGCGTCGCCTGCGTGGCGGTCGCGGGCCTGAGCCTCGCCGTCCTCGTGCCCGAGGCGGCGGCGGTCGCCCTTCTCGCCCTGCTCTTCGCGCTCAACGCCGCGACGGGGACGATGCGCGCGCTCGCGCTCGTCCACGGCTGGCGTCGGGCGGCGCCTCCGCCCGACGCCGAGCCGCGTGCCGGGCCTTCCGTCGAGACCCCGGACGTGAGCCTTCTCGTGCCGCTCTTTCGCGAGGCGCGCATGGTCGGCGAGATCGTCGGCGCGATCGACCGGCTCGACTATCCGCGCGACCGGCTCGAGGTGAAGCTCGTGGTCGAGGCCGCCGACGCCGCGACGCGGCGCGCGGTCGAGGGGGCCTCGCTGCCGCCCTGGGTCTCGGTCGTGGTGGTGCCCGACGGGGGCCCGCGCACCAAGCCGCGCGCGCTCAACTACGCGCTGAACCTCTGTCGCGGCGCGGTGGTCGGCATCCTCGACGCCGAGGACCGCCCCGAGCCCGGCCAGCTCCGTGCCGTCGCCGACGCCTTCGCCGGCCTCGCGCCCGACTACGGCTGCGTGCAGTGCCGGCTGCGCTTCCACAACGCGCGCGAGAGCTGGATCTCGCGCTGCTTCCAGCTCGAATACGCGATCTGGTTCGACGTGCTGCTGCGCGGCTGGGAGCGGCTCGGTCTGCCGATCCCTCTGGGCGGCACCTCGGTCTACTTCCGCCGGGACGCGCTGGAGGCGGTCGGCGGCTGGGACGCGCACAACGTCACCGAGGACGCCGATCTCGGCATGCGCCTCTACTGCCGCGGCTGGCGCACGCGGCTCCTGGACGAGGCGACCGACGAGGAGGCCAACTGCCGCTGGTGGCCCTGGGTGCGACAGCGCTCGCGCTGGCTGAAGGGCGATCTCCTGACCTGGCTCTGCCACGCCCGCGACCCGCGCGCGCTCTGGCGCGATCTCGGGCCGCGCGGGTTCCTCGCCTTCAACGTCCTCTTCCTCGGCGCGGCGGCGAGCTATCTGGCGATGCCGCTGTTCTGGGGCTCGCTCGCGGCCTCGCTCGCGGCGGGCGAGAGCGTCTGGGGGCGCTGGCTGCCGGGCTGGGCGCTCTGGCCGGTCTACGCCTCGCTCGCCGTCGGGCAGGGGGTGATGCTGGCGGCGGCCGCGCGCGCGGCGGCGCGGGCGCGCGCGCTCGACCTGCTCGCGTGGGCGCCGGCGCTGCCGCTCTACTGGACGCTCGGCGCCATGGCCGCCTGGAAGGCGGTCGCCGAGCTGTTCGTCGCCCCCTACTACTGGGACAAGACCCGCCACGGCACGAGCCGGGCGCTGGCGCGGAGCGCGGGCCGGGGCGAGGCGCCCTGAGGGACCGCGCGCCCTTGTCGCGGCGCGGTCGCGCGGACTAGGGTGCAGCCCGACAGACGCGCCCGCCCGGTGGCGCCCTCGACCATGGGACAGCGACGATGAAGAAGGTCTACGCCGACGCGGCCTCCGCGCTCGAAGGGGTGTTGTTCGACGGCATGACGATCGCGGCCGGGGGCTTCGGCCTCTGCGGTATTCCCGAGACGCTGATCGCCGCCATCCGCGACGCGGGCACCAGGGACCTCGTCGTCGCCTCGAACAACTGCGGCGTGGACGACTTCGGCCTCGGCATCCTGCTGGAGAAGAAGCAGATCAGGAAGATGATCTCGTCCTACGTCGGCGAGAACGACCTGTTCATGCAACAGTACCTCTCGGGCGAGTTGGAGATCGAGTTCAATCCGCAGGGCACGCTGGCCGAGCGCATGCGCGCGGGCGGCGCGGGCATCCCCGGCTTCTACACCGCCACCGGCGTCGGCACCCAGGTCGCCGAGGGCAAGGAGCACAAGGAGTTCGACGGGCGCACCTACGTGCTGGAGCGCGGCATCGTCGCGGACCTCTCGATCGTCAAGGCGTGGAAGGGCGACGCGGCCGGCAACCTCGTGTTCCGCAAGACCGCGCGCAACTTCAACCCGGACGCGGCGATGTGCGGCCGCGTCTGCGTCGCCGAGGTCGAGCAGATCGTGCCGGTGGGCGAGCTGGAGGGCGACGCCGTCCACCTGCCCGGCATCTTCGTCGACCGCATCCTGGAAGCGCGCCACGAGAAGCGCATCGAGAAGCGCACGCTGCGCGCGGCCTGAGCCGCGCGAGACCGACCGCGCGGGCGGGTCGGCCTGTCCGCGAGCCCCTTTTCGGAGGACACCCCCCATGCCCTGGGACCGCGACCAGATGGCCGCCCGCGCCGCGGCCGAGCTAGAGGACGGCTTCTACGTCAATCTCGGCATCGGCATCCCGACGCTCGTGGCCAACCACATCCCCGACGGCGTCGACGTGACCTTGCAGTCCGAGAACGGCATGCTCGGCATGGGCCCGTTCCCGACCGAGAACGAGATCGACGCCGACCTGATCAACGCCGGCAAGCAGACCATCACCGAGCTCGACAAGACGAGCTACTTCGCCTCGTCGACGAGCTTCGCGATGATCCGCGGCGGCCACATCGACCTCGCGATCCTCGGCGCGATGGAGGTGGCCGAGAACGGCGATCTCGCCAACTGGATGATCCCCGGCAAGCTCGTGAAGGGCATGGGGGGCGCGATGGACCTGGTGGCGGGCGTCAAGCGCGTGGTGGTGATCATGGATCACACCAACAAGAAGGGCGAGACCAAGCTTCTGAAGCAGTGCTCGCTCCCGCTGACCGGCACCGGCGTGGTCAACCGCATCATCACCACCCTCGGCGTGTTCGACGTGGTGGACGGCGGCCTGAAGCTGGTCGAGTGCGCCCCCGAGGTCTCGCGCGAGGAGGTCGAGGAGAAGACCGAGGCGACGCTGGTCGCCTGAGCTCTCCGCCTCGCCGGGCCGCGACGGCCCGGCGTCCTCTCGGCCGCGCGGTACGCGCGGCTCAGCCCGCCGCCGCGGTCGCGACCGACCAGTCGCAGGGGTGGCGCGGGCTCGCCGGGCGCGCGGCGCAGAACCGCTCGATCGCGGCCATGGCGTCGAACACCTTCACCACGTAGGCGCGCGTCTCCTTGTAGGGCGGCACGCCCGCGTGCTTGTCGACCGCGCCCTCGCCGGCGTTGTAGCCCGCGAGCGCCAGGATCGGGTCCTGTTCGAAGCGGTTCAGGAGCCAGCTCAGGTAGGCGGTGCCGCCCTCGACGTTCTGGATCGGGTCGAAGCTGTCGTCGACGCCGAAGCGCCGCGCGGTGGCCGGGATCAATTGCATCAGCCCCTGCGCGCCCGCATGGCTGATCGCTCCGGCGCGGCCGGCCGACTCGACCGCGATCACCGCGGCGATCAGGGCGTTCGAGACCGCGTGGCGGGCGGCGGCCTTCTCTATAGTGGGGCCGTGCGCGCGCAGGATGAGCCGGACGGTGGCGTCGCTGACGAAGCCTTCGCCCCCGGCACGGCGCACGCGCAGATCGGCGAGCGCCGCGACCCAGCGGCCGGGCGCGGCGGCGGCGCGCGCGGGCGTGTGCCTCGCCCAGAACCAGTCCTGCGGCCCCGGCGGCGGTCGGCGGTGCGAGCGTGTCGCCGGCGCGGCGCGCGCGGGCGCGGCCTCGGGTGTCAGCACCCGCACGCGCGCGCTCGGCAGGGGTGGTCGGACCGTGCCGGGCGCCGGCGCGCGGACGATGTGCATGCGCGAGCGGTCGCCGGCGCGGATGCTGTTGGCGAGCGTGCCCGCCTTCGATTCGGCCCCGACGACCGGCATCGCGCCGATCGCGGCCACTCCAAGTATGGCGCCAGTCACGGCGCGGCCACATTTCCGCCTCAATTCAACCCCCAGGCTACTGGATTGCGGCAAGGCTGCCTTTTTCTTCGTCGAAACCCCACAAACCTCAGTAAGCAGAAGTTGAAGTTGGGCTCAACTCCATTCTTGTTTTGCAAGCCGGCGAGGGTGGTGCTATCAGAAGGGCATAGGGAGTTGGGGCGAGGAACCGCAATTTCCGACGCCGCCCGGAGCCCCCGGGTGGGACCCGAACCAGAGCTTGTGGAGAGACCACCATGAAGAAGTTCCTGAACAACGAGAGCGGCGCCGTCACCATCGACTGGGTCGCGCTGGCCGCCGGTCTGCTCATCCTCGGCATCGGCATCGTCGGCTTCCTGGCCAACGAGCTGCAGAGCGTCCTCGACGAGGTCGAGACCCAGCTGCTCGAGGCTTCGACCGACAACAACGGCGGCGTGGTGGACGACGCTGAGGCTGCTGGCGGCGGCGAGTAATACGCGCCGCGCCCGGGCGGGATCGTCCGGGCCACACGCTTGCCGGGTCGGCGGTCGCGACCGCCGTCCCTCCCTCCTTCCTCCCCCCGGTCGATCGGCTCGCGCGTATGGCCTCCGACCGGTCGGGCTTCGTGTCGCTTGCGCCCGCCGCAGGCGCGCCTGTTCATCGCGCGCGTCGCGCGTTTACCGACGGGGTCGAGTCATGGATCGTCGTTCCTTCAGAGGCCACGAAGACGGGGCGGTGACGATCGACTGGGTGGCGCTCGTCGCCGGTCTGCTGATCACCTCGCTCGTGATCCTGCCCTTCCTCGGCAACGAGCTGCAGTCCGTGGTCGATGCCGTCGAGACGGCGATCCTCGAAGCGCCAGAGACGACGATCCCGGTCGACAACTGAGGAATTCCCGCCGGCACGACGCCCGGCCTTCCGTTCGGAGCACCGCGCCCATGCGCCTCATCGGCATTCTCGTCCTGGTCGTCGGCGTCGGTCTCGCCGGCGGCGCGCTCTATTACGCCAAGGGCATTCTCGCCAAGCAGCAGAGCCAGCCGAAGGTGGTGGTCGAGCAAGCGGAGACCGTCCCGGTGATCGTCGCGGCCGAGAACATCGACTACGGCCAGCCGATCGAGGAGGCGCTGATCCGCATCGTCGACTGGCCCGCCGTCTCGGTGCCCCAGGGCGCCTTCGCCTCGCCGGAGGATCTGGTGGGCGACATCAATTCCGAGCGCCGCGTCGCGCTGCGCAAGATCGACGCGGGCGAGCCGATCCTGGAGAGCAAGGTCACGGGCTTCGGCGAGGACTCGCGCATCGCCATGATGCTGCGCGAGGGCCGGCGCGCCTTCTCGATCTCGATCGACGTGACCTCCGGCGTGGCCGGCTTCGTCTCGCCGGGCGACCGCGTCGACATCCTGCTCACCGATCGCAACAAGGACGGTGGCCTGGTCTCGCGCGTCGTGCTGTCGAACGTGCAGGTCATCGCCGTCGACCAGCGTGCCCAGACCAGCGGCCTCACGCCGAAGGTCGGCCGCACCGCCACCGTCGACGTCTCGGCGCGCGAGGCGCAGAAGCTCGCGCTCGCCCAGCAGATCGGGCGGCTCTCACTGATCCTGCGCGGCGCACGCGACTTCGTGGCGATCGACGAGAAGGACAGCACCGTCGACCTCGACGACCTGCGCGGCATCGAGCGCTAGGTGGAGGTTAAGGCGCCCGAGCGCACGACGGTACGCGTGCGCCGCGGCGGCTCCTCGTCCAGCGTCACCTTCGACTGACCCCAAGGGCGGCCGCTCCGATCCCGGAGCGGTCCTCGACCGGAGGAACGCCCGGGCATCCCCGAGGCGCACGAAGACGACGATCCGACGATCCCTAGCGCGCGGCCCGGTCCCACCTGGGTCGCGCGCTCTGCCATGATCGACTGCGGCTCGCGATCTCCCGCCAGGCGCGATCGGTCGCGTCGGGCTCGTTCCCCCTCCACCGTGCCGACCGGGCCGGCCGCCGTGGCGGCTCTCGTCTCCCCGCTCTCCCGGGGAGGCCGGACGCCCCGCTCGGGCGGGTCGGACGCCCGCGCCGCCCGTCCGGGAGAGGGCCGCCTCCGTGTGCGCGGGGCGGACGACGGGCACCGGCCCCACGGCGACGCCGCGCCCGCGAACCGCCCTCGCACGCCGGGGCGACGGGGGAGGCACCGCTCGGTCGACGCGGTGGCGAGACCGGCGAATCGCCAGCCCCTCCAGTGCGCGCCTCGGGGCCTTCGGCGTATGGTCGCGCCCCCGTCGTCTCGTCCATCGGGCGCTTCGAACGCTCGGGATTGGCGCTCGCGCGCCTCTGTCGCGGTCATTCCCGTGCCCGTGCCGCGGTTGTGCCGGTATCGACCGAAGTTTGTCTCATTTCGGTCCAAAAGCGGAGGTCATGTGGCGGCGCTCGCAATACGCGCACGCGGTGCGGGCGACTTTCCGAAAGCGTTTGAGGGGGCAGAAGAAACGCGATGCTGGGAAGACAGTCTCCGCCGTTCCTATGGTGCTTGGCGGTCATGGCCGGGATTATGCTGGCGCAGGCGAGCCTGCCGGCCGAGGCGCAGACGGCCCTGCGCACCGCGCGCGGTCTCGCTTCCGACGATGTCTCGGTGCTGATCAACCGCGCCGTGGTGGTCGAGAGCGCCGAGCCCTTCGTCGAGGTCTCGGTCGCGCAGCCCGAGATCGCCGACGTCTCGCCGCTCTCGGACCGTGCGATCTACATATTCGGCCGCGCGCGCGGCACGACCACGCTGACGCTGCTCGGCAACGAGGGCCGGCTCATCGCCAACGTCGACGTGGTGGTCACGCCCGACCTTTCCGAGCTGAAGGAGCGCCTCGCCGAGACGCTGCCCGACGAGCCGATCGACGTGCGCTCCGGGGGGGGTGGGGTGATTCTCTCGGGCGTGGTCTCGGGAGCGGCCAAGATCGACCGCGCGATCGCGCTGGCCCAGGCCTACACGGGCTCCGAGGTCACCAACATGATGAGCGTCGGCGGCTCGCAGCAGGTCGCGCTCAAGATCCGCATCGCCGAGATGAGCCGCGCGGCCGGCAAGTCGCTCGGGCTCTCGACCGGCGCGGTCGGCTCGACCGGGCGCACCGCCACGCTGGCCCAGACCGGCGACGACGTCGACGTCAACACCGAGGCCTTCAACGACCCCGACAGCACCGAGCCGATCTTCGAGCAGGCGCTCTCCGGCACCGGCATCTTCGGCAGCTTCGGCGCGGTCTTCGCCATCGCCGACAGCTTCCTGCTCGACGTCACGCTGACGGCGGCCGAGAACAAGGGCTTCGCGCGCACGCTCGCCGAGCCGACGCTGGTCGCGCTCTCGGGCACGCAGGCGTCGTTCCTGGCCGGCGGCGAGGTGCCGATCCCGGTCTTCAGCGAGGACGGCGCCTCCATCCAGTTCAAGCCGATCGGCGTCAGCCTCAACTTCGTGCCGACCGTGATCGACGGCGACCTGATCCACATCTCGGTCAACACCGAGCAGTCGGCGATCGACCCGGACAACTCGACCGCGGTGGTCTCCGGCAGCGGCGCCGCCTCGGCGACCATCGTCGGCTTCAGCGTGCGGCGCGCCACCACGACGATCGAGCTGCGCGACGGCGAGAGCTTCGCGATCGCGGGGCTCTACAACGAGGAGTTCTCCGACAGCGTCGACCAGCTTCCCTGGGTGGGCGATCTGCCGATCATCGGCAACCTGTTCCGCTCGGTCACCTTCCAGAAGGGCGAGAGCGAACTCGTCATCATCGTCACCGCCGACATCGTCACCCCGGTGGAGGACGAGGGCCTGCTCGCGATCCCGCAGGACCGCATCGCCCTGCCCAACGAGGGCGAGCTGTTCTTCCTCGGTCGGACCCAGGGCCAGGGCGCCAGCGCGCCGGGCGCGGCCAAGGGCTTCGACGGTTCCTACGGCTACGTGGTGGAGTGATAACGATGCACGCGAAGACGACGCTGTTCCTCGCCGGTCTCGCGCTCGCGAGCGCCGGCTGCGCCACCGAGAGCGGCCTCGGCCCCAATCCCGGCGCCATCGGCGCCGGCCAGGTGGTCAACGCCCGGCTGCAGAAGGCCTACGGCGACCCGGCCGAGCGGCTGCGCGATCTCTCGGTCGCCTTCCGCGCGAGCGCCGACGACACCGTCACCTTCGACTTCGACAGCGCCCGCCTGACGTCGGCGGCGCGGGCGGCGCTCGACAGCCAGGTGCGCTGGCTCTCGGCCAACGAGAGCGTGAGCATGGCGGTGGTCGGCCATACCGACCTCGTCGGCCCCGAGGCCTACAACGTCGGCCTCGGCCTCAGGCGCGCGCGCGCGGTGGTGCGCTATCTCGTCGCCCGCGGGATCGCGCGGGAGCGCCTCGACGCCGTCGCCTCTGCCGGCGAGAGCGAGCCGGTGGGCGCGACCGACGGGCGCGAGCGGCGCAACCGTCGCGCGGTCACGGCCGTCGCGGGCTTCGAGCGCTACTACGTCGGCCCCAACCTCGACGGCGAGTACGCGGCGACGACCTACGACAACTTCCAGGTCTCTCCCGTCGCGACGGTCACCGCCACCGAAGGGGGCGTCTAGAGCGCCGTCCGGGCCGGGGAGCGCCTCGAGGCATTCTCCGGCCCGGCGAACAACGCCCGGGCTCGCGGGAACGCGCGAGAGGCGACGCGCCGAAGCGCCGGACCCGCACGGAGCGGGCCCGGCGCTTCGGGTTCCCGCTCCCGCGCCTCTTCCCCACGCCCGCCCGCGGGACCTGGCCCGGCGAACGCGCCGGGGCGGACCTCGCGTCCCCGCGGCCGGGACCGGCGGCGGGCAGCGAGTTCCGCGACGTCGGCGGCGCGTCCTTGATCCGCCACATTCTGCGATCATGAACGCAAGGGTTGCAGCGGCACGGCGCAGGGGAGCGCCGGGGCTGAGCCGCGTAGGGGCCAGCGCGCCGCGTGAGGGGGCGCGCGTCCGGCGAACCGCCGGTTTCCGTCCGATCGAGGTGGATGACGAGCATGGCGCTTTCCTTTCTGAAGGAGACCAAGACGCAGGCCCCGGAGGCCGTCGTGTTCTCCGACGACTTCGTCGAGATCGACGCGCTCGCCGAGGACCTCGACGGCGAGATCGGGGCCGACGCTTGGGTGGAGGTCGCCAACGCCGAGGCCGACGACGTCTTCGCCGACGCCGACGGGGAGCGCACCTTCGCGATCGTCACGCTGTCGAGCGACACGCCGGAGGCGGTCGACACCGCGCTCGGGCTGATCCGCAAGGCGGCCAACGCCGAGGTGATGGCGCTCCTGGTCTGCGGCGAGATCTCCTCGCGCACCATGCACGCGCTGATCCGCGCCGGGGTCGCCGAGTTCGCGCCGTACCCCGAGCCCGCGGGGGCGCTGCGCGAGGCGATCAACAACCTGCGCTCGGCGCGCGCGCGGGGCCGGCGTCCGGGGGTGGGCGGCGCGGGCGCTAAGCGCGAGGGCAAGGTGTTCGGCGTCTACGGTGTCGCCGGCGGCGTCGGCGCCTCGACGCTGGCCGTCAACCTCGCCTGGGAGCTGTGCGAGCTGGTGCGCACCGAGGGCAAGCGCGTGGCCCTCATGGACTTCAATTTCCAGTACGGGGCGGTGGCGACCTATCTCGACGTGCCCCGCCGCGAGGCGGTCTACGAGCTGGTCTCCGAGGCCGGCAGCATGGACCAGACCGCGCTGACGCAGGCGCTGACCAGCTACCGCGAGCGGCTGCACGTGCTGACCGCGCCGCGCGACGCGCTGCCGCTCGACATCGTCTCGCCGGCCGACGTCGAGGCGATGCTGCGCGTGGCCACCGACAGCTTCGACTACGTCGTGATCGACATGCCGCAGGCGCTGATGAACTGGTCGGAGACGGTCTATTCGACCGCGTCCGCCTTCGTCGTGGTGATGGAGTCGGACATGCGCTCGGCGCAGAACATGTTCCGCTTCACGCGCACGCTGAAGTCGGAGGATCTCGACCTCTCCAAGATGGTCTGCGCGCTCAACCGCGCGCCGCGGCTGACCGATCTCTCGGGTAAGGCGCGCGCCAAGCGCCTCGCCGAGAGCTTGGCGGTCGAGTTCAAGCACATGCTGCCCGACGGCGGGCGCGCGGTCGCCGACGCCTGCGACCAGGGCGTGCCGCTCGCCGAGGTCGCGCGCTCCAACGCGCTGCGCCGCGAGATCGTCAAGATCGCGAGCCGGGTCGTCGAGATGGCCGCCGCGGGGCCCGCGGCGGAGGAGGCCGGCTGACGGGGCGGCCGGCCGCACCGGGGGGACGAGGGGAGAGACTGCCGATGTTTCGACGTATGCGCGGGGGGGTCGAGGAGACCGCGGCCGCGCGTCCGGCGCCGACGCCCGTCGAGGCCGGCGCCGAGGCCGCCGCGCGGGCGCAGCCCGCGGGGGGCGAGGAGAGCCAGGTGCGCCAGCGCCGTCTGGCCCTGCAGCAGGCCGCGCGCCCCGCGGCCAACGAGACCGAAGCCACGCGCCGCCGGCGCCTGCTCGCGCTGCGCGTGGAGATGCACACCAAGCTCCTCGACGCGCTGAACCTGAGCGCGCTCGACAAGGTGTCCGACGCGGAACTGCGCCACGAGATCAGCGAGATCGTGCGCGAGGAGCTGGCCACCTCCGATCTCGTGCTCTCGCGCCCCGAGTTCGACGGGCTGGTGCGCGATCTGGTCGACGAGGTCATGGGGCTCGGTCCGCTCGAGCCGCTGCTCGCCGACGACACGATCACCGACATCCTGGTGAACGCGCACGAGCACGTCTACGTCGAGCGCCGCGGCAAGCTCGAGCGCACCGAGGTCCAGTTCAAGGACAACCACCACCTCCTGCGCATCATCACCAAGATCGTCTCGGCGGTGGGGAGGCGCATCGACGAGAGCAATCCCTGGGTCGACGCCCGCCTCGCCGACGGCTCGCGCGTCAACGCCCTAGTGCCGCCCTGCGCGGTGGACGGGCCGCTCCTCTCGATCCGCAAGTTCTCGAAGAAGCCGTTCACCGTCGACAAGCTGATCGAGTTCGATGCATTCTCCGAGGAGATGGCGCTGTTCCTGCACGCCTGCGTGCGCTGCCGGCTCAACATCATCGTCTCGGGCGGCACCGGCTCGGGCAAGACGACCACGCTGAACGCGCTGTCGGCGTTCATCTCCAACGACGAGCGCATCGGCACCATCGAGGACACCGCCGAGCTTCAGCTCCAGCAGGAGCACGTCGGCCGCATGGAGAGCCGCCCGGCCAACATCGAGGGCACGGGCGCGGTCACCATCCGCGATCTCCTGAAGAACGCGCTCCGCATGCGCCCCGACCGCATCATCGTCGGCGAGTGCCGCGGCGAGGAGGTCATCGACATGCTCCAGGCCATGAATACCGGCCACGACGGTTCGATGACCACGCTGCACGCCAACTCGCCGCGCGACGCTTTGGGCCGCCTCGAGAACATGATCGGCATGGCCGGCATCGAGCTGCCGCTGAAGGCGGTGCGCACCAACATCGCGGGCGCGGTGCATCTCGTCGTGCAGGCGAGCCGCATGTCCGACGGCAAGCGGCGCATGACCTCGATCGCCGAGATCGTCGGCATGGAGGGCGACGTCATCACCATGCAGGAAGTCTTCAAGTTCGAGCGTTTCGGCACCGACAGCGACGGCAACGTCCGCGGCAAGTACACCGCGACCGGCATCCGCTCGCGCTATGCCGACAAGTTCCGGATCTACGGCTACGAGCTGCCGCAGTCGCTGTTCAAGCCGGACGTGTGAGGGAGTCGGGTCATGCTGTTCCAGCCGCTTATCTACGCTCTGATCTTCGTCGGCGTGCTGCTGATGGTCGAGGGCGTCTACCTCGTCGCCTACGGCAAGACGCTCAAGCGCGAGAAGCGGGTCAACCGCCGGCTCGCGCTGCTGCAGGACGGCAAGGACACCGAGGAGGTGCTCTCGATCCTGCGCGCCGAGCGCGAGGGCAACAAGCGCGAGTTCAAGCTGCCGGTGGTCGGCACGCTGACCGAGAAGGCGCGCCACGCCAACATCACCATGTCGCCGGGCATGATGCTGCTCGCGATCGTGGTGCTGAGCCTGATCGCGAGCGTGCTGCTCTACGTCTTCACCTCGGCCTCGCTGCCGATCCGCATCCTGATCGCGATCATCTGCGGCTACGGCTCGCTCTACATCTGGCTGTCGAACAAGGCCAAGGCGCGCATCTCGCTGATGGAGGAGCAGTTCCCCGACGCGGTCGACCTGATGGTGCGCTCGCTTCGCGTTGGGCACCCGATCACGGCGGCGATCGCGATCGTGGCGCGCGAGATGCCCGATCCCCTCGGCACCGAGTTCGGTCTGATCTCCGACGAGGCGACCTACGGCATGAACCTCAACGACGCGCTCGACCGCCTGGCCTCGCGCGTGCCGCTGCCGGACCTGCGCTTCTTCGCCATCGCGATCAACATCCAGTCGGTCTCGGGCGGCAACCTCGCCGAGGTGCTCGACGGTCTGTCCAAGGTGATCCGCTCGCGCTTCAAGCTGTTTCGCAAGGTGCGCGCTATCACCGCCGAGGCGCGCTGGTCGGGCTGGTTCCTGTCCGTGTTCCCGATCATCGCGCTGTTGCTGGTCCAGGTGGTCAAGCCGGATTACTACGAGACGGTCGACGACCATCCGTTGTTCATACCCGGCGCGGTCGTCACCTTTATCCTGCTGATCATCAACATCTTCTTCATGCGCATGCTGGTCAATATCAAGGTATGATGCGATGGATGCTCTGTTCGAAAGCGTCTCCGGCTTCTTCGCCAGCGTAGCGGAAAACCTGATTGCCGAGTACGGCGAGCAGGCGCCGTTCTACGCGATCGCGCTGATCTCGATTCTGATGATCGTGCTCGCGGTGCCGCTGGTGCTGCGCAAGAAGAAGGACCCGCTCGACCGCTTCAACTTCCGCGACGAGCGGCTGAAGAGCGAGCTGGTCAAGCTGCGCGACACCGACGACGCCTCGGGGGGCATCGCCGACTACCTGCAGCCGTCCTCGACCGAGCAGGTCTCGGAGACCAAGAAGCAGCTGCGCCAGGCCGGCTTCACCGGCCCGAGCGCGGTGCGCCAGTACTACACCGCGCGTTTCGGTCTGAGCGTCGGGCTCACCGCCGTCGCCGCGACGATGACGCTGGTGCTGCCCGACGAGCCCAAGCTCGGCTTCGGCGTGTTCATCACTGTGATCGCGGGCCTCGGCGGCTTCCTCGCGCCGGTCTACTGGATCAAGCGCTCGATCCAGGCGCGCCGCGAGGAGATCCAGAAGGCCTTCCCCGACGCGATGGACATGATGCTGGTGTGCATCGAGGGCGGTCAGTCGCTCGACCAGGCCATGACCCGCGTCGGCAAGGAGATGGAGGCGGCCTCCGGTCCGCTCGCCTACGAGCTGAACGTCGTCAGCCAGGAGTTCCGCGTCGGCAAGGACCGCATCACCGTGCTGCGCGACTTCGCCGACCGCTGCGCGGTCAACGACATCTCCTCGTTCGTCACCGTGATGATCCAGTCGACCGCCTTCGGTACCTCGATCAGCCAGGCGCTGCGCGTCTACGCCGCCGAGATGCGCGACAAGCGGCTGATGCGCGCCGAGGAGAAGGCGAACGTGCTGCCGACCAAGCTCACGCTCGGCACCATGTTCTTCACCGTGCCGCCGCTGATCCTGATCCTGGTCGGGCCGTCGCTGATCATGATCGTGCGCGCCTTCGGCCAGCTCGCAGGGCGCTGAGACCATGGCCCGCCCGGTCCGCGCCACGCCCCTCGCCCTCGGCCTCGCCAGCCTCCTCGGCGCCTGCGCCGAGGGGGAGGGGCTGCCCGACGGTCTCGCGGCCCTCGCGCCGGAGGCGGTCGAGGCCGCGCGCGAGAGCGCGGCGCCGCCGCCCGCGCCGCCGGTGCTCGTGCGCGCGCCGGGGCTCAGCTGGCGCGCGCTCGGCAAGCGGATGCTCGACGCGGGCCGGCCGACGCGCGCCGACATCGCCTTCCGCCGCGCGCTGGTCGAGGACGCGGGCGACGTCGAGGCGCTCGCGGGCGCGGGGCTCGCGGCCGCCGCGGGCGGCCGGCTCGCCCGTGCGGAGTATCTCCTGTCCGCCGCGCGCCGTCTCGCGCGCGAGCGCGAGGACGTGAACCTCGCGCTCGGCGACGTGCTGCTCCGTCGTGGCGAGGTCGAGGCCGCGCGCCGCGTGCTGCGCACCGCCTTCGTGGTCTCGAGCGGGCGGAGCGATCTCGCCGCCGAGCGGCTGAGCGATGCCGAGGCGCGCCTCGGCAGGGACGCCGAGGCCGACCCGTCGGCCGCGGCGATCGCCTTCCGCCTCGCGCGCACCGGGCGCAGCGAGTTCCGCCTCGTCGCGATGGAGACCGAGGCGCCGGCCGATGCCGCGCCCGGCGGGGCCGCCCGGGCGGAGGCCGGGGCCGGCGGCGCCACGGAGCAGGCCGAAGCGGGCCCGGTGGCGACGGCCGGGACGACGGACGCGGGCGCCGACGCGGCGCCCGGTGGAGCGGTCGCGGCGCGGGGGAGCGCTGTGGCGGAGACCCGAAGGAGCCGGCCGCGACCGGCGCTGAGGAACCCAGGGGGAGACCGATGAAGACCAGTCTTGGCGGCCTCGTGCTGGCCGCGAGCCTTCTCGCCGGCTGTGCCTCGTCGATCGAGCAGCGCAAGGACCCGCTCGCCGGCGACATCATCGACGAGGCGCAGCTCACGCAGCTGATGCTCTCGGCCGGCAATCCCGAGAGCGCGGTCGCCTACTTCGAGCGCGCCGTCGCGCGCGAGCCCGACCGCGCCGACTTCCGGCGCAACCTCGCGCGATCCTATTCTCGCGCGAAGCGCTACCCCGCGGCGGCGCGGCTCTACCAGGAGCTGATCGCACTCGAGCAGGACCGCGCCGCCGACCGGCTCGACTACGCCTACGTCGCCATGCGTCTCGGCGACTGGGAGGAGGCCGACGCGCTCGCCGCGCGCCTGCCCGCCTCGCTCGACACCGCGCGGCGCCACCTGCTCGACGCCATGGTTGCCGACCGCGCCCAGGACTGGGAGGCGGCCGACCGCGCCTACGCCGCGGCCGAGCGGCTGTCGCCGGCGCCCTCGGACGTGCTCAATAACTGGGGCGTCTCGCTGATGTCCCGCGGCGATCTGGAGGCGGCGGAGGCGACCTTCCGCCGGGCGATCTCGTTCGACTCGACCCTGTTCAACGCCAAGAACAACCTCGCGCTCTCCCGCGGCCTCCGCGGCGACTACCGCCTGCCGCTGGTGCCGCTCACCAGCGAGGAGCGCGCGGTGATCACCTACAACCTCGGCGTCGTGGCGCTGCGCCGCGGCGACACCCGCGCCGCGCGCGGCCTGTTCGCCGACGCCGTCGACGAGCACCCGCGCCACTACCAGGCGGCCGCCGACCAACTCGCCCAGCTCGACAGCGCCATCATCCGCTGAGGACCCGACCCATGATCATGGACCCCGCCATCCTGCCGATCGCGGCCGCGGCGCTGATCCCGCTCCTGGCCTACACGATGTGGACCGATCTCAAGCACATGCGCATCCCGAACGTGGTGTGCCTGCTGATCTTCCTGGTGTTCATCCCGACCGGCCTCGCCGGCCTGCCGATCGAGACCTTCGGCTGGCGCCTCGCGCACGCCGCCATCGCCTTCGTGGTCGGCTACGCCTTCTTCACCGTCACCGACGGCGCGATCGGGGCGGGCGACATCAAGCTCGCCGTGGCGCTCACGCCCTACGTCTCGGCCGCGGGGCTCCCCGCGCTCGCCGAGCTGTACATCATCGCCTCGGTGCTGACGCTCGTGGTGTTCGTCGGGCTGCGCGCCGGCCTGCGCGGGCGCACCCGGCTCGCCGCGATCGAGGCGGAGGCGGGCTCGATCCTGAAGGCGCCCTTCCCCTTCGCCTGGATCCTCGCGTCGAGCTTCATCGCCTTCCTCTGCTTCTCGATCGCCGTCTCGCTCTGAGACGCGGTCGCGCCGCCCGGCCCGAGCGGAGCGCACGGGCCGGGCGGTACCCGGCGACGAGCGACCGGAGCGCCGGCCCGACCCGATCGGTCCGGGGCAACACGGCCGCATACGGCCCGAGCGGAGCGCCCAAGCGCGAGCCCCAGACGGGCTCGGCGAGGAAGCCGTCGGGC